>NZ_JBJQII010000002.1:0-564113 GCF_045984355.1 Methylobacillus draconifructus | reverse complement strand
GTTATGTCTGGCGGCCATAGCGAATTGGAACCACCCCTTCCCATCTCGAACAGGGCCGTGAAACGATTCCGCGCCAATGATAGTATGCACCTCGCATGCGAAAGTAGGTCACCGCCAGACTTTTATTCAAAGGCCCGCTAGTTTTCTAGCGGGCTTTTTCATTTTTAAACGTCGGTTTAATTCATGGGCCTGAGTGAGATCGCAAAGATCTTGTGACGTTTTGCAGGTGATTTTTAGGGGCTAGGTTTAGGCAGTAAATCTAGAGGTGCTGCAGTAGGCTTTATATGAAGTATTGCGGTAGCTAACTTACTCTTTTGGCCATTTCTGCGCCAATTCAATCAATAACGCCAAGTAGTTTTGCGCGCCGGTACTGTTGGGTTGGTGGCGGAATATGTCAACGCCGTGCTCGGGGCTTTCTGCCACTGCGACATTTTCTGAAATGACGGTGTCGAGCAGGTTATGCCCAAACAGTTCCTTGGCTTTTTTCTGTACTTCGAATGTCATGCTGCGCCTGCGGTCGAAGCGGGTCAGTAGGTAGCGGCGCTCTATCGGCCGCTTTAATACGGGCTCGATGGCAGCCAGGGTGTCACCGACCTTCTTCGCGCCTCTGAGGGAAAGAAAGTCGGAAGAGATGGGAATAATGACGAGGTCGGCGGCAAATATGGCGCTGAGCGACAGCGTGCCCAGGTAAGGGCAGCAATCAATCAATGTGTGGCGGTTCATATACAGCTTGTCTGCAATATCGAGCCCGTGGCGCAGCTTGTTGAGTATCGCCGGGCCTTTGCCGAAGGCGGAGTCAACCTTGATCAGTTCCTTGTGGGAGGGAATTAGATAGCCGAGCCCAGGCCATTGGACTTCCAGGTGATAAAGCGGTTTGTCATCTTGATAGAATGCAAACAAGCTTTGCTTGGCGCTTTCCGGAGGGTGGCCGTAAATCTGGGTCAGGTGCGCTTGCGGGTCCATGTCGATCAACAGCGCCTCCTTGCCCGTGCGTTGCAATGCTGCGGCAAGGTTGAGGGCCGTGGTGGTTTTTGCTACCCCACCTTTCTGGTTAAAAACTGCAATACGCGCCATAATATTTCTACTGATCTAGATAGTTTGCAGGATCCTAGCTCGCATTATCCTGTATCCGCCTCGCGTCCAATCCGAGGATTTGAGGCGGGAACATGCTACTTTTTACCGTTTGAACCGGTATTGAGATAAATGGAAGGGAATCTCGTGGCTGAATCAATAGCTATTTTTGCAGGGGGGTGCTTTTGGTGTCTCGAACCTGTGTTCTCGCAGCTGCGAGGAGTCAAGCAGGTGGTGTCCGGCTATATCGGCGGCCAGGTTGCGCATCCAACTTATGAAGAGGTCTGCACTGGGACGACAGGGCACGCTGAGGCGATCAAGATCGTCTTTGATCCAGCGGAGATTGATTACGAAGTGTTGCTCGAGGTGTTTTTCCTTGCGCACGATCCGACCACATTGAATCGACAAGGGCATGACGTAGGAACACAATATCGCTCAGCCGTGTTTTGTCAAAGCGGCGAGCAGCAGGCTGTGCTTGATCGACTGCTGGCAAAGTTCGCCAGCGAAAATACCTTTGGTGCGCCAGTAGTGACAGAGGTAAATGCAGGCGGCGAGTTTTATGCAGCTGAGCAATATCACCAGCAATACTATGCCCAACATCCGAACCAGCCTTATTGCTTGGCAGTGGCTGCGCCCAAGATCGCGAAGATACGTGCCAAGTATGCTGAGCGTATCAAACCGGAATGACGCTTAATGCCGGCTGAGCCATTGGCGGCGCCAGAAATGCAGGCCCATGCCTCCTGCCACCAGTAGCATCATGGCAATCGCAATCCAGAATCCCCAATGATCCTTAAGCAAGGGCATGCTCTCGAAATTCATGCCGAAAATGCCGGAGATCAAGGTCGCCGGCATGAATAGCATGGTGACGACCGTAAGGATCCGCACTTCTTTATTGACTTGGTTACTGATGCTGGATAGATAGATGTCCAGCATGCCTGCCAATAAATCCCGCAACGATTCCAGGGACTCGATGAAATGGATGCTGTGGTCGTAGACATCGCGCAGATAGAGGATGGTGTTTTCCTGGAAAAAGGCAAACTCATTGCGGATCAATGTATTGATGATTTCGCGCAATGGCCAGACGGCCCGGCGTAGGTCCATGGTTTCGCGCTTGAGCTTGTGTATGCTTTGCAGGACTGCATCACTGGGGCGGTGCAGGAGTTGGTCTTCCAGCTTTTCGCAATCGTCGCTGATCTGTTCGAGCATGACAAAGTATTTGTCCACGATCATGTCCAGCAGGGCATAGGCCAGGACGTCGGCCCCCGATTTGCGCAACAGGCCCTTATTGGCGCGCAGACGTTCGCGCACGGGGTCAAATGAGCCCGTCGGGCGTTCCTGGAATGAGAGGACAAAGCGGTTGCCGAGAATGATGCTGATTTGCTCGGAGTTGACCAACATCTGCTCCGAGTCATAGGCGAAAAAGCGCGTGACCAGGTACAGGTAGTCGTCATAGGCATCGACTTTGGGGCGCTGATCGGTATTGAGGATATCCTCAAGCACCAGCGGGTGCAGCTTGAAGCGCTGGCCTATCTCAGCCATGAGCTTAGGGTCGTGCAGTCCATGCACGTTAAGCCAGAGGATGCTGTCATCTGCGCTTGGCTGGATTTCATCCAGCGAGCTGATCGATTGTTCTTCGATATGTTCCGCGTTATAACGGAACAGGGTCAACGTAATCTGCGGCGTCTTGACATCCCCGGTATGCACCAGGGTGCCCGGAGGCAGGCCAGTTTTCTTGCTATGCGCATGGCGCCGTTTTTTCATCCTTGCTCCAGTGATTGAGGGTATTGTGCCTAGCCTGCAATGGATTTCTTGGCTCTTCCTCAAAGGGATGAGAAAACGCCAGTTTAGACAATGCTAGGTTGATCGCATGCTGGGTTAGAATATCTGGACTGCAGATCAATGCTTTGATTGTCGAGCGTATCAAACCTCAACACAATGGGTAGAGTAATACAACTGCAACGGCATATACAACCAAGTGCCGCATGATAGTAACGGAGGAAAAATGCGATTTTACTTGTTCGCCGGATTGTTGAGTCTGGCATTCAGCTTGCATGCTGCAGAGTCCGGCAGCGATGCGCAAGTGGGCCTGATCGAGGACGACAGCTCCGAGTGCCTTGCCAATGACGGCAAGCTGATCCTGCTGAAGAGCGATGCGGCTGAGACCATGGTGGTATGGCTGGATCGCTGGTTCATGGGAGTGCAGACCGCAGACCATACCAAGCATATTATTCAGCCTGGCGATGAGCCGATTGCACTAGGTTGCTCGGTGACCCGCGACAAGGAAAAGCAATACTGGACCATTGCCAGCGCACAGCCGCAATAATCAATCTTGTCGAGTAGCGATGCCTTCACCCGGCGTGAAGAAAAACCCGCCTGAGACGTGGTGTAGCGTACGCAAGTCATCATACCCGTCAAAATGCCAGCGTCCATTGCTGAATGCGCGGCTATCTGCATAGGCAGCGACAACTTCGGCGAGGAACAAGTCATAAGCCTGCTGGATATGCGGCTCGGGAATGATGCGGCATTCCAGCCAGGCGACACACCCCTCCAGCAACGGGGCTTCAACCTGCGAGGCAGCGAAGGTTGGCAGGTTCAAGGCGGCCACCTTGTTGTCAGGCGTTTTTCCCAATAATTCCCTGCCTGAACTTAAGCCAACCTTGATGACCATGTCTGCCTGGGCGCGGCATGGCACATTGATGGCAAATGTGCCGCTGGCCTCCATCAATTCCCGCGTATAGGTCTTCTTGTCGATGACAATCGCAACCCTGGATGGATTAAAGTCGAGCGGCATGTTCCAGGCAGCGGCCATCACATTGGAGCGGCCGTTGCAAGAAGAGCTGACCAGTACGGTGGGGCCGTGGTTGAGCAGGCGGAACGCCTTATCCAGCGGGACGGCTTGGATGGTTGCGGCAGACTGAATAGGCGATGCCATATTATTTTTGCCAGGCATCGCGCAAGGTCACGGTACGATTGAATACCGGCTTGCCTGGCTGGCTATCCTTGCTGTCCGCGACGAAGTAGCCATGGCGCTCGAACTGGAAGCGGTCTTCCGGCCGGGCCTCCTTCAATGCCGGCTCCAGTTGCGCGCTGATGGTTTTCACCGAGTCCGGGTTGAGGTCGTCCAAGTAGTCGCGGTCGGAGCCGTCTTCATGTTTGCCTTGGCCCGGATGGGCCTCCTTGAACAAGCGGTCGTACATGCGTACTTCGGCGGCGTAGGCATGCGCTGCCGATACCCAGTGGATGTTGCCCTTGACCTTGACGGAGTCTGCGCCTGGCGTGCCGGACTTGGTATCAGGCAGGTATTCGCAATGCACGACAGTGACGTTGCCAGCCGCATCCTTCTCGCAGCTTGTGCATTTGACGACATAGCCGTAGCGCAGGCGCACCATGTTGCCCGGGAACAGACGGAAATAGCCTTTGACCGGCTCTTCCATGAAGTCTTCGCGCTCTATCCACAATTCGCGCGAAAGCGGCACCACCCGGTGGCCGAGTTCTGGTTTTTGTGGATGGTTGGGGGCATGGCAATCCTCTGACTGGCCTTCTGGATAGTTGTCAATCACGAGCTTGATGGGGTCGAGCACGGCAATGCGGCGTTCCGCCGACGCATTGAGCACTTCGCGCATGCAATCCTCGAGGATGGTGTACTCGATCCAGGAGTCTGCCTTGGAAACGCCGATGCGTTCCGCAAACAGGCGGAAGCCTTCAGGCGCATAGCCGCGGCGGCGGGCGCCGACCAGGGTGGGCAGGCGGGGATCGTCCCAGCCGCTGACGAATTGCTTTTCCACCAGTTCGATCAGTTTGCGCTTGGAAAGCACGACATAGGTGAGGTTGAGGCGGGCAAACTCATACTGCTTGGGCAACGGGTGGGCGAGCAGGCCGCCTTCGGCCAGTTTTTCCAGTACCCAGTCGTAGAAGGGGCGCTGATCTTCGAACTCCAGGGTACAGATGGAATGGGTCACGCCTTCGTAGGCATCTTCCAGCGGATGGGCAAAGGTGTACATCGGGTAGATGCACCATTTGTCGCCAGTGTTGTGGTGGTGCGCGCGCTTGATGCGGTAAATCGCAGGGTCGCGCAGGTTGATGTTGGGCGAGGCCATGTCGATCTTGGCGCGCAGCACCATGCTGCCGTCCGCATGCTTGCCGTCGCGCATTTCGCGGAACAAGGCCAGGTTCTCCGCTACGGGGCGGTCACGCCATGGAGAGTTCTTGCCGGGCTCTGTCAGCGTGCCGCGGTTGATGCGCATTTCCTCGGCGGATTGCTGGTCGACATAGGCATTGCCCGATTCGATCAGGTATTCCGCGGCGCGGTACATGAAATCGAAGTAGTTGCTGGCGTAATAAAGGTGGGATTCGCCAAAGGCATCCCAGCCGAAGCCCAGCCATTTCACCGAGTCGGTGATGCTGTCGACGTATTCCTGCTCTTCCTTCTCCGGGTTGGTGTCGTCGAAACGCATATGGCATACGCCGCCGAAGTCGCGCGCCAGGCCGAAGTTGAGGCAGATGCTTTTGGCATGGCCTATATGCAGGTAACCGTTGGGTTCCGGCGGGAACCGGGTGCGAATTTTCGCCGGATCGGGCTCGCCGGCGGCTTGATGCGCGGCATCGCCGGGCGCGCGCGCCCAGCGGCGGCTGGCATAGGTGCCTTGTTCAAGGTCGCGCTCGACAATATTGCGGATAAAGTTGGAAGCTGGAACAACAGGGTTTTTTTCAGACATGGTGGCAGTACGCTATTGATTTGCGCCTATTTTACACCGTGTCATGTCCCAACGGACCGTCCTACGTGATGGTTGTGCCCAGAATATTCATTCGAGCACGATGGCTTGCGATATACTGCCTCAGCAATGAATAACTTGGTATTTCCCATATTGAGGTTGCTGGCAGACGGACGTTTTCACTCCGGTGAGGACATCGCCCGCCAGTTTTCCGTGACCCGCGCCTCGGTCTGGAATGCAATCCAGGCCGCGGAGGCATTGGGGGTCGAAATTTTTTCCGTGCGCGGGCGAGGGTATCGCCTGCCGGAACCGCTCCATTTGCTGAATGAACAGGCCGTACTGATGGCGTTGGGCAATCAGCAACAGCGTTTCAAACTGGCATTGTTCGACTCGATCGAATCCACGAACAGCTATCTGATGCAGCAGGCCGCCCTTGGCGCGCCCCATGGCACGGTGGCGGCAGCCTTGTTGCAAACCAAGGGGCGCGGCCGTCGCGGGCGGAGTTGGCAATCTGCTTTTGGGGCCAGCCTGACGTTTTCATTGCTATGGCGCTTCCAGATGGGGGCTTCCGCGTTATCCGGCTTGAGCCTGGCGGCGGGGCTGGCATTGGTGCGCACCCTGCATCAATATGGTTTGCGCAGTGCGCAATTGAAATGGCCCAACGATATCCTGGTTCGGGAGCGCAAGCTGGCCGGAATATTGATCGAGTTGCATGGGGATATGGACGGGCCCAGCGCGGCAGTGATCGGCATAGGCCTCAATCTCAGGCTGCCCGCCGCCACGCGCGGGCAGATCGATCAGCCGGTGACGGATATGGCGAGCCACCTGCCTGTCGAGATTAACCCGAACGACATACTTGGACAGTTGTTGAACCATTTGGCGCAGGTGCTGGATGAATTCGAGCAGTCAGGCTTTGCGGCCATGCGCGAGGAATGGCAATCCCATCACGCTTTCCAGGGCGAGACCGTCAAGTTGCTGTTCCCGGACGGACGCGAACAATATGGCAATGTGGAGGGCATCGCCGATGACGGCGTATTGCTGGTACGGAACGAGCATGGCACCCAGCGCTTTTCTTCCGGCGAGATCAGCGTGCGGGGAATGAACTAAATGAGTTATTTGCTGGCCATTGATGCGGGAAATACGCGCACCAAGTGGGCGGTGCTGCAATACGCAAGCGGAGAGATTTTGCAGCATGGCGTACTCAATGGCGATGACATGCCTGCTGCATGGCAACAGTGTGACCGGGTTGCTGTGGCCAATGTGGCCGGGCCGGATCGATACACTCTGCTTGATCAGCAACTCAAGCCGCTTGGCGTGCCTGTGCGTTGGCATGCCAGCACAATGCAGGCATGCGGCTTGAGCAATGGCTATGCGGTACCGGAGCAACTGGGCGTGGACCGTTGGGCGGCCATGATAGCGGCCTGGCAATATTATCAGCGCAGTTGCCTGGTAGTGAATGCAGGAACTGCTTTGACGGTTGATATGATTGAGAAAACTTCGCCCGGGCAGGCGCGTTTTATCGGTGGCATCATCATGCCTGGGATGCGGCTGATGCAGACCAGCATCGCCAATGCGGCAGCCAATATCGGAAGAGCACTGGGGGTGTTCCAGGATTTTCCCTTGAACACGCAGGACGGAGTCTACAGCGGCAGCCTTTACGCGTCAGCCGGGGCTGTCGATAATTTGCTGCAGGTGCTCAGCGAGCATTGCGGGCATGTGGTGCCATGCATGCTGAGCGGTGGCGACGCGGTTGTTTTGCTGCCATTATTGCAAAGGCACGTATTGGCAAGGGAATACAATCTAGAGGAAAACCTGGTATTGCAGGGGTTGTGGTACATGGAAAGAGAATTGCCATGAAGTGGATAGTGGGCGGTTTGCTTGTATTGAATCTTGGCTTGTGGATAGCCGTTGGCTGGTTTCATCCGCAACCGGCATCCAAGACGCATATACATGAACCGCTGTCTGCCGACAAGATCAAACTGTTGACGCAGGAAGAGGTAGACGCATTGCCCAAGGCAGACGAAACCGGCGACGCCAGGCAGGATGAGGGGTATGCTTGTTACGAGTGGGGCAGTTTCTCCGTGGAAGGGCTGCAACGCGCGCAAGCCATACTCAACCAGCATTCATTGGTTGCGACGGTACAGCAGAAAAGCATGCAGGAAGCATTGCGCTATTGGGTATATATCCCGCCATTGCCCTCGTTGCAGGCAGCGCAAAGCAAAGTGGGGGAGCTGAAGGCGCTCGGCGTGGACGTGAGCTTCATCATTCAGGAGCCGCCCTGGCGCAATGCAATTTCGCTTGGGGTCTTCAAGGATGAACGTTTAGCGAATAAACTACTCGAACAATTGCAGCGCCAAGGGGTTAGATCAGCGCAAAAAGGGGTGCGCAATCAGGAAAAGGGGCGTGTCAGTTTGCTTATCAATGATATGTCAGCCGAGATGGCGGCCGAGTTGAACAAACAAGGTACAAACTTCCCTGGTAGTGAACTTAAACAGGTTATTTGCCAATAGGAGTCTGTATGGGAATTTTCAAGGATATCGTCAAGAAAGTTGCACTGGCTGCCGCGGTTATCGCAGGGAAGCGAATATTGAGCAAGGTGGTCACCGATGTGATCGACGGAGATAAAGCCACGACGGAACCGGCAGCGCCAGCCCCGGCAAGCAAACCCAAGTCTACTACTTCCAGCAGGAGAAAGCCGGCGGCGAGCCGAGCCAAGACTGCCAGCAGCAAGAGTGGCGAAACAACGGCCAAATCCACAAGCAAGCCGAAATCGGCAAGCAGTGCGGCTTCTGGGCCTAAGACCGCTGCCAAGCCGAGGTCAACCCGTAAGCCGCGTACCAATAATTCAACAGCCGCTAAATCTGCCGAGAAAAGCGTGAGCAGCGGCGATACAACGGCAACCAATAAAGCGCCTCAAGACGAAAGCAAGAGCGAGGCTAGCTAGCTTTCGTTTTGTTTGTCATGTGATGAAGCTGTCGAGGGGGTAGGCTACTATTCCCAGCCCCCTCCCAACGTTTTGATGAGATATACCGTATTCACCAGCCGTTGACCGGTGATCTGCTGTACCAGCCTACGGTTTTCCAACTGTGTCTGCCTAGCGACAAATAACTCGAACGAGGTTGCCAGCCCGTTCTTGTATTGGTATTCAATAATCTCAGCTGCCTGCGTGGCAGCGCGTTCCGCAGCGTGGTTGTTTTCTGCCGCATCTGCAAGCGCCTTGTCCGTACTCAGGCCGTCTTCGACTTCTTGCAATGCAAGCAATACGGTTTGCCTGTAGTTCGACGTTGCCAGTTCATGGCCCGCCTTGGCGAAATCTATCCTGGCATTATTCCGCTTGTCGAAAATTGTCTGGCTCAGGGCGACGCCCAGGGACCATACAATACTGGGCGCATCGAACAAGTTATTGAATTCACTGCTTTGCCACCCTCTGCCGGCTGATAGTCTCAAACTAGGGAACCACGCAGCTTTTGCAACGCCGATTTGCGCATTGGCCGCGGCCACGCTACGCTCAGCCGACGCCACGTCCGGCCGCCTTTCCAGGACTTGGGCCGGCAAGTCTACGGGGACGATGGGAATCTCGCCCGGCAATACGGCGGTGGGCGGAGTGAAATCCGCCACAGCGACCCCGGTCAATGTGGCGAGTGCATGCAGGGTTTGCTTGCGCTGATTCTGCAATAAGTCCAATTGTGCTTGGGTGCTGCTTAACAGCGATTCTTGCTGCAGACTGTCCAACTTGGAGGCAACGCCGTTTTGTTCGCGGAAGTGTGTCAGCGCTACGGTATTTTTCTGAATCTCAATGATCTCTTGCAGCGCTGCGATTTCGGCTTCTTTCGCGCATAGGTTGAAGTAGTTTGCGGCTACTTCGGCCGCCAGGACGAGCTTGATGTTTTCCAAATCCGCCTTTGCCTGCTGCTGACTGGCTGTGGAGGATTCCACTTCTCTGCCGATGCGGCCGAATAGGTCAACTTCATATGCCGCACTGAACAATGGATTGATATTCGTCTGGATCTGGGTTGAAACGCTGGTGTTTCTGGCATTGTTGGGCCGGTTCGCCGAGGGCTGGGTGCGGGCAGCGTCTAGCCCTAATTGCAACGTCGGAAAGTATGCGCCGCGGGATATCTGGGTGAGCGCTCTGGCTTGTTCCAGTCTTGCCAGGCTGGCCTTGATCGTCTGGTTGCTGTCCAGTGCCTGCTGCTCCAGCCGGTTGAGCTCCGCATCGCCGAAGATCTCCCACCAACTCCCTTTGCTGTGGGTATCCCGGGGTTGGGCCGTATGCCAGCCTTCCTGCCAGGCCTGGGGAATTTGCACGGCTGGCTTCTGGTAGTCCGGGCCGACGGCGCAGCCTGATAGCAGCGCTGCCAGCGACAATGCTTGGGTCAGGGTTTTCATGCGGGTGCCTGGCTCCTAGAGGTTGCCGAGGCAGGAACCCGGTCCTGGTCCTTGGCGGTAGGCCTTTCCTGCTTTTTCTCGTTCTGAGAAGGCACTTCTTGCGCCAGGACCTGCTCGTTTTCCTCCAGAGAGTCAGCCGGGTTCAATATCAGCCTGTCTTCGCTGGAAATGCCGTTCAGGATTTCCACAGTTCTGCCCAGGTCGCGTCCCAGCCGGACCGTGCGGAATGCCACTTTGTCTTCCGGAGTCAGCACGGCGATGCGGGGTTCATCCTTGCCCAGAATGAGGACGCTCGCAGGGACGATCAATGCCTTGACGGCGCTGACCAGCTCCAGGCTGACGTCCACAAAGGCGCCAGGGATCAGCTCGCCATCCGGGTTTGGCAGCAGGATTTCCACCTGGCGCGCCCGCGTGACAGGATCCAGTGCCCCGGCCAGGTGGGTGATATTCCCGGAAAAGGTTTTATCGGGGGCCTCGTTCAAGCAGATGGCGACCTGTTGGCCTTGTTTGATGCCGCTTGCATACGCCTGCGGTATCCAGAGGGATATCCTTTGCTTGTCGGTTTGCGCAAGGGTGAACAACGGGGTGGTGCCTGCCGTGATCAGGGCGCCCACGTCCACTTGGCGGTTGACAATGGTGCCGGAGAACGGGGCGGTAATGCGCCGGAATTCGTCGAGCTGCTGCAGTCGCTTGACGGTGGTTTTCGCGACTTCAAGCTCGGCATTGGCCTGGGCCAGCAGGCTGCGCTTTTCTTCCAGGTCCTGCTGCGTGACCGATTCGCGCTGGCGTAATATTTCCCATCGCTCCTGGGTCAGCTTGGCTAGTGCCTGCCTGGCTTGTACCTGCTCCATCGCCGCTTGCGCCTGCGCCAGCTCCTGGGTTTGCTCCGGGGTCTCGACCTCCGCCAGCAGCTCCCCTTTTTTCACCTTGTCGCCCAAGGTCTTGTGCCATGTGGAAAGATAGCCGTTGCTGCGGGCATAGAGCACCGCCTCGCTATAACCGCGCAGCGTGGCCGGCAGGGTGATGCTGTTGACCAGGTTGCCAGGTTTCGCATAAGTGAAGTTGACCGAGCGTTGCCAATTTTCATGCGTGCGTGACTCCAGCGCAGAGGCAGCCATTGCATTGAGCGTAAAGCGAAAAATGCCGCTGCAAACCAGGATCGACAGCAATATCAGGCAAAGCCAGCCGAAGCGCCGCAATGTGCCTGTCGAGTCAGTTGCCGGGTTGGAGAGCAGGTTGGGTTCTATATCGGTCATGGTGTGGTCGGTTCGGGATGTATTGGATTGATGCTGGCATTCGTTGATGCCTGGCGGAAACGATGCAGGCTGGCGAATACCACGGGGACGAACAGCAGGGTGGAGACAGTGGCAAATAACAGGCCTCCGATCACTGCCCGGCCCAACGGGGCGTTTTGTTCGCCGCCTTCGCCGAGGCCCAGCGCCATCGGCAGCATGCCGACAATCATGGCGGAAGCCGTCATCAATACTGGGCGCAGGCGGGTTGCACCTGCTTCCAGTGCGGCGGTCAGCGGCGGGACGCCGCGTGCAAGTTGGGCGCGTGCGAACGAAATGACAAGAATGCTGTTTGCCGTCACTACGCCGATTGCCATGATCATACCTGTCAAGGCGGGCACGCTGAGCGTGGTGCCGCTCAGGAATAATGTCCATGCGATACCTGCCAGCGCGGCGGGCAGGGCGCTGATGATGATGGCGGCATCCAGCCAGGATTGGAAGTTGACCACGATAAGCAGGTAGACCAGCACAATGGCAACAATCAGGCCGGTCCCTAATCCGATGAACGCCGTTTCCAATGTCAGGCTCTGGCCCCTGACTTCAATTTCAGACCCGGCAGGCAATTCGTTGCGGGTTTCTTCCACTAGTTTTTGAATGGCGCGGCTGGCGCTGCCAAGGTCACGGCCCTGGACACTGGCATAGACATTGACCACTTGATTGACATCGTAATGGGAAACGACCGGCTGTTGTGCCGAGCGGGAGATTTTGACCAAGTTGCCGAGCAATTGCGGCTCGCTTGCGTTGGTGCTTTTGACGGGAGTACGCAAGAGCGCGTCTATGCTGGCAATATCTTTTTCCAGGGAGTTGACACCGATATTGTATGTATTGCCATTGACGGGGTTGAGCCAATAGACGGGTGCGGTCTGCATACTGCCGCTCAGGGAGATCATGAGGTTCTGCGCCACATCGTTTGCAGTCAAATTCAATTGGTGCAAGTGGGCGCGATCCATTTCAAGCGCCAACACCGGCTTGCTCCAACGCTGATGGACGTGGGCGTCTACTACGCCAGGTATTTGCCGCAGCTTGTTACTAAAGCGATTGGCTATTTTCGTATTTTCTTCGGTCTTGTTTCCCTTGAACAGGATGTCGATAGGGGCAGGGATGCCGAAGTTGAGGGTTTGGCTGACCTGGTCTGCCGGCTGGAAGAAGAACTCCACTTCAGGAAAGGCACGCGGCAAGGTTTCCCTTAGTTCGGTGATGTAATCCGCCGTAGGGTGTTTTTTGTAATTGGTGAGGGAAATCATGATCTCCGAATCAGAGGACTCCACCGTGCCGGCATTGCCGAACAAGGTATTTCGCGGTGAGTAGGGCCCGCCAACGATGTCCAGTACGTTGCCGATCTCGGATGCCGGGATCACTGTCTTGATATGCTGCTCTATCTTGTCTACCAGTTTGGGCATTTCTTCAATGCGTGTGCCGGAAGGCGCCCGGATATGCAACCGTATCTGTCCCGCATCTACCTGGGGGAAGAGGTCCTGCCCCAGCAATGGGAAAATCCCCAACGAAAGCAGGCAGAACGAGGTAAACAGCAAACTGAAGCTGCGACGGCGGTTCAGCAGCGCCCCCAACAGGCTGACATAAGACTGCCGAAAGGTTTCAAATGCCCTGTTGAATTTTCGATGCAGGCCCGACACTATCTTGATATCGCCTGCTTGTGTGCCTTTCCTTTTCGCCGTCATCATGAACATCACCAGCGTTGGAACGAGGGTGCGTGAAATGATGTACGAAGCCAGCATGGCGAATATCACAGCCTCTGCCATAGGAACGAACAAATAGCGCGGAATGCCTTCCAGGAAAAACATGGGTGCAAACACGATACATATGCATAGGGTGGAGACAAAGGCGGGCACGGCGATCTCCGCCGCGCCGTCAAGAATCGCTTGGTGAGGAGGCTTGCCCATATGCATATGCCGCTCCACATTCTCAATTTCTACCGTGGCATCATCCACCAGGATGCCGATCGCAAGGGCAAGGCCGCCCAGCGTCATGAGGTTGATGGTCTCGCCAATCGCATGCAGCACGATCAATGAGGACATGATGGATAACGGGATGGATACCGCGATAATCGCAGTGGTTTGCCAGTTGCCGAGGAAAAGCAAGATCAGCGCGGCGGTCAGGGCCGCGGCAATCAATGCCTCAAACACCACGTTGCTGATGGCCGCTTTGACAAACAATGACTGGTCAAACATGGCTTTAAGCTTGATGTTTTCCAAGGCTTCCATTGTCTTCGGCAGGGCAGCCTTCACCTTGTTGACCACATCCAGCGATGATGCGCCACCCGTTTTCAATACAGAGACAAGAATGCCGCGCTCTCCGTCTTGCCGCACGATATTGGTTGCTGGGGTGGAGCCATCGCGCACCTGGGCCACGTCGCGTACATAGGTGGTCCTGCCGTCAATGGTACGGATCGGGATATCGCCTATCTTGGGAATGCTTGAAATCGCCCCGTTAAGATTGACGTCATATTGGCTTTCCCCCAGTTTGATGGTGCCGGTCGGCAAGATCAGGGTTTGCTCGGCAATGGCATTGCTGACGTCTCTCGGCGTCAGGCCGTTGGCCATCAAGGCCGCGTTATTGAGGTTCACCGCCACTTGCCGCCCACGATTCCCGTAAGGAAACGTCATTGTCACCCCTTGAATCTTCAGGAGGTTGGGACGCAGGATATTGTTGACGGCATCGCCAATTTCAATATCGGAAACGGTCTCGCTCGACAGGCCGAGCTGTATCAGGGGGAGGTCTGTCGCTGAGTATTGGACCACTTGCGCCGGTTGCATGCCGAGCGGCATGGAGCGCTGGGCAGTCGTGACGTTGGAAAGCACCTGGGTCATTGCTGAGCGGATGTCGGTTCCTTGCTGGAAAAATATCTTGCTGATGGACAGGCCATTCAATGAGACCGATTCCGTGTGTTCGACATCCTCTACTGTTTGATTGAGCCCGCGCAGGGTCGGACTGGTGATGCGGTCTGCAATTTCCTTTGCGGAAAGTCCGTTGTAAGTCCAGGTAACGGCGATCACGGGAATATGGATATTAGGGAATATATCCATCGGCATGTTGCGCAGGACGTAGGGCGTGGACAATACAATTAAAAGCGCCGCGACAATAAAGGTGTAAGGGCGGCGAAGGGCAATATTGACAATCCACATAACTAAAATTTATCTCCGATATTTCTGCTGAATATCTGACGTGACTGCTGAGGAATTCTCACGCAAGGACCGAGATAAATAGCAAAAATCATACCTGAAAATAAACGTAGGAATCCGCCATATAAAAGCTAAAAATTACGAAGAATTGTTTATTTTCAAGCAGCTCCATGTTGATTTTCGATCACCTGTTTTAATTGGTGCAGTCTGAAAGTTGATGTCAAAAAATTCGACTGTATTGGGATCAACATTTTCTTTTGGTTTTCTGTTGTTGCCACAGCAGATTATGGGAAATTTTTTGCTTCTCAAATAAAGGGTTATATTGTTTTTTTATTTTAAATCAATGTATTAATTTATATTGTGGAAGGGGGTGGTTTGGCTGGCACATTAAATGCTCATGAATTGTGGGTTTAACGCATTGGCGTTTTTAAGGTTTAAAAATGCTGATTATCCGACAATTAAGGAATCATCCAAAATGAGAAAAAACGTTAGTTTTTTGATTCTAGTCATGTTGCTTGGCACAAGCTGGGCTATTGCGGCAGAGTCTGAGACAGATGCTTCTGCAAAAGCTGGCACAAGCAGAGGCAAGGATCGCGATTGGGCTTGGCAGCCTATCGCTTCGCCAGCAGTTCCTGCCATACAGCAAAAGAAATTCGTGCGTACGCCCATAGACGCATTTGTGCTTGCCAAGTTGGAAGAGAAGGGTATCAAGCCTTCCCCGGAAGCTAGCCGTGCCGCGTTTATCCGCCGTGCAACTTTAGATGCCTGGGGCTTGATTCCAACCACCGCCGAGGTTGACGCTTTTGTTAACGATAAATCGCCGAACGCCTATGAGAAGCTGGTGGATCGTTTGCTGGCTTCGCCGCGCTATGGCGAGCGCCAAGCGCGCAAATGGTTGGATCTGGCCCGTTATGCCGATAGTACCGGCTTTCAGAATGATTACACCCGTCCTAATATGTGGCGCTATCGCGACTATGTCATCAACGCTTTCAATGAAGACAAGCCGTATAACCAATTTCTCAAGGAGCAATTGGCCGGAGATGAGTTGTATCCCGGCGACAACAATGCATTGATTGCTACCGGGTTCCTGGCTGGCTTTCCCGACAACAAGAATTCGCGCGACTTGATACAGCGCAAATACCAGATCGCGACAGACATTACCGATACGATCGGCACTGCAATCCTGGGTACCACGCTTGAGTGCGCAAGGTGCCACAACCATAAGTCCGACAAGATTACGCAGAAGGACTATTTCGCATTGCATTCGTTCTTTGCCAATGTGAATCTGGTTGAGAACATTCCCGCGCCCAAAGGCCCGGTTGAAATTCAATACGAGCAAGACCTGGCGAAATGGGAAGCAGCGACCAAGGAGCTCAGGGACAAGCGTGCCGCCATCATCGAGCCAATCAGGGCCGCAGCGGAAAAGTACCATCGGGAGCGCTATTTGACCGATAGCCGTGAATCCATCTTTAAGCCCAAGGAGGAATGGAACGCCACGGATCGCTGGGTGCATCATCGCTTGGCCAATGTGACGACCGAGGAGGATTTCGGCGGTTATCTGCGGGTGACGGGCGAAAACAAGGATAGCCCCGAACATATCCCAGCTCATGCCGAAAAGTGGGTGGAATATAAGCGGCTGACGGATGAGTTGAAAAAGCTCGATAAGCTCAAGCCCAGCAAGGGGTCGGATACCATTTCGGCAATGACTGAGCTGGGATACCAGGATGCGCCGCAAAGCTATGTATTCTTCGGTGGCAACCATGAGCGCCCCCTCGACGAAGTGCATCCTGCATTCCCTGCCAACATCACCAGTGAGAAGCCCGTGATCGTGCCAACCGGGTTTTCCTCCGGCCGTCGTACTGCGCTCGCCAATTGGATAGCTAGCCCGACTAACCCATTGACTGCGCGCGTGTTCGTCAACCGTGTCTGGGACCAGTATTTCGGCACAGGCATCGTACGTACCGTCAGCGACTTCGGCCGTGCCGGCGATAAGCCGAACAATCCCGAACTGCTGGACTACTTGGCCAGCAATTTCGTGAAGCAGGGATGGAGCGTCAAGAAACTGCACAAGGAAATCCTGCTGTCCAGTATCTACCGTCAATCTTCCGATTATCGTGAAGACGTGCAAAAGGTAGATCCTGAAAACAAGCTGCTGGCTGTGTTCCCGCGCAAGCGCCTGGATGCGGAGCAAATTCGGGATTCCCTGCTGGTGGCCGCGGGCCGCCTGGACGACAAGATCGGCGGACCTAGCGTGATGCCGCCCGTCCCTGCCAACTTGAGTGCCGGGAATTTCTGGAAAGTGTCTGAAGACAAGAGTGACTGGAATCGCCGGAGCATCTACATCTTCACGCGTCGCAGCGTGCCATACCCATTGCTTTCGACATTTGATATGGCTTCGCCACAGCAAGCCCATAGCAAGCGGGATGTCACAACCACTCCATTGCAGGCGCTGACATTGGTCAATAGCGATGTCGTCTTCGAATGGTCGCAATCGCTGGCGGGTAGGGTGATCAGCGAAGCCGGTACTGATGAAAGCGCTCAGATCGACAAGCTTTATGAAATATTGTTTGCCCGTAAGCCGGATAAGACCGAGCGGGCAACCTTGGCCGCCTTCCTGAAGAACCATGAAAAAACGATCGAGGACAAGCTGAAAGATGCGAACGGGAAGTTGGCGCTGGCGGTGCCCGTCGGGCTGAAGGCCAACCAGCCCGTGAATCCAGTGCGTGCCTCGGCATTCGTGGATTTGGTGCATACCGTGGCCAATTCCAATGAATTTAGTTATCGCTTCTAGAAGTTTGCTGCTATTGCAAGTCTCTTAAGCATTGAAAATATTAAAGGAATCATCAATATGAGCAAGAATTCACGGCGTGATTTTCTGATTAAAGCCGGTTATGGTTTGGGTGGCATTACACTTAGCGGCCTGCTTCCCGGCGGCGGTATGTTGGCTACTGTTGCAAACGCAGGCACCCTGGATCCCCTGGCTCCCAAGCCAACCCATTTCCCCGCCAAGGTAAAGTCGGTGATTTGGCTGCATATGGATGGCGCTCCCAGCACGCTTGATTTGTACGACTATAAGCCAGACCTGGTGAAGCTTGCCGGCCAGCCGATTCCAGCCTCTTTCCTCAAGGGCATCAAAACCAGCACCCGGGGTGGGGCAGAAAAGCTGTTTGCTTCCAATCGCACGTGGAAGCAGCATGGCGAGAGCGGCGCATGGTTCTCGGATCTCCTGCCTAACCTTGCCAAGCAGGCAGACAAGATTGCGTTCGTGAAATCCAGCGTGACCATTGGCGCAACGCACGATATTTCCATCCTGAAGCTCAATACGGGCGACCTCAATCCGGGCCGCCCTTCGCTTGGCGCATGGATACAGTATGCGCTGGGATCGGCCAATCCTGACTTGCCTGCATATGTGGTGCTGTATTCCGGGGACAGGGAGCCTACGGGCGGCTCGGTGAACTGGAGCTCCGGCTTCCTGCCGGCGGTCTACCAAGGCACTGCGTTCCGGCCCGGACCTTCGCCTATCCTGCACTTGGACAAGCCAGAGCTGGTTGCGCAAGCACAACAGCGGGACAACCTGGATTTGCTCAAGCGCCTGAATGAGCACCACAGCGGTTTTTATCCCGGCGATACCGAGCTCAAGGCCAGATTGAATGCCTATGAATTGGCCTACCGTATGGAGTCTGCCGCCCCTGAGGCTGTGGATCTGAGCAAAGAGTCAGATGCAACCAAAGAGCTGTACGGGATTAATGACGAGCATACCAGGGACTATGGAACCAATATGCTGCGCGCGCGCCGCTTGGTCGAGCGAGGCGTCAGGTTCATCCAGGTGGTGTCGGGCCCGGCGATTGGTGCCGGGGACAGGCGCAACTGGGATGCTCACCAGGATCTGGAAGACAACCACGGCGCTCATGCGAAGGCGGTGGACAAGCCTATCGCAGGCCTGTTGGCCGATCTCGAGGCACGCGGCTTGCTGGATTCCACCTTGATCGTCTGGGCGTCGGAATTCGGGCGCACCTCTTACGGTGAAAGCGGCACCGGGCGTGACCACAATCCATGGGGCTATACCCAATGGCTGGCCGGCGGCGGCGTCAAGGCTGGTACTACGTTCGGCCAAACCGATGAAGTCGGCTTGCAGGCCGTGGGGGATCAAACCATGGATACCTATGACCTGCATGCGACCGTGCTGCAGTTGCTCGGCCTGGACCACCTCAAAACCACCTTCCTCCATAACGGGCGTTCGGAGCGCCCGACGGTGGTATATGGCCAGGTGATCAAGGAGCTGTTGGCCTGACACTGAATGATGTTGGAAAGTTTGCGCGAGACAGGACTGGTTCCGGCCGGGTAGGTTTCGCGCAATTTTTATTCAATACCGGAATTTGATGTGATCAGTTTTCCGGCATTAGCAGGGCGAAGAGCGATAAATGCGAAAGTTGTTATTGTCCCTAATCATTTCTGTAGGGATTGCGGGGTCGGTTGCTGCCGCATTGGATGAGATTGAGGAAGACTTCATGCAGGATATAGAGGACATACAGAAGAGTATGACATCCAATATTTCCTTGCAGGATGCGGCTACCGCAACATCCGAGGCACAGGAGCTCGAGGTGATGTTCAAGGATGTCGAGGATTTTTATGTCAGGAAGGGCGATGCCCCCGATGCTGTTGATTGGTCCAAGGAAAGCCGCACTTACCTGACGGAAATCGTAACGGCGCTGAATAAAAAGAACTTTGCTACGGCTTCCGAGTCTGCGGTCGCCCTCGCGAAAACCTGCAAGGCATGCCACAAGATTTACAAATCCAAAGATTGATCTCACACAGTTTGACTTCCCGGAGTTTGTCATGAAAAAAATGATGTTTGGCGGCCTCTTGCTCGGCTTGTTCAGCATATGCGCAACTGCTGCGCTCAAGGAGGGGGATGTTGCTCCCGACTTCCAGGCCCAGGCCTCCCTGAACGGCAAAAGTTTTAATTTCTCGTTGAAGGATGCGCTGAAGAAAGGCCCGGTCGTGGTGTATTTCTATCCTTCGGCGTATACCGGCGGATGCAATGTGCAGGCGCATACCTTTGCCGAGAAACACGACCAGTTCGCTGCCGCTGGCGCCACGATTATCGGGGTCTCGCTGGATAGCATAGAGCGGCTCAACGAGTTCTCGGTCGATCCGGATTATTGCGCCGGCAAGTTCCCCGTTGCCTCCGATGCAGGAGGAAAAATCGCCAAATCCTATGAATTGAATATCCGTGAAGCCTCGCCCGGCAAGAAGGACAGCCGGGGCAAGGAAATCGACCACGGCTTTGCCGAGCGCACCACTTTCGTCATCACGCCGGACGGCAGGGTCAGCGAAACTGTCGGCGGCATCGCTCCCGCGCAGAACGTGGAAAAGGCGCTGGAATCCGTGCAGCGGCTCGCCGAGGCCAGGCACTCATCCAGGAAGCCCTGATCGATTCTCGGGGGAAGCCAGGTAGATGACGTGATATTGAGGTTATTCGCAAGCGGAGTGGTATTGCTTCTGTTATTGGGGACGAACATTGGGGTACGGGCCGAGGGATATGACGAATACGAATTGCATGACCGGATCGGTTCAGGCAACCCGCAATCGGGCGAGGCGAAGTCCAGGGAGGAGTTATGCCAGGGGTGTCATGGCGAGCAAGGCAATAGTACGAGTGCGGAATTCCCGCGCCTGGCGGGGCAGTACACCGGCTATATCATCAAGCAGTTCCGCGATTTCAGGTCCGGAGCTAGGCAGCACCATGTCATGAATGCGGTGGCGGGCAGTATCAGCGACGAGGATTTGACGGATATCGCAGCCTATTTCGCCAGTCGCGAGCGTATCCGCGCCAAGCAGAAGAAGCCGAATGACATTGCCGAAAGACTGTACCGGACCGGGGATATGAAGCGCTCGATCCTGGCCTGCTCGAGCTGTCATGGCGGCGCAGCGCAAGGAAGCTATGCCGGCGGCGAGAGTTTTCCCGTGCTTGCGGGCCAACACAAGCTTTATTTGCGGGAGCAATTGTTGAAATGGCGTTCCAAGGAGCGCAAGAACAGTCCTGGCGGAGTGATGAATGTCGTGGCGGAGTCGCTTAGGGACGAGGAGATTGAGGCCTTGGCCGAGTACATTTCCTCAATGTAGTGAACCCAATACTGGTCGCTTGTCGCGCATCAGGATGGAAGTATAAGGAGAAAGTAGACATGCATTTGAGTTTTGCAGTAAAACAAAAACAACCATGGTTGAAAAACATGCTGGCTGCAGGGTTTGCGGCGAGTTTCGCGGTAATGGCGACAAGCGCGTGGGCGGAAGACTATCCCGTCACGCCGGCGATTCCCGGCGTGGTGGCGGGCGGCCTCCATATCCGCCTGATCAAGGAAGGGTTTACCGGCACCGAGGGACCGCTGGGCCTGCCGGATGGCAGCCTGATCTTTACCGAGACCCAGGCCAACCGCATCACCCGTATCGACGAGAATGACAATGTCACCACCTACATTGCCGATAGCAACGGGGCGAACGGCCTGGCGCTCGGTCCTGGCGGCGAGTTGTATGCCGTGCAGACATTGAAGCCGCGCGTGGGCATTATCCATCCTGCGGAAAAAGCCAAGGTGCTTGCGGAAAAGTACAACGGCAAGCCGCTCAACCGCCCCAACGATTTGGTGCTGGATAAAAAGGGCGGCATCTATTTCACGGACCCAGGACTCAATGGGCCGGCCAAGCCGGACCAAGCGCCGACCCAGCCTGCGGTTTACTACATCAAGCCGAGCGGCGAACTGGTATTGATCGACAACGAAATCAAGCGTCCCAACGGAATTCAGTTGAGCCCGGATGAGAAAGTGCTGTATGTCGCCAATACCGCCGGCGAATACGTCATCGCCTTCGACGTGGCGGCAGACGGATCGGTCAGCAACAAGCGCAATTTCGCCAAGCTGGAAGATGCCCTGCAGAACACCGAGAACGGCCCCTCCAGCGGTGCCGATGGCTTGGCTGTCGACGCCGAGGGCAGGCTCTATGTGGCGGCCAATCCAGGCATTCAGGTGTTCAGTCCGACAGGCGAGTTCCTGGGCAATATCAAGTTGCCGAAGAAAGCGCAGAATATCGCGTTTGCCGGCAAGGACAAGCGGACGTTCTATATTGTCGGCCGAGGCGCAGCCTATAAGTTTCCCACCTTAGCGCAAGGCTATACCGGGCGTGCCAAGTAAGTCATTGCACATATGGTTTGACCTGGCCCGCGTATCAGCGGGCTTATTGTATGGAAGTCGCTATGAAAGAATGCTTGATGAAGAAATTTGTACAGTTTGCATTGCTGCCCTTGATGGTAACGGCTTCGTTGGCCGCAGTCGCTGCGCCTGCGGCCAAGCCCGAAAAACTCATCCAATGGCGCCAGTCCGCCTACCGTGTGGCGGAATGGAATGTCGCCAGGCTGAAGGCGGCGCTCGAGGGGCAGTATGACAAGGAGGAAGCGGTTGCGGCAGCGAATGCGCTGGAGGGGATTGCAGGCTCCGGGATTGAAAGTTTGTTCGTGCCTGGAACGGAGCAGGGCAAAGGATGGCACGAAACCAGCGCTAAACCAGAGGCTTTCAAGGATACCAAGCGGTTTGCCGAACTATCGCTTAGCTTCAGCAAGGAGGCCGCTGAATTGGCAAAACTTGTCCCCGCTGCAGACCAGTCAGCGGTGAAGGCGCAATTCGGTAAAGTCACCCGCACTTGCAAAACCTGCCACGATGCCTTCAAAGGCAAGGACTAGGCTATAAAAGTTGGCGTTATTTGGGGCGGAGCGTTTCTTTAAGAAGCGCTCCGTATGGGGCGAGATACCGGGTCAAGCCCGGTATGACAACGGGGGCCGGGATGTTGCGGTGCCATGCATGCTCCATGATAAAGATCGTGAACAGGCGCTTAGTCCTTGACCACGATAAACGTCTGGATGATATATTTGGCGTTCGATTCCGGCATATGCCCGCAATGCATGTAGTTCCATCCCGTGGGGAAAAGGACAAGGTAGCCGGCTTTGGGAGAAACCTTGATTCCCTGGTGGAAAAATTCGGTTTCCCCGCCTTTCTCCACGTCGTTCAAATATAAGACCATGGCGACCACCCTATTGCCGTTATGCTTTCCCACTGAATCGGCGTGCCAACGGAAATAGCCTTCTTGTTGCGGATACATCTGGATTTTGTATCCGGTTGCCTGCAAGTCGAACGACTGCAGAACCGGGCTTTTCGATAAATAGTGCGACATGCAGGCCTGGATCCTGGGATGGATGCGTTGAAATATATCCTGCCAAGCGCCTGTAGCGCGTATTTCCAGGTCCCAGGAGCGCTTGGTGTCCTCTTCGTAAGACACGTTTCCCGGTCCGGCGGCAATTTTTCCCCGCCACTTGCTTCCGTCTCGATCGAAAAGGTCAATGACGGACTGGCACAAGTCCCTTTCCAGCGCCTGGTAGACCGTAATGAAGTCTTGGTCGTAAACGATATTGGCGAGGGATGCTTCGGTAGCGTTTTGCAAGTGGCCTATTCCTGATGATGAACAACGAGCTTGATGTGGTGACAATGCCTGGATTCATGCAAGTTTCATTCCTCCTGCCGGCGCGCAATGCCCGTGATGAGCTTGATTGCCCGGCACCAGTGCCGGGGGGCATGAGACGTCGAGGTCAAAATTGACATGCTCTGCGGCGCTATTTTTCCTGCATGGCTGCCGCATCATGGGCAAGAGTGATGTGCATGCAGCAATCCTATGTCGGCTTTTGTTGTGCCAGCAACATTTCGACGGGAATGAAATCATGGCGAGGATGGACACTTGCTTTGCTTGAGCTTTTCCATTTTATAAAGTGTAAACATATCAACGTATTATGTAGGTCATGCATTGAACCTGCTTTCAGGAGGCCGGGCGTCGTTGCTGGTGTGCAAATTGCTGAGTACCTGGGTTAATCGAGCGTGGTTTTTACATTAATCTTTAGGGAGAAACATATGTCGGCTTATTTCCACACGCGACACTGGAAGCATGCAGCAGCACTACCAACCTTGCTTTTTTCATTGGGCCTGATCCCAACTTATTGCCTGGCGGCGGGTACGCTGCAGGAAGCGAGCGATGCGCTGGGGGCCGGTAAAATCCAATCCATCGCGTTTGCCGGCACAGGGCGCTGGTACCAGTTCGGCCAGGCGCCGAACCCCAAGTCGCCGTGGCCGCCATTCGACGTCAGCAGCTATAACGCCGAGATCAATTACGACCAGTCCGCCGCCCGGGTTCAAATTACGCGCAAGCAGGTCGTGGAATCCGGCCGCGTCAGGCCGGCTCCCGTGGAGCAGAAGCCGGATCAATACGTGAAGGGCAATGTGGCCTGGAACCTGGCGGTCCCGCCCGGCGGCAGCGCCCCCGCCGTGCAGCCGCAGCCATTGCAGGTTGAGGAGCGTGAGGCTGAAATATGGGCGAGCCCCCAAGGGTTCCTGAAAGCCGCAGCCGCGCATCAGGCTGTTTCCGAAGCGCATAAAGGCGGTTCCAAGGTGACATTCAGCGTGGGCAAGCACCGTTATGTCGGCACCATCAATGCGAAAAACCAGGTTGAGCGCGTACAAACGTGGATTGACAACCCCGTGCTGGGCGATACCGAAATCGATTACGCCTATTCCGATTACAAGGATTTCAACGGCATTGCTTTTCCCGCGCATATTGCTCGCAAGCAGGGCGGCTACCCGGTCCTCGACCTCAAGATTTCATCCGTGACGGCAAACCCGAATGTGCAGATCGATGTGCCTGCGGAAGCTGGCAAGGCGCCGGCGATTGCGGTAACTTCGGAGGAGTTGGCGCCTGGCGTTTACTATCTCAGGGGCGGTACGCACCATAGCGTGCTGATCGACCAGAAGGATCATTTGGTGATCGTCGAGGGCCCATTGAACGAAGAACGCTCGCAGGCCGTGATCGCCAAGGCCAAGGAGCTGGCGCCTAACAAGCCGATCCGCTACCTGGTCAATACCCACCATCATTTCGATCATTCAGGAGGCGTGCGTACTTTTGTCGCCGAAGGCGCAACGGTCGTCACGCACAAGGACAACAAGCCCTATTACGAAAAAATCTGGGCAAACAAACACGCCATCAATCCCGACCGCTTGGCGCAATCGAACACGCCGGCAAAATTCGCCGCGTTCTCAGACAAGCATGTGCTGACCGATGGCCAGCGCAGCATCGAGGTGCATGCGATCAAGAACAGCGGCCACAACGATGCGTTTGCCCTGGTGTATTTGCCTGCGGAAAAAATATTGATCGAGGCCGACGCCTACACGCCATTGGCAGCCGGCGCGCCGGCACCGGCAAGCGTCAATCCATACTCGGTGAACCTCTATGACAACATCAGGCGCTTGAAGCTGAACGTGGACAAGATTGCGGCCCTGCATGGCCCGGGCGTAGTCGCCTTGCCCGACTTGGAAGCCTTCATTGGAAAGTCGCGGAGCGCGGGCAACTAGCTCGCAGGTGTTCACGGTAATGAAAAAGGCCCTGCAAGAGGGCCTTTTTCATATGTCCGCCAGTTGATGGCTTATCCGTCATGGTGGGCTGGCATCACTTGAATTTTTCACTGGCTGCTTTCGCGTCCTCGGCAATGTTGTTATTGGCTTCTTGTATTGCCAATTGTTCCTCCCTGCCCTGGTTGTTGATTGCCTGGATGTCCGCATTGGCTTCCTCCACGATGCAATCCAAGTAAGGTTTTACCTGGGCCCGGTAAGCATTCACAGCGCCTACGCTCTTGTTGTAGGCATCTTCATTGGTCAGGTCGAGCCTGGGCGCGACCGGTCGGCTTCCGCATTTTGCCGATAACCATTTCCCATTCGCCAGCGTTCCGGCATCGGCAATATTGTTGAAGCTGTAGGTAGAGATGGCAGTGATGGCAATGAACTTGCAAATGTTATTGATCAATGTATGTGTGTGCCGATGGTTCTTGGTATTCATAGCTGACTCCAGTCGTGAAAAATAAAAAGAACCTTGGCGGAAGCCAAGGTTCGTGAAATCGAAAGCTGTTTTACATTTTTCCGCTAAAGCTTATGCCTATCCAGCGAGGGTAGGGATATGGAGAATAAGATGTCCAACTTTCTTCATGCGAACGGTCATTAAATATGTTGCGTCCAACCAGGCTGAGATCGAACTGTTTGCTGATCTGCAGGCCAATTGATATATCAGTGCGCGCTAGTGGATCTATCCATCCATAGCTGGAGTTTGTATCAGTGTTGTTATATTTGCTCTGATAATTTGTGTTGAAGCTGGCATGGAAGATTCTACTTCCCCATACAGGCCGCCTATATTCAGCCCCTACGTTGAATGTCCACTTGGAAACGCCAGGAAGCGTTTGCCCGCTTTGATCCGTGAAAGGCCCTTGTGTAGACTGAAGATAGGCGAGTTCATCCGGGTATGCCGCATTCTTGAAATCTACGTATTTTGCATCTGTATATGCACCGGCAAACCTGACTGTGGTGTAGGGAATGCCGGAGTAAAACGCATCCAGTTCCAGGCCTTGAGATTTTGCCCGCTTGATGTTGCCTTGCACTGTGGCATAAGTAATAGGGTTGGCAATATTATTTGCAATATTGGTTTGCGTTGCGAACTCGTCAACTGCGCGGATAGCCGCTTGGTAGTCACGAATATCCATGTAGAAAAGGTTTGCATTGAGGTTCAATGTGTCATTCAGCCAGTTCGACTTGAAGCCAATTTCATAGGCATTGGTTTTTTCAGGCCTGACGTTGGCTGATACAAAATTGACATTAAGCGCTGAACCGGATTTTTCCCCATATTGAAATGAGGTATAGACCGACAAGTTGTCATTCACTTTATAAGTGGGCGTGACAACTGCTGTGACCAACACATCACGATAAGAGCTTTTTACGCCATTGCTAAGCTGGCCGATATTGTTGGCGCGGATCGCTTTTGCTGCCGCGATTTGTCTTTTCTGTGCAACAGAGAGATCGTTATAGGCATCACCAGGATTCGCGTAGGTTGATAAATCAAGTCCAAAGAATTTTGCTGCGGCACTGTCTGCCAATTGCAGTTGCTCAGTGGAATTGGCAGAAGTTAGATTGCCACTAATGTCAGTATTAGGATCATTTGGATCTTTTGCGTTAAAGCTCTCTGAAGCAAAGCCACCCAAATTGACGCCACGCACCGCTACTGGGTTTAGTTCCGAGCCTGAACCGCTGGCAGATAAAATTCTTGTGTCTTCTGTGGTGCGGTCTTCACGCGTAATACGCAGGCCAGTGAGCAAATCGAGCTTTTCGGTCAAGTGCCAGTTGATTTGGCCATAAATGGCATTATGAGTCGTATTTACCTTTGTCTCTCCTATGGCGTAAACATCATTCAGCGAGTCCCGGAGTAGAGCTAAACCTGAACCGCGATTAATTCCAGCATTGGCTTCCAGGGCATTATATTGGGCAGTCGTCGCAAACCAGGCGCCTGCGTCGGAACCATAGCCGGTTTTGGAGGTAATTGAATCCTCCGTCTTCATCGCAAAGTACCCGGCGGTGTAGTCGATCTTTTCTCCCGGGTCGGAAACAATCCTGAACTCCTGGGTATATTGCCGGTAGTCAACACCGCCACCACCGTTCTTGTTGATGTCGAATGGCGTGCCTTCGTCGTTGTGGGCATCAAAGCTATAGCTTCTCCAGCCGGTAATGGATGTCAATGTGTGACCAGGAATGAAATAGTTGATCTCTGCTGAAGCGCCCCTGTTGGAAACAGTCTGGCCTTGATTCTCGTTCTGCAATAGCCTGTTGTTATTGATGTAATCATCGTATGTGTATGGGCCATGGACTTTGCCATTGGAGCTATAAGTGCGATTCTGGAACCATGCGCGCCCAGGGGTAAAAGCTCCTGCATTGTTGTAAAAGCCAGCTAGCTTGGCGCGGGCTGTTGTTCCATTCGGATCAGTCAGCGCGCCATTCGCATAGCGATAAGGCTGGTCTTTTCTCACAGTCAAGCCGTTCTCGACCTGTGGCGCCTCGGGTTCAAGGTCGAAACTGAAGCGGGCAGAGAGGTTCTCGCTGGGCGTCAACAGGAATTGTGCCCGTCCTGCCAGGCGGTTGCGGTTGTAAAAGCTGTAATTCGAGTCATAGTCGCTATCGTAGAAGCCACGGCCGCGATCCGCGATGAAGGAGCCGCGCCAGGCCAATACATCCTCTACAATCGCGCCACCCAAATTGGCTTTTGCAACGACTGTGTCACGTATACCATATACCAATTGATAATCCGCAGAGGGCGTGAATGAAGGCCGCTTAGTCCTGATGGTTACACCGCCGGCGCTGTAATTGAGACCGCCCAGGGTGCCTTGAGGGCCGCGCGACACTTCAACATTGTCAATATCGTAGAAATCAAAATTCCCTAACTGCGTCAACCCATAGGGAACGCCATCGACAACCAAGCCCACGCTAGGATCCTGCGTTTCCGTGAACGAGCGTTTGCCAAGCCCTCGGATCGACAAGGAAGCGCCGCGCGTATTGTTTTGGTTGAATTGAATCCCTGCGGCACGGCGGGTGATTGCCCCAAGATCAAAACCTAGCTCACGGTCAAGTTCCGCCCCTGAAATGACGGATATGGATTGTGGTACATCTTGCACAAGTTCCAGCTGACTGCGTGCCTGCACAACAACACTGCCCAATTGCGGTGGCTCCTGCCCTTGTGCAACAGCATCGGGGGATGCGCCAGACTTGCTTTCAGGTGGGTAGACAACGTCTCCTTGCGCTGCAAGCGCCTGGCGGCTTTTTTCGAGTTCCTCTTTCAGCTTGGCATTTTCCGTTTTTATCCGGTCATTTTCCGCTTGCAGTTCGGATAAGGAGGGTTCATCGGCTGCATATAGATAGCTATTGCCAACAATGAACATCACGCCGATGGCTAAAATGAAATTCTTGAGAGTGGAAAATATGAAACGAAGGATGAAACGATGTGAATGAAAATACGATAGCGCTACTATTTTATTCTTCATTTGAATTTTATTCCTGCTTGTTATATTGAAAATGCATATGAATAACAGCAGAAATCATGCCAATTTTTATAAGAATAAAACTCCTTGAGTAATGTATTTAAAATACAGAAGGTTATATTGGTTTCGTGGAAAATAAGGAGGAATTATGAATTATTATTCTCCTAATTATTGATGAATATGGCACAGAGTAAAACATGAGGGTATTAAAAATGAACAACAATAAAATAAAAACGGACTCTCAAGAAGTCCGTTTTTCTGGCAACAATTAATGATTAATTAATAGTTTATAAATCGCTAGTGAACATAATGCCAATCCAACGGGGAATTGCAGGGACATAACTGTTCCAAGTGCGAATCTGAGCCGTATCATCGTCGAATAAATTCTTTACAAGCAAGCTTACATCAAACTTACGATCTCGCCTGCCAAGACCAATGGAAAAGTCTGTTCGAGTGTAAGCATCGACCCAGCCATAACTGGAAAGAGTCACGTCAGAATTGTATTTGCTGGTATAAGCAAGATTAATACTACTATGGAACTCTGCATTGGAAAAGACAGGGTATCGATAATCTGCCCCGATATTAAAGGAAAATTTTGCTGCGCCCGGTAAGTTTTCACCAGATACATCTCGATAAGGATCGCTTGTATTAGCTTCTTCAGGAGGTTTTCCTGCGTTCTTAAACTCCTTATAGTAAGCATTATTATAAGCCCCTGCAAACCTGATTGTGGTATGAGGTATTCCAGAGTAAACACCATCAAACTCTAACCCATATGCTCTAACTTTTGCGGCATTGCCTGTCCCTGAGGTGTAATATAGTTGCTCTGTTGAAGTCCCCCTATTAAGGTTAGTGGTATATTCGTCATATATCATTACTGCTTGTTGATAATCTTTTATATCAGTCAAGAACAAATTTGAGTTAAGCGTTAAAGTGTTATCTAACAATATGCTTTTAAAGCCAACCTCAAAGGATTTAGTTTTTTCTGGTTTAACTTGATTATCATAACCATTAACAACCTGGGCTATGCCAGCTTTTTCACCATATTGTAATGAAACATATCCAGTGATATTTTCGTTAAATTTATAGCTTGGACTGAAAAGTGCAGTTGGTTGTAATTTCCTAAAAGTTTCAGCTTCAGTTTTACCATACTGTATACCTATTTGATTCGCACGTAGTGCCCTAGCTGCATTAAGTTGTGCTAATTGAGTTGTGGACAAAGAGCTATAATTTACGCCAAAATATTTCTGGGCTACAGTATTTGCAAGTGCAAGTTGTGTTGGGTCTGCTAAATTTGATGCATCATATCCACCTAATAAGACTCCATTGACGGAGTATGGATTAAGGTCAGCACCATATCCTTGATTTACTATTGAGCGTTCTGACGAGTTAGACCTATCTTCCAGTGTTAATCTTAAACCGGTTGTTAAGGTTAACGGCTCGGAAAGATGCCAATTTGCCTGTCCGTATACAGCAGTGCTTTTATTATGGATGTCCTGTGGGATATTATATTCTAGCCCACTAAGAGCATTTTGCATAAGATAGCGGCCTTCACCAGTTGCATCCAAAGTGTTGTATTGGGCTGTGCTGGCAAACCATGCACCTGCATCAGATCCAAATCCTGTGCGAGAGCTGTAATTATTTCGTGAACTCAAGAAGTATAAGCCAGTTTGGTAATCAACGAATTCACCACCATTAGAAGATAATCTAAATTCTTGGCTGATTTGATCATGACGAGTGACTAGTCCGCCGCCATTTTTGGTAATGTCAAATGGAGTTCCTTCATCATTTCTGGCTTGAAACGAGAAGTTTTTGTATGCGGTAATTGATGTTAAGATATGATTTTCTAATTGCCAATTCAGTACAGCAGATGTGCCCCAAGTGGATGTAACAAGTGGACGCTGGTCATTTTGATTGACGCTATTATCTAAATAATCATTTTGATAGCTATAGTCGCTTCTTTGTAAGAACCAACGTCTATTTAACCTTGTAGAAGCATCCGTACCTAGTGTATTGACAGCGCCGTTAGCATATCTGGTGGGGGTTGGTGTGAAGAATGTCCATCCATTATAATATTCTTCGTGTTTTGGCGTTAACTCAAGCCTGACTAACGCATCAAAATTTTCTGTTGGTGTGAACAGAAATTGCACACGTCCAGAAACGTTGTCTTTGTTCATGAAACGGAAGTCACGATTATAGTTGTTAGGGTAGTAACCTTCTCCTTTATCCACAGCAAAAGAGCCGCGCCATGCAAGCACATTTTCTATAACCGTTCCACCGATCGCTGCATTGGCAATCACTCGGTTATTATCGCCCATGGCAAGTGAGTAGTTTTGCTGGGATTCAAATGTTGGACGACGAGTCGTGATCGTAATGGCACCTATGCTGGAATTTTTTCCTTTCAATGTGCCTTGGGGCCCACGGGCTACTTCTACCTGCTCGATATCGTAAAAATCAAAGCTTGACAGCGGGTTGTAGCCATAAGAAACATCATCAACTGTCACACCAACACTAGGATCCATGGAGTCAGTCTGTGCCTGCTTGCCCAAGCCTCGGATAGACAGACTGCTAGTTCGTGCATTGCCTTGGTTCCATGAAACGTTAGCTGCACGTTGAGTGATAGAGCCTAGATCGCGGGCTTGGAATCTCTCCAATTCCTTACCGCTGACTACGGAAATAGAAACTGGCACGTCTTGTAGCGCCTCCAGCTTGTTCCGGCTACGGACGACGATCCTGCCTAACTCTGCCGGTTCTTCCTCCTGAGCTACTTGTTGAGGCTGTTCAGTGGGTTGAGCTGCCTGCGTTTCTGTAGTGGTGGTTGGTTGCCCGCCTTTTTGCGCAGCCAGTTCCTGCTGGCTTTTTTCCAATGCTTGCTTCAGACGGGCTATCTCGGCCTGCAATTCTGAAATGTTGGGATCATCCGCGGCATAAAGCGCATTCGTCCCCATGAGGCTCAGTGTTGCACCGACAGCAGTGACGATTCTGGAAAGTTTGAACGGCCGCTGTAATGGTTTACGGCGATGTGAAGAACTCATTATTTTAATTGCTCCCTAAGCTGATGGATTAAAACGGTGCGTCAGTTATCGCAAGGAACGTGCCAATTTATAATGTTTTCTTCTTTATATAGTGTTAAATATTCCTTATTCGCCTATTGAAGCCTTGATATTATTGGCCTCAGTAAGAAATTCCGTAGAGAAAAAATCAAGATTTGGCTTGAGAAAAATTTGATAGTTACTGTTGAGTTTGAACCACTTTTTGTGAAAAAGACGCTAGCCTGCTGATGTATTTCAAGCAGAATTGCCAATTGAGATTGATGCAAAATTCATCATTTATATTTGCGAATGATTGTTATTTTTAAATTGGTCGGGGGGTTGCGAGAAGTAACTGTTATTTTTTAAACACCAAAATGTTTTTATTTGAACAATGTGTAGGTTCCTGTTGTGGCGAGAGTGGGTTAACTGGTTGATTTTGAATAATGGTATGGATATTGCATTAAAACCATGATGCCGAGATTGGTTTGTCTGTCCCTGACGTTTTTTGATTGACCAAAACATATTTCTTGAATGAACCGGCTGTGGATTTGCCGGCTTGTAAGTAGAAAAATCCAATACTCTCAAAACTAAATTACAAAGGAATCAACGTGAGAAAGTCATTACAGAAAATTGTTCTTGCAATTGCCGTCACTGGGACGCTTCATATTGCGTATGCGGCAGATCCAAAGCCAGAGGAGGAAATCCGTTATCGCCAGTCTGCGTTCAACGTGATCGGCCGCAACTTCAATGCCTTGGGCGCGATCGCCAAGGGCGAGCGTCCTTATGACCAGGCATTCGCGGTCAAGACCGCTGCATTGCTGGAATTGCTGGCGCCGTTGCCATTCGGCTCGTTCGGCCCAGGCACGGACAAGGGGGCCTTGAACAAGGCGGATCCGAAAATTTGGACCGAGCAGGCGAAATACAAGGAGGCTGCCGAGAAATTCCAGGTTGAGATTGCCAAGTTGTCCGCCGCCGCCAAGGACTTGAATTCCCTCAAGGCGCAGGTCGGGGAAATCGGCAAGACCTGCAAGGGCTGCCATGACGACTTCCGGTTGAAGGAAGCTCGCCAGTAGCAAGTTCACAGGATTGGCCTTTAACTAACGAAATCCTCAAGATTGAAGATATTGGGGCCGGTTGGCTTGGGCCCCGTTTTTGTTTGAATGCAGCTGTCGCGCATTGAAGAAGGCGGATAAGTGGTTGATCAATTGAAGGCAGAGCATCTTGCTTGCATGCGCGGAGATAGGCTGTTGTTCAGCGGCCTGGATTTTTCCTTGCGCTCCGGGGAGTTGCTGTATGTGTCGGGCGAGAACGGGGCGGGCAAGAGCAGCCTGTTGAGGGTGTTGAGCGGCCTGGCGATGCCGGCGCAGGGAACGGTATTCTGGAGTGGCGGCGACGTAGGCAAGCGGCAAGAAGCATATCGCCGTGACATGTTGCTGGTCAGCCATACGGATGGAATGAAGGACGAATTGAGCATTGCCGAGAATTTAAGGTTTGCCTCGCGCCTGGCGAGGCAGGATAGCCAGGACGCCGGAATCGGGGATGCGCTGGTTGCGGTCGGCCTTGGGGCATATGCGGATGAGCGGGCGGGCAGCCTTTCGCAAGGACAGCGCCGCCGGGCCGGCTTGGCCCGCCTCTGGCTGAGCCAGGCGCGGTTGTGGCTGTTGGATGAGCCTTTTGTTTCGCTGGACAAGGCGTCCGTCTCGATATTGGCGGAACGCATACGCCAACATTTGGCAGCCGGCGGCATGGTGGTGCTGACTTCGCACCAGGCCGTGGATATCCAGGCCGGCGCCGTGCACCGGCTCCACATCGCCTGATGGCCGCGATCCTGGTCGAAGTCATCCGCAGAGACTTGCTGCTGGCGGTGCGCAAACCTGCCGAGGCCGTGACGGGCGCGATGTTTTTCATTGTCGTGGCGAGCTTGTTCCCGTTGGCGTCAAACCCTGACCCGGCCGTGTTGCGCAATCTGGCCCCGGGCGTGCTATGGGTGTCGGCCCTGCTGGCTTGCCTGTTGTCGCTGCCGCGGATGTTCGCGGCCGACTACGCGGACGGGACGCTGGAGCAAATGGTGATCGCACCCCAACCGTTGATTGTGCTGGTATTGGGAAAGATGGCGGCCCATTGGCTGGTGTTCGCTCCGCCCTTGCTGGTGTTGGCGCCGCTGCTGGGCATTCAATACGGATTGCAAGGCAGGCCCTTGTGCGTGCTGGAAGCCGCATTGCTGCTCGGGACGCCTACGCTGAGCCTGGTCGGCGCGGTCGGGGCGGCACTGACGCTGGGCAGCCGGGGAGGCGGGGTGCTGCTCTCCGTCCTGGTGCTCCCCTTGTACATCCCGGTCATGATCTTCGGCGCGGGGGCCGTTGCCGCCAGCCAGGCGGGACTTGAGGCTCAAGCCTATTTTTCCTTGCTCGGGGCGTGCTTTTTATTATCGTTGGCGGTGGCTCCTTGGGCTGCCGCCGTTGCTTTGCGGATTGCATTGGAATAGGGCGACATGTCAGGCATCAATTGGTTCAAATATGCGGCGCCGCAGGCGTTCTATCCTGTGTCGGGCCGCTGGATTCCCTGGCTCTACAGTGTCGCCGCCTTGCTGGCGGCAATCGGGATTTACATCGGCTTGTTCATCGCCCCGACCGATTTCCAGCAGGGAGAGGCCTACCGCATCATTTTCATTCATGTACCCGCCGCATGGATGTCCATGGTGATCTATCTGGCCATGGCCTTCTGGGCAACGGTTGGGCTGGTGTTCAACACCAGGTTGTCCGCGATGATGGCACAGGCGCTGGCGCCCACGGGGGCGTTGTTTACCCTGCTGGCGCTTGCGACCGGGTCGCTTTGGGGCAAGCCCACCTGGGGGGCGTGGTGGGTGTGGGATGCCAGGCTCACTTCGGAGCTAATCCTCTTGTTCCTCTATATCGGCTTCATGGCGCTGCATGCTTCTATCGACAATCCCCAGCGCGCAGACCGGGCGGCGGCCGTCATTGCCGTGGTCGGGGCTGTCAACGTGCCCATCATCTATTTCTCGGTGCGTTGGTGGAACACGCTGCACCAGGGAGCCTCCGTCAATGTGTCGTCGGCGCCGAAAATGGCAAGCATCATGCTCGCGGGCATGCTCGTGATGGCGCTGGCAAGCTGGGTATACAGCATCGCGGCCGCTTTATCCCGCGTGCGTTGCGTCATTCTGGAACGTGAGCGGCATTCGGCCTGGGTGCAGCAACTGGAAGAGGTAAGAAACTAATGCAATGGAATTCAGCGGCGGAATTTTTCGCCATGGGAGGTTATGCCTCCTATGTATGGGGCTCGTTCGGCTTGACCCTGCTTGGCCTGGCTTGGGAAGTGAGCGCGCTGGCCCTGAGGCGCCGCAAGGCGATCAGGCGCATCCGGCAGGCGCGTGCATGGGCAGGTGCGCGCAATGCGGAGCATGCTGGATGAAATCGAGATACAAACGTTTGGCATTGGTTGGTGGAAGCATCGTGCTGGTCGCCTTGGCAATAGCCTTGGTCTTGAGCGTTTTCCGCAGCAATCTCGTGTTCTTCTATACGCCTTCGCAGGTGGCCAGCGGCGAAGCGCCGGCCAATACCAGCTTCCGTATCGGCGGCATGGTGGCCGAAGGCAGCCTGGAGCGGCAGGCCGACGGCTTGACCGTGCATTTCGTCGTGACGGATACGGTCAAGGACATCCAGGTAAGCTACCAGGGAATACTGCCGGACCTGTTCAAGGAAGGGAAGGGCGTGGTGGCGCAAGGCGCTTTGGACGCGGATGGACGCTTCATCGCGAGCAATGTGCTGGCGAAGCACGACGAGAACTACATGCCCCCCGAGGCGGCGGAGGCGCTCAAGCGGGCCAAAGCCACTGAAACGGGCCAGGCGGCCCATGAAGCGGGAGACAATTCTTGATTCCCGAGATCGGCCATTTTTCATTGGTGCTGGCATTGCTGGTCGCCGTCGTGCAAGGGGTGTTCCCGATTGCGGGAGCGGCGTTGCGCAGGCCCGCCTGGGTTGCGCTGGCCAAGCCCTGCGCACGGCTGCAGTTCGTGCTGGTGGCCTTGTCCACCGCCTGCCTCGCCTATACGTTCGCCGTCAAGGACTATTCCGTGCTGTACGTGGCCTCCAACTCCAATTCGCAATTGCCGCTGCACTACCGGGTGGCCGCGCTCTGGGGCGGGCACGAGGGCTCGCTGCTGCTCTGGGTGTTCATCCTCAATGCCTGGGCGCTGGCGGTCAGTTTTTTCTCCAAGGAGTTGCCAGAGCTGACGCGGGCCCGCATCCTGGGGGTGATGGGACTCATCAGCATCGGTTTCCTGCTGTTCCTGCTGACGGTCTCCAATCCTTTCGAGCGGCTGATTCCGGCGGCGATAGACGGGCGGGACCTCAATCCGCTCTTGCAGGACCCCGGCATGGTGTTCCATCCTCCCATGCTGTACATGGGCTATGTCGGTTTTTCCGTCGCCTTCGCCTTCGCGATCGCCGCTTTGCTGGGCGGCGAACTCGACGCAGCCTGGGCCCGGTGGTCGCGTCCGTGGACCATCCTCGCCTGGCTGTTCCTTACCGTGGGCATCATGGCGGGGAGCAACTGGGCCTATTACGAGCTGGGCTGGGGCGGGTGGTGGTTCTGGGATGCCGTGGAAAACGCCTCCTTCATGCCATGGCTGGTCGGCACCGCCTTGATGCACTCGCTGGCTGTGACGGAAAAACGCGGCAGCTTCAAGGCCTGGACCGTGCTGCTGGCCATCGCGGCATTTTCACTGAGCCTGCTGGGCACCTTCCTCGTGCGTTCCGGCGTGCTGACCTCGGTCCATGCCTTCGCTACCGACCCTGAACGGGGCCTGTTCATCCTTGCTTTCCTCGTCATCGTGATCGGCGGGTCGCTGGGCCTGTTCGCCTGGCGCGCGTCCTCGGTGGGCAAAGGCGGAGGCTTCAGCGCGCTTTCCCGCGAAAGCCTGCTGCTTTCCAATAACGTGCTGTTGGTGGTTGCGGCAGCTTCCGTCATGCTGGGCACGCTCTATCCCTTGGTCCTCGATACGCTCGGCTTGGGCAAGATATCGGTCGGGCCGCCATATTTCGACACGGTATTTGCTCCGCTGATGGCGCCCGCGGTCTTCCTCATGGGTATAGGCCCCTTGGCGCGGTGGAAGCAGGCGGAGCTGCCGGAACTGGCTGTGCGGCTGCGCTGGGCCTTCGCCATCAGCCTTGTCACGGCGGTATTCCTGCCATTGCTGCTCGGCCGCTGGACGCCGATGGTGGGGCTGGGCCTGTTCCTGGCGTTCTGGGTGTTTGCCTCTTCGGCGCAGACGCTGTGGCTGCGCTTGCGGCTGGGCGGATTGCCATTGGTAGGACGCCTGCGGAGCGTGGCTCGCGCCTGGTGGGGGATGTGGCTGGCGCATGTCGGGATCGGCGTGTTCATCCTGGGCGTGACCATCGTCAAGGGCTTTGAAACCGAGACTGCCGTGCGTATGCATCCCGGCGATGTCGCCCATTTGTCCGGCTACGACTTCTTGTTCGAGGGGGTGACCGAGGTGCGAGGCCCCAACTATACGGCTACCCAGGGCAACATGCGGGTGCTCCGCAATCAAAAGGAAGTGGCGACCGTGCATCCGCAGAAGCGCGTGTACACGGTGCAGAACATGCCGATGACGGAAGCCGGCATAGCCGCGGGCCTGTGGAGCGATCAGTATGCCTCCTTGGGCGAGCCGCTGGGTGACGGCAGCTGGAGCGTGAGGATTTACTACAAACCCATGGTGAACTGGATCTGGGGAGGTTGCCTGCTGATGGCGGCTGGCGGAGCCTTGGCCTTGAGCGATAGGAGGTATCGCATCCGCAACAAGACCAAGGCAAAAGCGTTGCAGGAGGTGGCTGCGGCATGAAGCGTTTGTTGATTCTGGTGCCGTTACTGGCTTTCCTGCTTCTGGCCGGGTTCCTGGCGGTAGGTTTGCGCCATGATCCGCAAGTGGTGCCGTCGCCCTTGGTGGGCAAACCGGCGCCTTTGTTCAGCCTTCCCAGGCTGGACGATCCGCAACGCGCATTTTCGCCGGCCGAGCTGCGGGGGCAGGTCTGGCTGTTCAACGTGTGGGCGTCCTGGTGCGCGCCGTGCCGGGAGGAGCATGGCGTATTGCTGAAGCTGGCCGCGAGCCGGGTCGCTCCTATCGTCGGCATGAACTATAAGGACCAGCGCGAGAAAGCGCTTATCTGGCTCAAACAGGGCGGTGGCGACCCATACTTGGTTTCCGTGACCGATACGCATGGCAGGGTGGGAATCGATTACGGCGTCTACGGCGTGCCAGAAACGTACGTGATCGACAAGGCGGGCGTCATACGCTATAAGCAGATCGGCCCCCTGACGGAGCAGGTCGTTGCTGAAAAGCTATTGCCCCTCATCATGGAGCTGAAGGCGGAATGAAATATTGCTTGATCATGCTCGGCCTGCTGTGGCCTGTGCTGGCATTGCCGGCGCAGGAAGCGGCGCCGTTGGCGGAGAACCCGCAGGTCGAGGCCCAGGTGTCGCGCCTGTCGGAGGAGTTGCGCTGCCTGGTATGCCAAAACCAGACGCTGGCTGATTCCGATGCGCCGTTGGCGGAGGACCTGCGCAATGAAATCCGCGAAATGGCCGCTAAAAACATGAGCGACCAGCAGATCGTCGACTACCTAGTGGCGCGCTATGGCGACTTCATACGCTATCGGCCGCCATTCAAGCCCAGCACGGCGGTCTTATGGACAGGCCCGTTCGTACTGTTGGCAGTAGGTTTGCTATGCATCGTCCTGTTGGTTAGGCGCCGCGAAGTGCCGCCGGTTGAGTTCCATTTGGATGCGGACCAGTCCCGCAAGGTCGATGAGTTATTGAGGCAGGAGCAATAGTGGTGTTGATATTCTGGGCTGTGGCAGCATCATTGCTGCTGTTGGCGGTGGCAGTGCTCCTGAGGCCATTGCTGAGGCGTGAGGCGGCGCCTTTCACCACGACGCCAGCGATGGTCGCCGTATACCGTGAGCAATTCGCCGAACTGGGCCAGGACCGGGAGAACGGCCTGTTGGACGAGCCGCAATACCAGCAAGCGAAAAGCGAACTGGAGCGGCGCTTGCTAGAGGATGCGCGCGATGCCGTGCCAGTATCCGGCAAGGCCGATGGCAGGCCGGAACGCTTGCTGGCCGCGGCCTTGCTGGTGTTGCTGCCGGCGCTTGCCGTGCCGATCTATCTCAAGACCGGCAATCCCGGGGCGATCATTGCCGCGCGCCAGCCGCAGGCCAACCCTGCCGCCGATGGCGGAAATGTCCCGGCCAATATCGAGGCTATCCTGCAATCCCTCAGGCAAAAGCTCGAGCTGGACCCTGACGACGGTGCGGGCTGGGCCTTGCTCGCCCGCGCCAACACCAAGCTGCACCGTTACGACGAGGCGGTGCAGGCATTCGAGCAGGCGGTCCGCACAATTCCCGACGATCCGCAGTTGCTGGTGGATTACGCCATCGCGCTGGCGTTCCTCAACCAGCACAGTATGGCCGGCGAGCCCGAAGCCTTGGTGACTCGTGCGCTGGAGCTGGACCCAGGGCAAGCCAAGGCGCTGATGCTGGCGGCGTCGGCCGCATTCGACCGCAGCGACTATAGCCGCGCTATTGATCTATGGGAGCGTTTGCTGCACAAACTTCCTCCGGATTCAGAAGCGGCGGCATCGGTCAATCGTGCCCTGGACGATGCCCGCAGGCTGCAGGCGGCGGAGTCGCCAGAACAACTGGGGCATTGATATTTTTTCACCCGGATAGCAGTAACGAAGAATACGGAGATATATCGCCGATATCATCTTCGTGTGTTTCGGCGCGGGCGACAAGGTCTTTGCGGATCGTGGTCGGGTAAGGGCGAAGCTGCTGTCATGAAGGCCCCTTTCTCCAGGGATAAGGGGGCGGCCGTCGAAAGGCACTGCAGGATTGCTATTTCTTTTCTTCAGCACGGGTAGAGGTGGCTGGGCCTATGCCTACGATCTGGAGGATAGTGTCCTCGTCCTTGGCGCCGTCGTAGTGGATTTCGTTTGTGTAATGCGTCACGAAGCTTCCGGCCGGCACGGGTTTGAAATGCGCCGGATTGTAGTCGGAACCCGTTGCTACCCACCAGGTGCCGGACAGCACGGTAATGAACCTGTCATTGGGGTGCGAATGGGGCTTGCTATGGTGATTGGCTTTCCATTTGTTGAGGACTACATACAAGCCTGGCTTGGACGGGTCTCCTACCAATACCGCCGTTTCCGAGCCGCTTGGATTGGCCTTCCACTTGATTTCCTTGGGCAGCTTGATCGAAATGGCTTTGGGATCCAGCTCTTCACCCGCGCTGGCAATGCCTACGGCGGTCGTAAGCGCTGCCAGGCCGATCAGTCCGGCAATGCCCAATACGATCAAAGGCTTGAAAGGGGTATCCATTGATTGCTCTCCATTGTTGTTAAATAAGAAGGCCAGCATTGCGAGCATGGCCTGTATGATTGGATAGCAATCGATATGCCAAGCACCGTCCATATATAACCCACTGATGGGTATTGGGTTTTACCTGGGGCGCGAGATGCGGGAGTTGCCACGGCAACAGCTAGGGCATGCATGCTGTTGCAATGGCAAATCTTAAATCAAGGAGTTGTTGAATTGCCGCCTGCAAGATAGGCCTGCACTGCCTGGTGGACCTTTGCCCTGATTTCTGTCGTTGAAACCGGGTTTTTGGCTTCCGCGACCTCCTGGGCATACCGGTAGAGCGGGACGAACAAGTTATCCTTGTCCGGGGCGCCGCACAGCCTCAGGAACTCGTTGTCAGCGATCAGTTTGTCCCACTCTGCGCGCACTGCGCTCCACACCGGCCTGGTGGCCTCCAGGTAACGGTCCCCGGCGCTCCAGTCATGATCCTGAATGCGCTCGTAACGGTTGAAGCCGGATTCGCGGCCGACGACAGGGGCATTCGCCGCAATCCGCCCTGTCTGGTCCAGCCTGACCTTTAGGTTCTGCTGTTCATGCACCCAGCCGGTGGGCGTGATGATATGCCGATTATTCCCGATCAATACGTCATAGTCGCTGCGTACGCTGTATTCGCGGCGCGGCAAGGGCCGCCAGCCGTCTTCGTCGCTCCAGCTGGAGTAGTTGCCCAGGTGCTGCCATTTTGCGATGCCGGAGTAACGGGGGCTGTCGTCGACCTGGTAAACGGTCTGCCTCCACTGGCCATGTTGCCGCCCAGGCGTCTTGATGCGCTGCCAGGTATTGTTACCGCGAAACACCAGTTGCTCGGAGGGCTCGTATTGCCAGTCCTGCCGCCAGTGCTTAGTGACGAAAGGCCCTTCGGCCTTGCCGTGTTCACCCACGAAGGACATGACCAGCAGATGCTGCAAGACAATGGAGTCGCCCTTGTCCTCGACGACATATACCTTTTCCGTGCCCCAGCTGCGGTAGGGGCGGTTGGGTTTATAAGCGGAAACGAAACCGGCCGTTTCTACGAAGTCGAACGTGGCGCGATAACCGCCTGCCATGGCCAGGATGGCGCGGCGGTCGCGTTCAAAGTCGCTCAGGCCGTGCTCTTGCAAGGCTTTCCATTCCGGTGTCGGCTCGGTGACCAGCTTGACGGGAGGGCCTTGGGTCGTGCCGCCCCTGGGCGACATGCCGGATTCATCCTGGAATTGCCATGAGAACGTATATTGGCGTTCGGCAGCCGGTTGCTCATCGGCATGCGCCAACGGGACGCACAGCAAAAGCAATATGGGGACAAGTCTGGCAGCCATGAACGATTCTCAGTTAGTTTAATGATGCCATTTTCCTGGGAAATGGTATCGTTGCCAACCCTATCCGGCCCAGTGGGTGGAAATGAACCAAGTAATTCCCACGCTCGCTGCCAGCAACACCAGGCCCAGGATCACATGGCCGCCTTGACTGGCATGCGCATCAGGGATGGATGCAGGCACTTGCTTGCGCCCGGTGATCATGGCGCTTACCAGGTTTTCGCGCTTGAACAGCCGATAATAGATGATGGCGGTAACATGCAGTCCTATCAGGCCATAGAGCACGTACTGATTGACCGTATGGAGGTAGGTCAGGTAGTCGCTGGTATCCTTGTCGACGAGCGAGTACAGCGGGCCCTCGGTGAAGATGTCGTCATTGGCGAACAGGCCGGTGACCACCTGTGCCAACAGCAACGCCAGCATCGCAACGACCGACCAACCGCCGAGCGGGTTGTGGCCGATGGTCTTGTCGCCCTTGCCCTTGACGTAGCCAAGGATGGCGCGCGGGCCGCGGACGAAGTTGGAGAACTTGGCGTAGGTGCCACCGGCGAATCCCCACAATATGCGGAAAATCAGCAAGGCCAACAGCGCCAGGCCGGAAAATACATGCCATTCCAAGGCGTTGCCGCCTATCTTGACGGTAATGATCGCAGTGGCGAAAAGCGCGACCAGCGACCAATGGAAAACGCGTAAGGGGATGTCCCAGGTTTTGATGTACTTCATGACGACTCCTAAGCCCTTGCCCATGCAGTGAGGCTACACAATATCCCTGGAATGACAGCAAATAACATACCCAGCATAGGGGTATTGTGAATACAACGACTTAGCGCGCGGAGAACCATGCCGGCAACATGATCTGCTTGATATTCAACAGGAGGGTGTTTTGTTTCGGGCAGGTGTCTTGCCGGATGTTCCGGCAAGCCATCTCTTGTCCATCATGGACGAAAAAAATCCCGCATTGCGCGGGATTCTGTTTCGGGATGGTTATCTTTTCTTGATGTAAAGGTCGGTGATGGTGCCTTCCTTCATTTCCGCCGCGAAGCAGATGGTCTCGGACAAGGTCGGGTGGGCGTGGATGGTGAGGCCCAGGTCGTGCGCATCGGCTCCCATCTCGATTGCAAGCACGGCTTCCGCCAGCAGTTCGCCGGCATTGGTGCCGACGATGCCGGCACCGATCACGCGGTGGGTTTTCTTGTCGAAGATCAGCTTGGTGGCGCCTTCGGAGCGAGCAATGGATAACGCCCGGCCGCTTGCCGCCCATGGGAAGGAGGCTTTCTCGATCTCCAGACCCTTGGCCTTGGCTTCGGTTTCAGTGACGCCTACCCAGGCCACTTCGGGATCGGTATAGGCAACGGAAGGAATCGCCATGGCCTGGAACTCGACCTTGTGGCCGGCAATGACTTCAGCCGCCACTTTGGCTTCGTGGGTCGCCTTGTGCGCCAGCATGGGTTGGCCGACGATGTCGCCGATCGCGAAGATATGCGGTACGTTGGTGCGCATCTGCTTGTCGACGGCGATGAAGCCGCGATCGTCCACTGCAACGCCTGCGTTTTCGGCGCCGATGTTCTTGCCGTTCGGGCGGCGGCCGATGGAGACCAGCACGCGGTCGTAGACTTGGCTTTCCTTGGGTGCGTTCTCGCCTTCGAAGCTGACGTGGATGCCGTCTTTCTTGGCTTCGATCTTGGCTACCTTGGTGGAGAGCATGATGCTCTCGAAGCGTTTTTCCATGCGCTTCTGCAATGGGCGGATCAGGTCGCGGTCGGCACCCGGGATGAGGCCGTCCATGAACTCGACCACGCTGACCTTGCTGCCCAGCGCGTCGTATACCGTGCCCATTTCCAGGCCGATGATGCCGCCGCCGATCACCAGCAGGCGTTTCGGTACGTCTGCCAACGCCAGCGCGCCGGTGGAGTCCATGATGCGTTCGTCTTCAGGCGCGCCGGGGAATTTGGTGGCTTGTGAGCCGGCGGCGATGATCGCGTTCTGGAAGCCGACAGTGGTGACCTTGCCATCGGCCGCGGTCACGGCGATCTGGTTGGGACTGGTGAACTGGCCTACGCCCTGCACCACGGTCACGCCGCGCTGCTTGGCCATTTGTGCGAGGCCGCCGGTGAGCTTGGCGACGACGTCGTTGGCTTTCCAGTTGCGCAGTTCTTCCAGGTTGATCTTGGGCTTGCCGAAGCTGACGCCGTGATGGCTGGTTTCCTCGGCCTCGGTGATGACCTTGGCAGTGTGCAGCAACGCCTTGGACGGGATGCAGCCCACATTGAGGCAGACGCCGCCCAGCGTGGAGTAGCGCTCGATCAGCACGACCTGCTTGCCGAGGTCGGCAGCGCGGAAGGCGGCCGTATAGCCGCCAGGGCCGGAGCCGAGCACCACGACTTCGGTATTGATGTCGGAGTCGCCGGTGGCGGTTGCCGGAGCAGGCGCCGGCGCGGCAGGCGTTGCCGCGGGCGCCGGTTTGGATTGTTCCTGGGCTGCTGGTGCCGGGCTGGCGGCAGCGCCTGCCTGTTCCGCACCGGCTTCTTCCACCAGCAGGATCAGTGCGCCCTTGGCGACCTTGTCGCCCACCTTGACCTTGACTTCCTTCACCACGCCGGCGTGGGAGGAGGGAATGTCCATGGAGGCCTTGTCGGATTCCAGGGTGATCAGCGCGTCTTCCTTGGCGATGGTGTCGCCGGCCTTTACCAGTACTTCAATGACGTCCACGCTATCGAAGTTGCCGATATCGGGAACCAATACTTCAGTAATCTTGCTCATGTTTATCCCTCAATCCTTACAGCAACAAACGACGTACATCGGACAACACCATGCGCAAATGGCTGGTGAAACGGGCGCCATCGGCACCGTCGATCACGCGGTGGTCATAAGACAGGGACAAAGGCAGGATCAGGCGCGGCTCGAATTCCTTGTTCTTGCCGTTGAATACCGGTTGGATGCTGGAGCGCGATACGCCCAGGATCGCCACTTCGGGGCAGTTGATGATGGGCGTGAAGGCCGTGCCGCCGATACCGCCCAGGCTGGAAATGGTGAAGCAGCCGCCCTGCATTTCCTCGACCTTGAGCTTGCGCTCGCGTGCCTTGGCGGAAAGCTCGCCCAGCTCGGCAGCGATTTCGAGCACGTCCTTGCGGTTGACGTCTCGGATCACAGGCACAACCAGTCCGTCCGGCGTGTCGCAGGCGAAGCCGACGTTGTAGTACTGCTTGAGGATCAGGTTCTCGCCATCGGCGGACAGCGACGCATTGAAGTTAGGGTAGGCGCGCAACGCGTTGACCGAGGCCTTGATCAGGAAGGCTAGCATAGTGAGCTTGACGCCGCGTTTTTCCGCTTCGGATTGCATGGATTTGCGGAAATCCTCGAGGTCGGTGATGTCGGCCTCGTCGAATTGCGTGACGTGCGGCGCGGTGACCCAGTTGCGGTGCAGGTTGGCGCCCGAGAGCTTCTTGATGCGCGACAACGGCTTGGTTTCGGTCTCGCCATATTGCGAGAAGTCGATGACGGGGGCCGGAATGACGGCAAGGCCGCCGGCTCCGGTGGCGATGCCGCCGCCGCGGGGCTTGCTCAGCTCGCCCTTGACGTAGGCCTGAACGTCGGATTGCGTAATGCGGTTCTTGGGGCCGCTGGCGGTGACCAATGCCAGGTTGACGCCCAGCTCGCGTGCGAACTTGCGCACCGATGGGCTGGCATGCGCAAGCTTGCCAGCAGCGGTTTCAACGCTGGCCGCAACCGGGTTGGGCGTGGTTTGCGGCTGTATGGTCTGGGGAGGCTCGGGCGCAGGGCGCGTGGCCTCAGGTACGGGCGCCGGGGTTGACGGCGCAGCTGCGGCAGGTGCTGGCTTGGCTTCCTCTTGCGGGGCGGCAGCGGGGGCGCTTGCGCTTTCTTCCGCTGCTTCCAGCGTGAGGATGAGGGCGCCTTGGGCCACCTTGTCGCCTACCTTGATTTTGACTTCCTTCACGGTGCCGGCGAATGGCGCGGGAATGTCCATGGAGGCCTTGTCGGATTCCAGGGTGATCAGCGAGTCGTCCTTGGCAATGCTGTCGCCGGCTTTGACCAGGACTTCGATGACATCCACGCTGTCAAAGTTGCCGATGTCGGGAACGAGTACGTCTTTAATTGCCATGCTTGATGTTCCTTAAAATGTATCTTTTCAAGATATGCATTTACGCAAAACGCCCGCATGCGGTAAGCCGGGGCGTATGATTGCTGCGAACGGCCGCCAGGGGTGCCTGGCGGCCTGTTTGCCATGGGCTTACACCGTTGCCGGGTTTGGCCTGTTGGCGTCGAGCTTGTATTTCTTGATTGCTTCCGCGGCCTTGGCGGCAGGCAGTTTGCCTTCGTCCGCCAATGCCTTCAGGGCCGCGAGCACGACATGGTAGCGGTCGACCTCGAAGAAGCTGCGCAATGCCTCGCGCGAGTCGGAGCGGCCATAGCCGTCGGTGCCCAATGCGACATAGCGCTGCGGGATGAAGTTGCGGATCTGGTCGGCAAACGCCTTCATGTAGTCGGTGGAGGCGATCACCGGGCCTTCGGCTTTCTTCAACTGCTTGGCGACGTAGCTTTCCTTCTGCGGCTTTTCCGGATTGAGCAGGTTCCAGCGCTCGACGTCCAGGCCTTCGCGGCGCAGCTCGGTGAAGCTGGTGACGCTCCAGATGTCGGCGGATACGCCCCAGTCCTTTTCCAGCAGCTCGGCCGCGGCAATCACTTCGCGCAGGATCACGCCGCTGCCCAGCAATTGCACCTTGGGGCCTTTTGCCTTGGACTTGCTGAACTGGTAGATGCCCTTGAGGATGCCTTCCTCTGCGCCCTTCGGCAGTTCGGGGTGGGTGTAGTTCTCGTTCATCAGGGTGATGTAGTAATACACATCTTCCTGGTTCTGCACCATGCGGCGCAGGCCTTCCTGGATGATGACCGCGAGTTCGTAGGCGAAGGTCGGGTCATAGGAAACACAGTTCGGGATGGTGGCGGACATCAGGTGGCTGTGGCCATCCTCGTGTTGCAGGCCTTCGCCGTTCAGCGTGGTGCGGCCGGCGGTCGCGCCCAGCAGGAAACCGCGCGCGCGGCTGTCGCCTGCCGCCCATGCCAGGTCGCCGATGCGCTGGAAGCCGAACATGGAGTAGAAGATGTAGAACGGAATCATCTGCACGCCGGTGACGCTGTATGAAGTCGCGGCAGCCAGCCAGGAGGAGAACGAGCCGGCCTCGTTGATGCCTTCCTCGAGGATCTGGCCGTCCTTGGATTCCTTGTAGAACATCACCTGGTCGGCATCCTGCGGCTCATAAAGCTGGCCTACGGAGGAATAGATGCCGAGTTGGCGGAACATGCCTTCCATGCCGAAGGTGCGGGCTTCGTCAGGCACGATGGGCACGACGTATTTGCCGATCTGCTTGTCGCGCACCAGTGTGGAAAGAATGCGCACGAAGGCCATGGTGGTGGAGATTTCGCGCTCGCCGGTGGAGCCCAGCATGTTCTCGAAAGCGGACAGGGCCGGCACGGTCAGTTCGTTGCCCTTGCGGCGGCGTGCAGGAATGAATCCGCCCATGGCTTCGCGGCGCGCCTGCAGGTATTGCATTTCCGGGCTGTCGTCGGCGGGACGGTAGAAGGAAAGTTTTTCCACTTGTTCGTCGGTCAGCGGCAGGTTGAAGCGGTCGCGGAATTTCTTCAGCGTTTCGATGCTCATGCTCTTCTGCTGGTGGGTGGTGTTCTGGCCTTCGCCCTCGTCGCCCATGCCGTAGCCCTTGACGGTCTTGGCAAGCACCACGGTAGGCTGTCCCTTGTGGTTCACCGCGGCATGGTAGGCCGCATACACCTTGTGCGGGTCATGGCCGCCGCGGTTGAGGCGCCAGATGTCCTCGTCGGACATCGCCGCGACCATTTCCTTGAGTTCGGGATACTTGCCGAAGAAATGTTCGCGCGTATAGGCGCCGCCCTTGGCCTTGAAGTTCTGGTATTCGCCGTCCACGCATTCTTCCATGCGCTTCTTGAGCAGGCCGTCCTTGTCCATGGCGAGCAATGGGTCCCAGTAGGAGCCCCACAATACCTTGACCACGTTCCAGCCGGAGCCGCGGAACGCGGCCTCGAATTCCTGGATCACCTTGCCGTTGCCGCGCACCGGGCCGTCCAGGCGCTGCAGGTTACAGTTGATGACGAAGATCAGGTTGTCGAGTTTCTCACGGGCCGCGAGTGAAATTGCGCCCAGGGATTCCGGCTCGTCCATTTCGCCGTCGCCGCAGAACACCCACACCTTGCGGTCTGCAGTATCGGCAATGCCGCGGTTGTGCAGGTACTTGAGGAAACGCGCCTGGTAGATGCCGGCGATCGGGCCCAGGCCCATGGAGACAGTCGGGAACTGCCAGAAATCGGGCATCAGCCAGGGGTGCGGATATGAAGACAGGCCGTTGCCGTTGGATTCCATGCGGAAATTGGACAGCTGTTCTTCCGTAATCCGGCCTTCGAGGAAGGCACGCGCGTATACGCCGGGAGAGGAGTGGCCCTGGAAATAGATCAGGTCGCCGCCGAAGTTCTCGTTGGCAGCGCGGAAGAAGTGGTTGAAGCCGGTATCGTACAAGGTGGCGGCAGACTGGAAACTGGCAATGTGGCCGCCTACGCCCGGGGATTTCTCGTTGGCGCGCAGCACGGTCATGATGGCGTTCCAGCGGATCAGCGCGCGGATCTTGCGTTCCATGGCGGTGTCGCCGGGATGCTTGGGCTGCAGGTGCGCAGGAATGGTGTTTACGTATGCAGTGGTTGCGTTATACGGTAAATATGCACCTGAGCGGCGGGCTTTATCGATCAGCGTTTCCAGCAGGAAATGCGCTCGCTCGGTTCCCTCGTTCTCAAGTACCGATGAGATGGCTTCCAGCCATTCCTGGGTCTCTTGAGGGTCGATATCGGGGGTCAATGCCATGTAAGGTTCTCCGGGAAACTTTTAAGATACGCTTGGGTATAATCAGCCTGATGCAGCATCAAGCTTTAAATATTTGTTATGGCTTGAGGCCGTTGTGAAGACGCTATATTGGCTTTTTTGACTGTTTAGGTCAAGTTTTGTCGCTTGCCGCAGCGCATGAAAGTACGGGCCTAACCCGCTAAAAACAAGAGAAAACTTATGACTGTGCAACTCAAGCAACTCCCGCATCCCGCAGATGAGAAATCACTGGCAACGGCAAGCCATATACTGTTTGTTCTGCCCAGGAAGAAACCTGCCTCGCTACCGTTCGCCTCCGTGCTGGAAGCCAGGTTGCGCCGTGCCCGCAGCAAATATACCGACCTGGCGAAAAGCCATGTATCGGCCGACCTCCCGAACGGGGGCGTTGCAAGCTGGGTGGTGATGGATGAACGGCAGAATGCTTTCCAGCGCCATACCTTACTGCGCAAGGCTGCCAAGATATTGCTGGATGACCAGCCGCAATCGGTGACCATTGCGGTGTTTGGTGATGAAGCGTTGCGGGCGCTCGCCGCACGCGAAGCGTTTTACGTGGTGAGCGTGAACGCGGTGGAGCTGCCTGCGCGCAAATCCACGCACAAGGCGCATCCGCTCAAGCATATCGTGGTTCAGGGATGGAAGCAGGCCGACGGCTATGCCGGAATCAATGCGCTGGTTGCCGGCAATGCATTGGCGAGAAGCCTGACCCTGACGCCGCCTAATGAATTGACGCCGGCCGCATACCGGGAAAAGATTGCGGAACTGGCCAGGCAATATGGCTGGAAACGCCAAGAGTACGACCTCAAGAAACTGCGCAAGCTTGGTGCGGGAGCCTTTGTCGCGGTGGCGCAAGGCTCGCCGGAAGAGGATGCCGCGATCGTGCACTTATCTTACCAGCCCAAGGATGCGCGTCAGCATGTGGCTGTGGTCGGCAAGGGTATCTGCTTCGATACCGGCGGACACAACCTCAAGCCGGCCAAATACATGTACGGCATGCATGAGGACATGAACGGCTCTGCGGTGGCGCTGGGCATCCTGCTCGCCGCGACCGAGGCCCACCTGCCGGTCAAGATAGACTGCTGGCTGGCATTGGCGCAGAACCATATCGGGCCGCGCGCCTACAAGCAGAATGATGTGGTGACTGCCCTCAACGGCACGACCATAGAAATCGTCCATACCGATGCGGAGGGACGCATGGTGCTGGCCGACACCTTGACCCTGGCCTCGCGCGCCAAGCCAGGATTCATGCTTGACTTCGCCACGTTGACCGGCAGCATGCAGGTGGCATTGGGCGACCGGTATAGCGGTGTGATAGGCAACGACAATGGCTGGCTGGACAAGGCGGTGCAAGCTGGAAATGCCGTTGGCGAGCGGGTATGCAGGCTGCCGTTCGACGAGGATTACGAGGAAGAACTGGAAAGCGGCATTGCCGACATCAAGCAATGCACCCTGGAGGGTGGTGCCGACCACGTGCTGGCCGCGCGCTTCCTGTCCAGGTTCATCGAGAACGATATCCCCTGGGTGCACACGGATTTGTCTTCATACCACCGCAAGGGCGGGCTTGGCGCCGTGGGCAGCGACGTGAACGGCTTCGGCGTCAGCCTCGGCTTGCAGTTGATACGCCAGGTGCTGGATTAACGGATTTGTTGTGGATTTGCCTGAACTGTACCTGGAGCCCGATGAAATCACGCTGACCGCCGTGCGGGCGCAAGGAGCGGGCGGCCAGAACGTAAACAAGGTGTCGAGCGCCATCCACCTGCGCTACGACGTCAAGGCCTCCTCTTTGCCAGACATGGTCAAGGCCAGGCTGTTGCGCTTGCGCGACCACAGGATCACCAAGGACGGTGTGATCATCATCAAGGCCCAGCTGCATCGCAGCCAGGAGTTGAATCGTGCCGATGCGCTCGCTAGGTTGCATGAGCTGGTCAATAGCGTAGCCAGGACGCCTGCGCCACGCATTGCCACCAAGCCGACCAAGGGCTCGAAACTGCGCCGGCTGGAAGGCAAGCGCCGCCATGCCGAGCGCAAGGCGTTGCGGCGCAATGTCATTCAATAAAAGGGCGGTAAACTTAACGCAGATATACTGGCTAGCCGCTGCGATGCAAGCAGGCAGCGCCAAGCATGTTTCATCCGCCTCGCTTACTTCAGGTTGGGTACCAGCGCTTGTCCCAATAGCTGTTTTTCATCGATTTCCTTGACCGCCTTGTCCAACGCCAGGTAACGGTTGGCGGTATTGGGATGCGACGCGCCATGCGAGATCGCCTTCGGGTGCTCGGCGCCCATGCGCCGCCAGAAGTTGGGCGCGCTCCTGATGTCGTAGCCCGCGCGCGCGGTGGCGTAGATGCCGACATAGTCGGCCTCCGCCTCGAAATCCTGGCTGAACGCCCCGGCGCCGAGGTTGCCTCCCAGGTTGGTGACATCGACGCCGGTCACGGCGGTCGCTACCGCGCCTAGAATGACGCCCAGCAACTGGTTGTTGGATTTTTTGCCCATGTGGTCCATCTGGTTGTGCGCGAACTCATGCCCGATCACGGTAGCCAGTTCATCGTCGTTTTCGGTAAAGCGCAGCATGCCGCTGGTGATGTAAATCCCCTTGCCGTCGGCATAAGCGTTGACATCATCCGCAGTGACCACCGTCACCGGATAGTTGCAGACGACGTCCATGGGGATCTGCAGGGTCCGGGCCTCGCCGGCACGCAGGATGTCGACGGCGATTTCCCTGCCTGGCGTATGAGGCGCCGCGATCAATGTCCTGATATCCGGCTGCTTGCTGCTGACGGCCTGGTTGTTGATGCGGACGATCACGTCGCCTTTTTGCAGCCCGGCGTTTTCGGCGGGGCTGCCGGCAAAGATTTCCACCACCTTGTAGTCGTCGGTCAAGTTCCAGTGCTTGACCGCAGCGCGCTGCACGTCGCCTTGAAACTGCGACTGGTAATATGCCAGAAAGCCGAGGTGGGGAGCGGTGTTGTTGCCGCAGTGCGGAGCGGAGGTGCGCAGTATCGGCAAGGCGACGCGCATGGCGCGCAGGTGCCGCTTCGCCTGGTTCTGGAAGGCCAGCTCGTGCTGGATGGCTTTTTCGGATTCGCTGACCTGCTGGTCGATAGCGGTTTGCTTGGTGATGGGAGTGGAGCAAGCGAGAAGTAGCGAGCTGATTGCCAAAGCGCTGATATTGCGGATCATACGTCCCCCTTGAAATCGTGCCGATGGTTCGCCGGATACCTATGCTGGTATCTCAGGGCCGGGACAACATATCCTATGAAGAGATGTTGAACAAGCTATCGCCAGCAGTGTATTACTGCTGTGCTTGTTTGCGCAACTTGCGCAAGCGGGTGAGCTTGCGCGTCACCCAGCGCCAGAGCCAGCCGTCGGCAATTTCGCGGCCATTGATGATCCACGTGAGGGTCTTGTGGTTGCTCAGGGTGATCGGCTGCACGCTCTTGGCCATGGCGCTGCCGCAGAATAGCAAGCGGTCGCCAACGTGCAACTGTTCGGTGACTTCCGGCAGCAGGGTGTATTGGCCGCTGCGTACCAGCATGAGAGGAACCAGGTCCAGCTTCTGCGTGCGGTTGCCGGGGTCGCGCGTCAATGCATCGAGCGTCACGGGCAGTCCCCAGGCAATCAGGTTGGCGACAGCGGGGCTGTGTTCCGCATCCACGGTCACGCCCCAGGCATCCGGTACGTTCTCGCCCACTACGCCCACCAGGCGGCTGATCAATTGGTTGGCCCAGCTGTTATCCTGCGTGCGCACCAGTTGCAGGAAATGCGTCATCATCGGGGTGATCATGCGGGCCAGGCATTCATGCGCAATGATGTCGCTGGGATCCATCGAGATATCGGCATTGAAGTGCTCGAACAGGGGCTCGTTGAAGCGGCGGTTCTTGCGCACGACGACGAACAGGTTGGGGTTCATCTTTTGCGCGGTCATCACGATCGACAGGTTGTTGATGTCATTGTTGGTGCCGGCGATGATGCCCACGGCATCTTCTATCCCTGCCGCTTTCAGCGTCGACGCTTCGGTGCCGCTGCCGACGATGCAGTTTTCGCAGTGCGTGAGCTCGGGGTCGGCCTCGATGACGACGGTCGTGATTTGCTCGCGCTCGAGGTTTTCCACCACCGCCTTGCCGAAACGCCCGTAGCCGCACACGATCCATTTGCCGATGGGGGGTACCTTGGGCAGGGTCAGGATATCGCCCGGCACGCCGGTCAGCCATTGGTGCAGCAGGTAAGTCCCGATCGCGTGTACCTCCATGCCGAGCTGGTCGCCAAACAAGGTGTAGGGGTTGAGGATATGGTCGGTGCCGAATGAGGCCATATTGGCGGCGACCTCGTCATCTTCCGCCCGGGCGAGCACCATGAGGTCGGGATTGAGCAGCTTGGCCGCCACCGCCACCGCAAGGTTGACATGGTCGTTGTCGGTGAGCGCGGCGATGCCCTTGCACATGGGATGGCGCACTCCTGCGCGCAGCAAGGTGTCAGGCATCTTGGCGTCGGCGCAGAGCACCGGGATGTCGAACTGGTAGTCTTCGAGTTCCAGGTCGTTGACGCGGTCCTGGTCCACTTCGGTGACCACGACGCGTATGCCTTTGTGGTCCAGCGCCTTCACCAGCAGGCTGCCGGTTTCACCGTAGCCCGAGACGATGAAGAACGGCTCGTGCAGGTGATCCACGGCCCGGGCGAAGCTGTTGGTGGTGAGCGCTTGCTTGAGTGCGGGGTCCTGGAACAGTGAAATGATCTTACCTATGGCGTAAAACCAGGGGATGACCGTGAAATAGATGGAGAAAGTCATCCATAGCCGCTGCGCATCGCTGTAAGGGAAAGGGACTTCGCCGAAGCCAATCGTGGTGGCGGTATAGCTGATGACATAAAAAGCCTCGAACAGGCTCATATGCCAAGGGTTGCCGTGATTATCGACGCCAGGCATCAATGTCAGCCCGACAATCGCGATAGTGTAACTAACAATCACGGTGATCAGCGGAGCGCGCATGCGCCGCAGGATCAGGAAGAAAATATTGTTCACAAGCGGTTCCGCACAGGATTTACCGGCGTAGCGTAATCGTTTCCGCAAGCAGCAGGATGACTGAGGTGATATTGGCGAGCAGGGCGCCGCCGCTGAGCGACACGACGCGCGCGGCCGTGCCGGACTCCTCGGCGCTGGCGACTACCCAGACGATGGCTGCTGCGATCAATTGCAGGTCCGCGACCAGGCTGGTGGACAGGTGGATAGCGCCGATCTGCGAGCGGTCGCCGAACTTGAGCACCGTGGCGATCAGGTTCACCACGATCGCGGTATACAGCTCATAGATATGGTGTTCGATGGGGTTACCGCTGCCCCCGACGAAGAAACCGAAGTTAAGGGTCATCGCCAGGACGATGAAGAAGCCGAAAATGACTTTTTCCAGATTCATTGTGATCCCTGTATGTGTGGAGTTGAGAGAATGGAGGCGAGTTTAGTGGATTTTGCCCGACATGGCACCTTTACCAGGCGGCAGGGGCTTGTTGAAACGCCTTCCATAGCGCAGGCAGGTCGGCAATATGGCGCTTTTCCCGTTTGCGCGCGGCCTGCTGCCAGGCGAGCCACGCGGGTTGCAGGCCGGGATTGCGCTTGCTCATGCGCTCCAGGGTCTGGCTGGTGACGGCAAGGTCGTTGAGCGCCCCGAGGCTGGCTTGAATTTCGCTTAGCGCATCCAACAGTTTTGCCGTCTGTTTTTCTGCTTTCTTGCTCGGATAAAGCGGGCTGAATAATTCGACCGCGTAACGCAGGCGGCGCGCCAGGATGCGCAGCTTGTGCCTTTTCTCCACAGAGAGTTTGTTGAGCCGCTTACCTTGCTTGAGCAGTTTTTTATGCGTGCGGCGCAAATGCACTGCGGCGGTCTTGGATACGGCGTGACGGCTTGCGGGCAATCCCATGGCAAACAGATGGCCCAGCGTGAGCAGCAGGCTTTGATAGCGTGATTGCCTGAGCCCGTTGCGCAACGCGCCGTATGCCCGACTTCTTGCGCGGGCAACGTGGGCTTGGGCCTGTTGCAGTTCATCTGAGGGCAGCTTCAGGCCCGGCAGGGTTTCATGCAGCAGCACATCGAGGTCGCGCGCCTTGGCGAGCAAATCATTGAGCCAGTCGATTTCATCGCCGAGCACATCGTCTTGGCTGCCAAAGACTTTCAATGCCACTTTCAGGCGGCGCAGCGCCACCCGCATCTGGTGTACGCCTTCTGGATCTTCGCCCTGTATTGCGATTGCCTGGTTGCTTTGCAGCTGGCGCAGGCATTCCCAGCCCGCCTTTTCGAAGGCTTCTCCAGGGCAGTCCTTGGGCGCCAGGCCTGCGGACTTGGCTTTGGAGGCCTGCTGCGGGAAATCACGGTAATAGGCATAGCCGCGCTGGGCCTTGCTGACGTTTTCTATGGTGAGCGGGATGTCGGATTGCAGCTCGAGCGCGAGCGCAAACAGGTGCTCGACCTTGCCGCCCTTTAGCTCCAGTTCGATCTCGATGAGTGGCTGACGTTGGTCCTTTGCGATCAAGAGGCCGTCATCCAGCGACAGCTCAATGTGGCTGCCTTGGTAATCCAGTTGCCATTCGGTACGGCGCATATCGGTGGTGAAGATGGGAAGCAACGCCTGCCGGAGCGCCGGATCGTCAAAAATAGGGGTAAGGCTGGGATCCGTGATCTTGGTGTAATCAGGCTCCCCCTTGGAGATGATGTCCTCCCACTCGAGGCGCTGGTGCAGCCCCGCGAGGGAATGGCCTGCCGCCTTGACCGCCTGGAACCAGCCGCCGGACATGCGCCGTACCCGCAGGCTCACGCGCTGGTCGAGCAGCTGCAAGTCGGGCGTGTCGTAGTAGGTGCTCACCAGGCGGCGCGTGACGGCTCTTTCTGCCAGATGCTTGCGGATGGCGGCATGCCGGCGCAGACGGGGAATATCCTCCTTGGCAATGCGCAGCTTGAGCTCGATCTCGTTGGGCATATTCCCTCCTGGTGGTTATTTTTGCTTGTTGGCGTTGACCAGCCAGTGCAGCAGCGGAGCCCATTGCTGCAAATCGCGGCTGACCTGGGATGGGCGGATGTCGAACAGGCTGGCGCCTTGCTCTGCTGCGAGGGCGTATACTTGGGCATTGCGCAGGTTGCCCACGGAGGGGAAGCCCGATTTTGCGAGGAAATCCTGCAAGGCCAATGCGGCGCGCGTGCGGTTGTCCACCCGCATGCCGACCATCGCGACGAAAGTGCGGCCTTTGCGCACGGATTTCTCTTCCTGCAGCACTTGCAGGAAATCCCGCGTCGCTCCCATGTCGAAAGCGGACGGCTGCATGGGGACGAGGATGAAATCGGCATCCTTGACGGCCTGGCTCAGTTTTTCGCCGCGCAAGCCGGCCGGGGAGTCGACAATGGTCCAGTCGGCGCTGAGGCTGTTGGTGTATTTGCCGCGGCCGTCCTGGCCATGGATCAATGGCAGCTTGTACGGCCTGCGCTCCAGCCATTGCAGTGCGGAGCGTTGCCTATCCATGTCTGAAAGCACCACATGCCTGCCCCTGCTGGCAAAATAGCCGGCCAGGTTGGTCGCAAGCGTAGTCTTGCCGCTTCCTCCCTTGGGGTTTGCAATCAGGACGGTGCTCACATGCTCTCCCGGGAGTGTTGGGTCGGGGTGGGGGGCATCTTCATCAAATCAGTTCTGGCGTCACCATGGCGCGCAGTATGGTTTGTTCTTCCTCGCCGCGGCGGCGGTTGGCGATCCACCAGACAGCCCCTTTCTTGATGCTCCAATACTGCATGCGGCGCGTCATGGCATAGGCCGCGGCCATGCCCAGCGTCGGCTGGTGGCCGATGATGAGCACGCTGTCTTTTCCCAGCGGCCAGCCTGCCGCATCGAGCAATACCTGGGGCGACGAACCCGGGGCAAGTTCGTCCAAAGTGGTAAAATCCAGCCCGAGGGCGCTGGCTGTCTGTTGCGTGCGTCTGGCGGGGCTCACAAGAATGCGGGTATCGGCTGGCATGTGCTGTTTCAGCCAAGCTGCCATTTTTGCAGCCTGTTGCTCCCCCTTCGGGGTAAGCTCGCGGGCAAGATCGGGAGAGCCTTCTTCGGCTTCAGCGTGACGCCATAAAATAATATCCATAAACCTTGTTGCTAAGCGGAGAATGTCCTTCTATCTTAGCGCTCAACCTGCTTCATGACAAAGTGACATCTGTGTGAAATTGCAAATCTTTCTTGCTGATACTGCCGAAAGCCGGGCTGCCATGGCGGCCGACGATGCCTTGCTGCGGCTGCTGGCGCGAGGCCGGGTGCAGTGGCTAGCGACAGTCTGGGAGGCCTATCTGTGCCAGCAGTTCGGGATTGCAAAACAGCAGGATTGGCCGCTCGCCGCATTGGCGCGCCTGGGTGAACGGTTGCCCGTAGAGGGGGCGTACTGGATGCTGGCAAGCCCGGTGCACCTCATGTTGCAGCGGGACTCTTTCTCGCTTGCTCAGCCGGCGCCGCTGGCCCTAGGCTTCGAGGAAAGCGAGGCATTGCGGACCAGTCTCAATCGGCATTTTGCCGGGGAGGGACTCGAGTTCCTGCCGGGAGCGCAAGGGCATTGGCACCTCAAGCTGCAATCGGCGCCGGCACTGTCGACCACCTCGATCAGCGTTGCCGCGGGGCGCGACATTACGCCCTGGCTGCCGCAAGGGGTTGAGGCGCAGCACTGGCGGCAATTGCTCAATGAAATGCAGATGCTGTTGTTCGGCCATGAGGTTAACCAGGCAAGGGAGGCGCGCGGCGAGCTTGCCGTCAACAGCGTCTGGCTGCATGGGGGCGGCGTGCTGCCAAGCCAGAGCAAGGCGGCTCCGTGCAAGGTTTATAGCGGCGATGCCAGCCTGGGAGGCATGGCGAAGCTCGCAGGCCTGCAGCATGCCGCCATTGCCGGTTTGCAGGCAGTGTTGCACGACTCGCATGCGCCTGCCGTCTTGCAGTCTTCGTATGATGAGCTAGGGGCAGGCTGGTGCGAACTGTTATGGCAGGCGTTGAAAGCCCGGCAGATACAGCAGTTGGACATATATTTCCCCTGGTCCGATCGCATGCTGCATTTGCGACTCAAGCCAATCGATGTGTATAAGTTCTGGCGCAAGCCTATAGCATTGGAAAAGTATTTTTGATGGTTCAGATCATACAAAGAAATATTGAACAGGATGCCTATGAGGCATTGGTCGAGGCCGGCGTACGCCCCACCATGGCTCGCTTGCTTGCCGCGCGTGGGGTGCGGGATATCGGACAGATGGAGGCAAGCCTGGCTCGCCTGATCCCGCCGGAAACGTTGACAGGCAACCCCGAAATGGCGGCCCTGCTGGCAGATGCCATTGCGGCAGGCAAGCGCATCATGGTGGTGGGCGACTACGACGCTGACGGCGCCACCGCCACGGCGGTGGCCGTCAAGGGCTTGCGCAGCATGGGCGCTGCCGTGGATTTTCTCGTGCCGAACCGCTTCGAGTACGGTTACGGCTTGACGCCGGAAATCGTGGCATTGGCCGCCGGCCATCAGCCTGACCTGATCCTGACTGTGGATAACGGCATCGCCAGTGTCGACGGAGTCGATGCGGCCCATGCGCTTGGTATTCCTGTGCTTGTGACGGACCACCATTTGCCCGGGGATGAGACGCCCCGGGCGGCGTGCATCGTCAACCCGAATCAACACGGATGCGATTTTCCCAGCAAGAGCCTGGCGGGTGTAGGCGTGATGTTTTACGTCCTGCTCGGCCTACGCGCAGAGTTGCGCCGACGTGGAATGTTCGATGCCGGCGCCGAGCCCAACCTGACCGAGCTGCTGGACCTGGTGGCGTTGGGCACCGTGGCCGACCTGGTGCGGCTGGACGACAACAACCGCATCCTGGTCGAGCAGGGCCTGCGCCGCATCCGCGCGGGCAAATGCAGCCCTGGCGTGCTGGCCTTGTTCGAGGTGGCGGGGCGTGACTATGCCAAGGCCAGTCCGCAGGACCTGGGCTTCAGTATCGGCCCGCGCCTGAACGCGGCGGGGCGTCTGGACGACATGACGCTGGGCATAGCCTGCCTGTTGGCGCCGGATATGGCATCTGCCCGGCAGATGGCGCAGCAACTGCATGAGCTGAACCAGGAGCGGCGCAATATCGAGGCCGATATGCAGGATGATGCCCTGGCGGTGCTGGACGAGATCGATGCTGCCGGGCGCTATAGCCTGAGCCTGTTCCGGGAAGGTTGGCACCAAGGCGTGATCGGCATCCTGGCCTCCCGTATCAAGGAGCGTTTTCATCGCCCCGTGATTGCATTCGCATCAGCAGGCGACGGCGTCATCAAGGGCTCGGGGCGCTCGATTGCGGGGCTGCACTTGCGTGATGCGCTGGACTTGCTTTCCAAGCGCGAGCCCGGCTTGCTGCTGAAGTTTGGCGGGCATGCCATGGCGGCAGGCTTGAGCATACGCGAGCAGGATTTCCCTCGGTTCAATGCGGCGTTTGAGCAAGTGGTCGCTGGCCTGTTGACCCAGCAGCAGCTCGAGGCCGTGATCGAGGTCGACGGCTCATTGTCCGTAGAGGACGCCGGGCTGGACATGGCGTATGCGTTGGAGCGCCAGGTATGGGGGCAGGGATTCCCGCCGCCGTTATTCCTGGACGAGTTCCGCGTCGTCAACCAGCGCATTGTCGGGGAACGGCATCTCAAGCTAAGCCTGGAAAAATCCGGCCAGGTGTTTGACGCCATTTTCTTCAGGCAGGAGCAATTCCTGCCTGAACGGGTGCATGCTGTGTACCAAATGCAAGTGAACGAGTTTCGCGGCGCGCAGTCCGTACAGCTATGCCTGCAGCATTGGCAGGATCCAGCCTAGCCGGGGCCTCGTACGTTGACCCGCCCAACGGCTGCACTGTAATATCGATCAACAATATCAAGTAAACTTTTCGGGTTTTTTATGCGTCGCAAGCTGGTTGTCGGCAACTGGAAAATGAATGGCAACCTTGCTCAGAACAAAAGGTTGCTGGAAGCGCTCGTACGTGGCTTGCAGGATGTCGGCCACGCGGATATCGCTGTCTGCGTTCCTTATCCTTACCTGTTCCAGGCTCAGGAAATGCTCAGCAACACCAATATCGCCTGGGGCGCGCAGAATGTGGCCAAGCACGAGAATGGCGCCTATACCGGCGAAGTCAGCGCCGCCATGCTCAAGGAGTTTGGCGCCAGCTACGTCATCGTCGGCCACTCGGAGCGCAGCGACGCCTACTGCGAAAGCGATGCCAACATTGCCGACAAGTTCGCCATCGCCAAGCATTACGGCATCACTCCCATCTTTTGCGTCGGCGAAACCCTGCAGGAGCGCGAGTCGGGAGTCATGGAATATGCGATCGCCAACCAGCTGGACGCCATTCTCTCCGTCTCGGGCGGCGCCTTGCTCGACCAGGCCGTGATTGCCTACGAGCCGGTCTGGGCGATCGGCACCAACAAGACGGCCACGCCGGAACAGGCGCGCGCTGCGCATTCCTTCATTCGCGAGCGTGTTGCCGCCATGCATCCCGGGGCGGCAGAAAGCGTAAGAATCATCTATGGGGGTAGCGTAAATCCGAGAAATGCGGCACAATTACTGTCTATGCCGGATATAGACGGCGGATTGATCGGCAGGTGTTCTTTGGATGCCGATGATTTTGAAAGAATTTGTCGCGCTGCTTGCTGATTTTACAGTCAGGCAGGGGATTTAAAAGAGAAAATGGAAACAATCGTAACCGTCATTCATGTGATCGCAGCGCTGGGCGTAGTCGGCTTGGTATTGTTGCAGCATGGCAAGGGTGCCGACATGGGCGCTGCGTTTGGTAGCGGCGCTTCGGGCAGCCTGTTTGGTGTCAGCGGCTCATCCAACTTCATGAGCCGTGCAACCGCCATCTGCGTCGCGATCTTTTTCGTGACCAGCATGAGCCTTGCATACTTGGCCAGCCACCGTTCTGAACAAGGCAGCGTGGTACAGAAGTCCGTGGTAAAATCCGCTCCTGTTTCTGATGTGCCTAAGCCTGCTGAACCTACATCGGCAAAGGACGTACCTCAGTAATTAAAAGTTTTCGGGCGTGAGCCCATTGCCGTCGTGGTGGAATTGGTAGACACGCTATCTTGAGGGGGTAGTGGCGAAAGCCGTGTGAGTTCGAGTCTCACCGTCGGCACCAAATAAATCGAGAAGTCGATCGTAAAACCCGCATTAACCTAGTGTTGTGCGGGTTTTTTATTGGCTTTAATTGCTGTTAAGAAGGCCGTGCGAGGCGGCAGTTGTTTGCTTGATGAAATGGACTAGTCCTTGTTTCATTCAAGTGAAATATGGCGGCAATACCATGTTCATCAATGCGATTGCACGCATTGAATCTTCCAAACTCATACAGGCCCATCCGGGCCTGTTTTTTCTTGATGTTTCCGGTCTGTCCTTCGTCCCGCCTTCCCTCTTTAGGCGGTGTTGCAACAGGAAGTATTGTTGCCGCTGAATCACCTTTTCTTGATGCTTGATGATCTTTTGAAGTGTTCGATGCTTTGCGGAAATCCTGTCGTCTTTCGTCTTGTATGAATAAATTGAAATCCCTGTGAACTATTGAGGTTTTTGCGGGTATAACCTGTATCTTGTGGGGTTATTTTTGTAACAAAAAGTTAATTTGATTGCATTTTAACCCTGGTTTTGTAAGGTTATTTTCAGCTAAATATCATATGAAACAATTGCTAATGGTAAAATCAGCCCCTGTGGCGGCATTCCGGGCTGTTTAGTTGTAATTTTCATGTTACAATTCATTAACAAATGCGGGGTATGATGAATGCATCGTTACCGCTGTCAAGTTGAATGAACTTGATTTCCTCAAGGCTGATTTGTATAGGGTTAGAACGTGCTGGAGAACTACTTCCCGATATTGCTGTTCATCATTGTGGGTCTTGGTGTCGGTGTCGCTCCTATTGTGCTTGGCAAGTTGGTTTCTCCCAACCGTCCTGATGCTGAAAAGAATTCTCCCTACGAATGCGGTTTTGAAGCGTTCGAAGATGCGCGTATGAAATTCGACGTGCGCTACTACTTGGTTGCCATCCTGTTCATCCTGTTCGACCTTGAAATCGCCTTTCTTTTCCCTTGGGCCGTCGTCTTGCAGGAGATCGGCCTGTTCGGCTTTCTGGCGATGATGGTCTTCCTTGGGATACTGGTCGTGGGTTTCGTCTATGAATGGATGAAGGGGGCGCTGGAATGGGAGTAAGAGGTAATCTGGCATGAGCATTGAAGGCGTACTCGAAAAAGGCTTTGTGACCACCACGCTGGATACGGTGATCAACTATACCCGCACCGGCTCCCTGTGGCCGATGACGTTCGGGCTGGCTTGTTGCGCGGTGGAAATGATGCATGCCGGCGCGGCGCGCTACGACCTGGACCGTTTCGGCATCGTGTTCCGTCCCAGTCCCCGCCAGTCGGATGTTATGATCGTGGCAGGTACGCTGGTCAACAAGATGGCGCCGGCATTGCGCAAGGTCTATGACCAGATGGCCGAGCCGCGCTGGGTGATCTCGATGGGCTCCTGCGCCAATGGCGGCGGTTATTATCACTATTCCTATGCCGTCGTGCGCGGGTGCGACCGTATCGTGCCCGTAGACGTCTATGTCCCAGGCTGCCCGCCGACTGCCGAGGCCTTGCTCTACGGCATCATCCAATTGCAGAACAAGATTAAGCGTACCAATACGATAGCCCGCTGAGAGCCGACACAATGACGCGCCTGGAACAATTAAAGCAGAACTTGCAGCAAGTGCTCGGGGAAAGCATGACCCGCCTCAAGGACGATGGAGGCGAAATCACGATCGAGTGCAAAGCGCCATGTTTGCTGGAGGTGGCCAACTTGCTGCGTGATCACAAGCTGTTGAAGTTCGAGCAGCTGATAGATCTGTGCGGCGTCGATTATGCAGATTACGGCGAAGGTTCCTGGTCTGGCCTGCGCTATGCCACGGTCTACCATTTTCTTTCCGTTAGCTTGAACCAGCGGCTGCGGTTGCGCGTATTTGCCCAGGATGATGATTTTCCGGTATTGCCCACTGTGGTGGATATCTGGCCGGTGGCCAACTGGTTCGAGCGTGAGGCATTCGATCTGTACGGCATCATGTATGAGGGGCACCCCGACCTGCGCCGGCTGTTGACGGATTACGGCTTTGTCGGCCATCCGTTCCGCAAGGATTTTCCGATGATAGGCAATGTGGAAATGCGCTACGACCCCGAGCAACAGCGTGTGGTCTACCAGCCGGTAACGATAGACCCGCGCAACAATGTGCCTCGGGTGATACGCGAGGAAGGCTTTCATCATGGCTGAATTCCGTGACTACACCATGCACTTTGGCTCCGGTCGTACTTCGTGCCTGACTCGCATGGGCAAGCCCGCTGACACTGAAATGGCGGTGGACATAGCGGCAATGGTTGGGCTAAGGGGCTGAGTCATGGCGGAGATCAGAAATTACACCATGAATTTTGGCCCGCAGCATCCCGCCGCGCACGGCGTGCTGCGGCTGGTGCTGGAGCTGGATGGCGAGGTGATCCAGCGCGCCGACCCGCATATCGGCCTGCTGCACCGTGGGACGGAAAAGCTCGCCGAGAACCGTACCTACCTGCAGTCGGTGCCTTACATGGACCGTCTTGATTATGTGTCCATGATGGCGAACGAGCATGCCTACGTCATGGCGATCGAGAAACTGCTCGGGCTGGAAGTGCCTTTGCGCGCGCAGTACATCCGCGTGATGTTCGACGAGATTACCCGCATTCTCAATCACCTGCTGTGGCTGGGCGCGCATGCGTTGGACGTGGGGGCGATGACAGTGTTCCTCTATGCGTTCCGCGAGCGTGAGGACCTGTTCGACTGCTATGAGGCGGTATCCGGCGCGCGCATGCATGCGGCCTATTATCGCCCGGGCGGTGTCTACCGCGACCTGCCGGACCGCATGCCGCAGTATGAGGCATCGGCGGTGCGCAGCAAGGAAGACGTCAAGCAGCTCAACGAGAACCGCCAGGGTTCGCTGCTGGATTTCATCGAGGATTTCACCGACCGCTTTCCGGCCTATGTCGATGAATATGAAACATTGCTGACGGACAACCGCATCTGGAAACAGCGTACCGTGGGCATAGGTGTGGTGTCGCCCGAGCGCGCCTTGGCGCTGGGATTGACCGGGCCGATGCTGCGCGGCAGCGGTTTTGCCTGGGATTTGCGCAAGAAGCAGCCTTACGAGGTGTACGACCGGCTCGATTTCGATATTCCGGTAGGCGTGAACGGCGACTGCTACGATCGCTACCTAGTGCGCATCGAGGAGTTCCGCCAATCCAACCGCATCGTCAAGCAGTGCATAGACTGGCTACGCAAGAACCCGGGACCGGTCATCAGCGACAATACCAAGGTCGCGCCCCCGCCACGTGAAGAGATGAAGCACGACATGGAGGCGCTGATCCATCACTTCAAGTTGTTTACCGAGGGTTTCCACGTCCCTGCGGGCGAAGCCTATGCCGCCGTCGAGCATCCCAAGGGCGAATTTGGCATCTATTTGATTTCCGATGGTGCGAACAAGCCATACCGTGTGAAAATCCGTGCACCGGGCTTTGCCCATTTGGCGGCGCTGGACGAAATGACGCGCGGCCACATGATCGCCGACCTGGTGGCGATTATCGGTACGCAGGATATTGTATTCGGAGAAATTGACCGATGAGTTTGTCTGCTGAATCCTTAGCCAAGATCGACCGCGAGTTGACCAAATACCCGCCCGAGCACCGCCAGGCGGCGGTGATGTCCGCATTGCGGATCGCACAGACCGAGAAGGGCTGGCTCTCCAAGGAAACCATCAGTGAAGTAGCCGACTACCTTGGCATTCCCGCCATTGCCGCACTGGAGGTGGCGACCTTCTACAACATGTACGAGCTGGAGCCGGTCGGCAAGTACAAGATCACGGTGTGCACCAATATTTCCTGCATGCTGCGCGATTCCGCCGAAATCGTGGAGCATTTACAGAAGCGCCTGGGCATCGGCTTCAACGAAACCACGGCAGATGCGCGTTTTACCCTCAAGGAAGGCGAGTGCATGGGATGCTGCGGCGGGGCGCCGTTGTTCCATATCAACAATACCGAAATGCATGAGTTCCTGACGCCGGAGAAGGTGGACCAGATATTGGAGGGCCTCGAGAAATGAGCGCGACACAAACCCTGGTTTGCTTACGTACCGTCGGGCAAGAGAATCCTGCGTCGCTGGATACCTATCTCAAGCTTGGCGGCTATGCCCAGCTGAAGCGGCTGGTGACCGAGAAGGTCAAGGCCACCGAGATCATCAGCCAGGTCAAGCTCTCCGGCTTGCGCGGGCGCGGCGGGGCTGGTTTCCCAACTGGCCTCAAGTGGAGCTTCATGCCGCGCTATTTCGACGGCACCAAGTACTTGGTATGCAATACCGATGAGGGCGAGCCTGGCACCTTCAAGGACCGGGACATCATCCGCTACAACCCGCACCAGCTCATTGAGGGTATGGCGATCGCAGCCTATACCCTGGGCGCGCGGGTGGGTTACAACTATATTCACGGTGAAATCTGGCAGGATTACGAGATATTCGAAGCTGCGCTCGACGAGGCGCGTGCAGCGGGTTATCTCGGCGAACGACTGTTCGGCACCGATTTCAGTTTCGATCTATATGCAGTCCACGGCTACGGCGCTTATATCTGTGGCGAGGAGACTGCATTGATCGAGTCGATAGAGGGCAAGAAGGGGCAACCGAGGTTCAAGCCGCCTTTTCCTGCCAGCTACGGCGTGTTTGGCAAGCCGACCAATGTGAACAATACGGAGTCATACACGTCGATACCATGGATCATGGAGCACGGCGGCCAAGCTTTTCAGGAACTTGGTGTCGCCAATTCAGGGGGAACCAAAATCTTCTCGATCTCGGGCCACGTAGACAAGCCCGGGAATTACGAGGTGAACATGGGCATTCCTTTTGCTGAATTGCTGGCACTGGCTGGAGGTGTATGGAAGGGGCGTCAGTTGAAAGCCGTCATCCCCGGAGGGCCGTCAACTGCCGTTTTACCAGCTTTAGCCATCATGGGAGCGACCATGGATTACGATGGTCTTTCCAAGGCGGGTTCGAGCTTGGGCGCCGGCTCCATGATTGTCATGGACGAAACCACCTGCATGGTGAAAACCCTCAAGCGCTTGTCCTATTTCTTCTTCGAGGAATCTTGCGGGCAATGCACGCCGTGCCGAGAAGGCACGGGTTGGCTATACCGGGTCATCAAGCGCATTGTCGACGGGCAAGGCCGGCTGGAAGACCTGGACTTGCTGACCGACGTCAGCAGCAATATCTCCGGCCGTACCATTTGCGCGCTGGGCGATGCGGCCGCGACGCCGGTACTGAGCTTCATCAAGCATTTCCGCCCCGAATTCGAATACTACATCCGCCATGGCCGCAGCATGGTGGAGGATGGCTTGGCAGGGCAAGGCCAGGCGCAGCAAGAGGTAGCCTATGCTTAATGTCGAGATAGATGGCAAGCAGGTCGAGGTAGAGCACGGCTCCACCATCATCGATGCAGCCGACCAGTTGGGCATTGCCATTCCGCGCTTCTGCTATCACAAGAAGCTTTCCGTCGCGGCCAATTGCCGCATGTGTCTGGTGCAGGTGGAGAAATTCAACAAGCCGCTGCCCGCCTGCGCCACGCCCGTGGCCGACGGCATGAAAATATTCACGCGCTCCAAGGCTGCGGTGGAAGCCCAGCAGAGCGTGATGGAGTTCCTGCTGATCAACCACCCGCTGGATTGCCCAATCTGCGACCAGGGCGGCGAGTGCGACCTGCAGGATATCGCGGTGGCCTATGGCGCGCCCGCATCGCGCTACACCGAGGAAAAGCGCGTCGTCATCAACAAGAACATCGGTCCCCTGGTATCCACCGACATGACGCGCTGCATCCAGTGCACTCGCTGCGTGCGCTTCCTCAAGGAAGTCGGCGGCATGATGGAGCTAGGGTTGATCAACCGCGGCGAACATGCCGAGATCACGGCCTATGTCGACAAGAGCGTCGATTCGGAGCTTTCCGGCAACATCATCGACCTTTGCCCGGTGGGCGCCCTGACCAGCAAGCCGTTCCGCTACACCGCGCGCAGCTGGGAGCTGATCCGCCGCCCCTCCATTGCGCCGCATGACGGCTTGGGCTCGCATATCGAAGTGCATATCAAGGATGGCAAGGTGCTGCGCGTGCTGCCGCGCGAAAAGGAAACCATCAATGAATGCTGGCTGTCCGACCGCGACCGTTTTTCCTACGAAGGATTGAACAGCCCCGACCGGCTCAAGGTACCCATGGTCAAGCACAATGGCGCCTGGCATGAAACCGACTGGAAAACCGCGCTCGAGCTGGCTGCGGGACAGATCAAGGATATCGTGAACAGCGAGGGCGGGGACGCGTTGGGCGTGCTGGTCTCGCCCAACAGCACCATGGAGGAGGCTTACCTCGCCACCAAGTTCGCCCATGGCCTGGGTTCGGACAATGTCGACTACCGCCTGCGCCACACCGACTTCCGTCATGACGGCAAGCGTCTTGGCGTGATCTGGATGGGTTGCAACATCCCCGATGTGCAGGAAATGGACCGTATTCTGGTGATCGGCGGCAACCTCCGCAACGAACATCCCTTGCTGGCCCAGCGCATCCGCCGTGCGGTTGCCAACGGGGCGGAGCTTTCCGTGGTGAATCCGCTGGATGACGACCCTTTGATCCCGATCAAGCACAAGGCCATCTGCTCGCCGAACGACATGGTTAACGTGCTGTCGCAGATACTCAAGGCCGTTTCGGGCATGGAAAGGCTTTCCCTGTGCCTGCCCAAATCCTTGAGCGAATTGCTGGAAGGCGTCAGGGTCTGGGACAACAGCAAAGCCATCGCCCTCAGCCTGACAGGCCATGGCGAAACCATGGACTTGATCAGCCCGCGTTCCGCCGTATTCCTGGGCAATATTTCCCAGCATCATCCGCGCTACACCGAAATATTCAGTCTGGCCGAAGCGATCGCCTCCTTGTGCGGCGCGACTTTCGGCGTGTTGAGTGCTGGCGCAAACAGCGTTGGCGCCAACCTGGTCGGCGCGATGCCCAAGGCGGGCGGCCTGAACGCCCGCACCATGCTCGAGTCGCCGCGCAAGGCCTATATGCTGGTCAATGTGGAGCCTGAGCTGGATTGCCATAACCCCAGCCTGGCGAGAAATGCCTTGCAGCAGGCGGAGTGCGTGGTGGCATTGACCGCGTACAAGTCGGAAGCGCTGGAGCGGGATGCCGATATCCTCTTGCCCATCGCGCCGTTTACCGAAACCTCCGGCACTTTCATGAGCATGGAGGGCAGGGTGCAGAGCTTTACCGCCGTGACCAAGGCATTGGCCGAGGCTCGGCCTGGCTGGAAGGTGCTGCGTGTATTGGGCAATCTTGCCGGCGTGGGTCATTTCGATTTTGACAGCACCGAGCAGATCAAGGACGAGATCTTCGGCGGCGAGAAGCCTTCGGCGGTTGTCTGGCGCACCTTGAACAACAACCTGCGCGAGCTGATCGATGTCGAGATCAAGGTCAAGCTGGATAGCGATTTGCAGCGCGTGGGCGAGATTCCGCAATTCCAGTCCGACGGCATTGTCCGTCGTTCGCCGCCTTTGCAGAAGACGCGCCAGGTAGCGAAGGCGGTGCTGGCTGCGCTGCATCCTGAGCAGATGCAGAAACTGGGCATCAAGGAAGGCGAGCGCATCCTGGTCAGGCAAGGCGAAGGCAGCGCCGTGCTGGAAGCGCATGCGGATATCCGTGTGCCGCATGGCTGCGTGCGGATTCCCGGCGCCTTGCCTCAAACGGCGGGTTTGGGCGATTTGCTCGGTGAGATCACGGTAGAGCGGATTCCCGTCGAGCAACCGGCTGATGAGGTGGCCGCATGATCGCGGAAGTGCAAACTCTGCTGGGGCCGCTTTGGCCCGTGGTCTGGAACCTGCTCAAGATCATTGCCATCGTCCTGCCGCTCATGGGCGCCGTGGCCTACCTGACCTTGGCCGAACGCAAGGTGATCGGCTTCATGCAGGTGCGTCTTGGGCCGAACCGTGTCGGTTATCGCGGCCTGCTTCAGCCATTGGCGGACGGCATCAAGCTGCTGATGAAGGAAATCATCATCCCGAGCGCGGCGAACCGGACCTTGTTCCTGCTCGGCCCGGTGCTGGCGATCGCGCCTGCATTGGCAGCCTGGGCAGTGGTGCCGTTCGACTTCACCTTGGTGCTCGCGGACATCGACGCAGGCCTGCTCTATATCCTGGCGATGACCTCTGTCGGCGTGTACGGCGTGATCATTGCGGGTTGGGCTTCCAACTCCAAGTACGCCTTCCTCGGGTCGCTGCGCTCCGCTGCACAGATCGTCTCCTATGAAATCGCGATGGGGTTTGCGCTGGTCGGGGTATTGATGTCTGCCAACAGCCTCAACCTGGGCAAGATCGTCCTCGCCCAGTCCGGCGGTTTCTGGGAATGGTATTGGCTGCCGCTGTTCCCCTTGTTCGTCGTCTATTTCATCAGTGCGGTGGCGGAGACCAACCGGGCGCCGTTCGACGTGGCGGAAGGCGAGTCGGAGATCGTGGCGGGCTTCCATGTGGAGTATTCCGGCATGGCGTTCGCGGTGTTCTTCCTGGCGGAATACGCCAATATGATCCTCGTGGCCATGCTCGCGGCGCTGATGTTCCTCGGCGGCTGGCTGTCGCCTGTGCCGTTCCTGCCCGACAGCATCTTGTGGCTGTTGTTCAAGGTCGCGGCCTTGCTGTTCTTCTTCCTCTGGTTCCGTGCCACCTTCCCGCGCTATCGCTATGACCAGATCATGCGTCTGGGCTGGAAGGTGTTCATCCCCGTGACCTTGGTCTGGATATTGTTCGTGGGCGCGATGATGCAGACGCGCTGGGCTTATTTGTTTCATTGAGCGATTGGCTTACTTGAGAAACTATTTCATTGAGAAACTAGGATGATCGGCAAGATAAAAGAATTGTTCGCAAGTTTCATGCTGCTTGAGCTGGTCAAGGGCATGGCCTTGACCGGCCGCTACTTCTTCGCGCGCAAGGTCACTGTGCAGTTCCCCGAAGAGCGCACGCCCATGAGCCCGCGCTTCCGCGGCCTGCATGCGCTGCGCCGCTATCCCAACGGCGAGGAGCGCTGCATTGCCTGCAAGCTGTGCGAAGCGGTATGCCCGGCCTTGGCGATCACGATCGAGTCCGAGCAACGCGAAGACAATACCCGCCGCACCACGCGTTACGACATCGATCTGACCAAATGCATTTTCTGCGGTTTTTGCGAAGAATCCTGCCCGGTGGATTCCATCGTCGAGACCAGGATTTTCGATTACCACGGCGAGAAACGCGGAGATTTGCTGTACACCAAGCCCATGCTGCTGGCCGTTGGCGACAAGTATGAAGAACAGATTGCCGCGGACCGTGCGGTGGATGCGCGATATCGCTAGAAATTTGATAATAAGGGCGGCTTAACAAAACCCAGCAAGGCGGTCCTGGCTAGGCGCTCTGCCGCAGGCAGTACAGTTGTATGACCAGGCAGGGCAAAAACGCCAGGAGAGTTTTGTTAAGCCGATCTAAGAAAGCCACGAGGAGGAGTAATGGATATGGCGCTGCCGATAGCGCTTGTATCCATGAGGAGAGCATCATGATATTCCAGGATTATGTTTTTTACGCCCTAGCCGCCATCCTGCTGTTTGCCGGATTGCGCGTGATTACGGCCCGCAACCCGGTGCATGCCGCCTTGTTCCTGGTATTGGCTTTTTTCACTGCCGCAGGCATCTGGCTGCTGCTGGAAGCCGAATTCCTGGCCATTGCCCTGGTGCTGGTTTATGTCGGCGCGGTCATGGTGTTGTTCCTCTTCGTCGTGATGATGCTCGACATTAATCTCGACAAGCTGCGCGAAGGGTTCTGGAACGCATTGCCGGTTGCCTTGCCGGTCGGTCTTCTCATGGCCGCCGAAATGGTGATGATCCTGGGCAGCAAGCATTTCAGCGCGGACATGCTCAGCGCGCCTGCGCCCCGGCCGGCCGGATACAGCAATACTGCGGAGATCGGTCGCCAGCTGTACACCGATTACCTGCTGCCGTTCGAGCTGGCTTCCGTCGTGCTGCTGGTCGCGATCGTTGCGGCGATCGCTCTGACGTTGCGCGAGCGCAAGGACTCCAAGTTCATGGACCCTGCGGAGCAGGTCAAGGTCAAGCGCGCCGACCGCGTGCGCATCGTCAGCATGCCGGCAGAAAAGGAAATCGTGCTGGCTTCAGAACCTGCGGTTGAAAAGAAATAAGAATGAGGATGCAGCAATGAGTGTAGGACTCTCGCACTACCTGATTTTGGGCTCGATATTGTTCGCCATCAGCGTGATCGGCATTTTCCTCAACCGCAAGAACGTGATTGTGCTGTTGATGGCGATCGAATTGATGCTGTTGGCGGTGAACATGAATTTCATTGCATTCTCGTATTACCTGAATGACATTGCCGGGCAGATATTCGTATTTTTCATTCTTACCGTGGCTGCGGCCGAGTCTGCAATCGGCCTGGCGATTCTCGTCCTGCTGTTCCGCAATTTGAGAACCATCAATGTCGATGATATTGGCAGCTTGAAAGGATAAACCATGCAAGCCCTGCAAATTTTCATTCGGCATGCCGTATTGAGCCCTGGAGTATTGGCATGACGGTGCAAAGCCTTTATCTCTGGATTCCCTTGCTGCCATTGTTCGCCGCCGCCGTGGTCGGCCTGTTCGGCCGCCAGTTGCCCCGCGCTTCGGCGCATTGGCTAACGATTGCCGGCGTGGCTGCATCGTTTGCCTTGTCTGTCTGCGTATTCATGGACGCATTGCACGGCAATGTCTTCAACGGCACGGTGTATACCTGGCTGACCAGCGGCGGGCACCGCTTCGAGGTGGGCTTCCTCGTCGACCGCCTCACGGCGACCATGATGGTGGTGGTTACCTTCGTCTCGCTAATGGTGCATATCTACACCATAGGCTACATGGCGGAAGACCCCGGCTACAGCCGTTTCTTCAGCTACATTTCGCTGTTCACCTTCTCGATGCTGATGCTGGTAATGAGCAACAACTTCATGCAGCTCTTCTTCGGCTGGGAGGCGGTGGGGCTGGTGTCCTACCTGTTGATCGGCTTCTGGTACAAGCGGCCTACGGCGATTTATGCCAACCTCAAGGCATTTCTCGTCAACCGCGTCGGCGATTTCGGCTTCCTGCTGGGTATCGGCATGGTGCTGTACTATCTCGGCAGCCTGGATTACGCCGCCGTGTTCTCGATTGCGCCGCAATTTGCCGATACTACCGTCGAGCTGGTGCCGGGACATCCGTGGTCATTGATGACGGTGATCTGCATCCTGCTCTTTATCGGCGCCATGGGCAAGTCGGCGCAGGTGCCGCTGCACGTCTGGCTGCCGGATTCCATGGAAGGCCCGACGCCGATCTCCGCATTGATCCATGCCGCCACCATGGTGACGGCCGGTATCTTCATGGTGGCGCGCATGTCGCCATTGTATGAACTGTCGACCACGGCCTTGTCGTTCGTATTGGTGATCGGCGCGATCACGGCCTTGTTCATGGGCTTCCTCGGCATCATCCAGCACGACATCAAGCGGGTGGTGGCGTATTCCACCCTGTCGCAGCTGGGCTACATGACGGTGGCGCTAGGCGTTTCCGCCTATTCGGTGGCGATTTTCCACCTGATGACGCATGCCTTCTTCAAGGCCTTGCTGTTCCTCGGGGCCGGGTCCGTAATCATGGGCATGCACCACGACCAGGACATGCGCAACATGGGCGGCTTGCGCAAATACATGCCGATCACCTGGATCACCTCCTTGGTCGGCTCACTGGCCCTGATCGGCACGCCATTGTTCAGCGGCTTCTATTCCAAGGATTCCATTATCGAGGCCGTCAGTTTCTCCCATATTCCCGGTAGCGGCTTTGCCTATTTTGCCGTGCTCGCAGGCGTGTTCGTCACCGCGTTCTATTCCTTCCGCATGTATTTCCTCGTCTTCCACGGCAAGGAAAAATGGATGCAGGAAAAAGCCCACGGCCATCATGACGAACACCACCACGATGACGAACACGACGAGCACCATCACGGGCTGGGGCCGCATGACAAGCCGCATGAATCTCCATGGGTGGTGACGGTGCCGTTGGTGCTGCTGGCCATTCCCTCGGTGCTGATCGGTTATGTCGCGATCGATGCGATGGTATTCGGCGATTACTTCAACGACATCATCTATGTGGATCACCATCAGCACGGCGCGATGCACGAGCTGGCGCATCATTTCCACGGCGCATGGGCGATGGCGCTGCATGGGCTGACATCGCTGCCGTTCATCCTCGCGGCTTCCGGCGTGGCGCTGGCCTGGTTCTTCTACATGAAGCGCCCGGATATCCCGGCAGCGATCAAGGACAGGTTCGGGCTGGTTTACCGCATCCTCGACAACAAGTACGGCTTCGACAGCTTCAACGAGAAATTCTTTGCCGGCGGCTCTCGCTTCCTTGGCGGCAAGCTCTGGCAGATCGGGGACGTCAAGCTGATAGACGGCCTGCTGGTGAACGGCTCTGCGCGCTTGGTGGCCTGCGTTGCCGGACTGGTGAGGCGCCTGCAGACCGGCTTGGTGTACCACTATGCGTTTGCCATGATCATCGGCGTTTTCCTCCTGCTCACTGTCTTCATGAAAATATAACAAGCTATGAATGACTTACCTTTCCTGAGCCTGTCGATCTGGGTGCCTATCCTGGCAGGCGTATTGGTGCTGTTCACCGGCGGGGACAAGCACGCCGGCGCTGCGCGCTGGCTGGCCCTGCTGGGCAGCATTGCCGGCTTTGCCGTGACCGTGCCGCTCTATCTCGGTTTCGATACGCAATATGGCGGCTTCCAGTTCGTGGAGCGCCTGCAGTGGATTCCTGCGTTCAATATCCAATACCATCTGGGCGTAGACGGGATTGCAGTGCCCTTGATCCTGCTGACCAGCTTTACCACCTTCATCGTGGTCATCGCCGGCTGGGAAGTGATCGAGAAGCGGGTGGCGCAATACATGGCAGCCTTCCTCATCATGTCCGGCATCATGATCGGCGTATTCTCCGCCTTGGACGCCATCCTTTACTATATCTTCTGGGAGGCGATGTTGATCCCGATGTTCCTGGTGATCGGCGTGTGGGGCGGGCCGAACCGGGTCTATGCCACGATCAAGTTCTTCCTCTATACCTTGCTCGGTTCGTTGCTGATGCTGGTGGCGTTCATCTACCTGTATCACCAGAGCGGCAGTTTCGATATCGCTGAGTATTACCGCATGCCGTTGGCCTTGGACGTGCAGGTCTGGATATTCATCGCCTTCTTCATGGCGTTTGCCGTCAAGATCCCGATGTGGCCCGTGCATACCTGGCTGCCGGACGCCCACGTCGAGGCGCCGACGGGCGGCTCGGTGGTGCTGGCCGCGATCGCGCTCAAACTGGGCGGGTATAGCTTCCTGCGTTTCGCCATGCCCATCGCGCCGGACGCGTCGCATTACCTGGCGGGCTTCATGATCACCCTGTCGTTGATCGCCGTGGTGTATATCGCGCTGGTGGCCCTGGTGCAGAAGGATATGAAGAAGCTGATCGCCTATTCGTCCATCTCGCACATGGGCTTCGTCACCCTGGGCTTTTTCCTGTTCAACCCGCTGGGCCTGGAAGGCGCGATCGTGCAGATGATCTCGCACGGCTTCATTTCTTCCGCGATGTTCCTCTCCGTGGGCGTGCTGTACGACCGCATGCATTCGCGCCAGATTGCGGATTACGGCGGCGTGGTCAACACCATGCCGGTGTTTACGGCTTTTGCCGTGCTGTTCGCCATGGCCAATGCGGGCTTGCCGGGCACATCCGGCTTCGTCGGCGAGTTCATGGTGATCCTGGGTACGGTGCAGGTGAATTTCTGGTATGCCTTCCTGGCGGCGACCACCCTGATCTTTGGCGCCGCTTACACCTTGTGGATGATCAAGCGGGTTTATTACGGCGAGATCGCGAATCCCCAGGTGGCCGCACTGCAGGATATCAATCGGCGAGAGTTCTTCATCCTGGGCCTGTTGGCCATTCTGGTGCTGGGTTTCGGGATCTATCCGCAGCCCATCACCGAAGTGACCCACGCAACCGTGAGCCAACTGCTTGAGCATATGGCGTTGAGCAAGCTGCCGCCACTGTAATTGTGACGAGAATATACCGACATGAATGCCATATCCCTTGACCTGATGACAGCACTACCGGAAATCGTCGTGCTCGCGATGGCGATGTTTATCCTGTTGCTGGACCTGTTCCTCAAGCCGTCTAGCCGTTTCCTAATTTATGTGCTCTCGCAGCTGACCTTGCTTGCTGCGGCCATCATTACCGTAGTGACCCATTCTACCGTGGTGGAATACGCCTTTAACGGCATGTTCGTGGATGACGCGCTTGCGGATATCCTGAAACTGGGAATCTACTTGGCCACTTCGGTCACCCTGATCTACACCCGCACCTATGTCTCGTTGCGGGGCATGTTCAGGGGCGAGTTCTATGCTTTGGTGCTGTTCTCGACCCTGGGCATGATGGTCATGGTGTCGGGGCAGCATTTCCTCACCTTGTACATCGGCCTGGAATTGCTTTCACTATCCTTGTATGCGTTGGTGGCGCTGGACAGGGACAACGCCAGTTCGACCGAGGCCGCGATGAAGTATTTCGTGCTCGGCGCGCTTGCATCCGGCATGTTGCTGTACGGCATGTCCATGCTCTATGGCGTGACCGGCAGCTTGAATATCGCCGGGGTGGCCGAGGCATTGCTCAATGGCGCGCCGGATCATGGCGTGCTGGTGCTGGGTTTGGTGTTCATTGTCGCCGGCTTGGCTTTCAAGCTTGGCGCGGCGCCGTTCCAGATGTGGGTGCCGGACGTCTATCACGGCTCGCCGACGGCGGTGACCTTGTTTATCGGGTCGGCAACCAAGATAGCGGCCTTCGCCATGGTGGTGCGCCTGTTGATCCAGGCCATGTTCGTGCTCGCGGCGGACTGGCAGGGGATGTTGGTCATCATGGCCGTCTTGTCGATGGCGATAGGCAATATTGCCGCGATTGCGCAAACCAATATCAAGCGCATGCTGGCGTACTCGACCATTTCGCATATCGGCTTCCTGCTGCTGGGTTTTTTGAGCGCCAGCCTGAACGGCTATGCCTCGGCGACCTTCTACATCCTGTCGTACGTGCTGATGACATTGGCAGGCTTCGGCGTCATCCTGCTCTTGAGCCGCCAGGGCTTTGAAGCAGATAGACTGGAAGACCTCAAGGGGCTGAACCAGCGCAATCCCTGGTATGCCTTCCTGATGTTGCTGGTCATGTTTTCCATGGCAGGCATCCCGCCGACGCTGGGTTTCTACGCCAAGTTCACGGTATTGCAGGCGGCGTTGCAGGCAGGGTTCACGGTACTGGTGGTCTTTGCCGTGCTCATGGCGCTGATTGGCGCCTTCTACTATCTTCGTGTCGTCAAATATGTGTACTTTGACGAGCCGGATGACCGCAGCGCGATTGCGGCACCAATTGACATGAAGCTGGTCTTGAGTATTAATGCTATTGGTTTACTCATACTCGGCATGCTGCCGCAACGTCTCATGGATGCTTGCGCTTATGCCATTATTCACAGCATTCAATAATCAGGTCAGGCGCAGCATATCCTGCGCCTGAAGTGTAGCCTACGTCATGACAATTACGATCCTGTTGCTGCTGGCATTGCTCGCGGCCAACTTGCCTTGGTTTTCCGAGCGCCTGTTTTACTTCATTCCGTTGAAAAGCCAGCGTAAGGCGCTTGGCTGGAGCCTGCTGGAATTGATCGTGCTTTATTTTGCCGTCGGCATGATGGCGATTGCGGTCGAACGCGGCAGTATCGGCCAGGTGGCTGCGCAGGGCTGGGAATTTTACGCCATCACTTTCAGCTTGTTCATCGTCTTTGCATTCCCGGGTTTCGTATACCGCTATCTCTGGCGCAAGCCTTAGGGACTGTGCCCCCGCCATATCACACCAAGAGTTCATCTTATGAGTCATCACCAATACGACGACCAGGACCTTGCCGAGGTCACCTTGTCATCCGAGACCATTGCCGAGGGCGGCATGCTGCTGGTCAAGCGCGACCAGGTGCGCGTGCCCTCGGGAGCCACCAGCCAGCGCGAATATGTCATCCATCCCGGCGCGGTGGTGGTAGTTCCCGTGCTGGATAACGGCAATTTATTGCTCGAGCGTCAGTTCCGTTATCCCTTGTCCCGCGTGTTCATCGAGCTGCCTGCCGGCAAGATCGACGCAGGAGAGCCGCACCTGGAAACGGGGAAGCGGGAATTGCTCGAGGAAACAGGCTATACGGCGGCAGAGTGGGTTTATCTTGGCCTGCAGCATCCCTGCATCGGCTATTCCAACGAGGTGATCCACATCTACCTTGCCCGAGGCTTGTCCGCCGGGCAGCATAACCGCGATGTGGACGAAGCCTTGCAATTGTTCGAGGCCAGCCTGGAGCAGTGCCTGCAGATGATACGGAACGGCGAGCTGACCGACGGCAAGACCATCGTCGGATTGTTCCATGCGGAGAAATTTCTCCGCGGCGAATGGCCTGGGAAGGAGCAACGTTGAGCAGGGTATTGATCGCGGGGTGCGGCGATCTCGGCCTTGAGTTGGCTCGCCGCCTGGCGGCGCAAGGACATGAGGTGACGGGATTGCGGCGTTCCGAACAGCCCATGCCCGCCGGCGTGCAAACCCTGATTGCCGATGTCACCCGGCCGGAAACGCTGAAGCCGCTTTCCCACACCCGGCTGGAAATACTGGTGTACTGTGTCGCAGCGACCGAATACAGCGATGAGAATTACCGTCTCAGCTACGTTGAAGGCTTGCGCAATCTATTATCGGCATTGAAGAATGTTCCATTGCAGCATGTGTTTTTTGTCTCCAGCACGGGCGTATATGGCCAGGAAACGGAAGATTGGCTGGATGAGGATACACCGGCCATTGCCTCCGACTTCAGCGGCAGGCGCATGCTGGAGGCAGAGGCCCTGCTGGCGGATTATCCTTCCAGCGTGTTGAGGTTTTCCGGCATCTACGGGCCTGGACGCCTGCGCATGATCACCTTGGCGCAAACGCCGGAGCAGTGGCCGTCAAGGAACGCATGGACCAACCGCATTCACCGGGACGACGGCGCTGCATTTATCGCTTATCTGATACAGCAACGAGCCTATGGGATGCCTGAGCGTCTCTACCTGGTGACGGACAACCAGCCCTTGCCAGTCCATGACCTTCTGCGCTGGCTTGCCGATCAGCAGAACATCGTTTATACAGGCGGTGCAACGCCCCCGGTACAAGGCAATAAGAAATTGAGCAACGCGCGGATGCTGGCGAGCGGTTATCAGTTTATCCACCCGGATTATGTATCGGGATATGGTGCCTTGCTTGCTGCAATGAGCTGACCGGCATTTGCTGTAACAATGAAGAAAACGCCACAAGGGCAGCCTTGTGGCGTTTTTTATTTAGCGGCAGTTCAACATAATCCTTAGGCGGTTCGGGTGATTTTCCCGAAGGGGATATTTTAAATATAGCAATATGCCCCAGCCATTTAGAGGGAGTAGCTCAGGCAGTTTAGCTATAAGCCCTGTAAATATCATGCTTCCCGGCAAGGCTGGGTCACGACATTGGTGTGAATACTTTCCTATCTAATCGGGAATCTTTCATCTGTTGCACTTGTTACAAATTGTTAAAAATTGTTTCTGCCGAGTAACAACCGATCGGCAGGGAGTTTGTAATCAAACCAGAATGAGGAGAAGTATATGAAAGGCAGAGTAACCCACGTCGGTATCAGCGCTGCTGTCAGCAGTCTGCTGGTGCTTGCGACGATGCAAGGTGCTCAGGCAAACCAAGATCTGCAAAATCTGACAAAGAACGCAGACAACTGGGCTTTGCAAACCGGTAACTACACTGGTCAGCACAATAGCACACTGAGCCAAATCAATAAAGGCAACGTCAAGAACCTGAAGGCAGCTTGGTCTTTCTCCACCGGCGTGTTGCACGGTCATGAAGGCGCGCCATTGGTGATTGGCGACATGATGTACATCCACAGTGCGTTCCCTAACAACACATTCGCTGTTAACTTGAATGACCCTGGCGTGATTGCCTGGCAGCACAAGCCAAAGCAAATCGCTTCCGTTAAGGCTGTTGCATGTTGCGACATCGTTAACCGCGGTTTGGCTTACGGCGACGGCAAGATCGTCAAGACTCAGCTGGACGGCAAGCTGGTTGCCCTTGATGCCAAGTCCGGTAAGGTCGTGTGGGAAATCGAAGTATGTGATCCTAAGGTTGGTGCAACACTGACCCAAGCTCCATTCATTGTAAAGAATACTGTTCTGGTTGGCTGCTCCGGTGCTGAGCTGGGTGTTCGTGGTGCTGTTAACTCCTTCAACCTGAAGACCGGCGAACTGCAATGGCGTGCCTTTGCAACTGGTCCTGACGAAGAAGTGCGCTTGGCCAAGAACTTCAACAGCGACAATCCACACTACGGTCAATTCGGCCTGGGTCTGAAGACCTGGGAAGGTGATGCATGGAAGATCGGTGGCGGTACTAACTGGGGTTGGTACGCTTACGATCCTAAGCTGAACCTGTTCTACTACGGTTCCGGTAACCCAGCGCCATGGAACGAAACCATGCGCCCTGGCGACAACAAGTGGACCATGACTATCTGGGCGCGTGACCTGGACACAGGCGAAGCCAAGTGGGGTTACCAAAAGACTCCTCACGACGAGTGGGACTTCGCTGGCGTGAACCAAATGATCCTTTCCGATCACAAGGTTGATGGCAAGGTAACTCCTCTGCTGACCCACATCGACCGTAACGGCATCATGTACACGCTGAACCGTGACAACGGTAACCTGATCCAGGCTGCCAAGGTTGATCCAGCCGTAAACGTGTTCAAGAAAGTTGACCTCAAGACAGGTACGCCAGTACGTGACCCTGAGTTCAGCACACGCATGGACCACAAGAGCACCAACGTATGTCCTTCCGCCATGGGTTTCCACAACCAAGGTCTGGATGCATTGGATCTTGACGAGCCTATCGTTTACGCAGGCCTGAACCACATTTGTATGGATTGGGAGCCGTTCATGCTGCCATACCGTGCCGGTCAGTTCTTCGTAGGTGCAACCCTGGCGATGTACCCTGGACCTAGCGGCCCAACCAAGAAGGAAATGGGTCAAGTACGCGCCATGGACATCGTGACAGGCAAGTACAAGTGGACCAAGTGGGAGAAGTTCGCTGTTTGGGGCGGTACTCTCGCTACCAAGGGCGGCCTGGTTGCCTACAACACGCTTGATGGCTACATCAAGGCCCTGGACAAGGACAACGGCAAGGAACTGTGGAAGTTCAAGATGCCATCCGGTGGTATCGGTGCTCCTATGACCTACCAGTTCAAGGGTAAGCAATACATCGGCTCCATGTACGGTGTAGGTGGTTGGCCTGGCGTTGGTCTGGTATTCGACCTGACCGATCCTAGCGCTGGTCTGGGTGCTGTAGGTGCCTTCAAGGAGCTGCAGAACCACACTCAAATGGGCGGTGGCCTGATGGTGTTCAGCCTGTAATTCAGTAAAAGCAAGCTGATGTGATATTCCGGGGCAGCAGGTCTGCCCCGGTATCTAAGTGAAATTGCGTTTTGGAATTGAGTACACATGCATATTGTTGATAAGAAATCCTGTATCAGTGCTGTTAAAGCCGCATTGGTTGGTGTTGCCGGAATGCTGGCCTTGCAGGCCCAGGCGGCAGATGAGTTGAGAGTATGCGCAGGTAAGGACGAGTTGCCTTACTCAAATGACAAGCAACAGGGCTTTGAGAATGAGATTGCCAAGGTGGTCGGCAAGGCCATGAACCGCAAGGTCTCATTTGTGTGGTGGTCTGATGCGCGCTACTCGGTCAGGGATTTTCTTGACAAGAAGCAGTGTGATGTTTTGCTGGGATTGGACAAGGGCGATCCACGCGTCCTGAATACCAAGACCTACTATAAGTCCGGTTATGTGTTCGTGACACGCAAGGACAGGGAAATAGATATTACCTCCTGGGATCATCCATACCTCAAGGAGCGCAATTTTAGGCTGGGATTCTTACCTGACAGTCCTGCCAAGAACATGATGCTTGAGATCGGCCGTTTTGATGACATGTTCGACTATCTGACCGAGCTGACCGATTTCAAGTCCACGCGTAATCGCTACATCAAGATTGACGAGCGCAAGCTGGTCAATGACGTGATTACCATGAAATTGCATGCTGCTGCCATTTGGGGCCCGACAGTTGCAAAGTATGTGGCGGAATCCCCCACACCGTTGAATATGGTGCTGATCGAAGACAACGCCACGCGTGCCAACGGCAGCAAAATTCCTATGCAGTACGAAGTAGTAATGGGCGTACGGCTTGGCGACGAAGCCTTGAAGGCTGAGTTGGACAAGGCCATTACGTCTAGCCAGCAAGAGATTGATGCGATTCTCAAGAGAGAACACATTCCTCTCTTGCCAATCTAGTTTTTTTGTAACTCCGGGGTAGTAAATGTTTAAAAAATTAGCAGTTGTAGGTGGTTTGAGTGTGTTTCTGGCTTCAGGCTTTGCCTTGATGCCTGCACAAGCGGACCTTGATTTCCGTGGCACCATTTCCGGTGAGCCTTTGGACTTTGAAGGCGAAACCGAAAGCCCGCAATTCAAGGAATTCAAGAATACTGGTGTCAATCCGTACAACGGTGACCAAGAAGCCTTGAATAAAGGTTACGTCATCTTCGCAACAGCTTGCTCTGGTTGCCATGGCCACTTGGCTGAAGGCAAGCTGGGCCCTGCATTGTCAGATGATTACTGGACTTATCCAACCAATTTGGAAGACAAGGGCCTGTTTGAAACCATTTATGGTGGGGCGGCTGGTCAAATGGGTCCGCAGCAGGGCTTGCTCGAGCCGGATGAAATTTTGCATGTCATGAGCTGGGTACGCGCTTTGCAAACTGAGCCAGAAAAGGCGAAGAAAGCAGTGGATACCTTTGAGCATCGCAACGGTTAATTTCAGTTAATTGTGCATAGGAATTCTGCCGGAAAGCTGACTGGTGGCCTCCGGCAGATCAGTAGTACCACCAGCAACCATAACACAAGGAGATATCAATGAAACGCGTTTTGACATTAGTAGCAACCGTAGGTGCGATGGTTGCCTCTGGCCTTGCTTTCGCATATGACGGCCAAACCTGTCGTGCTCCTGGCGACTGCTGGCAAGCCAAGCCTGGTTATCCAGAGAAGATTGCTGGTTCTAAGTACGATCCTAAGCACGATGCTGCTGAACTCAGCAAGCAAGAAGCTGCTATCAAGGCAATTGATGAGCGCAATGCTAAGCGTATTGCCAATGCAAAGGCTACCGGCACTTTCAAGTTTGACGTGAAGTAAGCTTGTGATATGTCGAAGGCTGATGTCCGGATACGGACATCAGCCTTTTTACTGAGATGGCAGGCTTGGTTGGTAGTTTATTTAAATGACATTTCCCAAAGTGTCATTCAAATAAAATCTTCAGTCAGCAGGATGCAATGAGATGCAAGAGCAAATAAATCTGAATGAGTGGCGAGAGCGCGCACTGTCATTTGAGCAATCTGCCAATAAGGTCATGCTTGGACTGGAGAAACAGGTTCGCGCACTGACGATTGCCATTTTCTCGCGCGGACATGTCCTGCTTGAAGGCGACGTCGGGGTTGGCAAGACGACCTTGCTGAAAGCGGCCTCTCGCTTGCTTGGCGGCGCGTATCAACGCATCGAGGGCGCGATCGACCTCATGCCGGGCGATTTTCTCTACCATGCCTATATCGACCAGAATGGCCAGCCTGCCGTGGCGCCTGGACCGTTGTTGCGGCATGAGGAAAACCTGGCCGTATTTTTCTTCAACGAAATCAACCGTGCCCGGCCGCAAGCACATTCGCTATTGCTGAGACTGATGGCTGAGCGCAGCGTCAATGCGTTCAATCGCGACTATTCCTTTCCCCACTTGACCGTCTTTGCCGATAGAAACGGTCTCGAGCGCGAGGAAACGTTCGAGTTGCCAGCCGCGGCGCGCGACCGCTTCTTCATGGAAGTTTCCGTGACCGCGCCGGAGGATAAAGAGCTGCAGCGCGACTTGATGTTCAGTACCCGGTTCCACGATGCGGACGCGCTGATCGAGACGTTGGAGCCCGGCCTGGTTCCCTACGACAAACTGAACGCGGTATCCGCCGCGATCCAGGAAAACGTGCGTTCCGAGCTTGCCTTGCAGGATTATGCAGTCAATATCTGGCAGGCATTGCGCCACCCGGAGCGTATCGGCATCGAGATCGAAGACGTCGATATCAGCCGCCTGGTGGCCGGAGGCGCCAGCCCGCGCGGCATGGCCATGTTGATGCGGGCAGCGCGTACACGCGCCTGGCTGGAAGGCCGCGATTACCTGACTCCGGATGATATCCGTGCTGTTTTCCCTGAAACCGTAGGGCACCGTGTGTTCTTTACGCCGGCGTACGAATTGCGCCGCGATGAAATTGCCCCTGCACTGCTGAGCGGCGTACTCAACAAGATCCCTGCGCCCTAGGTTGCACAGGCCCTGACAGGCAAGCATTATTTTGGCAAGCTTTACACCACAGGAATTCTATTACCACCTCCGCTGGCGTGCCCGCGGCGCCCAGCCGGGAGCCCATGCCACCCGCACACCCGGTAGCGGGACAGATTTTGCCGGGCATGTGCCTTTCATGGACAATCCCGATCCGCGCCGACTGGATTTGCGCGCCAGCCTGCGCGTGATTCCTCGGCGTTACGTGGTGCGCTCTTTCTTCGAGCGCGGGGCGATCGTGGTGTATGCCCTGTTGGACGTATCAGCCTCTATGCGGTTTGCCGGCAATGCCGAAAAGAAGCGCTTGCTTGCCGATATTACCGCGGCAATCGCCTGGTCCAGCACCCGTCACGGGGACGCGTTTTCGCTGCTGGCCTGTGATGACGTTGTCCGGCAGGATCTGTTCAGCCCTCCCTCCGCCCGGCGTGGCCTTGCCCAGGAGTTGCACCGGAAAATATTGGGCGCGGACATTCGCCCCCAGTCCGGGGCAACAGGCTTGCCGCGCGCGATCGAGCAGGTGCGACCAAGCCGGTCATTGGTGTTCCTGATTTCCGATTTCCACCTGGATGAGACATTGCTGAGCAATACCTTGACGAGTTTCTCTGCACACGACGTCGTGCCCTTGGTGCTGTGGGACAGCAGCGAATACCGCGACCTTCCTGAATGGGGATGGGCGCGCGTCAGGGATATGGAGGGTCAAGGCGACCGTTCCATTTTCCTGCGGCGCAGCCTCAAGCGCGAAATCGAACAGCGCTACCTGGAACGCAAGAGCGAACTCAAGAAGCTGTGCCGGCAATACGGCGCCCGCGCCCCATTTTTTATTGAAGACAAATTTGATGCCGGCTTGCTGACGCGTCATCTTTTGGAGGCTAGTTGATGAGACGTGTATTGTTGTCTTTGCTATTCCTGACCTTGCCTGCTTTTGCCGCGGAAAAGAGCATCAATGCGCAATCGTTCGTGCGCGACATCGGCTACCGTGTCGGCGATATCGTCGAGCAACGGGTGGAGGTCGTGGTGCCGACAGGCTTTGAATTCGATGAAAGCTCGTTGCCAAAGCGCCTCGGGGCGGGCGCCCATATCGAGTTGCGCGATGTCGCACATAAAACCGAGAACACCAGCAAGGGGGTCAAGCATACCCTCCTGTTCGATTGGCAAGTATTCCGCACCCTGCGGGATGTCCGGTCGATTCCGTTGCGCGCCCTGGATTTGCAGTTCCGCAAGGGGGATGAGATCCTGGTGGCGCGTCTGCAGCCAGCCGAAGTCCTGATGGCTCCCATGCTGCCCACGATGCTGACCAAGGAGCAGGCGACGCCGCGTGAGGCCATCGCGCCTCAGGCGCAGCCGCTGGAGCCTATCCTGCAGCAAATAGGCTGGTCTATCGTCGGGCTCTTGGTCGCTGTTCTTTATTTTGCCTGGCGGTTTGACTACCTGCCTTTCCGCGGCAAGCATGCCAGCCCTTTCCGCAAGGCCGCGCGGGAAATCCGCCGCCTGCGCAACCAGCAAGGCGGGTTGCAGGCATCGATCCGGATTTTGAGCCGTGCGTTCAACGACTATGCCAATGCTGCCGTCACCCAGGAAGGGCTCAAGCAATTCTTTGCCAAGCATCCTGAAACGCAGCAATTCCAGGCTGAGATAGAAAAATTCTTCCTGGCGACGCAACAGATGTTCTTTGCGGGCAAGGCCGACACCATCAGCAAGACCGAGGTGGAAAAGCTGGCACGCCAGCTGAGCTTGATGGAGACGCCGTGAGCGAGTTTCTCCAGAACGCGGGCGCCGGGCTGCAAGCGCCGGGCTGGCTGGCGTTATTGCTGCTGGCTTTGGTGCCATTGCTGGTGCGCGGCCATGCCGCATTTCCTTACCCATCCATCCTGCGCTTGCCCGAGGATGAGCTGTCGCTGTGGATAGAACGCTTTTGGCGTTGGGCGGGGGCGTTGGCTATTGCCGCAATGGCGATTGCATTGTCCGGGCCATATTGGGGCGAGCAACAACTGGAAAAAGTCGGGCGCGGTGCGCACGTCATGATTGTGCTGGACCGCAGTGCGAGCATGAATGACAGTTTCGCCGACTCCGCCAAGAGCGATAGCGAATCGAAAATGGCGGCGGCACGCCGTGTCCTGCAGTCTTTTGTGAGCCAGAGCCGCGAGGATCTGCTGGGCATGGTGACGTTCAGCACCTCTCCCATCTTGGTTGCGCCCCTGGGCGGCGACCGCGAGGCGGTGCTGGCCGCATTGCGTGCCACGGAAGCGGGCGGCATGGGCTTTACCGCGGTGGCGCGCGGCCTCGGCATGGCGCTGGATTATTTCGAGGGGCGCCCGGTTACCGGCGCGCGGGCGATCCTGCTGGTGTCCGATGGCGGGGCGCATCTGGATGTGAAGACGCAGGATTTGCTGCGCGAAATGTTCCATCGCCAGGGCGCCTCCCTGTATTGGGTTTACCTGCGTTCTGCCAACGGCGTCAGCATCAAGAATGCGCCTGAGGATGAGGACCTCGATGCTTATCCCGAGCATCAGCTGCATGATTACTTCAAAACGTTGGGTGTGAACTACCACATATACGAAGCGGAAAGCCCAAAAGCGGTGGAAGAGGCGCTGACCGACATCGCCGAGCTCAAGAACCAGCCTGTGAAGTATTACGAAGCCGCTGCGCGCCAGGATTTGAGCTGGATATTCTATTTATTGTCGCTGTTGTGTGCCGCAGCATTATTTGCCCTACACCTGACGGAGGTTAAGAGATGGCGCGCCGTTTAAGGCTATTTCCGTGGATGTTGCTCTTGTTGGTGCTCGCTACGGCAGGCCTGGTCTGGAGCAGCGTGAGTCTGTACCGTGCGGACATTTACAACCACAAGCTGGAAGCAGGAGAGCCGCAGTCAGGCAAGTCCGCGCGCGAGCTGTTTGCCGATGCCTGGTTGCTGGCAGAGCAGGGGCAAACCGAACAGGCGCTCGAGCTCTATGTCGAAGCCGCCGCCAAGGGGGGTGAGGAACTGCGCAAAGCCGCCTATTTCAATTCCGGCAACCTGTATCTTGCCCAGAGCGTGGATATCCTCGAAAGCGAAGGCTACGTTTCCTGGGACAAGGTTGGGCCGTTGATGTCGTTGTGCAAGGAGAACTACAGCAAGGCGCTCCTCATCGATCCCGAATGGATCGAGGCCAAATACAACCTGGAGCTTGCTTTGCGCTTGTCGCCGTCGTTTGCCGGGGTGAAGACGCCAAACCGCTATAACGAGGATGACGATGAGGTGAAGGAAGACGAAAAGCGCCCTGACGGCTGGCCGTCGATTCCCGGTTTTCCTAGAGGGATGCCTTGATTTTGCAGCGCTTTAGATTTTCCAGCCTGGACCTGCGCGGCCGCATGATGCTGGCAAGCGTGGTGTTGCTCGCGATCACCATGCTGAGCCCCAGCGCCACGTTGCCGCGGCGGGTGTTCGATTGGTTTTTCGTGCTGGATATCACCCAAAGCATGAACGTGCGTGACTATACGCTGGACGGGAAGAGCATCAGCCGGCTGGAGCTCTCCAAGAAAGCCATGCGCGAAGCATTGCGTGACCTGCCTTGCGGCTCCACCGTCGCCCTTGGCATGTTTACCGAACGCGGAACGCAGAACATCGTGCGGCCGCTAGAGGTCTGTGCGCATTTCTCCGCGCTGGACCAAACCATAGACCACATGGATTGGCGCATGGCCTGGGCTGCGGATTCGTTCATTACCCACGGGGTGTTGAGCGGCATCGAGCAGGCAGCCAAGCTTGGGCCCGACGTGCACCTGGCATTCTTTACCGATGGGCACCAGGCGCCGCCATCCAACCCTGATTATTTGCCCAAGTTCGAGGGCAAGCCGGGCGAAGTCGGCGGCATATTGGTCGGTACAGGCAAGGAAGAGTTGAGCAGGATTCCCAAGCTGGACGAGCACGACAACATCATTGGCTATTGGGAATTGGAAGAAGTGATGCGTTTTGCCACGTTCGGCATGTTCACATCCAAGTCTGTCCATGAAATGGAAAAGGACATGGAAGTGGAGGACGACGACGGCCTTAACCGCCGTAACGCATCCCATGGCCGCAACCCGGCAGAAGATACAAAAGCCAACCTTTCCGGGCTGAATGAAAAAGAACTGAAGCAATTGGCCGAAACCACAGGCCTTAAATATAAACGCTTGGACTCGCCGCATGGATTCGCGCGTGATGCCACCGCAACCGGCATGGCAACTTGGCGGTCAGGCAAGACCGACCTCAGGCCATGGTTTGCCTTGCCAGCACTTTTATTGATTTTGGCGTTTTTTATGCCGCCAAGGTTTTTCGATTTCGTTCAACAACATTTGAGGTTTAAAAAAAGATGAAGTTATTAATTGCAATACTCAGCCTTGCCATTGCCGCGCCTGCATTCGCTCACGGCCCTACCCCGCGCAAGACGGATGAGGTGGTTGTGGTCAAGGCCGCCCCGGACGCAGTCTGGGCGAAGATTGCCGAGCCTTGCGGCATTGCCAAGTGGCACCCTGAAGTCAAGGCATGCGAAGCCGTCGATGACAAGACCGCCAACCTGACCCTGCAAAACGGAGGCAAGATCCAGCAGCAGGTAGACGAGCTGGACGTCGCCAACAAGACATTGTCATACCGCCTGGGCGGCGAGATCGCACTCGAGGCATTGCCGGTAAGTTCTCTGACCGGCCGCATCAAGGTGGAAGCTGATGGCAGCAACTCCAAGGTAAGCTGGATGGCGCGTTTCTACCGTTTCGATACCGGTAACGAGCCGCCTGAAGGCCAGGACGATGAGACTGCGCAAAATGCGGTAGACAGCTTCATCAAGGCTGGCCTGGCAGGCCTGGAGTCCGGCAAGTAAACAGGCAAGCATTCGAGGAAGCAAAGGGCAGGGTCCACCTGCCCTTTTTTATTGGCGCTTATCAGGCGGACTGTATAAGCAGGCTGTCGCCGATAAGCCGGATGCTTTCCAGCAGGGCTCGCTGGTGCGACGGCTGGGTATAAGGGTTCATGAATGTGCACCGTAGCCAGATATGGCTGTCGATATTAACCTGGCTCAAATGGAACAATTCCTGTTGCAGCAGTTTTTTTCGGATATCCATCTGTAAGGCATTCAACATTGCCTTATCCAATGCGGCATTGCTTAAATAGCGGAAACAGACAATATTGGTCTGCGGCAGCATCAGTAAGGAAAAGTGTTGGGTTTTGGCGACAAGGCCGGCAAACTGTCCAGCCAGGGAGAATACATGCTCGATCAAGGTCGCTATTCCCTGCCTGCCGTAGAGCTTGAAAGCCGCCAGCAATTTCAGCCCCATCATGCGCTTGGTGCATTCCAAGGTGCGGCGGCTGGTATTGAAACCCATTGCTTCTATGTCGTCGTCCTCATGAAACAGGTAAGAGGCGTCCTGCGAGAACGCACTATAGCTGCTGGCAGCGTCGCGGAACAGCACGGCAGAGACCGTGGCGGGCATGTACAACAGCTTATGCGCATCCCAGGTGACGGAATCCGCCAGCGCCATGCCTTCCAGTTTTTTGCGATGATCTGCCGAAAGCAGTGCCGAGGCCCCGTGAGCGGCATCGACATGCATCCAAAGGCCGTGCGAGCGGCAATATTCCCCTACTGCCTGCAACGGGTCGATACTGCCGGTCGCTGTGCAGCCTGCGGTCGCCACCACCGCCATGACGGTTTCCTGCCGTGCTGTGCACATGTCATGCGCTTGCTTCAAGGCCTCGGTGGACATTTTTCCTTCCGCATCCACTGCTACAGGGAGGACTGCTTCCGCTCCTAGCCCCATGATGCCTGCGGCACGGCTGATGGAGTAATGCGAAAGCGCTGATGTGAGGATGCGTAGCCGCGGCGCAGTGTCGACGCCCTTGTTCCAGATGCTGTTCCCAACCTGCTGTCTTGCTGCAAGCAGGGCGGTGAGATTGGCCTGGCTGCCGCCCGAGGTCAGCACGCCAGATCCTTCAGGCCAGCCGATTAAGGTATTGAGCCAGCGGATGACTTGGCGCTCTATGAGCGTAGCCGCCGGGCCTGCCTCGTAGACCGCCATGGCCTGGTTGCTCAGTGCAGCCACCAGGTCGGAAAGCGCCGCCATGGGCAAGGGCGGCGCTGCCTGGTGCGCCATGCTGTGCGGGTGGTGCATCGCGAGGTTGCGGGGCAATATTGCCTGTCGAATCCAATCGGCGAAATCTTCAGGACGAAGTTCTGGATGCTCCGGCATGGTTTCCTGCCATGTTTGTTCCGCCTCAAGCGGAGGCTGCCATTGGATGAGGCTGGCATCGCCGCTCAACTCGCTGGCGAGCTGTTCGGCCAGCATGTCGATCAATGCATGGCCGCTGGCACGGAACTGTTCCGGGTCGAACAGGGGGTCGAGCCCTGGCAAGCTCATGACAGGCTGGAGCCGCGCTTCCTGAACCATCCGGTCAGGCTGATGCGTGGCTGGGACGCTGGAAGCACTTCATGCCAGAACTTGCCGGATAGAAACGCGACAAGCGTGCCGCCAAGCGGTACGGTGTCGATATAAGGCTCGGGTTCTTTCCCATCCAGGTAGAGGCGCAGCTGGCCGCCGTATTCCTCTTTCCAGTCTTCGTTTAAATAGAGAATGCAGCTGACCTGCCGCTCCTCGTTGCCACGAAACTGATCCAGGTGCTTGTTGTAAATCGCGCCCGGAGGATAGATGGCAAAGTGGTTTTCAAGCTCGAACAGGCCCAGGAAAAGGTGGCGGTTGAGCGATTCGCGCAGGGTTTCCATGATGGCGGAAAACTCTTGCTGCACCGGGCTGGCATCGGCATGGTCCAGCCAATGGATCAGGTCGCCGCGCACCTTGTTATCCAACTGGTTGTTTTCAGCCTTGCCTATGGTGGCGCGCTGCAGCTTGCCGGCTTCCTGCAATGTCAGGGCCTCGTTGCGCAACGCCTGAATAAAAGTGTCAGGCAGGAATCCGGGCACGATCACATAGCCTTGTCCGGCAATGCCGTCAGTGATCTGGTCGATATGGTGGCTGGTTGTAGCAAAAGGCAGCATGAAGAACCTTGGTTTGAATTTAACCATTATTATAACGGCGTGTTCGCTGCGCACGCAGGCTTAGATTTTTGGCATTCAGGATTGCGAACCCAAGGGCATTGCGCTAAAATGCGCAGCTCTCTTGTTTTCAAGAGCAAATAGACCCGTAGCTCAGCTGGTTAGAGCGCTGCCTTGACATGGCAGAGGTCGATGGTTCGAGTCCATTCGGGTCTACCAATATTCCAAAGCCACCAGTCGGTGGCTTTTTGCTTTTGCCCTTTTCTAATTAATTTGGTTGTATGTAGCCATGTGGCTACAGCCATATGGGTGTGTATACAACCATCATCCAATTATTAACTTAATCCCACTTCATTAATTTCCCAATAAAAACAGGTTGTTATTCTGCCATTGTCCTGATGGCTTAACTTTTGCTGGGTTGCTCTCCAAGCTGGCTGGAAAGCCAGTATTCATTAGAAAAAACAAGATGATGGATATGGAGAAGGAGAGCGTGTTGACACAAGTCAAGCTGGGAAGCATTCGCCAGCATAAAGTCATTTATGCATTACTGTTAATGCTGGGGACTTCTGTAGAGTTGGCGATTGCCGCAGAAGAAGAGGAAGCAAATATTGCAGCAGAGGAGGGGAATGCGGTTCCCGAGCCCGCCATCAGGGTTGAGGAGATCGTGATCCGGGCGCCGCGGGTCCGCATCGTTAGCCCATTGCCTGGCGTAGGCATTGACCGGGAACAGGCCGCAACCAATATTCAAAGCGCGACCGGAAAGGAAATCTCGGAGTCGCGGGCGATCAACATTACCGAATTCATGAACAATAACATGCAGTCGGTGAGCATCAACGACTACGCAGGCAATCCTTTCCAGCAAGACCTCAATTTCCGCGGCTTCACTGCTTCCCCCATGATCGGCACCCCGCAGGGCATTTCCGTTTATCTAGATGGCGTGCGGGTCAATGAGGCTTTCGGCGATGTCGTGAACTGGGATTTGCTGCCGATGAACGCGATTGCCTCCATGGATTTGCTGCCAGGCTCCAGCCCCTTGTTTGGCCTCAATACCTTGGGCGGTGCGTTGGCAATCCGTACCAAGACTGGCTTTACCGACAACCACGCCCGCGGCGAAGTGATTGCCGGCGCCTGGGGGAGGCAACAGGTGCAGGTTTCCAATGGCATTAATAATGGCGTTCTGGGATTGTTTACCGCCTATAACCATTTTGAGGAGGATGGCTGGCGTCAGAACTCACCCAGTAACCTGAGACAACTGTACAACAATGTGACTCTGAAGCTGCCGAAAGGTGAGCTCAACTTCAGCGCGCTCAATGTTGATACGGCATTGACCGGCAACGGCCTGTTGTCTTTCGAAATGGCGGAGACCAACCGCAAATGGGTGTTTACTTCTCCCGATGAATCTACTAATAAACTGAACCATTACAATTTGAATGGTCGTTGGGATGTAAACGATTATATTTCGATCTCGGCGCTCGCTTATCGGCGTAACATGAACCAGACGGGAACGAGCGGGGATGTGTATGAAAGCGTCAATCGCTTTGGTGGTGGATCTGCAGGATTGAACCTGACCGGGATGTTCAACTTAACGGATTTGAAGCAGCGGGGAAAGGGCTGGGCGGTGCAGGCCATGTTCGACTTGGACAGGCATCAAATTACAGCAGGCGCAAGTTATGATACAAGTGACATTCGGTTTTTGCAGTCCCAACAGCTTGCGGAAATGAGTCCTGACCGCGAGGTTTATTATGGCGACCCTGATTATTATACTGACTATGGGATTGTTGCGGCTACGAACCAGATTATCAGGAACAACCTGACAGGAAGTAGCCGCACCAAAGGGGTGTTTTTTAGCGATACCTGGTCGCCGGTGGATAATCTGCATATTACGTATGGAGCCAGGTTCAACTGGTCGAATGTAAAAAATACGTTGATTTCTGATCGAGGGAAAGACTTATATAATTTTCAATCTTCAGATTTTCATCCTTTAAGGCAGCGTTGCAGGGTGGAGGGTTCATCTAATGTTAATGAGCGAGAAGCGCGCTGGGTATGTACGGATGGGGATTATGACTATCGGAGCTTCAATCCTGCTTTGGGTGTAGTCTGGCAAGCGATTGAGAGTTTATCTTTATATGGGAATATAAGCCGCGGGGCGAGGGTTCCCACCGTGATTGAGCTTGGTTGCGCGCGTGATTACACCAAGGATAATGAGCCAGCCAGCGAAAACTACCAATATGGCTGTTCCATCCCTACCTCTCTGTCTGCTGATCCTTATCTCAAGCAGGTGAGGTCTACGGCCTATGAAATAGGCATGCGGGGCATGGGAGATAAGTTTAGCTGGAACGTAGGCCTGTTTCGAACCGAGCTCAAGGACGACATTCTGTTCATGCCTTTGGGGCGCAAGAACCGGGGGGTTTTTGATAATTTCGGCGAGACATTGCGTCAAGGCATAGAAATGGGTTTTAAAGGCGAGATGGGAAGAAGCCGGATTGGGTTAAATTACACCTATCTGCTGGCGACATTTGAATCACCCGCCAATGCAATCAACCCCAATAATAGCAGTAATACCGGCCCGCAAACATTGCAATCCTATGTGAATATCGAGCCTGGCGATAATATGACCGGTTTGCCGCGGCATATTGTGCAAGCTAATTGGAATTACCGCTTCAGTGATAGGTTTGATGCCACATTAAGCATGATTATGCATTCATTCTCCTATGTGCGCGGGAATGAGAATAACGAGCATCAAGCACGTCCTGCTTCCAATGCATGTAATCCTTGTTCACCTACTGCTTCTGATCCATACAGATTCAATCGGGATCGTTATGACTACCTTGGCAATGGCACTATTCCAGGCTATGCCATATTTAATGTGAGGGCGGCCTATAGGTTTGATGCCGGTTTTACCCTGTTCGTGAAGGCCGACAATATCTTCGACAAGAAATATGCCACGGCTGGTGATTTAGGGAGAACACCTTTTGATGCAGGTGGAAACTACCGCAGGCAAGCAGATGGTCAGACGTTATATAACAATACGACATTCATCGGGCCGGGCGCGCCGCGTGCTGTATGGATAGGGCTTGCCTATGACCTAGATTGGAAAAAAATAGGAATAGGTAAGAAGGAATAGATCCCACCCTGCCCTACGGACAATATCTCGCTCCTAAGTCGGAGCGTCTATCCTTTGTTGTATTACCACTATATTCCTTCCTTATGATCTTCGGCATAAGGCAGGATATTAATTTATGTGCCCAATTCAGAATTGGTTGTTGGTGGTTGCAAATAACCAAATTGGTTGTTTGCAGCCGTAAAAAGGTAAATATTGTTTGAGAATGTATAGATGGACAAGATGTGAGAATTAGTCCATTTGGACTAATTTTGGCATGGATTTTATTTAGATAACTCGTTCAAGTAAGTTGTATGTAAATGATTTGTAAATATTTTGTTATTTTTGGTTACTTTCCTCGTTTGATTTCCATTTTGTCCTGAAGGCTGACTGGGCCCGGATTTTGCACCCATAGCAAACGCGATAGCCAAGCGATTCGGTTGTCCTCAAGGATATGGTCTCGTTCATAGGGGCTATATGGTTAATAAACATAAGGAGATTGATGATGAAATTGATGTCTATTGCTTTGGCATCTGTGCTGGTGACAGCTACTTCGGCATATGCGGGCGATTTTGTTAACTTGCGTGATGATTTGGCAGCACTCAGCGCAACCAATGGCGGATTGGTCGTTGGCATCCAGAATCCAGCGCGTGATCCGCTGTTTCTGGATGCTACCAGTTACACCTGGGTTGATGGTTATAGCACTGGCTATAATGATCTGGTTGCAAGTTCGATTTCGTATAGTTCCAGTTCCGGTAATTATGAGTTGAAGTTGCTGGATTGGCAGGTAACAACTAACGTGCCTCTTCTTCCTGGCATAGCCCAAGCAACAGTTTATGACTTTGTCTATCAAGATAGCCGCGATGGCGCATTGGTGTTTGGCACTCGCTATATCAACCTCGTTGATAATAACCAAGAGGTAAATTTCCTTTACCGTTACGGGTTTGAAGGCCTTGAAACTTCTGCTGGCTGGATGTTCCTATCTGATTTCGATTTGCGCCTATATGAAGCTGGTCGGACCGATGACTACTCCTTCGACTTTACTGTTGGCTTTGATGGAGATGCTGTACGTCAAAAATCCGATATCAGTGTAAGTGAGGGCAATCCACGTAGCGGCCTGTTCTTAGTCAAGACTGACGCAACTGAGTACACCCTCGCTGACAAGGCGATTGGTTACTATCAGGCTGGTGAAGAAGGGCAGGCAGTAGTTGGTGGTTTTATCGGCGGCTTTGTTCCAACTGTGGCTGCAGTGCCTGAGCCATCTGAGTATGCCCTGATGTTGTTGGGTCTGGGTGTAGTCGGTTTTGTGGCTGGTCGCCGCAAAAAAAACCTGGCCTAAAACCAGTAGCTTTGCATGTTTGACATGCAAAGTTTTTATGGGGAAAGTAGTATCACTAAGAACGGAGTCATTGCCTGTTCATAAGGCGATGATTTAATTTAGAGGGGATTTTTAAAATGCAACAAGTATTCAAACAAGCTATTGCTGGTGCCGCACTGGCGTTTGTGAGTGTCAGCAGTGCCTACGCTGGCGGTTTTGTCGATGTCTTGAACACGGGTGAGCGTACGCCTGGTAGCGCAAACAATGTAGCGGTTGATCCATTTTTCTTGACTGGCGGTATTCCATCCAGCTGGGCTCAGCAAGCTTCTGTGACGACAGCTGTCTATTCTCCTGTGAATAATAGTATCCAGGTTGGCAATTTCATCGACACAGTATGGATTGATGCAACAACTAATCAACTGATTATTGGCAGCTATTTCCAACTGCTGCCTAATTATCCAACAGGCAATATCCATGGCGGCGGCGGTATCTCTGAAATCAATTCTATTGTACGTACTGGTTTTGCCGATGTAGACACTGTTTCTGCTGCTTGGTATTTCGCTTATGGCATTTATAGTGGTGCTGAAGATGGCTACCGTCTGCGTGATCCATCACGCTCTGGCTATGTAGCGTCTTACAATGCTGCCAATGCCGCTGCAGGCGATTATCTTGATCTGGACAAGGTTGCCATTCGTACCGATGTTAGCATCGGTGAAAACAACCCCAATTCCGGAATCTACTTCCTGAGCGTAGATGCATCCCAATACACCTATGTATTTGGTAGCAACGCTATCGGTATCATCCAGGGCGCTTCTACCAGCGAAGGTGGTCGTGTAGGCCAGGAAATCTGGTTGAGTGGTTTCCGTGTGGCTGCCGTTCCTGAGCCATCCGAATATGCGTTGATGCTGATCGGCCTGGGCATGATGGGTGTTGTGGCCCGTCGTCGCAAAAGCAAGGATTTGTCATAAATCTATCGCAGTAGCTCAGTAGCATTCAATAAGTCGGCTTGATGCCGACTTATTTTTTAGTCCGAATAGACTATACAAATGAGAATTTATATCATTTGTGAGCGAAGTTTTGTATCATGCCCGATTGAGCTGATTATCTAGTATATGTTTTTATCCCGGTTGAATATGCCGATTTGGAGTCGCGTAGCGCCGTTTGCGCTATATATGCTATTTATGGCAGCGGTGGACTTGGCTGCCCGGTTCGCGTCTACTGAGCTTGATCTGCGTTGGCTCTATGGCATCAAGGTCGGCCTGGTAGCCATATTGCTCTGGGTTTTACGTAAGCATTATGCCGAGCTCCGCGATATATCCTCGTTGGGAGCAAAGTCGTGGTTGAGCGCAACTGTTATTGGTGTGCTAGTATTTATCGCCTGGATCAATCTGGATGCGCCATGGATGTTGCTTGGCGACCGGTCCGAAGGATTTAATCCGGGAAGCGGACCAGATGCCTGTCTGCTAATGGCGACAAGAGTGATGGGGGCTGCACTGGTTGTACCCCTGATGGAAGAGCTGTTCTGGCGTTCATTCTTGATGCGCTGGATTCATAATCAACACTTCCTCAACGTCGACCCGCGGCAGGTAAGCGTCTTGGCCTTGCTTGTTTCATCTGCGCTATTCGCGATAGAGCATACCGAGTGGTTTGCTGGTCTGATGGCTGGCTTGGCATACGGCTTGCTTTATATCCGTAGCGGAAAAATATGGATGCCGATCATCGCCCATGCGGTGACCAACGGCATGTTAGGAGTTTGGGTCATACATACTGGTAATTGGTATTACTGGTAATCATTGGGGAAAGTATTTCTTTTGCGCTTATCTCTTTTAAATAATCTGCAATTAAAAAAAGCCGCCTTGGTCGGGGTCTTGTGTCTGGATGTTGTCTTGATGCAACCGCAGGCGCATGCTCTTGAAGAGGATGTTATTCGTCCTTACGTAAATGTGTCATATACATATGACGATAATATTCGTCGCTTTAATAATAAGGCGCGAGCTCAGCTGTTGACTGGTAGTTCGAACTTATCTGACACAGTATTGACGACTGGTGTGGGTATTATTCTGGATAAACAGATTAGCCAGCAACGAATATTTGTTGATTTTAATATTAACAAGTCTAAGTACGATCGTAATTCTGCGTTGGATAATAATGCTAAGGAGATGACTGGTCGATGGGATTGGAAAGTCGGTAGAAGATGGGATGGTAAGTTTGAGTTGTATCATAAAGAAGCAATGGTTCCATTCACAGATTTTTTTACTAATGATCCTCGCGCGTTGTCATTAAATACAAGAACTAGTGATCGGCGTTTGATTGAAGCTCGCTGGATGATGCATCCTCGTTGGAGATTGAGAGGCGCCGTTGTGAATTATGAAATTGAATATAGTGCGGATATACAAAAAGCAGCGAATCTCGAAGAGAATTCACAGGAGTTGAGCTTGGATTATCTTTCTCCGAGTAAAAGTATCGTGGGGATATTGTATAGGCAGGTCAAGGGTAATAAGCCAGAGCAGATATTTTTAGGGGCGCTAATTAGCAATGACTATGCCCAGAATGAGTGGAAATTGAATATTGATTGGGCTATCACAGGTAAAACAAAGGTGCAGTTTTTAGGTGGGGTTGTTGATCGTCAGCATGAGCAGTTGTCATCAAGAGATTTTAGAGGGGTTAACTTAAGAGGGAATTTTAGCTGGGTACCTACAGGAAAAACTGATTTACGCTGGATGGTTTGGCGTGAAAACAATGCTCAGTCTTTTGTAACAACAAGTTATACCTTGAATCAAGGATCATCAGTCACTGCTAGCTGGATTGCTACAGAAAAAGTTATGTTACAGGGGAGTCTGAGATATGAGAAGCGAGATTTTGAAGGGGATGCTATTTTTGGTCAGCTACGATCGGATAAGGATAAAAGTGCAATGGTGTCATTAATATATAAACCGATAAGTTCTTTTAGATTCAATGCATCTTTTATACATAGTAGCCGAGATTCGAGCTCAGATGTTTTTGGTTTTAAGTCTAATAGCGTTAGTTTGTCTGGACAATACGAATTCTGATGGTGTGTTAGATGACTGTTAATGATATCCCGTTAGTTGCTTTTTTTAAACAATTACTGGATCCACTGGTGATTTTGGGTACTCTCTATGGATTCACCTTGATATTTGGTGAACCATTTAATGGGTATTATTTAATTCTTGCTCTATTGGCATATTTTGTTTCTGCCAATGTCTATGAGCGCCTTGATCTCTATCGTACTTGGCGTAGTGGTAAGATATTAGGCTATCTTCGAGATATTTTATTTGGATGGGCGATTGTAGTCGCCGTGTTGGTATTTATTGGCTATGCGGCAGATCTTTCCAGTCAATATCTTGATGAGATGGTGTATGCCTGGTTCATAAGTGTTCCAGTGGTTTTTATTATTGCGCATCTTGCTATTCGTAAAATTGCTTCCGATTTGCATAAAAACGGCGAGGTTCGCTCTGTCGTGATCGTGGGGGCCAATGATATTGGTGTTAGATTGGTACATCGTATTAATGAGGATCCTTATCTCTTCATGGATGTGAAGGGGCTTTTTGATGATCGTGAGGTCTCGCGACATCCTAAGGGTATGCGTAATGTTCCGGTGTTGGGAGCCATGACTGATATTGCGCCTTATGTGCGGGCTAATAATACACAAATTATTTTTATAAGTTTACCAATGTCTGCCCAGCCGCGTATTAGGCAGTTATTTGAGGAGTTGCAAGATACGACGGCATCTATCTATTTTGTGCCTGATATATATATATTCGATTTGGTGCAGGCGCGATTTGATGATGTGGCTGGGGTTCCCGTGGTCGCAATTTGTGAGACTCCATTCACAGGTTTTAATAGTTTAATCAAACGGACTAGTGACATTATTCTTGCCTCGCTTATTCTATTGTTGCTTTCTCCTATCATGTTGGTTATTGCACTTGCAGTAAAGTTGACGTCCAAAGGCCCTGTTATCTTTAAGCAACGCCGATATGGTCTAAATGGTGAGGAGATTCTGGTATATAAGTTTCGCTCCATGAAAGTAATGGAAGATGGCGACAAAGTAATACAGGCGCAAAAACGTGATCAGCGTTTGACGCCGATTGGTGGATTTCTGCGTAAAAACTCGCTGGACGAGTTACCTCAATTTATTAATGTGCTACAAGGGCAAATGAGTATTGTCGGCCCGCGTCCGCATGCGATTTCTCATAATGAGCAATACCGGAAGTTGATACGTGGTTATATGCTGAGGCATAAGGTGAAGCCGGGAATTACTGGTTGGGCTCAGGTCAATGGTCTGCGTGGGGAAACTGAGACACTTGATAAAATGGAATCGCGTGTTGAATACGATTTGGATTATTTGCGGCATTGGTCATTGGCCTTCGATTTCTGGATCATCGTAAGGACAGTTTTGGTTGTATTTAAAAAAGATAACGCCTATTAGTTGGTGGTACTTTGCAAAATTCTGAGGAGAATCAAAGTTGAACATACAAGCTGTAGTGAAAATCAAAAGTCTGCCGAAATTTTCTGCAGTGGGAGTGGTGGTAGTTGCAGTAAGTATTGCGTTGTCTGGTTGTGGTGATAATAAGCCTCATGGCAGTAAGGCTAGTCAGTCTTTGGTTAGTGTTAACGGTAAAGAAATTACTGTGCATCAACTGAATGAGGAGCTTGCTAGGGCGAATGTTCAAGCATCCCAGAAAGATGTTGCTAGCAAACAGATACTCAATGCGTTAGTTGAGCGTCAGTTACTTGAGCAAGCTGCATTGAAAACTAAGTTAGATAGGGATCCTAATGTAATGCAAGCAATAGAGCGTGCTAAATCGCAAATTATTGCGCAGGCATATCTACAAAGTAAGGTGGCTTCGATAGGTAAGCCTGAAAAGGCAGAGGTGGACACTTTTTATCGTCAGAATCCTCAATTGTTTGCTGAGCGAAAGTTGGTGGAAATGGAGCAGTTGCTAATAGATTCTCGTTATATTAATGACGAGTTTAAATCTGTACTTGGTAGCTTTAAGTCTTTGCAGGAAGTGGCTATTTGGCTAGATGCGAAGGGAATTCAATATGATAGGGGTGAGGTAGCGCGGAGTGTTGCGGAGTTGCCTCCACAAATTTCAGAGCGGTTGAAAGATGCTAGAAAAGGCCAGTTGTTTGTAATAGGTATGGGACCTAGAACTATGCTTGTATTAATGAATAGTGTAAAGGATAGTCCTGTATCTTTAGTCGATGCTACCCAGCAAATTGAGCAGTTGTTGTTGAATAAGAAGCGTAAAGAAGCAGGCGAAGCAGAATTGCAGCGGCTGAAATCTGAAGCAAAGATCGAGTATCTTGACAGCTCTATCGAGCAGCCAAAAGCAAAAAGTAAAGAGGTAGTGAAAAAGAATATAGATGATGATATTTCGCGTGGTGTCAGTGGGTTGAAGTAAGGGTTTGTACATTAGATATGGATGAAAATTATGATTAATTTGATAAAAAATTTTCTAACGGTCCTTCTTGTGTTTGCCACTATTCATGTGGACGCTGCTGAGTCGGATATTGTTCTAGGTCCAGGAGATGTCCTTAGAATTTCTGTGTTTGAACAACCTGATCTTTCATTGGAGGTTCGTGTTAGTGAGTCTGGCACGATTACTTATCCTTTGATAGGTGAGGTGAAAGTCGGCGGGCAAACACCAGCGGCGGCTGAAAGAAAAATTGCTGGTATGCTTGAAACAGGCGGTTATCTTAGAAGTCCTCATGTAAATATTATTGTTGCTCAGTTGCAAAGTCAGCAAGCATCGGTGCTGGGGCAGGTAAATCGTCCAGGTAGATATCCCCTAGATAGTGCTAAATCATTGGCTGATGTTCTTGCACTTGCTGGAGGGGTTGCTCCAGAAGGAGGTGACCTGATTACGATTGTACGTAAAGTGGAAGGGGGCACTAATCGGGAGGTTGTGGATCTCGCGAGTATGATGCGTGATGGTAATTTGGCAAAAAATATTACCGTTGCTGGTGGAGATATTATTTACGTTGAGCGTGCGCCACGTTTTTATATTTATGGTGAAGTGCAGCGTCCTAGCCAATATCGTCTAGAGCATAATACTACTGTTATACAAGCATTAGCTATGGGCGGCGGTTTAAGTCTTCGAGGCACTGAAAAAGGCATGAAAATTAAGCGTCGGGATAGTGTTGGAACTATTCAGGTCTTAGATGCCAAGCATGACGATTTGTTGCAGCCAGATGATGTAGTTTATGTAAAAGAAAGCTTGTTCTGATTCGGATTGTTATTTGATCATCTAAAGGTAGCTAAATGAGTTTCTCCCAATTTTTGTTTGTATTGCGTATCAGGTACAAGTTGATTGCAATTACTCTGTTCGTCATTCTTGCAGCAACCATTGCTATTAGTTTGTTGATTTCAAAAACCTACGAGGCTACTGCAACAGTACTGGTCAATTACAAGGGTGCGGATCCTGTTACTGGTATGGCTGTGCCCAGTCAGTTGATGCCAGGTTTTATGTCAACTCAGGTTGATATCATTTCTAGTAAGAGCGTAGCAAAAAAAGTGATTGAGAGTCTGGGGCTTGCTGAAAATGAAAATGTTCGTCAGAGCTTTGTTGAGGCAACTGAGGGAGAGGGCGATATCAAAGATTGGCTGGCGGAATTGCTGCTGAGGAATCTTAATGCTATCCCTGCTAAGCAAAGTAGTTTGATTGATATTAATTTTAAGGGTGTTAGCCCTCAGTTTGCTGCGGTAGTTGCTAACGCATTTGCTGAGGCGTATTTGCAAACTACAGTTCAGTTAAAGGTAGAACCATCTAGAAAAGCTGCTCAGTATTTGGATGATCAGATTAAGATGTTTAGAAGGGAATTGGAGTCGGCGCAAGAGAAATTATCGGCATATCAGCAAGAAAAAGGTATTGTCAGTATTGATAATAGATTAGATGTTGAAACTGCTAGGTTGAACGAATTGTCATCACAGTTGGTTATTGCTCAGGCGCAAACTATGGAAGCTCAATCTAGAGAGCGCGGTGCGTCAGGTACCGGCCTTCAAGATTCACCTGATATTGCATCTAACCCAATCATTCAAAGTCTTAAAAGCGAAATTGCACGTGCTGAAGGGAAGTTTGCAGACATTTCTCAGAAGTATGAAAAAAATCACCCTGTATATCAGGGAAGTAAAGCTGAGATTGATAATCTCAAAGCTGAATTGGTTCGGCAAACCAAATCTGTATCTAGTAACGTAGCAAGTAACTCGCGTATTCTCAAGCAGCGAGAGAGAGATATTAGGGCTGCGCTCACAACTCAAAAGACCAGAATACTTGAGATTAATCGTGAGCGGGATCAGTTGGCAATGTTGTCACGGGCCGTCGATAATGCTCAGCAGGTATATAACACAGCTTTGGAAAGGTATACAGCAAATAGTCTTGAAGCTCAATCAAATATGTCGGATGTTGTGCTGTTGAATCCGGCAACTCCTCCATTAAAACCGTCGAGTCCAAAGTTGCTATTGAATATACTGATTGCCATTTTTGTTGGTGGTTTTCTTGGTATAGCTTTTGCTCTTGTTGCAGAGCAAATTAATCGGCGAGTAAGATCGCTTGATGACTTAACGTACTCAGCTCGTGCACCAGTGCTGGGTGAGCTTAAAAGAATGCACACTGGGCCTAAATTCCTGAGCCTTCTTCCTAAGGCTAATTTGATTACAAAAAATAGGTAGCAAAATGACAGAATCTAATAATTCAGCCATTTCGATTGATGCATACTCTGATTTTAGTATAGGGAGTTTGTTGCTTAGAATGGGTAAGATTTCGGCTGCGGATGCCGAAAAGATTATGGCTTTACACAAAGAGAGAGGCATTCGTTTTGGTGAGGCGGCTAAAAGCTTAGGCTTGATCACTGAGGCAGATATTCAGCAAGTACTATCGCGTCAGTTTGACTACCCATATCTTCATTCGGGTGAGACAAGCCTTTCTCCGGAACTTGTAGCTGCTTTTCAGCCATTTAGTGCACAAGTAGAAGTTTTGCGCAATATACGTAGTCAATTGTCGCTTCAGTGGTTTTCTCAACAGAGAAAAACACTGGCTTTTTCAGCCTGCTCTTCAAATGAAGGTGTAAGTTATCTACTTTCTAATCTTGCTGTGGTATTTTCTCAACTTGGGCAGAACACTTTATTGATTGATGCAAATCTGCGTAATTCTCGTCAGCACGATATTTTCAAGCTAGGGCAAAGGCTAGGTTTGTCTGATATTTTGGCTGGGCGTGCAGATGTGAAATCAGCTGCAGTAAATATTCCTGCTTTTCCAAATCTAACAATTTTGCCTGCAGGAACTATTCCTCCCAACCCTCAAGAATTGGTTGCAAGGCCTACATTCAAGAAGTTGGTGGAAAATGTTTCGGAACTGTTTGATGTGGTATTAATTGATGCGCCAGCTTATGCTAAGGGGGCTGACGTATTTTCAGTAGCTGCTTCTGCAGGTGGTTTGGTCTTGGTCGTCAGAAAAAATCTGACATTAGTATCTGAAGTGACAACATTTACTGATCGGTTAAATGCCAATGGTATTCAAGTGGTTGGTACAGTCATGGTTGATTTCTAGATGAAAGTCACTGAAGTCCTTCAAAGCTCAAGGCAAGGGTTAATATTGTTTTTGCCGTTATTAATTGGTTTTCTTGCTATGTATGTACCTACGTATTGGGAAACAGCCAATACTATATGGGTGATGGAAGATCAAGCTCATGCGCCTATTATTGTGTTGGTGATTTTCTATCTGATATGGGTGCGTAAAGATTTTTTTTTACAGCCAGTTCCGACAATTAGCCAATTTACGAAAACCCTTGGTACGTTGTCATTCCTTATCGGGTTGCTATTCTATGTAGTGGGACGGTCACAAAATATTTTAGTATTTGATCTTGGATCACAGATCCCGATCCTGTTAGGGCTCATATTACTAATGCGGGGCTGGCCAGGTTTGAAGGCTTTTTGGTTTCCTCTATTTTTTATTCTATTCATGATCCCGATTCCGGGGGCGATTGTGGATAGTATAACTATGCCCATGAAGATTGCTGTGTCATATGTTGCTGAAGCCGTTCTTTATGGAGTTGGTTTTCCGATAGCCCGTAGTGGTGTGATCTTGCAGATTGGCCCCTATCAATTACTGGTTGCAGATGCCTGCGCAGGATTGCATACCTTAATTTCACTAGAAGCTCTAGGCCTGTTGTATCTAAATATAGTCCGTACAGATTCCATTTTCAGAAACATTACTTTGGCTATCTTGATAGTGCCGATTTCATTTACGGCTAATGTCATTCGTGTAATGACTCTTACACTGATCACTTTCTATTTTGGTGATGCTGCAGGTCAAGGGTTCATGCATGGTTTTGCTGGTATGTTGCTATTTGTTGTGGCTTTGTCACTAATTATTTGGATGGATACTTGCCTACAGTTTATAGAGCGGAAGTATTTGAGAAAAACGTCAACGTATAGTCCTGCCTGACAATATGAATAAGAAACTCTTAGTAAATGTTATTTTGGCATCTTTGATGGTGCTGAGTGCCTATATCGCTGTTGCATATAAACCTACTCAAAAAGTTGCAGATTTGAGCGGTAAAGTTGATCTGGATCTGATTATTCCGGACTCTTTTTCTAATTGGACTAGGATAAAGGATTCAGGGGCATCAATTATTAATCCTCAACAAGAGCAGGTTCTAAATCAGATATACACCCAAACCTTATCTCGTACATACGTTAATGCTCAAGGTGATTTTATTATGATATCAATTGCTTATGGGGATGAGCAAAGTGATACAAATCAAGTGCATATACCTGATGTTTGTTATCCAGCTCAAGGCTTTCAGTTAGTTTCTTCTAAGAGAGATATTGTAAGAACTGGGCAAGGGGAGATTCGTGTTAAGCGATTATTCACAAAACTAGGTAGTCGATCTGAGCCTTTAACATACTGGACAACAGTTGGCGATAAAGTTGTGTCGGGCGGATTTGAAACCAAAATGACGCAATTGAAATATGGATTGAATGGATTAATAGCTGATGGTTTGATTTTTAGAGTGTCTTCCATAAATTCTAATGCTGAAGAGTCTTATGCATTGCAAAATCGATTTATTGATGATTTGTTAACTTCGTTACCTGCAACAGATCGACATAAGCTTGCTGGTATTTAACTTTTCTTTCTATTTAATCTAGTTTAGTAGGATAAAAAATGACAAAAAAAGTAGCATTAATTACAGGTGTAACAGGTCAAGATGGGGCCTACCTAGCAGAACTATTATTGAGCAAGGGTTATGAAGTTCATGGCATCAAGCGCCGTGCATCATTGTTCAACACTGACCGTATTGATCACTTATATCAGGATCCGCATGTTGATAACAAAAACTTCATCCTGCACTATGGTGACCTGACTGACTCCACTAACTTGATTCGTATCATCCAACAAGTCCAGCCAGACGAAATCTACAACCTGGCTGCGATGAGCCACGTCGCTGTAAGCTTTGATACTCCCGAATACACTGCCAATGCCGACGGTATTGGCACCCTGCGCATCCTTGAAGCCATCCGTATTCTCGGCCTGGAAAAAAAGACCCGTTTCTACCAAGCCTCCACTTCCGAACTCTACGGTCTGGTACAAGAAGTTCCACAGAAAGAAACTACGCCATTCTATCCACGTAGTCCTTACGCTGTGGCTAAGCTCTACGGCTACTGGATCACCGTCAACTACCGTGAAGCCTATGGCATTTATGCCTGTAACGGTGTGCTATTCAACCACGAAAGTCCATTGCGCGGTGAAACCTTCGTTACCCGCAAAATCACCCGTGCATTAGCCCGTATCAAGCTCGGCCTGCAAGACAGTCTCTACCTCGGTAATCTAGATGCTCTACGCGATTGGGGTCACGCCAAAGACTACGTCGAAATGCAATGGCTCATGTTACAACAGGATCATCCAGAAGACTTTGTTATTGCCACTGGCGTGCAATACAGTGTGCGTGACTTCGTTAATGCTGCTGCCAAGGAACTCGACATCACCATCACCTGGAAGGGTCAAGGCGTGGATGAAAAGGGCTATGATGCCAACGGCAAAGTCATCGTCCAGGTTGATCCGCGCTACTTCCGTCCGACCGAAGTTGAAACCTTATTGGGTGATCCCACCAAAGCCAAACAAAAGCTGGGCTGGACCCCCAAGACCACCTTCCAGGAACTCGTCTCTGAAATGGTGCGTGAAGACCTCAAGAGTGCCCAGCGTGACGAACTCGTCAAGAAGCACGGCTTTGCCGCTTACGACTACAATGAGTAATAGAGCGTAGTCATGGAAAAAACTGCAAAAATCTATGTCGCAGGCCATCGGGGACTCGTTGGCTCTGCCATCGTCAGAAATCTCGAAGCCAAGGGATACACCAACATCCTCAAGCGCACCCATGCTGAACTCGACCTCACTAACGACAAAGCCACGGACGCATTCTTCGCTGAACACAAGCCCAAATATGTCTTTCTGGCTGCGGCCAAGGTAGGTGGCATTGTTGCCAACAACACCTACCCAGCAGCATTTATCCGGGATAACCTTGCTATCCAAAATAGCGTCATTCACAGCGCCTGGAAGCACGGAGTCACTAGGCTCTTGTTCTTGGGCTCCAGCTGCATCTACCCCAAGCTGGCGCCACAGCCGATGCAAGAGCAACACCTCCTCACAGGCCCATTGGAACCCACTAATCGTCCTTATGCATTGGCCAAAATCGCTGGAATTGAAATGTGCTGGAGCTACAACCGCCAATACGGCACACAATACCTAGCAGCCATGCCCACCAACCTCTACGGTCCCGGTGACAACTACCATCCCGAAAACAGCCACGTCATCCCGGCCCTGCTGCGCAAATTCCACGAAGCTAAGCAGAATAATCAACCCAATGTGACGGTATGGGGCACAGGTACACCAAAGCGAGAGTTCCTCTACAGTGACGACATGGCTGACGCCTGTGTCTACCTCATGAACCTACCGCAAGACCAATACCAGGCTTTGTTGGGTAGCGATGAAAGCAAGACAGGCAGATTCGAACCACCTCTCATTAACGTAGGGGTAGGGGAGGATGTCACCATCAAAGAACTGGCAGAGCTCGTCAAACAAACAGTGGGTTACCAAGGCAACATCGAATTCGACACTACCAAGCCGGATGGCACGCCTAGAAAGCTCATGGATGTGACTAGACTGACGAAGGCGGGGTGGAAAGCTAGCACTCAATTGAGTGATGGTTTGAGACAGGCCTATCGAGATTTTATGGAGTTTCAAGTCAAGTAATATGGCTACTATTGTGCAAAATTCAGTGCAAAAAGACTCTCCTTTACTATTGCGGAATATTATATTTGTAATAGGGTTGATGCTGGCATTGTTATGTTTAACCTTGCCATTCTTGAGATATTTGTTTTTCACTGTGCCATTTCTTGTTTTGATTGCTGTGCTGGCAGACGGCAAGATCAGAATTGGAGAGGAGGTTAGGCCTTTTCTTGCATTTATTTTGGCTGGATTGATCCTATCACCCTTAGGTAATACTGAGGGTATTAAAGATCTTTTTTTTACGTTCTCTGGAATTTCTATATCTTTGCTTTACGTTATACCGCGGGTAAAGTTGTGGACAATATTTAATATCTTCTTTGTCGGGTCTTTTATTTTCTTTGGGTTGTCTGGTGCCTTAACAGGTGGTTTCAGTTTTGATATTGCGACATCTGAATCTTCTTTAGAATCCCCATTTGCATTTGTGTTTGGTTTGTTGGCCCCGTTTGCACTGTTTGAAAAACGGTATAGATTGTTTATTTTGTGCATATTAATGGCTTTACTTTGCTTGAAGCGAATTGCATTGCTTGGCGCATTGGTATCATGTTTTTTTGTTTTTTTTGGTGAAAAAAATGGTCGTTATTTTCTGAACGCATGGGTTATGGTGCCATTGAATGTAATTTTTTTAGTAATGCTTTTAATGTATGGTATGGGCGGGTTTGATTATTTCATTTATGAATATACTCAGCAAAGCGCAGATCAACTTGGAATGGGGCGCCAACAGTTATTGTCTTTGCCAGCAAAAGAAATTTACGCTCACCCAGAACAATTTATTTTTTGGGGTCAAGGTCCTGGGGCATCGTATGAATTATCTAAGTATGTTATTGGAAATGCAGAGAAAGTTAACTTACATAGTGATCTTGTAAAATTATTTTACGAATATGGACTGCTGTTTTATATCTTGATGATATCTTTGATGTATACAGCAAGAAATTACGTTACAAGAGTTGGTTTTCTTTTTTTAAATATATTATTTTTGACTGATAACACATTAATATATTATTTCTTGCTTTTCATTTTTATTTGTTGTGTCAGATCTGTAGGTTCTAATGTAAAAGAGTCAAGATTAACTGGGAGTAGATCATGAGACGTATCTGTGGGGCAAATGCTTTTTTCAGTATGATCTTTTTTCTATTCTCGCATTCCACTCTTGCAACTCCTGCTGAGGCTCGATGGGTAGTTAATTCATGGGGAGGGGCATCACACTCCTACTTCAAAACAGATGCCACTTGCGGGCTACGTGAGGGCAGTTCCTCTACTTCATTTATGGTGCGGAGTCGAGGGACGGGTGATGCTGAACTGATAATACCAGGCACACTTAGTCAGCATGATGCTTATGAAGTCAGTGTTTGGGTGAAGGCTGATAAAGCGGCCAAAGTCAGGCTTTATTTCCGTCGGGATGGGGCACATTATGAGACTGCCGCAATCCAAACAACTAATGTTACCACTGCGTGGAAGCAAATTAAGCTTAAGGGAATTTATCCTTTGAATACAGTGGGTTCTGTGAGGCTGGGATTGGATGATGTCAACGTAAAATTGTGCATCAATGGAGCTATATTCGCAGAGGTAGACCCTTCTTCTGTTGGTAATGTTGCAAGTGTTCCAAATATTCAACAACTCGCCATTGTCGATACAACTCCCCTTAATCAAGGAGCAGAGACTCGTCCTGGGGTGGGTGGCAATGTGGTTGGTGGTGGTGGTGGGACTTTCTCTGGCATAAATAAAACTGCTTCGCCAATCGCTCCTAAGCCTGCGAGTTCTACTTCAACGACCAATCAAACTACAACTACAACAAGCACATCTCAGTTGCCTTCGTATGCTGCCAAACCGATTGATAACAGTTTTTTCGGAATTCATATCAATAAACTAGGTGTGCATTCAACGTGGCCTAGCTTCAACCCTGGTTCAATAAGACTATGGGATACTGGAACCACATGGGCTAATTTGCAGCCTTATAAAGGACCTATTCAATGGTCAAGCTCTGTTCATGCTAAGCGTTTGGATATGTATGTGGATTATGCGTTACGTAATAATCCAGATGTACAAATCATTTATACATTAGGCATGACCCCAGACTGGGCTGGTAGTAAACATGCTAAGTCTTGCAATAATTATCCTTATGGGCGCTCTGCATGCACTATGCCTGTCAATACCGATGATTGGCGTAATTATGTGAGAGCACTAGCTACGAGATACAAAGGTAAGATAAAGGTATGGGAGCTATGGAACGAGGCTGACTATTGGGCATTCTGGGATGGTGGTGCAGAAAACATGGCAACTCTGGCCAGAGTTGCATATCAGGAATTAAAAGCGATTGATCCTACTAATCAGCTTATCGGACCAAATGTTACTAGCTATGGGATGTCGTTTCTTTCCCAATTTTTGGCAGTAGGTGGTGGCAATTATATAGATGCTATTAGTGTGCATGTTTATATAGGTCGGTCGACTGATTTGTCAACTGGAATCTTACGGAATCTGCGAGCAATGCTGGATAATCATGGCCTTGCTAAAGTGGCCTTATGGAATACTGAAGCTAACATTACTTGCAATTCTGTATTGGAGGATTGCAAATCGATAGCGGATGGAGGTAATACTTCAGCTGAAGATGCCTTGGCGCAGGGAGTAATTAGTAATGCGGCGCTCAAAATTGCTAACTTTAGTTTTTATACTTGGGAAGGTGCCTCGCTTCAATATGGCGGTAAGCCCATGGTGGAAGCTAATTATTCAACGCCAACCGCATTGGGCCGAGTATATGGCATAGTTAAGTCTTGGCTCTTAAATAGCTATGCGGACTATGTGCAATTTGACGTAAATGGGCTAAATCAGGTAAGGGTAGAAAAAAATGGTAAGGTTGCGTTGATTCTTTGGACAACAAAAAGTAGTTTTAATCTGGATGTGACTAATCAACCCACCTTAACAAACTTTGCCTATGCTGGAGATAATTTTGAGCAGAAGGTTACTCGTGGAATGGTGATGGTGAGCCAGACCCCGGTTATTATTTATCCTGATGGGTTTTCTAGATAAATTATTAGAGATATTTCATCTTGTTGTATTTGAAGCTGAAGTGATTTATTAGTTCGTAAGAAAATGACAGCCATGAAAAGGATAGGTTATTATTCTCAATCCTAGCAATTCGCCGCTTCTGTTTTTGATGAGTTTTATTGTTATTGAGCTAGTTGAGGCCTAAGTCTTGGTCTTTAATCTGTATTGGTAAATACTCTATACTACTGTTCAGTTTATTTTTCTAGAATGCCACTATAGTTCTTTTTTACTGCATATAAAAAAGCTTTGTATCTGTATCCGTTACGAATTTGTTGGCAGATGACTATGTTTTGTATAAGTTGAGAATTGGGTGTGTTTTAGCGCGAAGAAGTTTTATAGTGGGTAATTTTACTGATGTAGTCACAGCTTACATGGCTGCTCTACCTTGTCGTAGATAAGAAAACATTTTTTTGTATTTGAATAATATTTAGTTTCTATTTAGGAATTAAATTGTTAATCCATAATTTATTTAAAGTGACTAATAAGTCTCCTCTGATATAGTTTTCCTGTTTATTGTACTGTACTGCCATGTTAGAGCGCTTAGTAGCATCGCTATCCTGGGTTTTTTTAGCTGCGCTTAGTGCCTTGATGAGGTATGCGTTGCGGAGAAATTGAATGAATGTGTTGAGAAAAACGGTGAAGGTGCTTGCAGCCGATATTGATGTTATTACTTGGCAGCAAGCAATTTCAAGAATCTCAAGTTGGGCAACTATTCACCAGAGTGCTTATGTGTGTATTTGCAATGTACATTCTGTGGTGTCTGTTACACAAAGTCGAGAATTTGAGGATATAGTTAATCAAGCCGACATGGCTACGCCTGATGGAGCACCGGTTGCCTGGATGATACGCAAACAGGGATATGGTCATCAGGAGCGTATAAATGGTCCTGACCTGATGTGGAAATATTGCGCTCATGCCGAGGCAACCAGTGAGTCAATTTTTCTCTATGGTGGTACACAAACTACGCTTGATATTTTGAAAGAAAAGCTGGCTCAACATTTTCCTCAGCTCAATATAGTTGGTATGTATTCCCCACCTTTCCGCCCACTGAGCGCGGAAGAAGATCAGTCTATAATCAGCCAAATTAATAAGTCAGGAGCTGGTACCGTCTGGGTGAGTCTCGGCTGCCCAAAGCAAGAGAAGTGGATGGCTGAACATAAAGGAAAAATCAATGCTGTTATGATAGGTGTAGGAGCTGCTTTTGATTATCATGCAGGGACTATCCTGCGAGCACCTCTCTGGATGCAAAGAAATGGTTTGGAGTGGCTACATAGATTGTGTTCTGAGCCTCGGCGGTTGTGGAAGCGGTATTTAGTGACGAACTCCTTGTTTGTTTTTCATGTGCTGAAAAATGTCATCGGAAAATAATATCTTGGGCCTCGAAAGATTATTTGAGCTCACAGGCTAGCCATTTTATTAGTTGTGGTCTCGGCTATGTTGTGGCTAGGTAATCACCTAGTAGGAGTGAATGATATAACGTGTTATTTGCTAAACGCGATGTAATTGGTGTTGTTAAGGGGCTTGGTGTGAGATTTATGCCTTGGGAGGATCCCTCTTGTTATATTTTGTTGTAATGCTGATTGCTGAGTTATATCGCCTCATTCTGATTAAGAAAATTGTTTTTTCAAAATTCTCTGTTTTCGACAAATATACTAACTAATCAATCATGATTCATTCTAAAGAAAAATTTTCAGCTATGGTTGATGCCATGCCTTTGGTTTCCGTCGACTTGATAATATATCAGCATGGCAAGGCGTTGCTGGGGCGACGCTTGAACAAGCCTGCTCAGGGATTCTGGTTTGTACCTGGTGGACGGATCATGAAAAATGAAACGATTGCAGCAGCTTTGTCTCGAGTTATACAAACGGAGTTGTCGATTGTGAATGAGCTAAATGCTTATGATATCAAGCCCGAGCTGATGGGAGCCTATCAGCATTTTTATAAAGATAGTTTTGCCGGTGATGTTGGTATTACAACGCACTATGTTGCGCTGGGGCATCGCATTGATTTGCCAGGCACGATTGAGATAAAGCAACATGACAATCAACATGCACAATTGAAGTGGTGGAGCATAGAAGAGTTGAAATCCTCTCCTGAGGTTCATGCATACACTAAAGATTATTTTTCTTCCCCATCACATTAATCGTCGCTGAAAAAGTAGACATGCTCAATAAAAGCTAAAGAGATTGAGGTGATTGTTTCATGAGTCTGTGATGGTGGAGCCGAATTTTTAATTCTAAGATATTGAATGATTTGAAAACCTTCAAATGCTATTCCTGTGTGATTGTTTCTAATCTACCGCCCGCAGATTTTAATGATGTTAATAGCAAAGTGTTTACGCGAGCCCTATTTGGTCGCGACTAATACGCTGGCCCAGGTACTTCTGGCTGGTGTGATCCCATTTCAATTAGATAAATATAAGATGAGGGCAAGATGTCAATTGCTATCGTACCTGTAGTGCTTTGTGGTGGTTCCGGTACCCGGTTGTGGCCACTTTCGCGTGAAAAATATCCCAAGCAGTTGCTGAGTCTGGTCAATGATGACTCCTTGCTACAAGCTACTTTGCGTAGAGTTCAAGGGGAGGGCGTGGCGTTACAGGTCGGAGCGCCTTTGGTTATATGTAATGAGGAGTATCGCTTTGTCATTGCTGAGCAATTGCGCTTGATGGGCGTCTCTGGGCGAGTCATACTTGAGCCTGTAGGGAAAAATACAGCACCAGCACTTACCGTGGCTGCGTTGGAAGCTACGCAAGATGGGCAAGATCCTATCCTGCTTGTCATGCCTGCTGATCATGTCATAGTCGAAACTGCGATTTTTCAAAAGGCTGTTAAGTTGGCTGCCACGCAGGCAGAGCAGGGAAATATCGTTACATTTGGTATCGTGCCTGATAGTCCTGAAACTGGCTACGGCTATATCCAAAAGGGGGAGTCACTCATAGAGGATAATACTGCGTTTAAAATTGCACAGTTTGTTGAGAAGCCAGATCTGCAAACAGCAGGACGCTATGTCGATAGTGGTGAATTTCTCTGGAACAGTGGGCTGTTCATGATGCGAGCCTCAGTTTGGTTGCAGGCTATGATGCAATGTCGGCCAGATATTCTGCAAGCAGTACAACAGGCTTGGGAGCAGAAACAGGATGATGGTGATTTTGTCCGTGTTGATAAAGTTCTGTTCTCTAGTTGTCCGAGTGACTCCATTGATTATGCCGTCATGGAGCGGGTTGCCAATGCTGAGACCTCTCTACCTAAAGGCGTGGTGGTTCCCTTGGCTGCTGGTTGGTCTGATGTAGGAGCCTGGGACTCCTACTGGAAAGTACTACCTCAAGATGACGAAGGCAATGCTAGTAAAGGTGATGTTGTGTTGACCGGATGCGAGAACATATTAGCGCTTTCCTCTAGCCGCTTGGTGGCTTGCGTGGGGGTCAGCAATATTGCCGTCGTCGAAACCTCGGATGCTGTTTTGGTGATAGACAAAAACCAGACCCAGGAAGTCAAAAAAGTGGTTGAGTTACTGAAAGTGCAAGCAAGGCCGGAAGCGCATCTGCATCGCAAAGTGCACAGGCCTTGGGGTTGGTATGACAGTATAGATATGGGAGAGAGGTTCCAGGTCAAGAGGATTGTTGTCAACCCGGGAGCTACACTATCATTACAGATGCACCATCATCGCGCTGAACACTGGATTGTCGTGACCGGCACTGCTGAAGTTACGCGTGGAGATGAGGTTTTCCTTGTGTCGGAAAATCAGTCCACCTATATTCCACTTGGTGTAACTCATAGATTAGCCAATCCAGGAAGATTGCCATTAGAAATGATAGAAGTGCAATCTGGAGCATATCTTGGGGAGGACGATATTGTTAGGTTCAATGATCAATACGGACGTTCATAGATGTATAAATTCGATTAATAAGGTTGTTTTTCTCATAAGATATTAGCAGGTGAGGTGTTTTGCATGTGGTTGAAATCGTTTAGGTAACTTTATCGATTTGCAATGGCGGCGTTATAGATGGATAGTAATTCTTCGTAGTTTTTATTCGAGGTGTATCTTTGCTCATAGCGTTGCCGGGCACGCTTCCCCATTTCCTTGATTTTTTCGGGATGCTGGATAGCCCATTGAAGTTTGGCCGCCAAATCTACAGCATCACCTGGGTTAAATAGTAAACCTGTTACACCATCTTCGACCAATTCTGCAAGGGCGCCTATTCTGCTTGCAATGATAGGAAGGCCACAAGCATAAGCTTCAACAACTACCATTGGGAAACCTTCATACCAAACACTTGGCAAAATCAGTGCATTGGAGGCGTACATCCAGGCGCGTACATCATTACTTTTTAGATTTCCCAAATATTTAACAAGATGTTCGGATTGTGTTATTCGTGGAGATAATGGCCCATCTCCTGCTATTGCAACTTGGATTTTTGATTGACTAATAGTGCTATGGCGTTTTTCGAGTGCAGATAGTAATACGCCAATTCCTTTTTCCTCCGACAGGCGTCCAACAAATAAAAATCCAGTGCGTTCTTGTTCGGGAGGTTTCTTTATATCAACGAAGTTAGGTTTAACCGTGAGAAGGTATGGGTCAATACCAGCCTTGATAAATTTACTGATGGAAAATTGACTTAGCAGAATGAAGCGACTAACTGTGCGATTCCATGTGCCAAGGCGCTTGTGGATGGCAATCATGAGAGCCAACATGAATGTTCCAATATATGATCCTCGGTAAACCTTTTTAGGAATAGTCCACCAAGGTCCTTCTTCCAAACTTTTCTCTGTTACTTTGCCGTCATGCATCAGTAATGCAGTAGGACAAATTAGGCGATAATTATGCAATGTTAATACAACAGGTGTCCTATTCGCCTTACAGGCATAAAAAACTGCTGGTGAAATTAATGGAAAAAAATTATGTACATGGACAATGTCAGGATGAGTTTTTCTGAGTATTTTTCGAATACGGAAATATGAGGTTGGTGAGAATATTACTCCAAGAGCTGCATTTATTTTTCCAGCAATACCACGTACTTCATTATTAGAGACTAGATGAAGCTCAACATCATGTCCGTGCTGTTGCAATAATGCTATTTCATTTTTGACTACACTATCTTCTCCTCCTGCCAATTGATAAGCATTGTGTACGATCAGAATTTTCATGATTTCTCCGTGGTTAAGAATGGAGTGCTAAACAGGGATTAACAAATTTAGTTGATTGCTAAATCGTAATAGCCCGCCCAGTACCAGTACCAAATTTGAGCAAATTTTATTAAGATAAATGTTTACTCATGTTAAATGCACACTTAATAGGATAAGCGAATTTTTATCTTCTCTGTGATCCGCAAGCCACTGCCGTCACTCCTGCGAGTTTAAGCGGCAAGCCGTTCTCGAATTTATCAGTATTGCATCTGTCGCAGGGGGTGGCATGGCATATGGCTTGAGTACGAACCATTTTATAACTAGTGTCGGCAATATTGGTGTGGGTAATTGGACAACACATCAGAGGTGCTGGTTGTTGCCCATATATTTCAATCCTCATCCATCAAGCCAAGCACAAACGTGGGTGAACTGCTCTAGCCCTATAACCCGATGGTGGTATCGAATTGCATCTGAGCGCAGTAAGAATTGTGGAGCATGATGTAGCTTATGTCCAGATGCTGCAATATCTGCTTGTCATTTTACAGCAGAGTCTGCAGAGTTCAGGCGGCTAAAGCGAATACCTCAGTCTAGGTTTTCATGTTCAACGCCAAGTTGGAGGATTGATACTTATAACATTATATGAATCGGTCAATCACTTGGGTGGCAAGCATACGAGTAACAGGTTCAAGCATGCAGGGAGGGCACAAGCCGTAATTGCACACACACTGGTGCGGTAATAGTCGCGATAGGTAAATATCAGTTCATAATTAGCCCATAGCAGACATGGGATTGGCACACTCGTAGCGTGCCCAATCCAGAACCAGCGTATTGCCACCTTTTCTGGCTTTACTGTTGCGTGAGTGACACTCATGAGCTGAAGCTAAAGTGTATCTGACACATGGGCGCCTGTAGAGCGTTAGGCAGGCCGGACTTCAGTCAAGATAAAACTGTCTCATGCCTGAATGTTATTGATAAGTTTGATCAAAAAAGGGAAAATGCCAAATCAGGGATGCCAAAGCTATGCTGGCTTTGGATGGAAATATAGAACTAATATGCGTGTTCATAAAGTTTTAGCATCTTAATGTTCTCCTAGCTACTCTCTTTTTTTCTATATGTCGCCTATAAATAGGCATGAATATCAGAATGTCCACAAATCGTAGAATCGTTAAAAATACCTTAATCCTATATCTAAGGTTGCTCCTCACTATTGGTTTTTCTCTTTATGCCGTTCGTATTGTTCTGAATGCTATGGGGGTTGTTGACTTCGGTATCTTTAGTGTGGTGGGAGGTATTGTTACTGTATTTTCTTTCTTGCCAGCTGCGATGGCATCTGCTACGCAACGATATTTTTCTTATGCCCTTGGTGAAGGGGATCATGAAAAGTTACGTGTTTTATTTAGTATGAATCTCTTGATATATCTTGCGATAGGTATTTTTGCATTATTTGCTCTTGAAACCATAGGGTTATGGTATGTGACAGAAAAACTGAATATACCTGTTTTACGTAAAGAGTCTGTTGTTCTGCTTTATCATTACACAGTTTTTTCTTTTATGTTCAGTATGTTTTCATCTCCCTTTATAGCTATGCTTATATCTTATGAGGATATGCGCACATATGCATATATTTCTATCGCTGAGGCAGGCTTTAAATTATTAGCAGCAGTGCTATTGTTGGTTTTTGAGTTTGATAAGTTAGAGTTATATGGATTGGGTTTGCTGTGTGTATCTATCTTGATTACATTTGTTTATGGTTGGGTTTGTATAAGGCGATATCCTGAGTGTCAAGTTAAAAAGATATATTGGGATTCGATATTATTGCGTGAAATATTGAGTTTTACAGGTTGGATGCTTTTTAATTCATTTTCTACTGTCGCAAGGACTCAGGCTGTTACAATTTTATTAAGTCAAGTCTTTAATCCTGTTGTCGTGGCGGCTCGTGCAATTGCACTTCAAATAGGAGGGCAAGCGATTATTTTATCGCAAAACTTTAATACTAGTTTATATCCTCCTATTGTTAAATATTATGCTGCTGGTAATACGAAGGAGTTATTTTCTTTAGTTAATATGGGATCAAAAATAACATTCTTTCTTATGTGGTTAATAGCATTGCCACTATTTATTGAGATGGAGTTTGTGCTAACGCTTTGGTTGGAGAAGCCTCCTGCTGAGGCAGTACTTTTTTCTCGATTAGTTCTGCTTGAGGCTCTTATTACATCGATTAGCTTACCGCTAATGACCGCGGCAAGAGCAACGGGAAATATACGGCTCTATGATTTGATTCTGAGTACCATGCAGCTGCTTATCTTTCCTGCTTCATGGTTTGCATTAAAGTTATGGCCTATGCCTTGGCTGGTTTTTGCTGTAGCTATTGTTATGAATATTCTGATGTTTATTCCACGCTTGCTAATAGTTAGGTATTTGGTTGGCATCTCTATTGCAGACTATGTGAGAAAGGTGATCGTGTCTAGTATTATAGTAAGTGTGACTTCCTTAATACCTGTGGTTATTTTACGTAGTCTGTTACCTTCTAGCTTTTTGTTCTCCTTAATCGTCATGATTGCGGGAGTTATTGTTTCAATGGGTTGTATTTATCTTTTGGGGATTGATGCAGAGTTGAGGCGTAAAATAAATATGTTTATTTATGCTATTTACTCTAAAGTTAAGGAAAAATATGAGTTTTAAAAAGTTAATACCAGCACAGTTAAAATCTATCCTAAAGCCATGGATTATTCCATTTCAATTCTTGAAAGTAAGTGCTTATGATGTTTACAGATTCCTACGTTATTCAGGAATCCATTGGCGTACTTCTAAATCAGAAGTTAGTCTTGGGGCGCAAATTACTAAATGCTATCATATAATTGAAAAAGGACTCGCTCTTCCTGAGCCAAGGCCTGGCTTTGGTAAAGAGGCAATTAAGAATCTATGTGCTCAACTAGAATATGCGATTAATAACAATATTTGTGCAAATGAAGTAACATTAGCTATGGATGCTTTGCATGGCTATGCTGATTTTAATGCTGGCAGTGGTATTAAAGCATCTGAGCATATCAATCGAGTATTAGATCTTGCTGAGCGTAAAGGTTTCAACATTACTGGGAAACCAGTTAAAGAGCCGGAAAGGCTTTCTGATGTCGGTACTGATTATATAAAATTTATAACTAGTCGTGTCTCGGTACGTAATTTTTCTAATGAGAGTGTTCCTGAAGTTGTGTTGGAAAATGCGGTGAAAGCCGCACAGCATGCACCGTGTGTATGCAATCGACAGGCTGGAAGAATATATTTATTACGGGGTGAAGAAGAGAAGCATCGCGCATTAGCACTACAGAATGGTAACAGGGGGTTTGGCAGTGAAGCATCTGTAATTGCAATAATTGCAATGGATATTTCAGAAATGTTGGAACCTACAGAGCGTTACCAACATTGGATTGATGGAGGAATGTTTGCTCAGAATTTTTTATTGGGAATTCATGCTCAAGGATATGGGGCATGTCCCTTGAATTGGTCTTCATCCATTGGGAACGATTTAAAACTTCGAAAGTTAGGGTATGTAAAACCTGAAGAAGTTGTGATTATGATGGTGGCCGTTGGACGTTTGAAGGGTGAATATAAGGTTGCGCGTTCAGAGCGAAAGCTACTAGATAATATTTCACATACGATAAATAAATAAGATGATTATTAAATTATATGAACCAGTTAGAAATTATTTAGGTAAAAGAAAGCTGGTGGGCGAGAGTTGGTGTCAATAAGTTTAATATATAGTTGTTAAGTGAGGCTGTACGAAAATCCTATGTAATGGTTTTGCTATGTAGTTAAAAAATTTGCTAATTTGGATAGTTAAAGTGAAAATTGGAATTCTTACTTTTCATTGCGCGCATAACTATGGCGCAGTACTACAAGCCTATGCATTACAAGAATATCTAAAATCGTTGGGGCATTGTGTTGAGGTGATTGATTACAGGCCTGAGTATTTGGTGAAGCCATACCAACAACGGTTTATTTATTACAATAATCTTATTAAACTTCTTGGGCAGCTCTTGTGGATCCCCTCAAGAATTTTACGGTCAAGAAAATTTGACAGATTTATAGTAAGTAATCTTGACTTATCACCTTTCCCTTTCAATGCTAAGGAGATGATTGATAAGAGTTATGATGCTTATGTTTTGGGTAGTGATCAGATATGGAATGCAAGCATAACTGGGGGGGATCCTGTTTTTTTGGGAGATTTTGATAGAAATGAAGATTCAAAAATTATCTCATATGCAGCAAGTACAGAAGTGCAAAAACATGGTGAAAATGTAAATTTTTTAAATCAAGCTAGCTATCTTGCAAATTTTTCAGCTATTAGTGTTCGAGAGGATATATTTAATAAGCAAATCCAACCATATCTAAAGAAACCAGTGCAGACCGTATTGGATCCAACACTGATGGTTGATTCATCTATTTTTGATTCTCTTATAGTAAGAAAAAAATCATCAAAATATATACTTGTGTATTTAATGGCGGATGATGTAAATGTTTGTGATGTAATTAGGTCTATTAAAGGGGTGCTTGATATCGATAAGGTAATTAGGCTTAGAGGCCATGTTGGTATCGGTGATTTACTAAATAAATATGCATTAAGTGGGCCGGAAGATTTTGTTGAGTTGTTTTATAACTCAGATTTTGTGATTACTACATCTTTTCATGGTACTGCATTTGCTATTCTTTTTAAGAAGCAGTTTGTTAGTGTCGTGAGTGAATTCCGTGGAAGCTATAGAATTAGTAGTCTATTGCAAGCATTAGGGCTAGAAGATCGAATGGTCTATTCTATAAATGACATTCCTAAAAGCAATATTAATTACGATATTGTTGAGTCTCGGTTAAAAGAGTTGCAAAAAAAGTCTAGAGATTTCTTACATCAAGCTTTGGCAGAGTAGAGTTTCTAGATTGGTTTTTTTAAATTTTATTGTAATTGTCGGCCTGTAGACACTGTGATGCATATGTAATGATTCATTGGTCTTTGGTATTTTTAGTGTGGAGAAATTATGAAAGTTGCTGTGCTGTCGACATATGCTTATGCAAAAGAACATGAAAATTATGGTTCGGCGTTGCAATATTTTGCTTTGCAAGAGTTTTTGAGAAAAAATGGATATGAGGCATGCTGGATAAGATATGATCCAAGTGTTAAAAAAATTATATCTACTGATAATATAAAAAAACTATTTTCACCAAAAACTGTAATTAGGTTTGTAAATAACCGTATAGTAAAGTTTGGGCATAAAAAGTACCCTCGTAACTTCCAAGATTTTTTCATATCTAATTTAAGGCTTAGTGAAAGAATATATGGCGATGTTAATGATTTAAAGCAAAACTATCCTGATGCTGATGTATATATTGTTGGTTCTGATCAGGTTTGGACGGTTGCAAATGAGATAAATTTTTTGGATTTTGGACCGCCAGGAGTAAAAAAAATTTCATATGCTGCAAGTGGTGCTTGGCAGCGACTGTCTCACGACTGGTATGTCTTAGCAGCGAAATATTTAAGTGGATTTTCAGCTATATCAGTTCGCGAGGAACAAGGATTGGAGCACTGTAAATTGGCGGGAATCTGTGATGCTGTTAGTGTTCTGGATCCTACTTTTTTATTGCCTGCTTCTGATTATTTAAATCTAACACGCAATCTTTCTTCAGATGATGATGAAGTGTTGTTGTGCTATTTTTTGAATATTCGCCGACGAAGTTCTTTACCCTGGAGTGAGCTTGTTAATTTTTCTTCGAGTGGTGGGTTGAAGTTAAAAGTGATTCCTCTTCAGGGCGCAGAAAGTTGTATACCTAAGGAAAATCTATTTATACCTAACATTCCCCAGTGGATTAAAAGCTTTTCATCTGCTAACTGTATAGTTACAAACTCATTCCATGGAACGGTTTTTTCTATAATAATGAAAAGACCATTTCTTGTCGTTTTGCAAGATGGCTACACTGCGACTGAGAATAGTCGGTTTATTTCTATTCTGAGTAAATTGGGGCTTGAAAATAGAATTTATAATAGTGAATCTAGTAAAAGTCTTCGTGAGTGTATGCATGAACCAATTGATTGGGATAATGTGTCTATGAAATTAGACTATTTACGTAAAACGAGTGCGGACTGGTTGTTAGAAAGCTTGTGTCAATGATGGGTTTTTCTGTTGTATTACGTGATGAATTAAAATAAGAGGTTTTATTTTGAGTAATAATTTAATTAATCCTCTGATATCAATTGTTCTTCCGACATATAATGTTGGGGAATATATTGACAGGGCTTTGCAGTCTTGTGTTCATCAGACATTCTCTAGCATTGAAATCATAGTTGTTGATGATTGTGGTACTGATGATTCTATTTTTCGAGCAAAAAAGTGGGCAGAAAAAGATAGTCGTATCAGGATTGTTGAAAATGTAAAGAATTTGGGAACTTATCATGCCAGAAGAGTGGGAGTTGAAAACTCCATTGGTGAATATATTGTATTCCTAGATCCTGATGATGAGTTGCGCTTGGATGCTATTTCGCTAATATATTCTTCTGCCTCAAAATATGAGGCTGATATAGTTTTCTTTAATTGTAGAGATATACCAAATTTAAAATGGTGGTCTAATAAACCCCAAACACCAATTGTTGACTTGGGCAGCAAAGATATTGCTAGAGCTGTCTTGAAAAAGAAAAATATCAATTTAGGTACTCCAGGTAAAGCCTTTAGAAAAGATCTGCTAAAAGAAACTTTCTTAATATTAAATGTTAATGTAGATGAAAGACTCATTTTTGCCGAAGATGTTTTATTGCTTTCTGCAATGTTAGTCTTATCTAGGAAGGCAGTAACCATTAATGAGGGGATTTATTTTTATTATAGAAACTCTAGTTCGGTTACAATGAAGAGAGATAATCAATCTTTATATTTTAAGATTGAGCAAATTAATAAAGTTCTTGAGAGTTTATATAGGTTGCCTGCTTCTTTGAATTCTGTATTAAGTTCGGAGAGTATGAACTTTCTGATTAATTATATTTCGAGAAGATTAGTTTCAGATAAGAGTTATATATATATGACTATTCATAAAGAAATATCTGATGCTCTGTACTTTGAAAATCTGATTGAGCGATTAAGATGCTTTTTATCTGTTGCTGATTTAGTTCGCTTGTTCAGTTTTTCAATTGGATTAGGCATTAGGAAACTAAGGAGAGTTTTTCTTAGAAATTTGAGTGTCTCAAAGTTAAGATAGTCATAGCGATGGTTGAATCGGAATTCGCTCTCTTTTATGTGCAAGTAAAATGTGTGTTTAGTAACACTGTTAAACTTTGGACTACCCACGGTTTGATAGCCTTTTTCTGCTGAGTCATTGCTCTTAAAATACCTCAGAGCTCATACCACCTAGGTTAGTAGGCCTGCTAGCCCTGTTATAAAATACCTCAATATAATCTATATATATCAGCACGTGCCTTATCCTTATGGATCGTACATATGAGTACGGATTCTCTCTTTCTTTAAGCTACAAAAAAGGATTTTGCCACTGTACTTTGTACCTAGTCTGAATGAATGATCATCTGCCCTGTTAGTTTCCTTCTCCAGACTGTTATTAGTGATTGCAATTAGTATGATCTCCTTGGCGAGTGTCGATTTCATTGATCAGCCGATCACTTTACGTGAGAATCAATTCAGCATGACTCCAAGATATAGCACACTCTTGGAAGGTGCGGATGTAAGTAATGTCCGTGACCCTTATGCATGACAAACTGAATCGCCCCGGAACCAGTAGACGCTCCGAAGCCTTAAACTTAGGCAAAAGGAGAAGTCATGAGCAGCAAGCGTTACCCGGAAGAGTTCAAGATTGAAGCGGTCAAACAGGTCACGGATCGTGGTCATCCCGCCTCAGAAGTGGCGAGTCGATTGGGCGTGTCGTTGCCGACCCTGTACGAGTGGCTGAAGCGTTACAGCGTGCCCGAGGTTGAGCGTAGCGAGTTGCAAGGCCAGGCGGCAGAAATTCGCCGACTCAAGGCCGAACTGAAGCGGGTCAGCGAGGAGCGCGACATCCTAAAAAAGGCCGCAGCGTACTTCGCCAAAGAGTCCCGGTAAGGTACGCCTTCATTCAATCCCATGAAACGCAGTATCCGGTGCGCCGGCTCTGCCACATGATGGCCGTTCATCCCAGCGGCTATTACGCTTGGAAGGCCGAACCCGTGTCGCCTCGTCAGCAGGATGATCAACGACTGCTGGGGCTGATCAAGCAATCCTGGTTGGAGAGCGGTGGCGTCTATGGTTATCGCAAGATTGCACATGACCTGCGCGATCTGGGCGAGCGCTGCGGCAAACATCGGGTTTATCGGTTGATGAGGCAGGAAGGGCTGCGGGCACAGGTGGGCTACCGTCGTCGGGCCGGTCGCTACGGCAAGCCCGCGGTCGTGGCTGAGAATCAGCTGGAGCAGAAATTCGATGTCGAAGCGCCCAATCAGGTTTGGGTGACAGACATCACCTATATCCGAACCAACGAAGGCTGGTTGTATCTGGCCGTGGTACGGGACCTGTTCTCGCGTCAGGTCATCGGGTGGTCGATGCGCTCGCGGATCGATAGCGAACTGGCGATCAATGCCTTGCTGATGGCGGTCTGGCGGCGAAATCCCACGGCGCCCGTGATCGTCCATTCGGACCAGGGATGCCAGTACAGCAGCCACAACTGGCAAGCCTTTCTGAAAGCCCATGGCCTGGTGGCCAGCATGAGCCGACGGGGAAATTGCTATGACAACGCTGTCGCTGAGAGTTTCTTCCAGCTACTCAAACGGGAGCGAATCCGCCGCAAAACCTATCTCGACCGCGAGGAAGCTCGCCGGGAGGTCTTCAACTACATCGAGATATTTTATAACCCGAAACGTCGCCATGGTTATGCAAACGACGTTTCTCCGGTAGAGTTCGAAAATCAGTATTTCAACCGGCTACGGAGTGTCTAGAAAAGCCGGGGCGATTCAACGCCGGCTTGGTAAGCCTAGGCATCCATTGCTCTGCCGGCAAACTCCGATCCGTTGTTCACGGTGATGGACCGAGGCCGGCCGCGCTCTCGGCGAGCCGGCCAAGCTCACGCGGTGAATTAATTTTCTCAAATGAATTTATTGATAGCTTTATGATCAACGAGTCATTGATCTGCAAAGTTCAATCTCTTTTCGTAATGCATCTTGCCATTTAGGAAGTGTAAGCCTGAAGTCGGTATATATCTTAAAAGTACTAAGTGTTGAATTGCTAGGTCTTTTTGCGGTAGTTGTATATTCTTTTGCAGATATACCTATTACTTCTTTTGATGTGCTTGCATGAGGGGGTGAAGGATGTGCTGGGAATTCAAAGTAAAGATTTAATATTTCTTTTGCAAACTCAAACCATGTGGTATGTCCTTCATTAACAAAGTGATAAATGCCGTGTTGGTGCCCAGTGTGCCATTGGCGAAGAATTTTTGTTGTGTATTCTGCAATGGAAGAGCTAGCTGTGGGAGCGCCAAACTGATCAGAAATAATGCGTAAGGATTTGTTCTCTTGGGCCAATTTTAAGATAGTACGCATGAAGTTCCTACCATATGCGCCATAAACCCAGCTAGTTCTGAAAATTAGATGTTGACCTGCTATGGCTTGGATAGCTTTTTCTCCGGCAAGTTTACTGGCACCATAAACGTTGATTGGGTTGGGTTCGTCCGTTTCAATGTAGGGTGTGGTTTTTGTGCCGTCAAATACATAATCCGTTGAGTAGTGCACGAGCAGTGCGTTCAGTTTTTTCGCTTCTTCTGCAAGAATTCCTGGAGCTATACCGTTGATCGCATGGGCAAGCTCTGGCTCTGACTCTGCCTTGTCTACTGCGGTATATGCTGCGGGGTTGACGATCAGGTCTGGTTTGATTGTTCGTACGATGTCGCGGATATGGTCAGGCTTTGACAAGTCCAGCTGATCACGGCCGAGTGCGATGACTTCCCCCAGGCTTTGTAGTTTGGGATAAAGGGCGTGGCCTACTTGGCCATTGATGCCAGTGAGCAGGATTTTATTGAAGGTCGCCATTATGCAAACAGCTCTGCTTGGTTAATGCTGAGGCCTTGTTGGTCCTTGGTTGACAGTAAAGGGGCAGCGCCTGTATCAGGCCATTGAATACCAATTTCATGGTCATCCCAACTGATACAGCGTTCGTGCGCAGGCGCATAGAAGTCTGTGGTCTTGTAGAGGAACTCGGCTGTTTCAGACAATACTAGAAAGCCATGAGCAAAGCCTGGAGGTACCCACATTTGCTTCTTGTTCTCGCCGGAGATGTATTCTCCAACCCATTGTCCAAAAGTCGGGGATGAGCGGCGGATATCGACTGCAACATCAAAAACCTCGCCGGCAACAACACGAACAAGTTTGCCTTGCGCTTGTTCGATCTGGTAATGCAGGCCTCTCAATACACCTTTGATTGATTTTGAGTGGTTATCTTGTACAAAGTCGAAGTGCTGACCTACTGCTTGCTCAAATACCTTTCGGTTGAAGCTCTCGAAGAAAAAGCCGCGATCATCCCCGAATACTTTGGGTTCAATAACGAGGACATCAGGGATAGAGGTTGGGATGATTTTCATTAAAAGATTTTTTCTTTCAGCATTCTGATCAGGTATTGACCATAGCCATTCTTGAGGTAAGGCTGGGCGATTCTTTCAACATCTTCGGCACTGATATAGCCTTTACGGTAGGCAATTTCTTCTGGGCAGGCTACCTTGAGGCCTTGTCGTTTTTCTATGGTTTCGATGAAGAGGGAAGCTTCCAGAAGAGATTCATGCGTACCCGTGTCCAGCCAGGCATGACCACGGCCCATCAGCTCCACGTTGAGTGTGCCTTGGGCTAGATAGGTTTTGTTGACGTCGGTAATTTCAAGCTCGCCACGTGGAGATGGTTTGAGGCTGGCGGCAATGTCTACTACGCGATTATCATAGAAATACAGGCCGGTGACGGCATAGCGCGATTTGGGTTCCTTGGGCTTTTCTTCAAGGCTGATGGCCTGTCCGGCATCATTGAATTCCACTACGCCATAGCGCTCAGGGTCGTGCACAGGGTAAGCAAATACGGTGGCACCATCCTGCCGTTTGCCTGCATGTGCAAGATCATGTCCAAGGTCGTGCCCGTAAAAGATATTGTCTCCCAGGACAAGGGCGCTTGGACTGTTTCCGATGAAATCCTTGCCAATGATGAAAGCCTGAGCCAAGCCATCTGGTGACGGTTGGACTGCGTAAGTGATGTTAATGCCCCATTGGCTGCCGTCACCAAGCAGTTGCTCAAAGCGTGGCGTGTCCTGCGGGGTGGAAATCAGCAGAATGTCGCGTATCCCTGCCAGCATGAGTGTGGACAAAGGGTAGTAGATCATGGGTTTGTCATAGACCGGCAGCAATTGCTTGGAGACAGCTTGCGTGACGGGATACAAGCGTGTGCCGGAACCGCCGGCGAGAATGATGCCTTTTCTCATGCTGCGCTCCCGCTATATTGCTTGCTGACCCAGTTGCGGTATTCACCGCTGGTAACATTATTAACCCAGGCTTGGTTTTGCAGATACCACTCCACGGTTTTTCTGATGCCGGTTTCAAAAGTTTCTGCAGGCTTCCAGTTCAGCTCACGTTCAAGCTTGGTTGCATCAATGGCATAGCGCCGATCATGGCCTGGGCGATCTTTGACGAAAGTAATTTGCTCCTTGTAACTCTTGCCATCCGCTTTGGGGCTGAGTTCATCAAGAATGCTGCAGAGAGTCTGCACCACGTCGAGATTGGCTTTTTCATTCCATCCTCCCACATTATAGGTTTCACCCAACTTGCCTGCTTCCAACACGCGGCGAATAGCGCTGCAGTGATCCTTGACGAATAACCAGTCGCGGATTTGCTGGCCATCGCCATAGATGGGCAAGGGTTTGCCAGCCAAGGCATTGAGCAGGCAAAGTGGAATCAGTTTCTCAGGGAAATGGTAAGGGCCATAATTATTGGAGCAATTGGTCGTCAGCACCGGTAAACCATAAGTGTGGTAGTAGGCGCGTACCAAGTGATCTGAAGCTGCCTTTGATGCTGAATAAGGGCTATTAGGTGCGTAAGGTGTAGTTTCGGTAAATGCCGGGTCATTAGGCCCGAGAGTACCGTAAACTTCATCCGTGGAAACATGCAGAAAGCGGAACTGAGGTTTTTCTTTTTCTGCTGGATTGGCTTCTGCCAAGGCATTCCAGTAGGCGCGTACTTCTTCCAATAGATGAAAAGTGCCGACAACATTGGTTTGGATAAAGTCTTCAGGACCATGTATGGAGCGGTCAACATGGCTTTCGGCAGCGAAGTGGATAACTGCTCGAGGTTTGTGTTCCGCCAGCAGTTTTGCGACCAATGCTTGATCGCCAATGTCTCCATGCACAAAGATGTGATTGGGGTTGTTTTCAATCTCTGACAAATTTGCTCGATTGCCTGCGTAGGTCAGTTTATCTAAGTTGACTATTATGCCAAGGTCGGCCTTGACCCAATCCAATACAAAATTGCTACCGATAAAGCCAGCGCCACCAGAGACGATGACAGTATTTTTAAGTTGCATAAGCGAAGTTTATTAATTTGCTAAAGTTATTCCTGCGTGATTCTAAAGGATAGCATTGTTTGCGGGAGCATTTAATTCATTACTTTATGATATGTTGGCAATAGGTTTTTATTGTAGAGCTTGCATTAACTGCAATGCATTAGATGTTTAAACTTAAACTAAGCAGGATTTATTGAATGATTTTAGTAACAGGCGGTACAGGTTACATAGGTTCCCACGCATGCGTGGAGTTGATTAATGCGGGTTATGAGGTGGTGGTGCTGGATAATTTCAGCAACAGTCAGGCGCATATGATCGAACGCATTCAGCAGATCACGGGCAAGGTGCCTGTACTGGTTGAAGGGGACGTGCGCGATGAAGCGTTGTTGCGTGACTTGTTTTCCAAGCACCCGTTCAAAGCGGTGATGCATTTTGCCGGGCTCAAGGCGGTGGGTGAGTCGGTTGCCCAGCCTTTACGCTATTACGATAACAACGTGGCGGGCAGCGTCACGTTGCTGCGCGTCATGCAGGCATACGGCGTCAAGCAGTTTGTCTTCAGTTCTTCCGCCACCGTTTATGGTGATCCCGCCAGCGTGCCTATTCGTGAGGACTTCCCGTTGTCTGCGACCAACCCTTACGGAGCGAGCAAGCTGATGGTGGAGGATATCCTCCGTGATTTGGCAGCTTCCGATCCGGAGTGGCGCATTGCCATCCTGCGTTACTTCAATCCTGTTGGAGCGCATGAAAGCGGCCTGATCGGCGAGAACCCGAACGGTATTCCCAACAACCTCATGCCTTACATCACCCAAGTGGCGCAAGGCCAGCGCGAGTATCTCTCTGTGTTTGGCAGTGACTACCCGACGGTGGATGGCACTGGCGTCCGCGACTATATCCATGTGGTGGACCTGGTGGTCGGTCATTTGCGCGCCCTGGAGCGGCTGAACAAGGAGACGGGGGTGTTCACATGCAACCTCGGCACTGGTCAGGGATATAGCGTGCTGGAGATGATCAAGGCCTTTGAAGATGCTAGCGGCCGTACTGTTCCTTATCAATTGGTTGCGCGCCGCCCAGGCGACGTGGCGGCGAGTTATACCGATCCCGCATATGCCGAACAGGCATTGAATTGGAAAGCGACGCGCGGCATCGGGCAGATGTGCGTGGACAGTTGGCGCTGGCAGCAAAATCTCGCCCAGAAGAGCTAATGTTGTGCGGGAAAGCGCTGTTTTTGAGTTGGCGTGATGCTTGTGGTGCAGGTTTTTTTTCAGTCTACATCATCAACTTTTCTAACTTGTTGATTGACATGGTAATTTTTTGATATAAATTTCTGGCCTGCTTATTGCTTATCCTCTCTGGTCTTTACCTTGATGGGAGATGTAATGATGAAACGCTTTGTAATGAAGTGGTTGGTAGGTGCACTGATGCTGGTCATGATGACAGCAGCCAATGCAGCTACCAAGGTTGATGAGGTCGGCTATCTTTACGCTGACGGCGGCTTGCCTAGTGATGCTGTCTTTTCTCACAACCTTGATGCGGGTGTTTATGAGTTGTCCTTGCTGGATTACGGGTTTCCGGTTGCATTTGTAGACGGAAGCTTCGGCATCAGTATATTCAGCGGGGCCACGCTTATCAGCACATTCTATGGTTCCGGCACTTTCCTCCTGCCGGAGCTGACTGCCGGTTCTTATCTGTTCAGTGTGTTTGGCGATGCTAACAATGGCGTTGGAGTCGGCTCTTTCGGCTTTACCGTCTCATTGGTGCCGGAAGCTGACACTTGGGCGTTGCTTTGCGTAGGGATAGGCTTGTTGGTGGCTTACACCTCACGCCGCAGAACGCCTGCTATTTCTGATAAAGCATAAGGACCGGATCATGAAAAAATTATTGAATGCAGTCAAATATCTGCTGGTGGCATTGACCTTCTCTGGCAGCATGGCGGCGCAGGCCGCACCGGTGTTCGAGGTGGATGCCGCGACCACGATCCCGGGTATATACAAATACAATGTGGCATTGCTGGCCGGCGATTATTCACTGACGCTCGAGGACGTGGACAGCAGCTTTTCCTGGCTGGGCGTGACGATCGGGCAAGGCGCAACGCAATTCGGCACCTTGAACTTGCTGGGCAGCGTGGACGAGGGTGTATTGAATTTCTCCATTGCCAACACCGGCATTTATACCGCTTTGCTGTTTGCCCAGGGTAGCATCGGTCCTGTCAACCTGGCGATTACTGCCGTGCCTGAGCCGGAAGTGGCCGCCATGCTGATGGCCGGGTTGAGCCTGGTTGCCTTTAGCGCGCGGCGCAGGCGCAAACTGTAATAGCGTCCGACATCCAGTCATTGTAAGATTCATGGGAGCTTCGGCTCCCATTTTTATTGATGTGGTCTGGATTAGGTACAGGATAAAGGCTGGCGTGCGATATTTACTGATGTTCTGCTTGATGCTGCAAAGCCTGGGAGCGCTGGCGGGCGAGGCAATTTCCCTGCGCACTCCCAATAGGGGCGGCTACAATCTGCAGCCGGAGAATGTGGCGGTGGTGGTGAACACCGATCAGCCGGAGAGCGTGCAGGCCGGGGAATATTACCTCAAGGTACGCCGTATCCCGGCGGACAACCTCATCAAGGTAAGTATTCCCGGCAGCCCGAAGAAGCTCAGCGCGCAGTATTTCGGCCAGCTCAAGCAGGAGATCGACGCCCAATTGCAGCCCAGGCACCAGGCCATCGTCATGATGTGGACTGCTCCTTATGCCGTGGAGTGCAACTCGATCACCTCCGCCATCACCATGGGTTTCGATCCCGCGCAGTGCGCCAATACCTGCGCGCCTGCCAAACATCCCAGCCGCTATTTCAATTCGCGCTCGCTCAAGCCGTTCAATGACATGGGGTACCGCTTGTCCATGCTGTTGCCGGTGCAATCGTTCGAGGATGCCAAGGCCTTGATCGACCGCGGTTTCGCCAGCGACTACAGCGCGCCGGCGGCCACCGCGTATTACCTGACGACATCGGACAAGAACCGCAGTAGCCGCGCCTTGTTTTTCCCGCCTTCGGGCAAGGTGGCGCAGCGCTACCTTGAGATCAAGAACCTCAAGGCTGACAGCATCCGCGACGTGCAGGACGTCATGATCTACCAGACAGGGCTGGTGAAAGTGCCTTTTCTCGAGACCCTGCAGTTTTTCCCCGGCGCGCTGGCTGACCACCTGACTTCTGCTGGCGGTGATTTGCTGGGCAATGGCCAGATGAGCAGCTTGCGCTGGCTGGAGGCGGGCGCGACGGCAAGCTACGGCACGGTGTCCGAGCCTTGCAATCATTGGCAGAAGTTTCCCAACCCGGCTGTGTTGCTCAAGCATTACCTGTTGGGCGCCTCGGCTATCGAGGCTTACTGGAAAAGCGTGGCCTGGCCGGTGCAGGGGGTGTTTATCGGCGAACCGTTGGCCTCGCCTTACAAGCGTTAGGGGCGGCTAACAAACCTCTCCTTGAGTCGTTGCTCTGTCTTGTCGTACTGCTGTACTGCCTGCTGCGGAGCGTCTAGCCAGGATCGCTTCGCTGAGGCTTGTTAGCCGTCCCAGTTCGTGTGCGTGTTGTGGTGCCAGTCGCCTCTATGCGATAATCGGCAGCTAAATTGATTGCGCAAGCAAAAGCCGTTTGACGGCTTTTGCTGTTTATTGGGTAGGGATATATGCCAGTTATTCGTTTGCCAGACGGTTCCGAACGCAAGTTCGACGAACCTGTGACTGTCGCGGAAGTCGCGATGAACATCGGTGCCGGTTTGGCACGTGCCGCATTGGGCGGCAAGGTCAATGGCAAGGCCGTGGATACCTCGTATCAAATCACGGATGACGCGGATCTGGCGATCATTACCGACCGCGACGCCGAGGGGCTGGAAATTATCCGCCATTCCACCGCCCACTTGCTGGCGCAGGCGGTCAAGCAATTGTTCCCTGAAGCCCAGGTGACTATCGGCCCAGTGATCGACAATGGCTTTTATTATGATTTCTCCTACAAGCGCCCGTTCACGCCCGAGGATTTGCAGGCGATCGAAGCTCGCATGCAGGAGCTTGCCAAGCGCGACATCCCCATCGTGCGCACCGTGATGGAGCGCGACGAGGCGGTGACCTATTTCAAGTCGATCGGCGAGCAATACAAGGCGGAAATCATCGGCTCGATCCCTGCCGATCAGGAAATTTCGCTCTATACCCAGGACGATTTCACCGACCTGTGCCGCGGCACCCATGTGCCTTCCACCGGCAAGCTCAAGGCATTCAAGCTCATGAAGGTGGCGGGGGCCTACTGGCGCGGCGATTCCAACAACGAAATGCTGCAGCGCATCTACGGCACGGCCTGGGCCAAGAAAGACGACCTGGATGCCTATCTGCACATGCTGGAAGAGGCGGAAAAGCGCGACCATCGCAAGCTGGGGCGCCAGCTCGATTTCTTCCACATGCAGGACGAGGCGCCTGGCATGGTGTTCTGGCATCCGCGCGGCTGGGTGATCTGGCAGGAAGTCGAGCAATACATGCGCAACATGTTCCGCGACTTCGGCTACCAGGAAGTGCGCACCCCGACCATCATGGACCGGGTCATGTGGGAAAAGTCCGGGCACTGGCAGAATTACCACGACAATATGTTCACCACCGCCTCGGAAAACCGCGATTACGCGGTCAAGCCGATGAACTGTCCCGGCCACATCCAGATATTCAACAGCACCCTGCACAGCTATCGCGACCTGCCGTTGCGCCTGGCCGAATTCGGTTCCTGCCACCGCAATGAGCCGTCGGGCGCTTTGCACGGCCTGATGCGCGTGCGCGGCTTTACCCAGGATGACGCGCATATCTTCTGTACTGAAGACCAGGTCAAGGACGAGGTGGCCGACTTCATCGTCATGCTCTACAAGGCCTACAAGGATTTCGGATTCAACGAGGTGCTGGTCAAGCTATCCACGCGGCCTGCAAAGCGTGTGGGCACCGACGAAGCCTGGGACAAGGCGGAAGAGGCGCTGGCCGTGGCTCTCAAGCAGAACAACCTTGAATTCGAGTTGCAGCCTGGCGAGGGCGCGTTCTACGGTCCCAAGATCGAGTTCACCCTGAAGGACAGCCTGGGCCGCTTGTGGCAATGCGGCACCATCCAGCTCGACTTCAACCTGCCGGAACGCCTGGGAGCGGAATACGTCGATGAGGACAACTCCCGCAAGCATCCGGTCATGTTGCATCGCGCGATCGTCGGCTCCATGGAGCGCTTCCTCGGCATCCTGATCGAAAACCATGCGGGCGCGATGCCGGCCTGGCTGGCGCCGGTGCAGGCCATGGTGCTCAATATCAGCGACGGGCAGGCTCAATATGTCGCTTCCGTGGTCGAGGAATTGCGGAAAAATGGCTTCCGCATCGATTCGGACTTGAGAAATGAGAAAATAACCTATAAAATCCGCGAGCATAGCTTGCAGAAGCTGCCTTACCTCCTGATTGCAGGTGAGCGCGAAATGCAGACTGGTCAAGTGGCCGTGCGTACCCGCAAGGGCGAAGACTTGGGTTCAATGCCGGTAAGCGCTTTCATTGAGCGCTTGAAAAACGACATTGCCGACAAGATCTAGGATGCCTGCGCGAGTAGCGCGGTCTATTATTTTGGCCTTCGATATTAAATAACGGGAGATTTTGCGATAGCTCAGGAAAAGGAATTGCGGATCAATGGCGATATTACTGCGCCACAGGTTCGTCTGGTTGGGGTGGATAACGAGCCGTTAGGCATCGTCAGTCTGAATGAAGCATTTGCAAAGGCCGAAGAGGTGGATACCGACCTGGTCGAGATTGCGCCGCAGGCGAGCCCGCCTGTATGCCGCTTGATGGATTACGGCAAATTCAAGTATGCCGAGAGCAAGCGTCAGCATGAAGCGCGCCTCAAGCAAAAGCAGGTGCAGGTGAAGGAAGTCAAGTTCCGTCCTGGTACCGATGAGGGCGACTACCAAGTCAAACTGCGTAACCTGATTCGTTTCCTGCAGGAAGGTGACAAGGCGAAGGTGACCTTGCGCTTCCGTGGCCGTGAAATCACTCACCAAGAGATTGGCCTCGCGTTGTTGAAGCGGGTCGAGGCGGATTTGACAGAACATGCAGTGGTGGAGCAGTTTCCCAAGATGGAAGGCCGCCAGATGGTGATGGTGTTATCACCGCAAAAGAAAGCAAAGCCTTGAGGCCCTCGGGCGGCAAGGCTTGTGAGTAGTAAGCAGTAAGGAAGCGGCGACGCGGCCAAAGGCATGCCCGATCGCTCTTTTTTCAATATCCCTATTAGGAGAACAAAATGCCAAAGATGAAGACTAAGAGCAGCGCCAAGAAGCGCTTCAAGTTCTTGGGAAATGGCAAGGTGAAGCGTACCCACTCCCACCTGCGTCATATCCTGACCAAGAAGACCACCAAGCAGAAGCGTAACCTGCGCGGCACGGCCATTATTTCCTCAACCGACGTCAAGCGCGTACGCGCCATGATGCCAACTCAATAAGGAGATAAGAGATGCCTAGAGTAAAGCGTGGTGTCATTGCCCGTGCGCGTCACAAGAAGGTTCTGAACGCTGCCAAGGGTTATCGCGGCCGTCGCAAGAACGTTTACCGCATCGCCAAGCAGGCGGTGATGAAGGCTGGTCAATATGCTTACCGTGACCGCCGTCAGAGAAAGCGTCAATTCCGCGCACTGTGGATTGCACGTATCAATGCCGGTGCCCGTGAGTATGGCTTGACCTACAGCCGTTTCATCAACGGCCTGAAGAAGTCCGCGGTTGAAGTCGACCGCAAGGTGCTGGCTGATCTGGCAGTGTTCGACAAGCAGGCGTTTGCCAAGTTTGCCGAACTTGCTAAATCCGGTCTCGCCGCTGCCTAAGCAACAGCAATAAGAAAAGGAGGCCTCGTGCCTCCTTTTTTTTCCGGGTTTTTCCACAAGCGGCCATGTCCGTCGATGACATATGGCATTAAACATAGTGGTCGTTTATGAAAGCATCCGTGAGGACAACACCATAATATGCAAAATCTAGATCACATCATCAGCGAGGCGCAGCAGGATTTCGCAGCCTGTGTCAGCATCGTCGACCTGGAGCAGGCCAAGGCGCGCTATCTCGGCAAGAGCGGCAGCCTGACAGAGGCCTTGAAGGGCCTGGGCAAGCTGTCCGCGGAAGAGCGTCCCGCAGCAGGCGCGGCCATCAATGTCGTCAAGCAGCAAGTCGAATCCGCGCTCAAGCAACGCCGTGATGCGATCCTGCAGGCGGAGCAGGACCGCCAGCTGGCCAGCGAGACGATCGACGTTACGCTCCCAGGCCGGAGCGCCGGTACGGGCGGCTTGCACCCGGTGTCGCTAACCTTGAGGCGTGTGGAAGAACTGTTCCGCTCCATCGGCTTCGAGGTGGCGGAAGGCCCCGAGATCGAGTCCGATTTCTACAATTTTACCGCGCTCAACATCCCGGAAGACCATCCTGCACGCGCGATGCATGACACCTTCTATGTCGACGACAAGCATGTGTTGCGCACGCACACCTCGCCTGTGCAGGTGCACTATATGCAGGACAAGGCGCCGCCGCTCAAGATCATTGCGCCGGGCCGCGTATATCGCGTCGATTCGGATGCTACGCATTCCCCCATGTTCCACCAGGTGGAAGGCTTGTGGGTGGACGAGCACATCAGCTTCGCCAACCTCAAGGGCGTGGTGCAGGATTTCCTGCAGCGCTTCTTCGAGCGTGACGACTTGCAAGTGCGTTTCCGCCCGTCCTTCTTCCCGTTCACCGAGCCTTCCGCAGAAATGGACATGAGCTGGAACGGCGGCTGGCTGGAAATTGGCGGCTGCGGCATGGTGCATCCCGAGGTGTTCCGCCATGTCGGCATCGACAGCGAAAAATACCGCGGCTTTGCCTTCGGCCTCGGCGTTGAGCGCCTGACCATGCTGCGGTACGGCGTCAACGATCTGCGCCTGTTCTTTGAAAACGATTTGCGCTTCCTCAAGCAATTCGCCTAGCCCTTACTTCTGGACAGATCAACACTATGCAATTCTCTGAACACTGGCTGCGCCAATATGTAAATCCTGCCCTGGACAGCCAGGGCCTGAGCCATGCCCTGACCATGGCAGGGCTGGAAGTGGAGGAGCTGGAGCCGGTCTCTCCCGAATTCACCAAGGTGGTGGTGGCTGAAATCATCAGCGCCGAGAAGCACCCGGATGCAGACCGCCTGCAGGTGTGCAAGGTCAATGTTGGCAGCGGTGAGCCGCTGCAAATCGTCTGCGGTGCGCCCAATGCCCGTGCCGGGCTCAAGGCGCCCTGCGCGCTGGTGGGTGCCGAACTGCCTGGCTTCAAGATCAAGCAGGCCAAGGTGCGTGGCGTAGAATCCTTCGGCATGATGTGTTCCGCCAAGGAGCTGGGTTTAGCCGAGGAAAGCGACGGCATATTGGAACTGGCTGCCGATGCACAGGTCGGCCAGGATATCCGCGCGCTGTTCGACCTAGATGACAAGCTGTTCACGCTCAAGCTCACGCCCAACCGTGCCGATTGCCTCAGCATTGCCGGGATCGCACGCGACGTGACGGCGTTGACAGGCGCGCCATTGGCCTTGCCCGAAATCACTCCTGTCCCGGTCGCCCATGCGCAGCAGCTGGCTGTCAGTGTGGCCGAGCCGGAGGCTTGTCCGCGCTATGCGGGCCGCCTGATCCAGGGTGTCGACGCCACCGCCGCAACGCCGGACTGGATGGTGCGCAAGCTCGAGCGCAGCGGTATCCGCAGCATCAGCGCGATTGTCGATATCACCAACTATGTGCTGCTGGAGCAGGGCCAGCCCCTGCATGCCTTTGATGCGGACAAACTCCAGGGCGGCATTCAAGTACGCTATGCGCACAATGGCGAGGAATTGCTGTTGCTCAACGGCCAGCAGATCGCCCTGGGCGACGACATGTTGGTGATTGCGGACGACAAGGCTCCCCTGGCCCTGGCCGGCATCATGGGCGGCGAAGCCAGCGCGGTCGGTGACGCCACCCGCGATATTTTCCTCGAAAGCGCTTTCTTCGCCCCAGCCGTGATCGTGGGCAAGGCGAGGCGTTTGAATTTTTCTACTGACTCATCTTATCGCTTCGAGCGCGGCGTCGATTTCGGCAATACCCTGCAGGCCCTGGAACGCGCGAGTCAATTGGTATTGGAAATCTGCGGCGGGCAGGCGGGGCCAATCACCGAGGCGTTGCATCAATTGCCTGAGCGCAAGCCGGTGCGCCTGCGCCTGGCGCGCCTGAATTCCGTCTTGGGGATCGTCCTGGATGCGGCGGCGGTCGGTACGTTGCTCGAGCGTTTGAGTTTCAAGTTTTCTGCTGTGGAGGGCGGTTTTGAAGTGACTCCTCCCAGCTACCGTTTCGATATCGAAATCGAGGAAGACCTGGTCGAAGAGGTCGCCCGCCTGCACGGCTACGACAATATCCCGGCATTGGCGCCGCATGACGAGCAGCGTATGCTGCCTTTGCCGGAAGCCAGGCTGAATCGCAACCGGCTGCGCGATACGCTTGCGGCCAGCGGCTATCAGGAAATCGTCAGCTACAGCTTCGTCGATGAAAGCTGGGAACGCGATTTCCTTGGCAATGCCAGCCCGATCGCCCTGAAAAACCCGATCGCAAGCAATCTGAGCGTGATGCGTACCGGCTTATGGGCAGGCCTGATGGAGACCTTGATCTATAATCTCAACCGCAAGCAGGAGCGTGTGCGCCTGTTTGAAATCGGCTCGGCTTATTTCGCCGAGGAGGCCGCCTACCGCGAGGTCGGGCGGATATCCGGCTTGGCTTATGGCAGTGCTGAGCCGGAACAGTGGGCCGCGGCCGCTCGAGAAGTCGACTTCTTCGACGTGAAGGCGGAAGTGGACCGCCTGGCAGGAGGTCGTGTGCAGTATGTTGCCGCGCAGCATCCGGCATTGCACCCGGGCCAAACGGCCCAGATCCTGCTGGATGGCTTGCCAATCGGCTGGATAGGAAAGTTGCATCCCAAGTGGCAGCAGCATTACCAGCTGCCGCGCAGTGCGATCTTGTTTGAGCTGGATGTGGAGCCATTGTTGCAGTTCAGCGTGGCATCCTATGTGCAGGTCGGCAAGTTTCCTCCAGTGCGCCGCGACATTGCCGTGGTGGTCGATGAGGCGGTCCCAATCCAGTCATTGCTGGATACCATGCGATCCAGTAAAAATGCGTTGATTAGTGACATTGCGCTGTTTGATGTTTATCAGGGGAAAGGCATCGCTGAAGGGAAGAAAAGCCTTGCATTTCTTGTGCTTATGCAAGATACTCAAAAGACTTTGACCGATGCAGAAGCCGATGCAGTGATAGCCGGGTTGCTGGATTTGTTGGCTCAGCGACACGGTGCAGCATTAAGAAATTAGAAAAAGTAGTAGGGAAGGGTTTTGCATGACATTAACAAAAGCTGATTTGGCTGATTTACTGTTTGAACAAGTGGGGTTGAACAAGCGCGAAGCCAAAGACATGGTGGAAGCATTCTTCGAGGAAATCCGTACTGCCCTGGAAGCTGGCGACAGCGTCAAACTTTCGGGTTTCGGCAATTTCGAATTGCGCCAGAAGTCTGAGCGTCCAGGCCGTAACCCCAAGACAGGCGAAGAAATCCCGATCACCGCCCGCCGCGTCGTGACTTTCCATGCCAGCCAGAAGCTCAAGAGCAAGGTAGAGGAGGCATATGCCGGAGCAAGCGCCTAAGGTCCAGCTCCCGCCGATTCCCGCCAAACGCTATTTCACCATTGGCGAAGTCAGCGAGCTGTGCGGGGTCAAGCCTCATGTATTGCGGTACTGGGAGCAGGAGTTTACCCAGCTCAAGCCAGTGAAGCGCCGTGGCAACCGCAGGTATTACCAGCATCATGAAGTTCTGCTCATCAGGCGCATACGAGAGTTGCTTTACGAGCAGGGCTTCACCATCAGCGGGGCACGCAACCGCCTGGATGAAAGCGGCGGCAACGCATTGAGCCGCGAAGTGGAATCCAGCGCAGGGCTGGCCGTGAACGCGCAGCTCCCGGCAGCTTCCGTGGACGTAGCAGCACCCGGCGTCGATCTGGCAGCGTTGCGTTCGGAACTGCGTGAAGTATTGAGCTTACTCAGCCAGCATTAACAAATACCCGTTTTCCCCTGTGCTAAATCCAGTATTTTCGATATAATCTCTTTCTCGCTCCCGGCCTTGCCGGAAGCGTAGGTTCGGGGCGTAGCGCAGCCTGGTAGCGTACTTGCATGGGGTGCAAGGGGTCGTGTGTTCGAATCACACCGTCCCGACCAAAAAAATCTATTAAAGCCAGTTATTCTGAATTGAATAACTGGCTTTTCGCTTTATACAGGCAACAATCTTCTCTTGATAATCGCAAGAGTTCAGCTCACTCCCATTCAATATTGCTCGTCAGATATGAGTGCTGAAACCATAGCATCACGATGGCCCTCGTATTTTTCCTCTGAAAATCCAGCCTGAATGTAAGACAAAAATTAGACTAGGTAGTATATTAACGAAAACGTAGGCATGGGATGCATTATCCCGATATCAAATCGTGGCAGTTCTGCACAATCGTCAATAACTCTTGGAGGAGTGTAGTAATGAGTCTTGATAGTTTGAAGGGTCTAGGTATTAAGGTTCCGTACAAAAATAAATACGACAATTATATTGGCGGAAAATGGGTTGCGCCGGTAGATGGCGAATATTTCGACAATATCAGCCCGGTGACCGGCAAGGTATTCTGCCAAGTGCCGCGTTCGAATGAAAAGGATATCAACCTGGCGCTGGATGCCGCCCATGCTGCCAAGGATGCCTGGGGCAAGGCCTCGGGCACCGAGCGTGCCAACATCCTGCTCAAGATCGCCGATGCGATGGAAGCCAATCTGGAAACCATCGCGATTGCAGAAACCATAGACAACGGCAAGCCCATCCGCGAGACCATGGCCGCCGATATTCCGCTGGCGATCGACCATTTCCGTTATTTTGCAGGCTGTATTCGTGCTCAGGAAGGTGGGATCAGCGAGATTGATCATACAACAGTGGCTTACCATTTCCATGAGCCGTTGGGCGTTGTCGGACAGATCATTCCATGGAACTTCCCGATCCTGATGGCAGCTTGGAAGCTGGCGCCCGCATTGGCGGCAGGCAATTGCATTGTCATGAAGCCTGCCGAGCAGACGCCGGCCTCGATCCTGGTGGTGCTGGAAATCATCGGCCACCTGTTGCCGCCTGGCGTGCTCAATGTGGTGAATGGGCATGGCGTCGAAGCCGGCAAGGCATTGGCGACCAGCCCGCGCATTGCCAAGATTGCATTTACCGGATCCACTTCCGTTGGCCGCCTGATCATGCAATATGCCAGCCAGAACCTGATTCCCGTGACGCTGGAGCTGGGTGGCAAGTCGCCCAATATCTTCTTCGAGGATGTGATAGACAAGGATGATGCTTATTTCGACAAGGCGCTGGAAGGCTTTGCGCTGTTTGCCTTGAACCAGGGGGAAGTCTGCACCTGCCCGAGCCGGGCCTTGATCCAGGAGTCCATCTACGAACGCTTCATCGAGCGTGCCATCAAGCGTGTGAAGGCGATCAAGCAGGGCAGTCCGCTCGACAAGTCGACCATGATCGGCGCACAGGCGTCCAGCGAACAGGTCGAGATCATCATGTCCTACATCAAGCTCGGCCAGGAAGAAGGCGCGGAGCTGCTCACAGGTGGTAAGGCGACCAAGCTGAGTGGCGACTTGAGCGATGGCTATTACATTGAGCCTACGGTGTTCAAGGGCCACAACAAGATGCGCATCTTCCAGGAGGAAATCTTCGGGCCGGTCTTGTCCGTGACGACGTTCAAGGATGAGAAGGAGGCGCTGGAAATCGCCAACGACACCATGTACGGCCTGGGCGCAGGCCTCTGGACCCGCGACGGCAGCCGTGCCTACCGTGTCGGCCGGGGTATCCAGGCAGGCCGCGTCTGGACCAATTGCTACCATCTTTATCCAGCGCACGCCGCATTCGGCGGCTATAAGCAGTCCGGCATCGGCCGCGAGAACCATCGCATGATGCTGGACCACTACCAGCAGACCAAGAACCTGCTGGTGAGCTACAGCCCTGATGCGCTAGGCTTCTTCTAAACTTTAATGTCGAATGGCTAGGGCCTGTTAACGCAATTGAAGGAGATCGCGTTGGAGCTAGGGCGGTTTGAGCGCAAGGCGTACAGCGCAGCAAGGCTCGATGCCTTGCGAGCATGGACAACGCAGCGGGCGAACCGCCCTGGATCCAACCCTTCGGGAAGGCATGAACAATTCACCCACTCTACGTTGCCCGCCTTGCGCGTATCGACATACGCGCTGCGACGCGCGCCTTGATTGGGGCAAATTGTTCATGCCTTCGCGACTCCTTCAATTGCGTTAACAGGCCCTCGTCCAACGCCCAGGTTTGCGAGTTCGAACCTGGGCGTTATTATTTGTGGTAAAGCAACTGCCAAGAGATGAGGAGGATTGATGAGTGCCAGCCGGATTAATGCCACGCCATCTGCTGCAGCTTTGATTGATGAGCTGCGCGCCAGGCATGGTAATCTCATGTTTCACCAGTCAGGCGGGTGTTGTGAGGGCAGTGCGCCCATGTGCCTGCAGGAGGGCGAGTTCCTGCTCGGCACCTCGGATGTTAAAGTGGGCGAGGTGCACGGCGTGCCGTTCTATATGAACAAGACCCAGTTCGAATATTGGGAGCATACCCACCTGACGCTTGATGCGATTCGCGGGCATGGCGGCATGTTCTCGCTGGAGCAGGCGACCGGCAAGCATTTCCTCATCCGTTCGCGTTTGTTCACGGACGAGGAGCTTGCAGACCTGGAGCCGGTGAAGCAATGCGGGTGATCGAAATGTGGCTATGAGCGTTGGCAACCTTCAATGCCAGCAGCAGGCCAAGAAAAACGCCGCTAAGCGGTGATCCCGTAGCGGCGTTTTTACCTTATAAATGACGCTCACATGCGATGACTTCAAAAGTTGGGTGACTTTTCTTTGATTTAAGGAATCGGTCAGAAGTCGATTTGCGCCGACACGCGGAATACGCGCGGCGCGCCCGGGATCAGGTAGCCGCCGAAAGCGCTGGATGCATCGCCCCAATAGAACTTGTTGAACACGTTGTCCACGCCAGCGCGGAAGGTGGTTGCGGTATTGCCGAGCTTGGCCGTGTAGCGTGCGCCCAGGTTCAGCACGTGGTAGCCCTCCACTTTCCTGTTCAATGCCGCTATCTCGTTGTTCGGCGCGAAGTTTTTGCTGGATGAATAGAGCCATGTCGCGTTCAGTTTAAGGGCTGGCAAACCTGGCCAGGTATATTCGCTATACACCGCTGACTTGAACCTTGGCACGTTGCCGACCTGCTTGCCCTCGATGCGCGCATCGTCCGTGCCTTCGGCCTTGGCCTGCAGCGCGGTAAAGCTGGCGCCCAGCATCCAGTCGCGCGTGACGCGGCCTTGTGCGGCGAATTCCAGGCCGCGGTTGACTTGCGTGCCATTGATGACATAGGTCGGCGTGGCGTCGACGTATTCGTGGTTGCGCTTGATCTGGAATACGGCGGCAGACAGGCTGACATCGCGCGTCACGTCCGCTTTCACGCCGAGTTCGAGCTGCCTGGACCTGCTGGGGTCCATGATGATTTCGGCGTTCGTGGTGCCGGTCGGCGCTGTGCCGCCCGGTTCCAGGCCTTGCGAATACGAGCCGTAAACCGCCAGTGACGGCTGCAGGTTGTAGAGCAGGGCGACGCTAGGCAAGACAAAATCATCGTCCGTGCGCCGCGTCGTCTCGCCCGAGGCATTGAACTGGTCGCGCTTGAGCTGCACGTAGCGCACGCCGGCATGCAGCCTGAGCTGGTCAGTAAGCGCCATGACATCCTGCACGAATACTGCACGCTCCTCATCCTTGCGGCGCAAATGGACAGGATTGACGTCGGCGAGCGCGAAATTATCGTAGTAGACCGGATTATAGATATTGCTCTCGCCGACATAGTTGAATACGTAATCGGCAAAGTGATCGCGGCGGTTCAGCGTGGATACGCCTGTGGTCAGCTCGTGGCGCACGCCGCCTGTCGTGAAATTGCCTTGCAACAGCGCCTGGGTGGTCGTGATCGAGCGCTTGTCGTTCTTGCGGCGCAAGTCGTACATCGAATAACCGCCGTCGCTGCAATAGCCGACGATCAGCCCTTGCGCCTGGCAGCCGGAAGGCAAGGTCACCGCATCATCACGATGCAGGGTCGATTGGTTGGCTTGCAGGATGGTGCGCCAATCGTCATTCAACGCATAGTCGAATTTCACGCCGAGGTTATAGCTGTCATCGACGACGGGACGGCTCCAGGATTGGTCATTGAGCATCTGCTTGGCGCGGATGCCGGTCGGGATGCGCTGCTCCGGCCCGAGCAATTGGAACCCCGGCACGGTCAGTTGCGACTTGTGCTGGTAATCGAGGTCGAGCTGCAACAGCGCGCGTTCGCTCAGGCGGAAGTCAAACGCGCCCGAAATGAAGTTGCGGTTGCCTGTCGAGCCGTCGACATACGACTTGATGTCTTCCGCCGCGGCATTGATGCGGTAACCGAAGACGCCGTCCTCGGAGCGCCCGCCCAGATCTACCGCGCCGTACACCGTGCCGCGCTCGCGGACTTCGAACGTCGCCGAACGCAGCGGGGCGTCGGTAGGTCGCTTGGTCACGTAGTTGAGCATGCCGCCCGATGCGGCAATCCCCGCCTGCAGGCCGGCCAGGCCTTTCAGTATCTCGATGCGTTCCTTGTTCTCCATCGGCACCCTGGCCTGCGCGAGAATCACCATGCCGTCCTTGCGGTAGTTGGCGCCCTGGTCGAGCACGAAGCCGCGGATCGCAAACCAGTCGGCCAGGCCGACCGCATTGTAGGAATTCTGCACGCTGGCATCCCACTTCACGGCGTCAGTCGCGGAACGTATGCTGCGGTCCTGCATCTGCTCCTGCGTAATCACGTTGACCGAGGCTGGCGTCTGCAGCAGCGATGCTTCGGGAAAGCTGCCGATGCTGGCACGGCGCGCCACGCCATCAGTCGATGCGGAGGTGACGACGACCTCCGGCAGTGCGTTATCGCTGTCATCGGCGGTCTGTGCCAGCGCGGCAGGCGCATAAGCGCAGGCAACGGCCAGCACGCTGAGTTTTTGACGGAAAGTAAAAGCAGGCATTGTGTGTTCACTCGCGTTAGGGACAAGCTACGCGCAGGAACGGACAAAGAGCCTACCTCGGGGAAATGAATGGACCTTGAGTGGCTTTGCGCTTTCCTACGCTGGCATTATCCAGGTCAGGTTCAAGGGTATATCTCACCCGAAGATCGGCTCTTCAGGACCCCTAGCGTGGGTCGTATACTAACAAAGAATGTGCAGAAAATGCCAATTTTCGTTGCAAACAGGGTTGCATGCTGCGCATGTAGCCAATTAACGCGTGCTCAATCGGGTAATACGGAAAAGTGTGCAACGCCATTCAATGGAGAGAGGCGGGGGAAGGAGTTTCCGGCCACAGCAAGTGCAGGTGCGGCAGCACATTATGCTCGCCAATCTGGCTGGTGAGCCCGGCGCGGCGCAGTTTTTCCAGGATATTGGGCCTGGCCTCGGCGACCACCAGCCTGATCTGGTGCTGTCTGCAAGTGTCCAGCAGGTTCCACAATGCCTGCATGCCGGTGGCGTCCATGATAGGCACGCGCGCCATCCTCAGCACAATGGTGTCGGTATCCTCGCGCAGGGTTTGCAGGCGGTGCTGCAAGTGCTCGGCAGCACCGAAGAAGAACGGCCCTTCCAGGCGATAGACCAGCGTGCTCGATGGCAGGCGCCATTCGCGCTGGCCGTATTCCTGCTGCAAGTCATCGTCACTCAGTTGCGTCACGTTCACCGTGTCCGCCATGCGCTTCATGAACAACAATGCGGCAAGCACGACGCCGATATTGACGGCAATCACCAGGTCGCTGAACACGGTGAGCAGGAAGGTGATCAGCAGCACCGCCACATCCGCGCGCGGCGCTGTCCTCGCCATGTGCAGGAAGCGATGCGCCTCGCTCATGTTGTAGGCCACCACGAACAGGATGGCCGCGAGCGCCGCCAGCGGGATATTCACGGCCAATGGCGCCAGCAGGACCACGATCAACACCAGGGTGACCGCATGCACGATGCCGGATAACGGGCTGTTGGCCCCGTTGCGGATATTGGTCGCGGTGCGGGCCAGCGCGCCGGTCGCGGCGAACCCGCCGAACAATGGTGAGGCGATGTTGGCAATACCCTGCCCGATCAGCTCCTGGTTGGACTGGTGGCGCGTGCCCGCCATATTGTCGGCAACGACGGCCGAGAGCAACGACTCAATGGCGCCCAGCAGCGCAATGGTGAAGGCCGGGCCGATCAGCTCTATCATGACGGCAGGGCTGATGCCCTCGGGCAGGGCAAAATGTGGCAAAGCCTGTGGGATGCCGCCGAACGCACTGCCTATGGTGGCAACCTGTTCAGGTTGAAAGACAGACTGCACGATAGTGGCTGCCACGATTGCGACCAAGGGGCCGGGAATTTTTTTCAGGTAGCGGTTGGACAGAAGCAGCACTGCCAGCGTGAACGCGCCAAGCAATGCGGTCTGCCATTGCAGCTGCGGCAGGGCTTCCAACAGATGCCAGAGTTTTTCGTGGAAATGGTGCGAGGCCTGGGGCGTGAGGCCGAAAAAATCCTGCCATTGGCCGACGAAGATGATGACTGCGATTCCGCTGGTGAAGCCGATGATCACCGGTTCCGGGATGTAGCGGATCACGCTGCCCATGCGCGTCAGCCCCATGACGAGCAGCATGATGCCTGCCATCAGGGTGGCGATCTGCAAGCCTGCGATGCCGTATTTCGCCGTAATGCCGGCAAGGATGACGATGAACGCCCCGGTCGGGCCGGTAATCTGCAGGCGGCTGCCGCCGAACAGGGAGGCGAGCGTGCCCGCGACAATCGCGGTGTACAAGCCTTGCTCGGGCTTGGCGCCTGATGCGATCGCGAACGCCATGGCGAGCGGGAGGGCGACGACCCCGACGATCAGCCCCGACATGATGTTGCGGGACCAATACCGGCGGGAGAGCAGGCCGGCGCGCTTGGCTTCAAGAATGGCGATCATGGTGTAAATGCATGGCAAGGGAGGTAATCGACAGGCATATCATAGCCTTTTCGCCGCAAGATTACCGAGGCTTAGAGCCGCTAACAAAACCCTTCTGGCGTTGTTGCTCTGCCTTGCCGTACTAGTTGTACTGTCTGCAGCAGAGCGCCTAGCCAGAATCGCTTCGCTGGGTTTTGTTCGCGGCTCTTAAAGTGAGTCGACAAAATCCAGCAGCAATTGCCGGTCCAGCGGAGACATCTGCTGCACCATGTTGCGGGACTCCTGTGCCTCGCCGCCGTGCCACATGATGGCTTCCAGGATAGTCCTGGCGCGGCCATCGTGCAGGAAGCCTGCGTTCGGCTCCACCTGTTTCGCGAGGCCGATCCCCCAGAGCGGCGGGGTGCGCCACTCGCTGCCAGTGGCGGAAAAGTCCGGGCGGTTGTCCGCCAGTTCCGGCCCCATGTCGTGCAACAGCAAGTCCGTGTAGGGGGCGATGCTTTGGTTGCCCAGTGCGGCCAGCCTGGGGAATTCGCTTGTCCTGACTTCAGGCAGGTGGCAGGCTGCGCATTGCGCCTGGCGGAACAGTGCGGCGCCCCGTTGCACCCGGGAATCGTCCTGATGGCGCGGCGAGGGCACGGCAAGCGCCAACTGGTAGAACTCCATTTGCTCGAGCTGGGTTTCCGTGATTTCTGGCGTGCCCGATACGGGGGCTTGCTGGCAGGCTGTTTGGCCTTCGGCGCAATTGCCATGGGGAAACAAGTGGGAGGACAAGCCCATATCGCCGGCCATGGCGCTCGCCGTCTGCTCGCGCAGCGTCGCCACATTGGCCTTCCAGCCAAAGCGCCCGATCACGTGCCGTTGCTGCTCCATGTTCCAGACGCGGTTGAGCCTGCCCTTGATATTGCCCGACTTGGGCTGCGATTCCAGTGCCAGCAGGGTGCTGTCCGCAATGGCTTCGAGCAGGCCCATGCCATAGATGGCGGGTGCGATGCGGGCCGAGGTTTGCAGGTCGTCCGGCAGCGGGCCATAGGCCAGGTTGCTGAACGTGATGGTCGGTTTGCGAAGGCGTACGCGCTCGCCGCCGTTCAATGATATTTCGCTTTCCTCGTAACGCACATGGGCGCGGCCTTCGGCCTCGACGCCCGGCGCGCCGAATTCCTGCAACTGGTCGCCATATAATGGATGGGGCTGCGGGCCGCCTTCAGGTGCCTTGCCGGGGACGCTCAGGCGGACCAGCATGGCGCGCATGGATTCTTCCGGGCCGTCAGGCGCGAAGCCGCGCCCGTTCTTGGCATGGCAAGCGATGCAGGAGTTGCGGTTGTACAAAGGCCCCAGCCCGGCAATATCGCGGTCTTCCGCCGGGGAAATGATCCAGCTTTGCCGGACCAGCCCTCGGCCTAGCTGGAACTGCAGGTTTTCTTGCGAGGACAGCGGACGGATAGGCTGGCTATAGGCTTCGCGGCTTGCAAGGCTGGTCAGCACCTGCGCCGGTTCATCGCCGTGGGTAGCGGCGGGAGCCAGGGTGAGAATGCAAACAGCGAGGGACAGGATGCTGCGCATAGCCCCAGGATTACCGCTGTGACGCGATGCGGGCGGCTTCCTGGTAGCGCTCGTGCATGACTTGCTGCCACCGGCTGATGTCCGCTTGCTGAGGGCCCTGCAGGGATTCTGCCGCGGTTTCGTCGATCGGTAACTTTTGCAGCAGCTCCCTGGCCTTGGTCACTTGCGGCGCATCGGCGCCCAGCTCGGCGCTTGCATTCTCGATGGCGCTGATTGCCTGTTGCAGGGGCGCCAAGTTGAGGGTGATGATGGCATCGAACAGCGCATTGGTGGCCTCCTGGCGAGCCAGCCCGCGAAGGTTGTCGTACACAAAGGCCGGATTGTTCTCGAATGGGTTGAAATAATCGGCAGGCTTGTCTGCGTACACCGAGGGCCTGACCGGCAATTTGCGGATATCGGGGTGGAACAATAGCCGCTGCCCTTGTTCGGACAGCACGAATGCGCTGAACGCCTTCGCTCCTTCGGGGTTGACCGCATGCTTCATGATGGCGACGTGGGCAGGGGAGTAACCAGTCAATTTAGGGTATGCAAACTGCAATGGCGCGCCGTTGGCAATGGCGGATGCCGTGAAGAAATCGATGGTCAGACCCGCGAACAGGCGGCCGCTGGCAACATCGTCAGTGACGAAAGTCGCGCCCGCAGTCACCAGCTCCGCATTGGCGGCGATGGCCTGCAACAGGTTCCAGCCCGCCTGCCAGCCGTAACCTTGCAGCAGGATATCGATGAGCGGCGGCGCATAGCCGACCTTGGAAGGGATGGGCAGCGCGACCTTGCCTTTGAACCCCGGCTGGCCGAGGTCTGTCCAGTCATGGGGAACAGGCAGCCCGGCGGCGGCCAGGGCCTGCGGGTTGCTCACGATGCCGTATCCGGCAATCTCACTGGCAATATGGTGGCCTTCGCGCAAGGGAAAGCCGTTGACGGTTTCAGGCAGTCCATCCAGGTTGATATCCAACGACTGGAACGCCTGTATTTTCTCCAACTGGGCGAAATTGCGCTGGGCAGGCGACCAATAAACATCGACAGCTTGACCGGATTCCTTGAAATAAGCCATTGCATCGCGCGATTGCCGCCATAGCACTTCCAGCTTGTATTGCGGATATTGCTTCTCGAATGCCGCCTCGAATTGCGAAACGACTTCCTGCGGATAACTGGTCATCACGACGACTTTGGCTATGTCTGCCGATGATGACACCTGGCTGACGAGCATCAACCAGATAATGAGAATCCGGACCGGCCAGCGCAATGCTGCCTTGATAGTAAGAGCGCTGGCCATTGGGGTTTCCTATCTATTAGTTAATTATTTAAAACTTGCGTGTTACGTTGACAAACATATTGCGGCCTTCCATATAGAAGCCCTCAGTGTATGCATAGTTTTTGTCGAGAATGTTGTTGATGCCCGCCTCGGCAAACCAATCGGCATTGACTGCATACATAGCCTTGATATTGCCGGTCGCATAACCCTTGGCTGACAGCCAATCAGTGACAGCGGAGTTCTGGCGGGAATAGCGCGAGGATGCCGCTTCGATACTTGCCAGCACTTGCAAGGCGCTATTCACTTTCCATTTGCCGTATGCAAACAGCTTCTGGCGAGGCACGTCGGTCAAGCGCTGGTCATTGCTGAGATTGTCGCGGTTGATAAAGGTATAGTTGCCGCCCAGTTCAACATCATCGCTCGCAAACCAGGTTGCGCCCAGTTCGATACCCTGGCTTTCCACCTTGCCAATGTTGCGGAACTGGAAGCATTGGCCCCCGCCAGCGGAACAGGCGGAATTCGGCAAGCTCGCAGACTGGATCATGTCTTTGGTGTCAATGAAGAATACCGCGCCCTGCAGTTTCAATTCAGGCAGCACAAAAGCACCGGCACCCAGCTCATAATGGGTCGCTCTTTCCGTATCCAGGCCAGGATTGGGAACCGCGCGACCGAAACGGCCGGAGAAGCGATCCTTCATGGTGGCAAAGCGGCTCTTCCTGGCTACTGTAAAGTGAATGTCGCTATCTTCCGTTGGCTTATAGAACAAACCAGCCTGAGGATTCCACGCATGGGCATCGCCATTCGGGAAATCGTAAATCTGGTTTACATTGTTCAGCCCTTCGGCCTTGAGGGTGTCACGCTTGTCATAGCTGATACCCGTCACCAGGCTCAGTTTCTCGGTGAAATGATGGGTATCTTCAATACCCAATGAAATGGTGCGGTCTTCAAACGTCTGAACCGGGTTGCCCTTGTTGTGCTCTTCGTGCTTGTCATGCTTGTAGTGTGCGGCGAACTTCAGGGTATTGGCCTTGGCAACATCGAAACCCAGTTCGGCGCTGACGCCATAGGTGTCATCGTTATAGATGCTGGTGAATGAACTGTTCCTGGTCATCGTGGCATAACGCGCATCGTCATAGCTTTCCAATATATTCTTGAATTTGTCATAGAAAGCGCGGACTTTCAGGTAGGCGCTATCGCCGAAGGTGGTGCGCGATATGAAGTACAGGCTTTCTTTGTCCCATTTGGGCCAATTCCAATAGTTCGCACTGCGGCCACCATCGCTGCCAGCATATACAGGACTGCCTTTTGTGCCTTGCTGGTTGATGTAGTTCAGGCTGTATTCATTGCCTTTGCTCGGGGTCAGGCCGATTTTCAGGTTGATCTTTCCATCCCTGTTGTAAGCGCGTTCCCTGTCTCCGCCGTTCTCATACGCATTGGGCTTGTAATCGCTGGACATACGGGAGCGCTCATTGTCTACGTATGAGGTATTGGCTTGCCAGTACCATGTTTCGTAATTGCCCCCCATGTTGACATCGGTAGCATATCCATTGAATTTAAGGTTGCGGTCAGTCTTGATACCTGCAGTGATGCTGCCTTCAAACTCTTTCGTTGGCTTGCGGCTGACTAGGTTGATCGCACCGCCTAATGTGTTGGGGCCGTACAAAACGGAACTGAACCCCTTGGACAATTGGATCTTGGATAGATCGAAAGTATTGAAACGGCCCAGATCGACGTAGCCATCGTAGGTGACGTAAACCGGAACGCCGTCTACGAACACAGGCACCTGGCGTAAATCAAACCCACGCAATTGCACCAGTTGTTCATTGCGTTGGCCGCCTTGGGTCATGCTGACGCCAGGAAAAGTGTTGAGCGCCGTGCCCACTGTTTCGCGGTTGAACAGGCGCATATCCTCTTGCGTAATGGTGTCGTCAGAGAGCCTGATATCTTCTGGCTGCTTGGTAGTGGTGACATTGATCTCACCCAAGGTAAAAGGCGCAACTTCCGCCAAAGCGACTTGAGTATTGGCTGCCAGCGCGGCAATCACTGCCAGCTTGAGCGGTTTTAGGTAATTGGACATTGATCTCCCCGATGCTAAGTAGTTGAAACAAAGGCGGGATTAAATATTAATTCAATATATTTGTAAATATATAACGAATATTATTTTAATGAACCTGGAAGATGCACATGCATAGATGACAGGGTTAGGGGAGAAACCTTGCGCAGCTTGAATTAATCAATTGTTCTGGTAGGCTTGCCTGAAACTTTTAATAGGTATTGCCGTGTCGCCGCTATCAGAAATCCGCAAGTATCTTGAGTCCGCTGCGCAGAGCTCCTTGGACGATATCTATGCGATCGATCCGCATAGCTTGCAGTTGGTGGGGGTGCTGGTGGATGGCGCGGAAGCGCAGATTACCGATCATCCCTTGGACGACTTGCTGCAGGCGTTGAGGGAGCCAGAAGCCAGGGAGCTTCTGGATGCGGTGCCGATGGAACTGGCGATGGCGGATATCAGCCATGAGTTGCATACCATCAACCGTTATTTTGGCGAGTTCCGCTTGCTCATGGTGGGGCGAGGCAGCGGGCGGGTGTTGTTGGTGATGCGCGACAGCCAGGCGTTCAGCCGGCACATCCTGCACGTGCTGAACGAGGGCGCCAATTTGAGTGCCCTGATTTCGAATGCGCCTGGAGTGGTATACCAAGCCCATATGAGCCGTGATGGCGTCATGGGGTTTCTTTATCTCAGCGATGCTTGCAAGCCGCTGCTGGGCGAAGACGCCGAGGTACTGATTGCCAATCCTGACATTTTTCTTTCTTTGATCGATGAAGAGGATCGCGGAGCTTATGAAAAGCATGTCAGCCAGTCTGCCCATAGTTTGAGTGTGCTGAACTGGACCGGCCGTTTCTGGATGCAGGCGTGGCAGGATACCAAGTGGATCAACCTGCGTGCCAGCCCGCGCAAGATGCCTGACGGTACCGTGGTGTGGGAGGGCATCATGACGAATATCACGCAGAGCCGGCGCGAACAGCAGGCGATTCGGCAATCGCATGAAAAGCTGGCAAGGCTTTCTGCCCAAATGGCCCAGATCAAGGAGAAGGAACGCTTGAGAATCGCCCAGGAGGTGCATGACGACCTAGGAGGAAATTTGACGGCCATCCGGCTTGGGCTCTCTTCCATTATCAAGCGGCTGGGGCCTGGGCAGGAGGCCTTGCTTGCCAAGGCCAAGCAGCTTGAGGCTATCGTCGACGATACATTTGAAGCTACGCACCGGATTGCGAGCGACTTGCGGCCTAATGTCCTTGAGTTGGGCATCGTGGCTGCCCTGGAGTGGCAGGCGGCCCAGTTCGTCGAGAAAATCGGCATTCCGTGCGAGTTTGTTTGCAGCCATGCGGAAGTCGATGTCTCCACCGACCATGCGATCACCTTGTTCAGGATTTGCCAGGAGGCTATGTCCAATATCGCCAAATATGCCAAGGCCAGCCACGTCGAGGTGACGCTGGAAGCTACGCTTGAGGAAATCGTGATGCAGGTCATTGATGATGGCGTTGGCATTGCGCCGGTGGACAGGCTGAAAGCCAACGCATTCGGTATCAGCGGCATGGCGGAACGGGCCGTGGCTCTAGCTGGACAATGCAGGGTGCAAGCCGGCAAGCAAGGGGGTACAATAGTCAGCGTTACTTTGCCGTTGCAACCCGTGAATATCGAGGCTGCCGGTTGAATAATAAAAATTACTTTTAATCATTAGCATTGCTCATGTCGCCCACTTCCACTATCAAAGTCATTATTGCTGACGATCACGCGATCCTGCGTGAAGGCTTGAAGCAGATTCTTGCTGAAACCGAGGATATAGAAGTGGTCGCCGATGCGAAGAACGCGGCTGAAGCCATCAAGCTTGCAGGCACCAAGGGCGTGGACGTGCTGGTGCTGGATATCTCGCTGCCCGATCGAAGCGGTATCGAGGCATGCAACATCATCAAGAAGGAATATTCCCGAGTGGCCGTCCTGATGCTGTCCATGCACCGGGAAGATGCTTATGCGATCCGGGCTCTGCGCGCAGGCGCTGCCGGGTACTTGAGCAAGCAAAGCGCTTCAGACCAGTTGGTGACGGCAATACGCACCGTTGCCAAGGGCAAGAAATACATCAGCGCGGAAGTGGCATTGGCGCTGGCCGACCAAGTGGACGGGGGCTTGGATAAACCTATCCACGATACGCTCTCCAACCGTGAGTTCCAGACGCTGACCATGATCGCGTCGGGTTTGTCCGTCAGTGAAATTGCCGACAATCTGTCGCTTTCGGTCAAGACCGTCAGCATGTACCGGGCACGGCTGCTGGAGAAGCTGAACCTGCGCCATAACGCAGAGCTCACGCACTACGCGATCAAGAACGACCTGATCGATTAAGAGCAGCTGACAAAACACTCCTGCGTCGTTGCTGCCTTGTGTTTTACTGTACTGCCTGCGGCAGAGCGCCTAGCCAGGATCGCTTCGCTGAGTTTTGCTGGCTGCTCCTAGTTTCAAGCGCAGATCTGGCGCTTTTTACCCCGCCTGTTATCCCAATTGCCTTGTCTTGCCGCCCGGTAAGATGTCGTCATGCCTCAAGCAGCAGTTTTTTTTATTCAGGCAAACGTTCGTGATTAACTGCCTGAAAACTTTAGGGTTAAAAATAAAATTTTTTTATATTTTTATTTAACTATCTGAATTTAATATATTTTTTATTTGATGGACATTGCAGGAAAGAGAGGGCTCTAAAGATTTTTTTAATCAATCCGACATCAGGGGCATGGCATTGCAATCAGATGCTGCTCGAGAGAAAAACAAGTGCAGTAAAGCTCCTAAATTTTCTCCTGAAGCGACCGATAACAGTCTTAACAGTGATGTGATTCAAGGCTGTAAAGCGATACCAAACGCAACAAAGTGTTTGATGGAAATTAACTAAATCGAAGGAGAACCAACATGGCTGCAGTTATCAACACCAACCTGGCTTCGCTGAATGCGCAACGTAACTTGACGACTTCGCAATCCAGTCTGAATTCATCCCTGCAACGCTTGTCTTCCGGCCTGCGCGTCAACAGCGCCAAGGACGACGCTGCCGGCCTTTCCATTGCAACTCGTATGGATGCGCAAGTACGCGGCCAGACAGTGGCAATTCGTAACGCCAACGATGCGATTTCGCTGGCGCAAACTGCTGAAGGCGCACTCGGCAAGATTACCGATGCCTTGCAGCGTATGCGTGAACTGGCTGTGCAGTCCGCCAATGCGACCAACGAGTCCGGCGACCGCGACAACCTGCAAGCTGAATTTAAGCAATTGCAAGATGAAATCACCCGCCTGACGAACGGTACCAAGTTCAATAACAAGGCGTTATTTGCTGGTACTGCTGGTTCATTGACATTCCAGGTAGGTGCCGGTACAGATAGTCAAGATACCATCACTGTAGACGAGATTAATTTGACTTCCGGTAGTTCTAATGCTGCTGGTGTGGCTACTGCGGCTGCAACCGGTATTGCAATCAGTGGTTCGGCTGCTGACAATGCGACTGCAGCGATTACTGCGATTGATACGGCCTTGGATCAAGTGAACACCAGCCGCGCCACCTTGGGTGCCGTGCAAAACCGCTTCGAGTCCGTGATCAGCAGCTTGCAAGTGTCGGTCGAGAACCAATCTGCTGCCAAGTCCCGTATCCTCGATGCTGACTTCGCTGCGGAAACGGCCAACCTGACCCGGGCGCAAATTCTGCAACAGGCGGGTACTGCGATGCTGGCACAAGCCAACTCTGTCCCTAACAATGTGCTGACCCTGTTACGTGGCTAAGCAGGTGGCAGGTTAGTATGAAAGTCCCGCAGTCTTCTTGAATAAGGAAGCTGCGGGTTTTGCTTGAGGAACTCAACATGGCGATCACGAATATAGAAGCATACAGTCAGGCAGGTAGCCTGGCTTCTACAGTACGCAATGCGGGGCCTGCCGTATCCTTGCCGGGTGCTGGATCAAAAGAAGCGGAGCAACAGGCGTCTGTGGCAAGTGATGCCGATGTCCAGTCCGCGGTGGAACAGATCAACGAGTTTATCTCGCCTATCATGCAGTCGATCCAGTTTTCCACAGATGCCGATTCTGGCCGGGTAGTGGTCAAGGTGGTGGATTCCGAGACGCAAAAAGTATTGCGACAAATCCCGAATGAAGAAGTATTGGCGATTTCAAAAACTCTGGACAAGCTCCAAGGGTTGATCATCAGGCAGACGGCCTGACTTTTAATTTCAAGTATTCAGGGAAGCGAGGTATTGTCATGGCAAGCACTAGCGGGATTTCTGCCAGTACCAATTTTGATATCGATTCAATCGTCAGCAGCTTGATGGCGGTCGAGCAAAAGCCTTTGACATTGCTGAGCCAGCAGAAGACTTCCTACCAATCAAAGATATCTGCCTATGCGACCTTGCAAAGCTCGCTTTCCAGTTTCCAGACGGCGTTAGCCAACCTTTCCACCAGCAGCAAGTTCAATGTGCAGTCTGCCACTTCGGGCGACAGCGCGGTGTTTACCGCAACCTCCAGCGGCAGTGCAACCGTCAGCAATTATGCGATCAAAGTTGGCCAGCTCGCGCAATCCCATAAAGTTGCCACTTCGAATTTTTCCAATACCAGTACCGCCGTTGGCACGGGCACGATCACGATCGCCCTGGGCACATATGACGAGGCGACCAACACCTTTACCGCCAATCCGGACAAGGCCGCAAAAAGTGTGACCATCTCCGCTTCCAACAATAGCCTGGCGGGCATCCGGGATGCCATCAATGCAGGCGATATGGGAGTGACGGCGACCATTGTCAACGACGGCCAGAGCGGTGGTGGCCGCCTGGTATTGACTTCAAAGGAGTCCGGCGAGGTCAACAGCATCAAGGTGAGTATTGCCGATGCCGATGGCGACAATACGGACGGCGACGGGCTATCCCGCCTTGCTTACGATCCCACGGCCGCTTCCGGTACCGGCAAGAACCTGGTTGAATTGCAGGAGGCACGCAACGCCAAGCTCAATATCGACGGCATCGATGTCGAAAGCGCCAGCAATGTCGTGACCGGCGTCTTGAGCGGCATTACGCTGAATTTATTCAAGGCCAGCCCCGATACGGCCGTTTCCTTGAACGTGACCAAGAACGTGACCGCGATCAAGGATTCGGTCACCGCTTTTGTCAATGCCTTCAATGCAGTGAATACCACGCTGCGCAACCTGACCAAGTTCGACGACAGCACGACAACGGCCGCCGATAGAAAAAACGGCGCATTGCTCGGGGACGCGACAGCGCGCTCAATTTCCTCCCAGATCAAGATGGCGCTTACCAAGTCCGTGGGCGGTACGGATAACTTCAGTTCGCTCAGCCAGATCGGCGTCGCGATACAGCGCGATGGCTCCTTGGCACTGGATTCCAGCAAGCTGGAAAAAGCCATCGAAACCAACCTGGACGATGTCGCCAAGCTGTTCGCCGCCGTGGGAAGTGCCTCGGATGTCGAGACAAGGTTCGTGACCCAGGGAAGCAAGACCCAGCCTGGCAATTACGCTATCAACATCACCCAGGCCGCCACACGCGGCGCATTGACCGGAAGTGCCGCGCCTGACCTGAATATCGTCGCCGGCGTGAACGACACGCTGGCGGTCAAAATCAACGGTTCAAGCTACAACCTCACGCTTGCCGCGGGCAGCTACGCATCGGTGGACGAGCTTGCTCAACAGCTGCGGACGCAGCTTGCCAATGCCAAGTCCTCTGCTGAGGTGGCTGTCGAAGGCGGGATGCTGAAAATTATTTCACCGGAATACGGCACCGGCTCAACTGTGGAAATCACCGGCGGCACGGCGGCAAGCAGCCTGTTTGGCAGCGATCCGGTCTCCGTCGAGGGGTTGGATGTCGCCGGCACCATCAATGGGGCTGAAGCAACGGGCAAGGGGCAAGTGTTGACGAGCACTGCCGTCGGCAATCCGGCAGAGGGCCTGGTGGTCTCGGTACGCGGCACGGCAACAGGTGACAGGGGCAGTATTTCCTTGAGCCTGGGCTATGCCGCGCAACTGAACGAGCTGGTAAAAGGATTCGTCAGCGATACTGGCCTGCTGGCCAGCAGGACCGACGGCCTGCAGGACTCCATCAAGCGCGTCACCAAGCAGGAAGAGGCGATACAGGTCAGGCTGACGGCAGTGGAGGCGCGCTACCGTGCCCAGTTTGTCGCGCTGGACGTGCTGATGACCCAGATGCAGACGACCCAGTCCTATCTCACCCAGCAACTAGCAGCGATTAGTGCTAACAGTTAATTAAGGAGCTTTCATGTTCGGGTTCAACGCAGGTGTCAATGCCTATGCAAAAGTCGGGGTGGAAACTGGCGTGGTGGCTGCCAGCCCTACCCGCTTGATCGTCATGTTGTATGAAGGCGCCATTGCCGCGTGCAACCTTGCCATCAAGCATATCCGCGAGCAGGATTATGCGGGCAAGAGCGCCGACCTGACCAAGGCTATTTCGATCATAGAAAACGGCTTGCGTGCCAGCCTGGACAGCAAGGCGGGCGGAGAGATCGCCAACAGTCTGGATTCCTTGTACGCCTATATGAGCAAGCGCCTGTATCTTGCCAATAGCCAAAGCGATATTGCGGCAGTGGAAGAGGTGGTAAGATTGCTCAACGAGCTGAACGAGGCTTGGTCTGCTCTTGCGGGCCAATCGCCGGATGCGGCCCCGCGTCAGGACATTCAACAACAAAACCAGCACCAGTTGGAAAAGGCATATTCATGAGCACTCAGCAAACCTTGTCTTTATATGCGGCCGTGGCGGACATTACCGACCAAATGCTGGCGGCCGCCAAGCAGCATGACTGGGAGAAGCTGGCTGTGCTCGAGGCCGAGTGCGCCGCACGTATCAAGCGTGCCGACGAGGATACATGCGACGAGCCACTGCGCGAGCCTGAGCAGAAAATCAAGTTTTCCCATCTCAAGCGCATCCTGGATTCCGACCGTGAAATCCGCAACATCATCGACCCGTGGATGGTGCGTCTTTCCGATATCCTCACCAACAACGCCGCCAACCGGCAGATGTTCGATACCTACAAGCAGTTGATACGGCCCGGCAGATGATTATCAAGCAATCTCCCGACCCTGCCGCCGCTGTCGCCCCGCTTGCCAGGGTCGCTCCGGCGCAGGCGGTCGAGGAGATTGCCAGCAATGTCCAGGACCTTAATTTCCGCATTGCCCAGCTGACCAAGGGTCAGAATTACTTCGGCCAGGTGATGAGCCGCCTGCAACCAGGCGTCTTCCAGGTCAACGTGCAGGGCAACACCTTCAAGATGGAACTTGGCCAGCAGGCTGCCGTGGGCCAGCAGATGCTGCTGCGCTTCGTTGGCGACAGTCCCGTTCCCACTTTCCGCTTGCTGGGCCAGCAGGCAGGGCAGCTCGACACGGCAAAACCGCCGGGCACGTTGCTGTCCGCCACGCCCTTGGCGACACCGGCAGCCGACCAGGGCGTTTCGGCTGCGCTCAGCAGCGGGGCGCGTATTCTGAGCCAGCAACTGGCACAGGCAGCCAATGGTGAAACCTCCAAGACCTTGGCTGGCCAGCAGGTCGTGACGCATGCACCGCAAAACCCGCGCGTGATGGCGCAGGACATCCAGCGGGCATTGACCACTTCCGGCCTGTTCTACGAATCACACCTTGAAAAGTTCACTGCGGGCAAGCTGCCGTTGGCCAACCTGTTGCAGGAGCCGCAGAACCAGCCGCATATAGCCGCTGAATCCATGATCAACAAGCAGATTGCCGTGCTGGAGAACCAACGCATCCATTGGCAGGGAGAAGTCTGGTCCGGACAAAAAATGGATTGGCAGGTGCAGCTGCATGAAGCGACGGTCAACCCCGACGAGCATGGCGAGAACGCTGATCCCGAGGATAGGCCGGTATCAAGCAATGTACGGCTGGAGCTGCCGAGCCTGGGGGCCATCGCTGCGAACATCACCTTGCATGCAGGGCGCTTGCGCGTGCGTATCGCCGCGGCGGACCAGGCCTCCATCAAGCGCCTGCAGGCCGAGCTGCCGGCACTGGCCACAGCATTGACTAGTCGCGGGCAAGCATTGGATGCCTTGACGGTGGTGCGCGATGAATGATCCCGTATTGCAACAGCAGGCGATCGCGCTTGCTTACGAGTCCGGCGACTTCGCGCCGCGCGTGGTCGCCAAGGGCAAGGGCATCATTGCCGAGCAGATCATTGCCAAGGCCAAGGAACATGACGTATTCGTCCATGAATCCAGGGAGCTGCTGGCGTTGCTGATGCAAGTCGACCTGGATGACCATATCCCGCCAGCCTTGTATCAGGCGATTGCGGAAATACTGGCCTGGCTGTATCGCCTGGAGCATGGCGAGGATGCACCCCCGCCCAAGCCCCTGATTCCATCCGAAATCAGCTAACTGCCTGCATTAGCTGGTGGTGAGGCATTGAACAGGCGCTTACACCTGCATGTTCATGATGTCCTGATAGGCGGATACCAGCCGGTTACGTACCTGAATGGTGGCCTGCAGCGAGATATTGGCTTTTTGCCCGGCAATCATGACGTCAGACAAGCTGACCCTGTCATCGCCCATCGCAAAGCTTTTGCCTAAATCCTCCGCCTTTACTTGTGCCTGGTTGACCTGGTTGATCGAGGATTTCAGGACCTCCGCAAAGTCAACGCGGTTGGTCGCTTGCGGCTTCTGGGCAATGCCGCTACCGGTGACGCCTTGTACCGACGCCTCCGTACTCGGTTTTTGAGCAGCCGCCTTGAGCTGCGCCAGCATGGATTCTATCCTGCCCGAGTCTATCGCTGAAGTTTTCATGGAGTTCTCCTGGTTGCTGCGGTCCTTGCGGACTTATTTCAACATGGCAGCAGCTTATCACTCGCCAACATGCTTCTTTGATGGGAATAGGGCGGTAAAACCTGGCTTATTTTCCTGATTAAATTTGCAAGCTGATCGTGATAATGGCATCGCAGTGATAAGAGCCGCTCACAAACTCAGCGAAGCGATTTCTGGCTAGGCGCTCTGCCGCAGACAGTACAAGCTAGTACGGCAAGGCAGAGCAACAACGCCAGAAGAGGTATGTGAGCGGCTCTAAGGACCAGTATCTTGCCATCGCATGGGAGAAGTAATATGGCAGCAGCCAACGAAGCGGCCCTGGCCGCGGACACCACCACCGGAGCACCAGCACCTGGCTCGTTCAACTTCAAGTCGCTCTTGGAGAACAAGCTGCTGCTGGCCTTGGGTGCCGCTGCCGTGATCGCCTTGATGGTGGTGTTCTGGCTCTGGAGCCAGAAGCCGGAATACCGCGTATTGTTCTCCAGCTATTCCGACAAGGACGGAGGCGCGATTGTCGCAGCGCTGGAGCAGATGAACGTGCCGTACAAGATCGCCGAAGGCGGCAGCGCCATCCTGGTGCCCGCGAACAATGTGCATGACATCAGGCTCAAACTGGCTTCGCAAGGCCTGCCCAAGGGCGGCAATATCGGCTTTGAATTGCTGGAAAACCAGAAGTTCGGCGTTTCCCAGTTCGTCGAGCAAGTGAATTTCCAGCGCGGCCTGGAGGGCGAGCTTGAGCGCACCATCCAGTCGATCGGCGCGGTGCAGGCGGCACGCATCCACCTGGCCATGCCGAAACCTAGCGTATTCACGCGCGACCAGCAGAAGCCGACGGCTTCCGTCATGCTGAACCTGCATCCTGGCCGGGCCCTGGACCAGCGCCAGGTGAGTGCTATTGTGCACTTGGTGGCCAGCAGTGTCCCTGAGTTGCCGACCTCCAACGTGACCGTGGTCGACCAGAACGGCAACCTGCTCTCGGACAACGGCAAGGATGCCGGCGCAAATAACCAGCTCGACCCCACCCAGTTGAAGTATGTGGATGAGCTGCAGCAAAACATTGTGCGCCGGGTCGAGTCCATTATTGCGCCACTGGTCGGCGCCAAGAACGTGCATGCCGAAGCCAGCGCCGAAGTGGATTTTTCCGTGGTGGAGCAAGCTGCCGAAATCTACAAGCCCAACCAGGCACCAGACAGTGCAGCCATCCGCAGCAGCCAGAACAATGAGTCACAGACATTGCCTGGGCAAGGGACGGGCGGCGTGCCTGGCGCGTTGACCAACCAGCCGCCGGCGCCAGCCACTGCGCCGATTGTCGCCCCCGGCAGCGAACCCACCACCACGACCAATGCCAATGTGGTGACGACCACGACGACGACACCGCCCGGCACCACGGTGACGACCCCGATCATGAACTCGGAGCGCAATACCACGACCAATTATGAAGTGGACAAGACCGTCCGCTACCAGCAGCAGCCCATGGGCGGCATCAAGCGCCTGACCGTGGCGGTGGTGGTGAACCATAAGTCGGTGGTGGATGCGCAAGGCAAGGTGACTACGCGCCCGCTGACCGACGACGAGAAGACCCAGATCAGCGACCTTGCCAAGCAGGCCATGGGCTTCAATGAAGAGCGCGGCGACTCGCTGAGCGTGGTCAACAGCTCCTTCATGCCGGATATTGCCGAGGTTTTCCCTGAAGTGCCATTGTGGAAGGATCCGGAAAATATCGACATGGCCAAGGAGTGGCTGAAGAACGGCTTGGTCCTGCTGGTGTTGTACATGCTGTACCGCCGCTTCCTGCGCCCTTTGCTGCGCAAGCTTTCGCCAGAGGAGGAAAAGAAGGACGAGCTTGCCAAACTGGATGAAGAGGATCAGGATGCAATCGTCCGCCTGTCCGACGTCGAGGGCGGCATGGCGGCCGGAAGCCTGGAAGAAGAGGAAGCCAGGAGCCCGGCGGAGCGGACCTACAAAAAGAACCTGGAAACTGCGCGGAAGCTTGCAAAGGAAAACCCCAAGGTAGTGGCCAGCATTGTGACGAACTGGGTGAACGGCAATGAGTGAGAATGGCGTAGTCAAAAGCGCGGTACTGATGCTCGCCCTCGGCGAGGACGAGGCTGCCGAGGTGATGAAATACCTTGGCCCGCGTGAAGTGCAGAAGCTGGGCACCGCCATGGCGTCGATGAAGTCGATCGGACACGACCAGGTGGAGTCCGTGTTGGCCTCTTTCATGGACGAGGCGGAAAAGAATACGGAGATCGGCCTGGATTCCGACGAATACATCCGCTCGGTGCTCACCAAGGCGCTGGGCAACGACAAGGCTTCAGGCCTGTTGAACCGCATCCTGCAGACGCGTGACTCCAGTGGCATCGAAAGCCTGAAATGGATGGATGCGCAGACAGTGGCCGAGTTCATCAAGAACGAGCATCCGCAGATCATTGCCACGATTCTGGTGCATTTGGAGCCGGACCAGGCTGCGGAAATCCTCGGCTATTTCACCGAGCGCCTGCGCCAGGATGCCATGTTGCGCATTGCTACCCTGGACGGCATCAAGCCGACGGCGCTGCGCGAGCTCAACGATGTGCTGACCAAGCTGCTGAGTGGGAATGAAAGCATCAAGAAGCAGCAGATCGGCGGCGTAAAGGCAGCAGCCGAAATCATGAACTACATGAATAGTGAAAATGAAACCCACCTGATGGACGGGTTCAAGAGTTACGATAGTGAAATGGCGCAACGGATCATGGACGAAATGTTCGTGTTCGATAACATCATGGATATTGACGACAAGGGCATCCAGATCATGCTGCGCGAGGTACAGTCCGAAACACTGATCGTGGCATTGAAAGGCACGACCGACGAATTGCGGGACAAGATATTCCGCAATATGTCCAGCCGTGCCGCTGAAATGATGAAGGAAGACCTTGAAAGCAAGGGCCCGGTCAGGCTGTCCGAGGTGGAAACCCAGCAGAAACAGATACTGCAGATAGTCCGCAGGCTGGCCGACGAAGGCCAGATCGTACTGGGCGGCAAGGGTGAGGATGCTTATGTCTAATGTGGTGATTCCCAAAGAGAAGCAAACAGCGTATCAGCGCTGGGAGATGGCTTCTTTTGCCGAGGAAGCATCGGAGAAAACAATCGCTGCAGCGCCTGTGGCACCGCAAATTGTCCAGGAAAGCGAGGAAGAGAAGAACGCGCGCCTGGAGGCTGAGCTGGAACAGGCAAGGCGCGAAGGCTACAAAATCGGCTTGCAGCAGGGCTTTGATACCGGCATTGCCGATGCCGCATCGCAGGTGCAGCAGGACCGCGAGCGTCTGCTTGCCGTCCTCGGCAGCATGGAAGAAGCGCTCAAGACGGCCGATGAGGCGATTTCGGAACAACTGCTTGCCCTGGCGCTGGATATTGCCAAGGCGATGGTCAAGGACAGGTTGAGGGTGGATCCTACCGTGATTCTGCCTATCGTGCAGGAGTCTATTCATTACTTGCCTACAGTGCAGAAACCGGCAAGGCTGATCGTGCATCCGGACGATGCGCTGGTCGTGAAAAAATACCTGCAAGAGGATATGGCCGACAGCAACTGGCATATCCATGAAGACAGCAGCCTGGAGCGCGGCGGTTGCATGGTGGAAACGGGCGACAACCAGATCGACGCCAGCAACGGCACGCGTTGGAAGCGCATCTGCGATGCTCTTGCGCAACATAATAACTGGGTAGAGCCGAATGAATAGCGCGCTGGCCCATCAGCAAGGCTGGAAGGAGTATCTCAATGATTGCAGCGAGATACTGGAGATCGTCGAGTCGTTGGAAGTCTCCGGCCGCATCACCAAGTTGACGGGCCTTGTGATGGAGGCGGTCGGCATCAAGCTGCCGATCGGCAGCGCATGTTATGTACCCCTTGCGGAAGGCCGCCGTGTCGAGGCTGAGGTTGTCGGCTTCGATGGCGGACGCATGCTGCTGATGCCGCAGAGCGGCGTCGAGGGCGTGACCCCGGGCGCCAAGGTCTTTGCGCTGGAGGTGGCGGAAGCATTGCCCAAGCCCAATCAGGCCAAGCATCCGCGCCGCCGCGCCATTGATCGCGCGCGGCATCTGCCGGTAGGCGAGGCCTTGCTTGGCCGCGTTGTCGACGCTGCCGGGCGCCCCTTGGACGAATTGGGGCCGCTCAATAGTGAAAACAGCGTGCCGCTCAACACGCGCCCCCTCAATCCCTTGTCGCGTGCGCCGATCGAGGACGTGCTGGATGTCGGGGTGCGCGCCATCAACAGCATGCTGACCGTCGGCCGCGGTCAGCGCATGGGTTTGTTCGCGGGTTCGGGCGTGGGCAAGAGCGTGCTGCTCGGCATGATGGCGCGGTATACGACGGCGGAAGTCATTGTTGTCGGCTTGATCGGCGAACGTGGCCGCGAGGTGAAGGAGTTCATCGAGCAGATTCTCGGCGCTGAAGGGCTTGCACGTTCCGTGGTGGTGGCCGCGCCCGCCGATGTACCGGCGCTCATGAGATTGCAGGGCGCGAGTTACGCCACGGCGATTGCCGAGTATTTCCGCAACCAGGGCAAGGACGTATTGCTGATCATGGATTCCTTGACGCGCTATGCGATGGCGCAACGCGAGATCGCCCTGGCGATCGGCGAGCCGCCCGCAACCAAGGGTTATCCGCCTTCGGTATTTGCCAAGCTGCCTGCGCTGGTGGAACGTGCGGGCAACGGCAGGCCGGGCGAGGGCTCGATCACGGCGTTTTATACCGTGCTGACCGAGGGCGACGACCAGCAGGACCCGATTGCCGATTCCGCGCGCGCGATCCTCGACGGGCATATCGTCTTGAGCCGCAGCCTGGCCGAGAGCGGACATTATCCTGCCATCGATATAGAGCAGTCGATCAGCCGCGCGATGCATAACATCACATCGCCGGAACACCAGAAAAACGCACGCAAGCTCAAGCAGCTCAATTCCCGCTACACCCGCAACCAGGACTTGATCAATGTCGGCGCTTATGAAAGCGGGAGCGACCCGGTGCTGGACGAGGCCATCATGCGGCATGAGGCGATCGAGGCGTTTCTGCAGCAGGACATCAAGGAATCTGCCAGCTGGCAGGACAGCGTAGATGCGCTGGCCGGCCTGGTGGGAGCGGCGGGAGTGCATTAATGAACAAGCCAGAGGGGAAACGGCATGTCTAGCCAGAAGAAAGTGGTATTGACGACGTTGCAGGGATTGGCGGAGAAGGATGTGGATGTCGCCACAGACCGCCTGGGCGAAGCCAACCGGCAGTTGGCCGAGGCGGAAAAAAGCTTGAACCTGCTGATGCAATACCGTGCCGATTATGTCAGCCAGCGCGACCATGCTATGGCGAACGGCATGACGGCGGAAATCTACCAGAACTACCAGAGCTTTCTCGGCAAGCTGTCGCAAGCCATTGTCAGCCAGACCGAGAATGTCGAGCGCTTGCGCCAGGTGCATCACCTGCGCAAGCAGGAGTGGCAGGAGTGTCAGAAAAAGAAAATGTCCTACGATGTGCTGATCGACCGTGCCGACAAGCGTGCAAACGCGATTGAGCTCAAACGGGACCAGAAAATGATGGATGAACACGCAACGCGTGTAAGCCGCAACCAGACAAGGCAATAAGCAGGAGCTTGACCATGCAGAATATTCCCGTGCCCAACCAGGCGGCGATCCTCAACAATGCCGCGGCCAGTGCTGCCGCCGCCAAGTCGGCAAAGCAGGCGAATGCCGCCAATGACGGCCCGGCGTTCAAGGAGGTGCTCGCCAAGCAGGTGCAAAACGAAGCCAGGCTGGCCGGCAGCGCGGAGCAGGCATTGCTGCGCCAGCGCCTGCAATTGCAGCTCAGTCTGGGGAGCGAAGGGCAGCAAGCAGTGAACCTTGAGAACCCTGAACTGGTTGCGCCCGAACTCATCGCTGGACAAGGCCTTGCGCCCGAGGATGTGGTGGCGGACGTTACCGGAGAAGACGTGTTGCAGGCTAAGGATGCGACATTGACCGCCGCTGAAGAGGCGCCTTTGCCCATTGATGGGCAGCCGACGCTGGCTGCGGTCACCCCCGACGTGCAACGCCGGCCTATCGTGGAGGTTGCCGAACTGCCTGACAGGCTGGATGTGAAGCGTGAGCCTGTGGAGTGGCTTGGCAAGGACAAGATGGATGACGTCGAGCCCGAATGGGACAAGGCAGCCGTGCAGGCAACGGCTGCATCGACAGCCAAGGCTGTGGCCGGTAACGAACAATCCGCACCGTTTGCTGATGCACTGGAACAGGTGCAGCAGGCACAGCCCGGCGTGACGGCGTCCTTGCCGCAGGCGCAGCAAGCACAGCAGGCAGCTGCGACGATGGATGTGCGCAGCAACCAGGTGCCTACGCCTTTTGGACAGCCCGGCTGGAACCAGGCCATCGGGCAAAAAGTGGTGTGGATGGCGGCCGGTGGCGAGCAGACAGCTTCCCTGACGTTGAATCCGCCGGATCTCGGGCCGTTGCAGGTGGTGATCCATGTGCACAACAACCAGGCAGATACCACCTTCCTCTCCGACCAGGCGGACGTGCGCCGGGCGCTGGAGGACGGCATGGACAACCTGCGCCAGATGATGAGCGAATCCGGGTTGCAGCTGGGGCAGGCCAATGTGCGGTCCGGACAGCAGGAGGCCCAGCAACAGGCGGCCGGCATGGTCCGTAGCAATCCCGCTAGCCAGGGCGAAGAAACCAGCCAAGTATTGACCAAGGCCGCGACGGTGATGGGCTTGGTCGATACTTTTGCCTGAGAGTACAGCTAACAAAACTCTCCTGGCGTCGTTGCGCTGCCTTGCTACTGCTTGTATTGTCTATAGTAGAGCGCCTAGCCAGGAACGCTTCGCTGAGTTTTAAGCATCTCTGACAACGTGCTTCCGGCCTCTCTGTGCTGCCTATGGCAAAGCCGGAAAGCGGTTTAGTTCTCTACCTCACTGCTCGAGAAGATAATCCCTTGGCTGTCAGCCTAGCGCCTATCCATGGATTTGGCGCGATTTCCTCCTTCTATTTCCCGCATGCTATTCTGGCGATTCTTTCATAATATTTCCTAACGGATAGCAGAACGGCGAAGGATTGCAGATGGCGCAACAGGCGGCAAAACAAGAGGCGGCAAAAGAGGCTCCGCCAAAAAAATCAAAAAAAGGCCTGATCCTGGCATTGACCGGGGGATTGGTGATACTGGCGCTTGGTGCGGGCGGCGCCTACTGGTATTTCAGCCAGCAGCACTCCGGCAACCGCCAGGACAAGTCCAAGGAAGAAAAGGTGGTGACGAAGGAGCCTGTGTTCGTTACCCTGGATACATTTACCGTTAACCTGCAGCCTGATCCCGACGACCAATATCTGCAAGTGGACCTGACGGTGCAGGTGGGGGACCAGGCCCAGGCCGATATCATCAAGATGCACATGCCCAGCGTGCGCAACCGTATCCTGATTCTGTTGAGCGGCAAGAAGTCTTCGGAGCTGCTGAGCATGGAGGGCAAGAAGACTCTAGCCCAAGAAATCATCGCCCAGCTTTCGGAGCCGTTTTCACCGGGAGCCAAGCCGCAGGCGGTGAATGATGTGTTCTTTACTTCATTCGTAATTCAGTAATCATCCATTAAGCACACAGACCATGGCGGATAATTTTCTCTCCCAGGAAGAAGTCGACGCCCTGCTCAGGGGGGTGACCAATGAGCAGGAGGATGACACGCCTGCCGTCGATCCGGCCGGGGTGCGCAATTACAATCTGGCCACCCAGGAGCGCATTGTCCGCGGGCGCATGCCGACATTGGAAATCATCAATGAACGGTTTGCCCGTTTGCTGCGTATCGGCCTGTTCAATTTCCTGCGCCGCACCACGGAGGTGTCGGTAGGCCCGGTCAAGATTTCCAAGTACAGCGAGTTCATCCGCAACCTGGTGGTGCCGACCAACCTCAACCTGGTGCAGATGAAGCCGTTGCGCGGCACGGCGCTGATGGTGTTCGACCCGACGCTGGTGTTCCTGATCGTGGATAACTTGTTCGGCGGCGACGGGCGCTTCCATACGCGCGTCGAGGGCCGGGATTTCACGCAGACCGAACAGCGCATCATCCAGCGCGTGCTGGCGATCGTTTTCGAGACCTATGCCAAGTCCTGGGAGCCGGTATACAAGCTCGATTTCGAGTATATCCGTTCCGAGATGAACACCCAGTTCGCCAATATCGCCACGCCCAACGAAGTCGTGGTGTCCACCACCTTCAATATCGAGCTGGGTTCCGTCAGCGGCGAGATCCATTTCTGCTTCCCCTATTCGATGATCGAGCCGATCCGCGACGTGCTCACTTCGCCCCTGCAAGGCGAGGCGCTAGGCGTGGACAAGCGCTGGGTGCGTCTCATGACGCAGCAGATACAGAGCGCGGAAGTGATGCTCATCGCCGACCTGGCGAAGGCGGAAATGACGTTGGGGGACATCCTCAACATGAAGGTGGGCGACGTGATCCCGCTGTCGATTTCCGAGGCGGTCGAGGCCAAGGTCGACAACGTGCCGGTCATGCAATGCAAGTATGGTGTCTTTAATGGTCAATATGCATTACGTGTAGAGAAATTGCTGCGATCAAATTCCAGTGAATATGTAAAAGGAGAGGTATCCGATGGCGATTGATCCCAATGACGAGCAGTTGATGGACGACTGGGGCGCCGCCATGGCGGAGCAAAGCCAGGCAGAAGAGGCCGAGGCCTCGGCGCTGCAGGGCGGCAAGGCGGAGCAGGCGCCGGTGTTCACCGAGTTTTCTGCCAAGAACAAACTGCACGAAACCCAGAATGATATCGACTTCATCCTGGATATCCCGGTACAACTGACCGTAGAGCTAGGCCGCACCAAGATCGCGATCAAGAACCTGCTGCAGCTCGCCCAAGGTTCGGTTGTCGAATTGGACGGGCTGGCAGGCGAACCGATGGACGTGCTGGTGAACGGCTGCCTGATCGCCCAAGGCGAGGTCGTCGTGGTGAACGACAAGTTCGGTATCCGGCTGACCGACATCATCACGCCCGCTGAGCGCATTCGTAAAATTAACAAGTAACAGAGCCGGTTTCCATGAAGAATACAGAACGCCTGGCTGCATACAGGCTGGCCTTGTCGGGCTTGCTGCTTAGCCCGGCAGTGACATGGGCGGCCGCCGAAGAGGTTTCCGCGACCGGCAGCTTGTTGCGCATGGTATTGGGCCTGGCATTGGTGCTGGGTGTGATGATAGGCATTGCCTGGCTGATGAAGCGCATGACGCCAGGGCTCAAGCAGCAATCCGTGGTGCGCATCGTCGGCGGCGTCAGCGTCGGCAGCCGCGAGCGCGTAGTGGTGGTCGAGGTCGCGGGACGGTGGCTGGTGCTGGGTGTCGCGCCCGGGCAAGTCACCAGCCTCGCTGATCTTGAGCCAGGCGAGGAAATTCCGCTGGCGGGCCCTACAACCAACCAGGCGGCGACGCCGTTTTCAGCCTGGCTGAACAAGTCCCTGCAAAGAAAGCCCTGAACCGCCATGCCATCACGCTATTTTCCCGTTTTACTATCGTTGGCGCTGCTTGGCCTGCCGCTGCTGGGTCACGCCGCGGAACCTGGCGGCCTGGGCCTGATCAATAGCCAGCCGGCGGCAGGTGGAGGGCAGAATTACTCCCTGAGCATCCAGACCCTGATTCTGCTCACATCGCTGTCGTTCCTGCCCGCCGCCTTGCTCATGATGACCGGGTTCACCCGCATCATCATCGTGCTGTCATTGTTGCGCCAGGCATTGGGCACGCAGTCATCTCCGCCCAACCAGGTGCTGGTGGGGCTGGCGTTGTTCCTGACCTTTTTCGTCATGGGGCCGGTATTTGAGCGCATCTATACCGAGGCCTACCAGCCGTTCGACGAGGAGCGCATCACCATGCAGGAAGCCATGGTACGCGGTTCCATTCCGCTCAAGGAGTTCATGCTCAAGCAAACGCGCGAATCCGACCTGGCCTTGTTTTTTAAGATGTCGCGCACCGATGCCGTTGCCACCCCTGAAGAGGTGCCGTTGCGCGTCTTGGTGCCGGCGTTCGTGACCAGTGAATTGAAAACCGCCTTCCAGATCGGCTTTGCGATCTTCATCCCGTTCCTCATCATCGATATGGTGGTGGCCAGCATCCTGATGTCGATGGGGATGATGATGGTATCGCCGGCCATTGTGGCTTTGCCGTTCAAGCTAATGCTGTTCGTGCTGGTGGACGGCTGGCAATTGCTGCTGGGTTCCCTGGCGCAGAGTTTCTATTGAGAGGGCAGATAGATGAGCATGAGTCCCGAACAAGTCATGACCATGGGGCGCCAGGCGGCGGAGGTATTGTTGATGATGGCCGGCCCGATATTGCTGGTAGTATTGGCCATCGGCTTGCTGGTGAGCATTTTCCAGGCCGCGACTCAGATCAACGAAACCACGCTGACCTTTATCCCGAAGCTTCTGGGCGTTTTTGCCACCCTGCTGATTGCCGGGCCCTGGATGCTGTCGGTATTTACGGATTACCTGAGGACGGTATTCACGAGCATTCCCACCCTGGCGGGGTGAATGAATCCGCATGGTGACGATCCCCAGCGAGTTCCTGCAGGTGTGGGTGGCGACCCTGATGTGGCCGCTCACGCGTATACTCGCCTTCATCGCAATCGCGCCGTTGTTCAACCACCGCGCGCTGCCGAACAATATCAAGCTGGGGTTCGGCCTGGTATTGACGGTGGCGGTGATCCCGGCCATTCCCGATATCCCGCCGGTATCGGTGTTTTCCATGAACGGTTTGCTGATCCTGTGCCAGCAAGTCCTCATTGGCGCGGCGATGGGCTTCAGCCTGCGCATCATCTTCTCGGCGGTAGAGCTGGCAGGGCATGCCGCGGGGATGACCATGGGACTGGGGTTCGCCATGTTCTACGACCCGCAGACCCAGGGGCAGAGCACCGCGATCGGGCAGTTTCTGGTGGTGCTGTCCATGCTGATCTTCCTGAGCATCAACGGCCACCTGGTCGTGATTTCCACGCTGGCCGAGAGTTTTTCCAGCTTTCCTATCACCGCGGAGCCGAATTTCGGCCTGAATCCCTATAAAATCGCCCTGTGGGGAGGCAAGATATTCAGTGCCGGCTTGTTGATCTCGTTGCCCATCATCACGGCATTGCTGCTGGCAAACCTGGCGCTCGGCGTATTGACCAGGGCCGCGCCGCAACTCAACCTGTTCGGCATCGGTTTCCCGATTACAATATCGTTGGGATTTCTGTTGCTGATGCTGGCATTGCCCTACATGATGCAGCCTGTGCAGAAGCTGATGCACGAGAGCATGAGCTTCATGCAGGAGATAGCGCATCCTGTCGTCAAGGCGCCACGGGAATAATAAAAGCGAAAAGCGGTTCGCAGAACATTTCATTGCTTCGTCCCATCAAGTTTTACTTTTATTGGCCGCTTAAATAGAACGTCATCTGGAAATTTTGATTGTATGGAACAAGATCAGGCATATATTGGCCGTCAACCCATCATGAACCCGTCGCAGGAGATCGTGGCCTACGAGCTGTTCTTCCGCCATAGCGCCGAGGCGACGACCGCGGTATACGAAAACAGCCTGCAGGCCTGCAACCGCGTGCTGATGAACACTATCAACGACATGGGCACCCAATGGCTGCTGGGCGACAAGCTGGCCTTCCTCAACATCAGCGAGGAAATGCTGCACAGCGAGCTGCTGGAGCTATTGCCTCCGGCAAAGGCCGTACTCGAGCTGGAGTCATTGGTGGCGCCGAGCAATGAAGTGTTGGAGCGCTGCCAGTTCCTGCGCCAGCGCGGCTATCGGATCGCGCTCAAGGACAAGGGCGAGTCGTTGGTGGGCTCCGCGCTGATCGATTATGCCGATTACGTCAAGATCGATATCCTCGCCTATACCATGGATGAAGTGGCGCGGCGCTTCCTCGAATACCAGATTCTCGGCGTCACGGTGGTGGCGGAGAGGGTCGAGCATCATCACCAGTATGAGGCGTGCCACCATATTGGCTTCCACCTGATCCAAGGCTTCTATTTCGCCCACACCGAGACCTTCACGGCCAAGGTGATCAATCCGGCGTTCTCCGCCGTGCTGGATCTGCTGAACATGGTCAGCCGCGATGCCGACATCCCCGATATCGAAAACGGCTTCAAGCGCGACGCCGCGCTGTCCTTCAAGCTGCTGCGCTACATCAACTCCGTCGGGTTCGGCTTATCCTGCGAAATACAATCCCTGCGCCATGCGCTCACGATTATAGGCACCAAGCAGCTATATCGCTGGCTGACCTTGCTGATGGTGACGGCAGGGGAGAATTCTGCCGTGCCCGCGCTGATGAAAACCTCGATCACGCGCGGCCGCCTGACCGAGCTCCTCGGAGAGGGCTATTTCGACAAGACCGGACGCGACAACCTGTTTGTGACAGGCGTGTTCTCCATGCTCGACCTGATGTTGGAAATGCCGATGGAGAAGGTGCTGGAAAAGATAGACCTGCCAGATGCCATAAAGGATGCGTTGCTGCACCGCCAGGGCGTATATGGGCCATTCCTGCAGCTGGCTGAGGCGTGTGAAAACCAGGACAACAGCCGCATCATTGCCCTGGCGGAAAGCCTGCAGCTTGACCCGAACAAGGTCAACGACTCGCATATCGCGGCCTTGTCATGGGTGGAGGCGCTCGGGGTATAGCACGCCTAGTCTGAGGAGCAAACAAAAAGCCGGAGTGTTCTTCCGGCTTTTTGTTTGAAAGCGGCTGGTATCGTTGCTTAGTCCCAGCTCGGCTTGGCGCTATTAACAGGAGCGGCTGACAAAACCCAGCGAAGCGATCCTGGCTAGACGCTCTGCCACAGGCCGTACAAGCGGTACGACAAGGCAGGGCAACAACGCCAGGAGAGTGTTGTTGGCCGCGCTTGGGATTTAGATCAAGTTGAACAGGGAAAGGCTGGTGGTGGCAACGAAAGCCTTCTGCGCGGCCTCGAGCACAGTCTGCTGCTTGGCCAGGTCGGACAATGCCTTGGCGTAATCGAGATCCTGCAGTTCCGATAGAGACTTGGCATATTGCAACTCGCGGCTGTCGCCGTCGCTATTGAGCGCCGTGATCTCCTTGAGGGCGGAACCATTGCGGGCCCGCACAGTGAGCACATTGTCCAGCGTGCCTTGCAGGGCGTCGCTCGCCGCCGCCAGTCCGTCCTGCAACGCCTGGGCGTCGGCATCGCTGGCCACCGGTGTCTGCAGCAAGTCGGTAATGGTCGCCAATGCGGCAAAGATGTCGTTGCCGTTCGCCTGGAAGACATTGGGGCCGTTGTCGGCAACCGGCAGTTGGCGGGTATTGGATACCTGTAATTGGCGGACCTGGTTGTCGCCGTTGTAGGTGGCGCCTGCCGCATTGAGCGTGTAGGGCACGGTATCCGTGCTGTAGCCGGCATACAGGTAGTTGCCGCTGCCATCCTGGGCGTTGGCCAGGCCGACCAGCGCTTCGAGGTCGTTTTTCAGGTCGATGGCGATATAGCTGCGCTGGGTGTCGTCATAGGAGGCGTTGCCTGCCTCGGTGAGCCTGGCCTTTGCTGCGATCAGCAGGTCAGTGACACTTTGCAGGTTGCTTTCTATTGCATTCATGCCGTTTTCGGCGAACATGCGGTTGCGCTCGAATTGCGTGTTGACGCGTTGCGCGTTTTGCAATTCCAGCGCGCGTGCTGCGCCTACAGGGTCGTCTGCAGGCGTCAGAATGCGCTTCTTGCTCGAAATCTGCTGCATGAGGCGGTCTTGCTCAACCTGCAGCTGCGAGAGTCTGTTCAGGCCGTTCTGGTATAGGGTGTTGGTGCTGATACGCATGGCACGTTCCTCGTTTATCTGATCGATAGCACTGTTTCAAACAGCGTGCTGGCAATCTGCATCACCTTGCCTGCCGCCTGGTAGGCTTGCTGGTAGCGGATCAGGTTGACTGCCTCTTCATCCAGGTTGACGCCGGATTCGCTTTGCTGCGCGGTAATCGATTGCGCCAGCAGCGCATCCTCGGCAGCCCCCGTGACTTGCAGCTCGCGGGTGCGATTGCCGATGTAGCTCACCAGCTGGTTGAAGGTGTCCTGGTAGGATGCGGTGCCGCTGAGCATGGTCTTCGCGGTTTGCAAGGCAGCCAGTTGCAGCGCGTTGCGGTTATCGCCCGCGGCATTGCTGGTATTGGCCGCAATCGTGAACTGGTCGCCATCCGCAGGGGCGCCGCTCAGGCTGAAGCTGATGCCTGCCACGCTGATAGTGGCGCCGGCGCTGTACGGGACTGTGCTGCCCGCCGGATAAGTCGTGGTGACGCCCGCGCTGGTGGTGACCGTGATGGCCTCGCCGGCGGGGAAGCCGCTCAGGTCGCCGCTGTTGTAGCTCAGGGTGAACGGGCTCGCGAGCGGGGCGCTGGCGTAGCCGTTGCTCACGGTGGCGCCGCTGATCGCGCCGCTGCCGGTGTTGCCGCTCGCAGCCGAAGTCGCGATGACGGGCGCGCCGGCGGCGATGTCAGCGATCTGCTTGACTGCCACGGAGAGATCGGTCGCCGCATTGGCTGTCGGCCTGATGAGGAATTCATCGCCCGTGTTCATGGCGCCGCTTGCCAGGGTGAAGCTGACGCCGTCTATCGTCTGCGGCAGGCTGCCGAAGGTTTGCACGGTATTGTCGCTGAGGCGGGTGACGATGTAGTTCGACCCGTCATAACGCAGGCGGTAGTCGCTTGCTGTCAACAGGTTGGCATCGGTAATGCTGCTGGAAATATCGGCATTGCCAGTATTGCGGCTGCTGGCATTCACCTGGGGTGAGGGGATGTTGAAGAAATTGCCGCCTTGCACGTTGTTGTTGGTCAGGCCTTGCTGGTGCTGGGTGTTGAACGACTGCGCCAGTGCGACGGCGATCTGCCCCAATGTATTCTGGGCCTTGTCCAGGGATTCGCGGCGGTATTCGATCAAGCCGCCGATGACGCCGCCCTGCAGGCTTTGTTCGGAGAGAATGGAGACGGTCGAGCCGACTTGGTAGGCGACTTCCAGCTTGCCCGGGTTTGTGGGCGAGTTGACCGTGGTGAGCGAATACGCGGTCAGTCCGTTGACCAGCGGGATGCCGTTGCCGATGGAGATATTGTATTTGTTGCCGTCCTGCACCACGACGGTACCCTTGATTTCCTTGTTCAGCGCGAGCACCAATTGGTCGCGTTGGTCCAGCAGGTCGTTCGGCGGCTGGCCCGTGCTGGTTGTCGCCAGGTCGATGGCTTCGTTGAGCCGCGCGATTTCCTTGGCGTAGTGGTTGACCGTATTGACGCTGGCGGTAAGCTGCGAATTCACCGAACTCTGCATTTCCTGCAAGCGGGTTCCCAGGCTGTTGAAGCGGCTCACCAAGGCTTCCGCGTTGGACAGCATGGCCTGGCGCGACGCCGCGTCGTTGGGTGCGGACGACAGGTCGTTGATCGAGTCGAAGAAATCCTGGATAGCAGGAGAAAGGCCCGCTTCCGAATCGGCCAGCATGTCGTTGATCTGGTTGATATTGGAAAGCTGGGTGTTGATCGAACTGGCGATGGACTGGCTGTTGCTGATCTGGCGCGACAGCAAGTCGTTGTAGATACGCTTGACCGTGTCGACCTGCGTCCCGTTGCCCAGGTAGCCGAAACCCCAGTTCTGCGCCTGGTTGGTGGACTGCACGATCACCTGGCGCGAATAGCCATCGGTATTGGCATTGGCGATGTTGTGCCCTGTGACGCTGATGCCTACCTGGGCGGCATTGAGTGCAGTTTTGCCGATGTTGAATATATTGGACATGGGGCGTATCGATCAAGGTTACGTAAGTGGGTGAACGGCATAAAATTTGTAAACTTTAAGCGGCCGTGACGTTTTCGATCACCCGCCGCAGCTTGCTGGCGTACTGGGGATCGGTGGCATAGCCCGCGTCCTGCATCGCCTGGGCGTAGCCAGCGGTGCTGCCGGTATTGCCCATTACATTCTCGTAGCGCGGGTTGTTGCGCATCATGTTGGCAAAGTCGCGGAACGAATCGGCATACGAGTCATACGCGCGGAATTTCTCGATGCGCTTTTGCGGCATGCCGTTGATATATTCGGTGGTGAGCGCGTCTACCGTCTTGCCTTTCCAGTTCGGCCCGGCCTTGATGCCGAACAGGTTGTTGCTGGGAGTGCCGTCGGCGCCAGTAATCTGGCGCTTGCCCCAGCCTGTTTCCAGCGCCGCCTGGCCCAGCATCAGGTAGGCGGGGATGCCGCTGTCCTGGCTGGCCGTCTCCGCATGCTGGCTCATCTGCTGCACGAATTCACGCGCATTCTGCGGCAGGGCTTGATTGGTGCTAGTGACGCTGGCCGCCGACTGGCTCGCATTGAGCGGCATGCTTCTCGGGGTGGGGCCCAGGGAATCCAGCGCTTCCGGCGGCACGCTGGTCAACTTGCCTTGCAGCTGGCGGGCCAGCATGTCGGCAAGGCCGGTGCCGCGGTTGGCTATCTGCTGGCTGAGCTGCTGGTCTAGCATTGAAGTAAAAGTGCGGCTTTGCTCGCTGTCGAACATGCTTTCCTTGGGCGTGGCGTCGCGCATGCTTTTCAGCATCATGTTGATCATCAAGGCTTCGAACTGCACTGCCGCGGCCTTGATCGATTCCGGGCTGTTGTCGCGCGCAGCGTATTTCAGGTTGTTCAGGCTGTTGGCATCGGCCGCCATCCTGCCGTTGATATCCGTATTGAGATTGTAGGCAGCCATGTCGCCGTGCTCCTAGATGATTTCCAGGTCGGCACGCAGCGAGCCTGCCGCCTTCATGGCCTGCAGGATGGCCAGCAAATCCTGCGGCGTGGCGCCGATGGCATTCAGCGCCTTCACCACGTCGGCAAGCGAGGTGCCCTTATCCAGTTTGATGACCTTGCCCGGCTCCTTGTTGATTTCCACCTGGGAAACCTGGGTGGCCACCGTCTGTCCGCCGGAGAACGGGCCTGGCTGGCTGATGGCGGGAGCGGTGTTGATGACCACGGAGAGGTTGCCATGGGAAATGGCGCAGTCATCCAGCGTCACGGCCTGGTTCATGACCACGGAACCGGTGCGTGCGTTGAGGATCACCTTGGCCGGGCCCTGGGACGGCTTGACGTCGAGGTTCTCCAGGTTGCCGATGAAGGCGATCCTGTTGGTGTCCATGGGGGGCTGCACCTGGATCACGCGCCCATCGAGCGGCGTGGCGGTGCCATTGCCGAAGCGCTTGTTGATGGCGTCGACCACCATGCTGGCGGTGGAGAAATCGGCTTCCTTGAGCTCCAGCCTGATGGTGCTGGTTTCGGTCAGCTGGCTAGGCACGGCGCGTTCCACGATGGCGCCGGCAGAAATGCGCCCTGCGCCAAGGTGGTTGATCTGCGTGCTGGTGCCGTTGGCGCCCGCTCCCGCGCCGCCGATGACCAGGTTGCCCTGGGCCATGGCATACACCTGGTTGTCCGCGCCCTTGAGCGGGGTCATGAGCAGGGTGCCGCCGCGCAGGCTGCGCGCGTTGCCCATGGAGGATACCGTGACGTCCATGTTCTGGCCGGGCTGGGCGAAGGGCGGCAAGTTGCCGGTGACCATGACAGCGGCCACGTTGCGCAATTGCAGGTTGGTGCCGCTGGGCAGGTTGATGCCCATCTGCTGCATCATGCTGACGATGCTTTGCACCGTGAACGGGGTTTGCGTGGTCTGGTCGCCCGTGCCGTCCAGGCCGACGACCAAGCCATAGCCGATGAGCTGGTTGGAGCGCACGCCCTGGATGGTGGTGAGGTCCTTGATGCGCTCCGCATCGGCCGGCAGAGCCAACAATAAGGCAGCGAGCGCGGAGATCAGGGCGAGAGGGCGTGTGAGTGTCATGGTGTCAACCTTACAAAGGCACGAAGCTCAGGAAGAAGCGGGTGAGGATGGACATCACCTGGGCAGCGTCCATATTGCTGTTGGTGCGGTATTCAATGCGCGCATCGGCAACGCGGCTCGAGGCGACGGTATTGCCGGCGGCGACATACATCGGGTCCACCACGCCTGAAAAGCGCACGAACTCGGTGCCGCGGTCGAACGCTACCTGTTTTTCGCCGCTGACGACCAGGTGGCCGTTGGGCAGGACTTCCGTCACGGTGGCGCTGATGGTGCCGGTGAACACGTTGCGAGAGTTGGATGCGGCGGCATCGTCGTAGGAGTTGTCCGAGGCGGCATTGAAGCTTGCCTTGGGCACGTTGTGGCCGAACAGGCCGGTAATGCCGGCATTGACCGCGCCCGACTTGCTGGCGGAATTGGTGCCCGACTTGGTGGCGGAAGTGTTCTCGGTGATGTTGATGACGATGGTGTCGCCGACCAGGCGCGCACGCTTGTCTTCAAGCAAGGGGCGGTAGGTCGCCGGGCTGTAGATGCCGCCGCTATTATAGGCCGTCTGCACGGGGGCGACGGGGCGCGCAGTATTGGGCGCCTGGGTAATGGTCTTGGGGGTGACGGCGCACCCGCTGCCGAGCAGCAATAGGCCCAATGCCAGCCAGGTCCTTGAGTAGATAAGCGATCGCATATATTGTCCTTTGCCGCCCATGTTCATGCCAGGGTTACAGTTGCGACAGGCGCTGCAGCATCTGGTCCGAAGTGGAAATCGCCTTGCTGTTGATCTCATAGGCGCGCTGGGTCTGGATCATGCTGACCAGCTCTTCCGCCACGTTGACGTTGGAGGTTTCCAGGTATTGGTGTATCAGCAAGCCGGTGCCATTCATGCCGGGCTGGTTGATGTTGGCGGCCCCGGAAGCGGCGGTCTCGATATACAGGTTCTCGCCGCGCGACTGCAGGCCGGCCGGGTTGATGAAGGTCGCTAGCTGGAAGGTGCCGATCTGCACGGCGTTGTTCGGGTTGTCCGGCAACACCACGGACACCGTGCCGTCGCGCGCTACCGTGAGGCTTAGCGCATTCGGCGGGACGATGATGGCCGGCTGCACGGTGAAGCCGCTGGCTGTCACCAGCTGGCCCTGGTTATCAAGCTGGAAAGCGCCATCGCGGGTATAAGCCGTGGAGCCGTCAGGGAGCAGCACCTGGAAGAAACCTTCGCCGCTGATGGCGACGTCCTTGTTGTTGCCGGTCTGCTGCAGGTTGCCCTGGATATGGATGCGTTCGGTCGCCACAGGACGGACGCCGGTACCCAGTTGCAGGCCCGAAGGCAGCTGGGTCTGCTGGGAGGATTGCGCGCCGGGCTGGCGGATGTTCTGGTAGAGCAGATCCTCGAATACGGCGCGGGTTTTCTTGAAGCCGTTGGTGCTGACGTTGGCCAGGTTGTTGGCAATCACGTCCATCTGCGTTTGCTGGGCATCAAGGCCGGTCTTGGCGATCCATAGCGAACGTATCATGGTCTGCTCCTTTGCAATGGCAGCATCGGGCTGCCGGGATTCTGGAATTTAAGGCTATGCTACTCCAGCACCGCTCAACTTAAACTGAAGATCTGACCCGCTTTTGTGGCGTTATTCTCCGCGTTCTGGATCAACTTGGTTTGCAGGTCGAACTGGCGCGCCTGGGAGATCATGTTGACCATTTCTTCCACGACGTTCACATTGCTGCCTTCCAGCGCGCCGCTTGCCACCGTCACCGTGGCGTCGGCGTTCAGGGGCTGGCGGTTCTTGGTCTCGAACAGCCCGTCCGTTCCGCGCACCAGGTCCGCGTCATTCGGGTTGACCAGCTTCAGCCGGCCTATGAGGTTGGTGAACAGCGGCACCACATTGGTGGCAACGGCGGAGACGGTGCCGTCATTGGCAATCGCAATCTTGGCCTCGGGCGGGATCGTAATCGGGCCGCCGTCGCCCACGACCGTGAGGCCGTCCTGGGTTTGCAGGACGCCGTTCTCGTTCAACTTGAAATTGCCGTTGCGGGTGTAAGCCTCGGTGCCATCCGGCCTTTGCACCGCAAACCAGCCGCGGTCGCGGATGGCGACGTCGAGCTCGCGGCCGGTGGTGTTGATGACCCCGCTGTTGAAATTCGTGCCTACCGTGGCATCGACAACGAATGCGCGGGTGGGCAGGCCGTCGCTCAACACGGGAACCGCACGGAAACTGTCTATCTGGGCACGGAAGCCGGTCGTCGTGGAGTTCGCCAGGTTGTTGGCCGTGGTCGATTGCTGCTCCATGATGTGTTTCAGGCCGGTCATGGCGGTATAGATCAGGCGGTCCATGGTGGTTCCTTTCTCTTGTTAGCGGTTAACAAAACTCTCCTGGCGTTGTTGCTCTGCCTTGCCGTACTACTTGTATTGTCTGCGGCAGAGCGCTCAGGAGCGCTTCGCTGAGTTTTGTTAACCGCTTTTATTACTGTAATGGTTGGATGGCTTTGCATTCGCGCGTAGAACAAGGCGGGCTGCCGCAGACCGTGCTTTTCGCATGGCAAGGCAGCCCAAGGCGGTTATACGCTTGAAGGCGAATCCATGTTCAATCAATCAACGCAGGTTGACCAAGGTCTGCATGATCTGGTCCTCGGTCTTGATGGTTTGCGCATTGGCCTGGTAGACGCGCTGCGCGGTGATCATATTGACCAGTTCAGCCGTCAGGTCGACGTTGGAATCCTCCAAACGGTAGGATTGCAGCACGCCCAGGCCGCCGGAGTTGGCAACGCCGATGATGGGAGGGCCGGACTCGGAAGTTTCAGCCCATTGGTTGTCTCCCAATGGCTGGAGGCCGTTGAGGTTGCGGAAGTTGGCAAGAGCGACTTGGCCCAGTATCGCGCTTTGACCGTTGGAGTAGCGGCCGAGAATGGAACCGTCGGAGCCTACGCTGAAGCTCGACAAACGGCCCGCGCTGTAACCATCCTGCCCAAGGTCGCTTTCGCTGAAGGAGTTGGCGAACTGAGTGCTGCCAGCCAGATTCAAGGTAACCGACATGGGGGTGAGGCCGCCGGTTCCGACCGGAATGCTGATGTTCGGGGTCGCCGGAGTGATTGTCGGATTGATGCCTGAGCCGGTGAATACCATGGTGCCGACAGGAACGGGCGGCGTGCCCACGGGCGTCTGGACGCCATCTGCGCTTGCCATGATTGTCCATGTGGTGGTGGCGGGCGTTACGGCGGTATCAACGCCTGTCTTGAGGTAATACAGCTGCACCGCATGCGAGTTGCCCAGCGAGTCGAACACCTCGATCGGGGTCGAGTGGCTGTAAGTGCTGGGGTCGTTGATGTCGAACAGATCCGGGTCCAGGATGTCCGCGCGTGAGTCCAGGTTCAACGGCCCGGTAATGGAGGTGGTGGCGCGCGGAGCAAGGTCAGCGGCATCAATGCGCAGTTCAGTCAGGGCGCCGGTCTGGATTTGGCCGTTGACTAGGGCATATCCTGTCAAGCGCTGCCCGGAAGCGTTCTCGATATAACCATCCTTGCTCAACTGGAACTGTCCGTTGCGGCTGTAGGTGATGGCACCGTTGTCGCTCATGCGGAAGAAGCCGTTGCCATTGATGGCCACGTCCAGCGGGTTTTGCGAGTTGGAAATGTTGCCTTGCGTGAATTGCTGGGTGATCGCGGCGATCTTGGTGCCGATGCCGATCTTGGACGCGTTGCCGCCGCCCAGGGAGTTGGCATAGACGTCGGCGAACTCCGTGCGCGATTGCTTGAAGCCCACGGTGCTCGCATTGGCAACGTTGTTGCCGATGACTTCAATGTTCTTGGAAGCGGCGTTGAGCCCGCTCAAACCCTGTTGGAAAGCCATGTTGTTCTCCTGGTGGTAGATACCTGGGTTGTGGTTAGAAAATCTGCTTGATCTGGTCTGTGGTAATTGCTGCCAAATTGCTCAGGTTGAGCTTGACGCCGTCGCTGCCGGTGGACACGCTCATGACCTGTTCATAGCTGAGCGTGGTCGACGCAACGGTGCTGTTGCCCGTGGTTGCGGTCGCTTCGATGGTATAGCGGCCGTCTGTCAGTTTCGCGCCGTCGTCGCCATAGCCATCCCAGCCCAGGGGCGTGATGCCCGGTTGCTGGTTGGTCACTGTGAGGGTTCTCACCACCTTGCCTGAGCTGTCCTTGATATTGACGGTGAGCTTGTCCGCACCGACAGGCAGCTCGACGCCGAAATAGGCAGCGGACTCGCCCTCGGTTTCGGTAGGGGCAAGATAGGTGCTGTTGCCTTCCACCAGGACAGTATTGCCGATCAGGCTGGAGGCTTGCAGGGCCTGTGTCGCCTGCATGCTGCTGATGAACGTGGACAGCGTGGCGTTCATCTTCTCGATCCCGGTCACGGTGGACAGTTGCGCCATCTGGCTCGTCACCTCGGCGTTGTCCATCGGGTTGAGCGGGTCCTGGTTCTTCATCTGGGCGATCAGCAGCTTCATGAACCGGTCCTGGGTTTCGGAAATGCTGCTGGCATTGCTGGTGGAGCTAGTGCCGTTCATGCTGGTGAGCAGTGAATCGGAAATGCCTGAGGTGCTTGCCATGATCGTTACTCGCTTTCAGGGTCTAAGGTTTATTGGCCGATGGTCAGGGTCTTGAGCAGCATGGATTTGGCTGCGTTCATGGTTTCAACATTGTTCTGGTACGACCTGGATGCCGAGATCATGTTGACCATCTCTTCGGTGACGTTGACGTTGGGCATGGCGACATAGCCATTGGCGTCAGCCAGGGGGTGCTTGGGATCGTACTTGAGCTGCGGCGGCGCCTGGTCTTCCACGACCTGCTGCACCTTGACGCCTTGCGCATCGCCGTTGGGGTTCACCGGCACGGCGGAAAACACAATATGCTTGGCGCGGTAGGGCTGGCCGTTGGAGCTGGTCACGCTATCGGCATTGGCCAGGTTGCTTGCCACGACGTTCAGGCGCTGGCCCTGCGCACTCATGGCCGACCCGGAAATATTGAATACATTAAAAAGTGACATTCACGTCTCCTTCAAGATTTAGGCGGCCGCCATTACTGGCCTTGTATCGCGGACAGCAGCTTCTTGATCTGCCCGCTGATCATGGTGGCGCTGGCTTCGTAGCGTAATGCGTTGTCGGCGAACTGGTTGCGTTCCACGTCCATGTCGACCGTATTGCCGTCGACGCTGCCCTGGATAATGGAGCGGTACAGCACGCCGTTCTGATGGCTGGCGGTGGCGGGGATATGGCCGGGGTTGGTGGTATCCGCTTTCAGTCCGCCGGAGGCGCCGGCGAGGGCCTGTTTGAAAGTGTCGGCAAAATTGATGTCGCGCGCCTTGTAGCCCGGGGTATCGGCATTGGCGATATTGGCCGCCAGCAGTTCCTGGCGTTGCCCGCGCACGCGCAGCGCGGTTTCATGGAAATTGAGTGCGGCATCCAGCTTGTTCATCGTACAACCTCCCTTGCTAACGGCGGCGGTCAAGAAATGCGTGCGACTGCCGTTATTTCAGATGATTGCGAGTCTAGAACCTGTCGTGCAAATTCCATTGCATGAACAACGGGGAAATTCCCCTCTTGTTTCCTGCTTATGTACTTGCATGCCTCAGTAAAATGCACCTTGATCTGAATTCCAACCACTATCCTGAATGAATAGTGCCAACCCGGAGCCGAGGAGGGGTGCAATGAAGCGAGTATATATCACTGGGCGTATCGCTGCCTTGCTGATTGCTTGCCTATGCGGGATGCCGGTGCATGCAGCGGCCAACTACCAGGATTTGACGCAGCTGCGGGTCCAGGTAGAGCAGTTCTTGTTGAGCCAGAGTGCAGGAATGCCCGGCAAGGTGTCGGTATCGGCAGTCGCCGTGGACTCGCGCCTCAAGCTGGCAAGTTGCGACAATCTACAGATGTCATTGCCTCCCGGCAGCAAAATCTGGGGACGGACCAGCGTGGGCGTGCGCTGCAATGCGCCGCAAGTCTGGACCATCTATGTACAGGCCAACGTGCAGGTCATGGCGGAATACCTGATTGCCGCAGGCCCGCTCGCGCAAGGGCATATCATTACCGAGCAGGATCTGGCCAAGAGTCAGGGGGATCTTGCCAAGCTGCCGCCGGGCGTGTTCACGGATGCGAGTCAGGCGGTCGGACGAGCGGTATACGTGCCGCTGAGCGCAGGCACGGTGCTGCGGCAGGAAATGCTGCGCGTATTGCCGGTCGTGCAGCAGGGGCAGAAAGTTGTGCTCAACACCATAGGCGAAGGCTTCAAGGTGTCGGCGGAAGGCACGGCGCTGAGCAACGCGGGCGAAGGCCAGCGTGTGAAGGTGAAGGTGGGCAACGGCCAGGTGGTCAGCGGGCTGGCGCGCCAGGGCGGCTTGATTGAGGTCATTTTCTAGCGCAGTCATACTCAAGGCATTTTCGATACGGGCTTTGTGACTTTGGCAAAAGGCTTTAAACTTTTTTACTAAAGTTAACAAAAATGCCGCCGATAAGAGCAATATATCGGTATGCGGTTTTGCCGTAGATGAAACTAGCTTAAGGAATTGCCATGAAAATTGATGACGCACTTCAGAAAGCGGTTGCGCTTAGCAATGACAAGACTGAGAACAGGCCTGCTCCTCGCACCAGCGAGACCAAAACGCCTGTTGCTGGCGAAAGTGTCACCTTGTCCCCCTTGGCTTCGCAATTGCAATCCATCGAAGCCGCCGGAGCCAATGAGCAAGTATATGACGCGGACAAAGTCAGCGCGATCAAATCTGCTATTTCCAGCGGCCAGTTCAGGGTTGACTCTGAAAAGGTCGCAGATGGCCTTATCAACACAGTAAAAGACCTGTTGACAGCCCAACGTTAAGGCTGCGCAGGAAGAAAGGGTATCCTGACATGACCACAGCCAGCTTCGAGCGTGAAATTGCGTTGACCGACAACCTGCTGGAGCTTTTGAAGCGCGAGCAGGCCTGCCTGGTCAAGGTGGATGTGGATGCCATGGAAGGCTTGCTCAATGAAAAGTCCCGCGTCTTGCAGGACATCAACGCCACTACCCAGGCCCGTTACCAAGCGGTGGCAGCCTTGGGCTTCGGTACGGACGAGCGCGGCCTTGCCGCCTGGATCGCAGCCCAGGATGTCGTCATCCAGGAGTCCTGGAGCAGGTTCCAGGGCCTGATAGACCAGGCCAAAGAGCTCAATCGCGTGAATGGCGTCCTGATCAACAAACAGTTCCATCGCAACCAGCAGGTGCTCGACACCTTGGGCAGGCCGCCGTCCGCAGGACAGTTCTACGGCCCGAACGGCCAAGCCAGTTCGGGTTCAGGCCTCTACAATGCGCATGCCTGAAAGATAGTACAAGGATAACGAAAAGCCGGGATGTTTCCCGGCTTTTTTATTGCTGGATGTCTGCAGCTTGGAGTTTCTCGGGTTTGCGGTAGAGCACCATGATAGAGACGCGGCGGTTCTGCGCGCGCCCTTCGGCGGTCTCGTTGTCAGCGACGGGTTGCGTGTCGCTATAACCGACCGCGCTGAGCCGTTCTGCGTTGATGCCGTTTTCTATCATCTTGCGCACTACGCTGGTGGCACGCATCGAAGACAGCTCCCAGTTGGAGGGAAACTGGGCATTGCTGATCGGGGCGTTGTCGGTGTGGCCTTCCACCTGGATGGCATACTGCTGGTCAGCCAGCACCTGGGTGATTTCATTGATGGGAGCGTTCGCTTCCGCCTTGATGGCGGCCGAGCCTGCCTGGAACAGCACGCCGTCGGCAATGTCGATGCGTACGCCCCGGCTGGTCTTGCTGATGTTGATCTTGCCGTTCGTGGCCAGGCTGCCGAGCGTGCGATTCAGGTTGGCGATCATGGCGCTGATGTTTTCCTGTTCCTGGCGCTGTTTTTCCTTCTGCAGGCGTGCCAGCGGCAGGGCGTTGATCAACGAGCTGGTGGGAGGGGTCTTGAGGACACTCTTACCTGCGGGGGACTTGGCGTCGGGCGGAGGATTCGCCTCTTTGTCGGGCGGGGTGCCGCTGAATGCGCTGCCCAACGCGGAGGTGAGTTCCTTGTATTTCTGGTCGTTGACCGACGAAATGCCATACATGACCACGAAGAAGGCGAACAGCAGGGTAATGAAGTCGGCGTAGGAGACTAGCCAACGGTCATGGTTGTCCGGGTCATCCTCAAATTTTCTTCTTCTTCCCATATCGCCCTGAGATTAGCGTAAGTATGCATTCAAGCGCTCTTCCACGATCTTGTGGTTTTCGCCATTCGCGATTCCCACCATGCCCTCGACCACCATTTCGCGGCGTGTGGTCTCCAGTTGCACAAGCGCCTTGAGCTTGTTGGCGACCGGCAGGAAGAGCAGGTTGGCAAAGCCGACGCCGTAGATGGTCGCAACGAAGGCAATCGCGATGCCGCTGCCCAGCTTGCTCGGGTCGGAAAGGTTCTCCATGACATGGATCAGGCCGAGCACTGCGCCCAGGATGCCGATGGTCGGGGCGTAGCCGCCGGCCGCTTCCCATATTTTGACTGCGTTGCGCTGTGCTGCCTCATAGCGGTTGATATCCACGTTGCAGATATCGCGGATTTTCTCGGGGGGCGTGCCGTCTATCACCAGACGCAATGCCGTTTTCACGAAGGAGTCCGGTTCCGAGTACATATGGTTTTCCAGCAGCAGGATGCCGTCCTTGCGCGCAATCTGGCTCCAGGTGCTGATGCGGCGCGCCAGTTTTTCCCTGTCGTCCGCCGGGGGCAACACCACCCATTTCAATAGGCGTATCCCCTGGATGAAGAACACGGGGCGGGTTTGCAACAGCACCGCGCCTATGGTGCCGAACAGCACGATCATGAATGCGGCGGGCTGGATGAGCGAGCTGAACTTGCCGCCCTCAAGCGCTTGCCCAAGCAGGATGCCGGCAAGGGCGAGGAGTATGCCGCCTAGGCTGCTCCAGTCCACAACTTTTCTTTCAGGTTGGTGCGCAGGCGTGCAACAGCCTGGGTGTGCAATTGGCAAACCCGGGATTCGGATACGCTCATGATGGCGCCGATTTCCTTGAGGTTCATTTCTTGTTCGTAGTAGAGGCCCATGAGGATTTTCTCGCGTTCCGGCAGCGAGTCGATGGCGTCGATCAATGCTTCGCGGAAGTCGGTGGAAAGCAAGGCTCTCAGCGGGTCTCCGGAGTCATCGGACTGATAGCGGTCCAGGAAGTGGTCGCCGCTGTCCTGCTCGCTGAAATCTTCGTAATAGATGAGCTGGTGCCCGCTGCAGTCATCCAGCATTTCTTGGAAATCATCCATGGAAAGGTTGAGTTCGCGCGCAATTTCGCCCTCGGTGGGCGGCCGGCCGAGTTTCTGCTCCAGCAGGTGCACGGCCGTCTCGACATCGCGCATGTTCTTGCGCACGCTGCGCGGCAGCCAGTCGGCGCGGCGCAGCTCGTCGATCATGGAGCCGCGGATGCGTTGTGCGGCATAAGTCTCGAATTGCGCGCCATGGTTGTCTTCATAGCGGTTGGTGGCATCGAGCAGCCCCATCATGCCGGCCTGTATCAGGTCGTCGATATCGACGCTGGCGGGCAGCTTGGCCTTGAGCTGGTAAGCAATTTTCTTGACCAGGCTTGCATGCTGCTTCAGCAGTTCTTCCTTCGGGCTGGTTTTTCCATGCAAGGTGTACATCACTTGGGTCCTCTTAGCTGAGCGACGTTTCCAATAAACCATGATTATGGTCTATTTTGCCCGCTAATGCCTTAAATGCTGCCGCGGCCTTGGTCATGGGGAAGGCTTCGATGACGCTGCGGCCGAGTTTCGCGGCGATGCCCAGATGTTCGTCGGACGGGATCAGCCCGGCAAAGTTGAGCTCGATATAAAGGTGCCGGCGCGCCACTTCTGCAATGTTGTTGAAGACGACGCGCGCCTGCGCCTCGCTGGCATGCGACACCACGATGCCGAAAGAGCGCCTGCCTATCTGGCCGCATAGTTGCTTGATCAGGGTGTAAGCCTGGGTAATGGAACCGACATCCCGTGTCATGTGTATCAGTATCTCCCCATGATGTAGTACGTCCAGCGGCATGGCGTCTTGAGCGTTGAGCGCCGCATCCACCAGAACGATGTCGTGCTGGCTCGCCATGGCCAGGAACACCCGCTCGAGCTGCTGTTTGATGTTGTCGTTTTGCAGAAAACGGCCGGCGGAATTTCCTGACAGCAATTTTGCAACAGAATAGCCTTGGCTGTCATTGTTTATTAACGGCTGGTGCAGTTCCGGCCGCATGATGGCTTCCAGCAATGTTCCCTGCTCGGCATTGATGCCGTAATGGCCGACCTCGCGCATCAAGGCGCTGGTCGCCTCCACGATCAGCACCTTGTTTCCTTGCCGGTAAAGCGGGGCGGCAAGGTTGGTCATGAATCTGGCGTGCTCAGGTTTGCTGGCCGCGGAAAGCAGGGAGATGATCCTGGGCTTGGGGCCTGCCATGAGGCGGCGCAGGCCGGCCGCCTGGTCTTTATGCTGTTGGTTCATGCGAGGCCTCCTGCGATTTTTCCGCTGCTGGCGATGTTGGCCATCAGGAACGGCATTTCCGCATCGCGGAACTGGAATTGCTCCGCCTTCTTGCGCGTCATCTTGAATGCATGGTGCGCGAGGAAGTTGTTGTTGGCGATATGGATGTCCTCGGGCACGCGCTGGCCGTTGGCGACGTAATACAGCTTGAGGCGCTCTCGGATGGTGATGTCGAGCACGCTGCCGATCGAGGCGGCCTCGTCCAGCTTTGTGATGATGCCGCCGTCCAGGCCGTAGCGTTTGTAGACGTCCATGACGTCGGCCAGGGTTTCGCCGGAGCTGGTGGCGTTCATGCACAGGATCTTCTTGATCGGCAGGCCGGTCTTGGACAGCATGGCAATTTGCTCCGCCACCATGCGGTCGCGCTGGCTGACGCCTACCGTGTCGATCAGGATGGTGTGCTTGCCCTTGAGCTCGTTCAGGGCAATGCGCAGGTCGGCCTCGTCCTTGACCGCATGCACCATGACGCCGAGGATCTTGCCGTAGATGCGCAATTGCTCGTGCCCGCCTATACGGTAAGAGTCGGTCGTGATCAGGGCCAGTTTTCCCGGGCCGTGCTTCATCACGAAGCGGGCGGCAAGTTTGGCGGTGGTGGTGGTCTTGCCGACGCCGGTCGGGCCGACCAGCGCATAAATGCCGCCCTGGTCGAGAATCTGTTGTTCGTCGGTGATGGTGTTGATGTTGTTGCTGAGCACGTTGTGCAGCCATTTCATGGCTTCGGCCTCGCTGTGGCCAGCAGGGACTTTTTCGGCAATCTGGCGCGAGAGGCCGGCGCTGAAGCCGGCCGAGATCATCTTGCCGAGCACGCTGGACTTCACCGGGTCGCGTTGCTGGATATTGGTCCAGGTGATTTCGGTCAGCTGCGACTCGATGGCGCCGCGCATGGAGCGCAGCTCCTGCATCATATTGGCCATTTCGCGCTGGGCCATGCGGTCTTGAGCGGCCTGTTCGCTCACCGGCTGGGCATTGTTCTTCACCAGGGGCTTGGCGACTTGGGGCGTGGTTGCCTGGATCTCAGGACGTACGGGCTGCTTGCTTGCGGCTTGCGCGCGCTGTTGCTGCAGCGCCTTGTGGTTCAGCGGCTCCGCCGTTTTCAGGATGCGCTGGTTGCGGCTCAGCATGGATACCAGGGTTTCTTCCACCTCCGGCACAGGAGCCTGCGCCTTGGCGGCGACCGGCTTCGGTTTGTCGCGCGCCACCAGCGTCGCCATGTCCTCCTCGCGGAACGCCAGGATTTCGTTACCGCCTTCGACGGCACGGTTGGAGAGGATGACGGCATTGGCTCCCAGTTCTTGCTTGACCATGTTCAGGGCTTCGCGGGAGTTTTTTCCGAAGTAACGTTTGATGTTCATGCTTGGCCTCCAATTAGGCTGGTAACGCGTATGGTTTTGGTGTCAGGAAGTTCTTCATGCGAGAGCACACGCAGGCGCGGGGCTGCGCGGCGCAGGAATCTGGATAGTGCGGTGCGCAGCGAGCCGGGAACCAGCAGCACCGGGGCCAGGCCCATTTGCTCCTGCTGTTTGGCCGCATTGGCGGTCTGGGTCGAGAGGGTCTCCGCCAGCCCCGGCTCGATGGCCGCGCCGCCATTGGCGCTGGCTTGCAATGCCTGCATCAGCAAGCGTTCCAGGTTGTGGTCCAGGGTCATGACCGGCACCTCGTTGCCGGTGGGGAACAGCTGCTGCACGATGGCGCGCCCGAGCTGGATGCGTACCAGCGAGGTGAGCTCGTCGGTGTCCTGGGTGCGCGGGCCATGCTCGGACAGGGTTTCGATGATGGTGCGCATGTCGCGGATATGCACGCCTTCCATCAGCAGGTTCTGCAGCACTTTCTGCACGCTGGACAGGCTGAGCGACTTGGGCACCAGGTCTTCCACCAGCTTGGGCGATTCCTTGCCCACATGGTCGAGCAATTGCTGTACTTCCTGGCGGCCCAGCAATTCCGCCGCGTGTGAAGTGATCATGTGGTTGAGGTGGGTGGCGATCACCGTGCTGGTATCGACCACGGTATATCCCATTGCTTGCGCCTGGTCGCGGATGTTGGCTTCGATCCATACCGCAGGCAGCCCGAATGCGGGATCGGTCGTGGCCGTGCCGCTGAGCGGGCCGGTGACGTTGCCCGGGTCGATTGCCAGGTATTGGCCGGGAAAGGATTCGCCGTTGCCGATCTCGACGCCCTTCAATGTGATGCGGTAGCCTGCAGGGCGCAGCTCCAGGTTGTCGCGGATATGGATGGGCGGGGGCAGGAAGCCGACTTCCTGGGCGAATTTCTTGCGCAACCCCTTGATGCGCTTCAACAAGTCGCCGCCCTGGGCGACATCGACGAGGGGGATCAGCCGGTAGCCGACTTCCAGGCCGATGACATCCACAGGCATCACGTCGTCCCAGCTGGCTTCCGGGGAATCGGTGGCTGGCGCAGGCGTTTTTTCAGGTTCGGCTTCCTTGACTTGCTGTTTCTTTTCGGCTGCATAGGCAATGCCGGCCAGCAAGCCTGCAAGCAGCAGGAAGGCGAAGTGGGGCATGCCGGGGATCAGGCCCAGGCCGGCAATGATGGCAGCGGTGATATAGATGGCGCGGGGATTGGCAAACAGCTGTTCCGTCAACTGGTTGCCGATGTCGCGATCGTCGGCAACCCGGGATACGACGACGCCGGCAGCCACCGAAATGATCAGGGCTGGAATCTGCGCCACCAGGCCGTCGCCGATCGCCAGCAGGGTATAGTTCTTGACCGCGTCGGCAAAGCTGAGATCGTGCTGAACCATGCCGACGATCAAGCCCCCGAGGATGTTGATCACGATCACCAGGATGCCTGCCACCGCATCGCCGCGCACATACTTGCTGGCGCCGTCCATGGCGCCGTAGAACTCGGCTTCCTGCCCAATTTCCTTGCGGCGGCTGCGTGCCTCTTCCTCGCCGATCAGGCCGGCGTTCAGGTCCGCATCGATCGCCATTTGCTTGCCGGGCATCGCATCCAGGGTGAACCGCGCGCCGACTTCCGCAATCCGGCCCGCCCCCTTGGTGACGACGACGAAGTTGATGATGGTCAGGATGACAAATACCACGATCCCCACGGTGTAGTTGCCGCCGATCAGGAAATGGCCGAACGCTTCGATCACCTTGCCGGCCGCATCCGGGCCGGTGTGTCCTTCCGTCAATACGACACGGGTGGAGGCGACGTTGAGCGAAAGCCGCAGCATGGTGGTGACCAGCAATACGGTCGGGAAGGCGATGAAATCCAGCGGCTTGGAGGTTTGCAGGCCAACCAGCAGCACCAGAATGGAGAGCGCGATATTGAAACTGAACAAGGCATCCAGTGCGATCGCTGGCAATGGCAGGATCATCATGGCGAGCAGCATGATGATAATGATGGGCGCCGCCATCGAGGCTCCGCCGTTCAGCCACGAAGGGAGTTTGAAAGCATTCATGACTTAGTTGGCTCCTTTCATATGGGGGTCCATCGCGTCCGGCACGTCCAATGCGGTCGGCATGTCGGGGTAGTAGCCGCCATGCGTCTTGTAGCTGCGCAGCTGGAAGATATAAGCCAGGATTTCGGCGACGGCGGCATAGAGCGCCTGCGGGATTTCATCGCCCAGTTCGGTATGGGCGAAAAGCGCCCGCGCCAGCTTGGGGGATTCAAGGATCGCGACTTTATGTTCGCCGGCGATTTCCCTGATCTTGAGCGCGATATCGTCGGCGCCCTTGGCGATCACGCGCGGCGCCGCCATGGATTGGTCGTCATACTTGATGGCAACGGCATAGTGGGTCGGGTTGGTGATCACCACATCTGCCTTGGGAATCTCGGCCATCATGCGGCGGCGCGCCATTTCACGTTGCTGCTGACGGATACGCCCCTTGATTTGCGGGTTGCCTTCGCTTTCCTTGGCTTCCTGCTTGACCTCTTCCTTGGTCATCTTCAGCTTGTTGTTGTAGCTCCAGCGCTGGTAGGGCACGTCGATCAGCGCAATCAGTACCAATGCGGATACGATGAAGAGGAACCCCTTGATCAGGATGCCGTCCACCTGGGCGATACCGGTTTCCAGGGGTTGCGTCGACAGCGAGAGCAGGGTATCGAAGTCGTGCGCCATCACCATGTAGGAAACAGTGCCTACCAGTGTTGCCTTCAATATGGCCTTGACCAGCTCCACCAGCGAATTCTTCGAAAACAGGTTCTTTATGCCGTTGAGCGGGTTGAGCTTGCCGAATTTGGGGGTGAATGCCTTGTTGCTGAAGTTCCATCCGCCTACCAGCACCGGGGCCCCTATAATCACGACCAACAGCAGCAGGACCAAGGGCGCAAACGCAATCAGCAATTCCAGGATCCCGCTCGCAATCTTGCTGAGCAACAGGCTGAAGTCGAAGGCGGCCTCGCGGCTGATGCGCAGGTTGCTGTTCATATTGCTCAGCATGGCCTGGTTGAGCCGGCCGCCCAGCATCATGAGGCCAAGGCCGCCAGCCATCAGCACCACGCAAGTGGAAAACTCGCGCGAACGCGGCACGTCGCCGTCCTCGCGGGCTTTTTCTATGCGCCGCGGCGTGGGCTGTTCCGTTTTTTCCAAATCACTATCTTGCGCCATGCTCGTCCGTTCCCTGATGCAGGCAATAAGTATTTTCTGTACACGTTGCCTTTCACGATGGCTGCATTATTCGTCACGGACAAAGCAATGAAATCGAAGAATAGAAGGGGGAAAACCAGTTATTCCTGATAAAAAAGTTAAAAATTTTTTGAGGAAATTCCTAAAGTTTGGGTAAACCATGCCGATAGATAGTTTGTATGGAAAATTTTCTCGAATAAATTTCCATATTAATTAGTAGCTTATAAAATTTTCGCAAATTTTTTTAAATTTGCCCTAAAGATTGACCAAGCGCTGCCGTTAAGCGGATATGGTTGCAAAAAATATTTTGAGGGATGCAAATCGTTAGATTGAGTTAGTGACTGAAAATTAGCAGTACTCCTCCTCTGAAAGCCTTATCTCCCAAGGCCGGTACGGTGTTTGTAAGACAAACACCGTACCGGCTGTGTTCGTTCGTCTTACGTAAAAAACCGACAGACGCTAGTTTTTTCATGATCCCAAAAAGTTCAAAGTACGCCTCACCTGCACTGCACATAGCAGCGCTGACTTCTAAGCAAGGGAGCTGGAAATGAACGAACAAGAAATCATGGCAGAGATTAAAGATGCTAACCTCAGTTATCTGATGCTGGCGCAACAAATGATTCGTGCAGACAAGGCTAGTGCAATTTTCCGCCTTGGGCTGAGCCAAGAGATTGCAGATTTGCTGGAAGGTCTGAGCAATGCGCAACTGCTGAAGCTGAGCAGCTTCAATATGATGCTGACACGTTTCCGCTTCGATGACACCGCGATTCTGGGCATGCTGACCAGCTACACCAAGGATCGCATGCAGGCACAAGCCCATGCCGCCATCTTGATGGCGGGCCAGGGTGTTGAAGAAATCGCCTGAAGATAAAAAGTATTCAGTCGCAAGCATCGGCAGTTCATTGGGTATCGGGGGGTATCATGAGTAAGAGCGTCATCAACGAAGCAGAGCAGATCCAGTTGGCCATCCAGATGATTCATCTTGGCGCGAGGCTGCAACTGCTCGAATCCCAAACAACTTTGTCTCGTGAACGCTTGATCAAGCTATATAAGGAAATCAAGGGCATGTCGCCGCCTAAGGGCATGCTTCCCTTTTCGACCGACTGGTTCCTGACCTGGCAGCCGAATATCCATTCCTCGATTTTTGTGAATATTTATCACTTCCTGATCCAGCATGCAGGCGTGACGGGAATCATAGCCGTCATGAAGGCTTACAGGCTGTATCTGCAGCAGGTGGGAAGCGAACCTGACGATGACGAGGTGGTGTTGTCGCTGACACGCGCCTGGACCCTGATCCGTTTTCTCGATAGCAATATGCTGAAGATGCAACGCTGCAGCTGCTGTGGCGGCGAGTTTGTCGTAAACGCCTACGACCTCCATGAGCGTTATCAGTGCAACCTTTGCCATGTGCCTTCACGCGCCGGCAAGACCAAGAAAGCCAAGGAGCAGGCGGCAGCATTGATCGCGTAATCGTGAATATGTCGCTTCAACAGTTTTAATGGATCTTGCCCATGCGAATTGAGCAGGAGCCAAACCCGGAGTTGAGTGGTGCCAGGAGGCGGCTTCCCCCCGCTATCCTGGCTTTTTTTATTCAGTTTGCGGCGCTTGCGGCAGTCTGGTGCACCAGCCAATTGCTGTGGGGTCTCGGCTGGCAGGATTTGCCGGCCTGGACTTTGTTCCTGCTGCAAGGAGTGGTTGCCTGCCTGTTGTCCATCATGCTGGCGATGGCCGCTTGGTGGCGGTGGATACACCTGTTGTTCCCGTTGGCGATCCTGGCTATGCTGCAATGGCAATTGCCCGCATGGATATATCTGCTGGCGTTTTGTTTTACCCTTGCTCTGTTCTGGAGCACGTATCGCACCCAGGTGCCCTTCTATCCGACCAGGCCCGCGACTTGGCGTCAGGTCAAAGAGCTGGTTCCCGCGGACAGGCCGGTCGGCGTGCTCGATATCGGCAGCGGAATGGGCGGGCTTGTCATGTACCTGGCCCGGGAACGCACGAATGCCAGGTGTGCCGGAATTGAGCTGGCGCCTTTGCCATGGCTGATCAGCGTCTTGTCGGCCTTCTTAAAAAAATCTCCCGCATCATTCAAGTATGGCGACTACCAGGCCGTTAATCTTTCTGAGTACGACGTAGTGTTCGCGTACCTCTCCCCGGCGGCGATGCCTGATGTTTGGCTCAAGGCTAAGAAGGAAATGCAGGCAGGTAGTTTGCTTATCAGTTATGAGTTTGAGATTCCGGGAGTGGCTCCCAAGTTGCAGATTCAGGATAAGTTCGATGCCCCAAGTATTTTCGTATGGGAATTGTAAGCGCGGGACATTGCGCTCTAGGAGGCGTTCAAGCCACGATGATTCAGATATAAAGGGTTATTGCACTTCAATTGCCGCGATCAGAACATCAGCTTGATTGCTATGCTGAAAAAGAACTTAAGAAATCGGGCCTGTGAAGCCTGAGCGGAGCTTGCTGATATGCTGGTGATAGCGGGGTATCTGGTAGTACTGGGAAGTGTCTTTGGCGGGTTCGCCATGGCAGGCGGGCATCTGGCCGCCTTGTTCCAGCCGATAGAGTTGCTCATGATCGGCGGGGCCGCCATTGGCGCTTTCCTGGTAGGAAATGATGCCAAAGCGATCAAGGCGACGCTGAAAGCCTTGCCCAGCGTATTCAAAGGTTCGAAATACACCAAATCGCGCTATATGGATCTGTTGGCGCTGCTGTTTGAAATCCTCACCAAGATCCGCCGCGAGGGGATGATGGCGATAGAGAGCGACATCGACAATCCCGAAGCCAGCCAGATTTTTTCCAAGTATCCAGACATCCTTGTCGATCAGCATCTGATGGATTTCATTTGCGATTACCTGCGCCTGATGACCTCAGGCAACATGGATGCGTTCCAGATCGAAAACCTGATGGATAACGAGATCGAGACCCATCATCATGAGAGTATGGTGCCTTCCCATTGTATTGCCCGCATGGGCGACGGCATGCCGGCGTTTGGCATTGTGGCTGCGGTAATGGGGGTGGTGCACACCATGGAATCCGTAGGGTTGCCGCCAAACGAATTGGGGGTGCTGATTGCCCACGCCTTGGTGGGAACCTTCCTCGGCATTTTGCTCGCTTATGGCTTCGTCGGTCCGCTAGCGAGCTTGCTGGAGCGCAAGGCTGACGAGTCATCCAAGATGTTCCAGTGTGCCAAGGTGACTTTCCTCGCCAGCCTGAACAGTTACGCTCCTGCGATTGCGGTGGAGTTCGGCCGCAAGGTGCTGTACTCGACCGAGCGCCCCGAGTTCGCCGAACTGGAGGCTCACGTCAAGCAGGCCAGGGCCCGCTAGGGAAAGGAAAAGGCGGAGAACGAGATGGCCCAGGAAAACGTCCGGATTGTCGTTAAACGTGCCAACAAGCATGGCGCTAGCCGTCATGCTGGTGCCTGGAAAATAGCCTATGCCGATTTCGTGACGGCAATGATGGCGTTCTTTCTCCTCATGTGGTTGTTGGGCTCCACGTCCAAGGCCGACCTGGAAGGGATTTCGGAGTATTTCAAGATGCCGCTCAAGGTGGCGATGCAAGGCGGGCCGGGCCTTGGTGCCAGCGATAGCGTCCTCAGGGGCGGCGGTACTGATGTGACCAAGGTACAGGGGCAGATCAGGAAGTCTGATGATATTGAGGCCAGGAAAAAGCCGGACTTGAAGGCCGCCAAGCAAACGGTGGCCAAGGCGGATATGGAAAGGCTCAAGGTGCTGAAAAAGCGTATCGAGGATGCCATTGAGGCCAGCACGACATTGCGCCAGTTCAAGAAGCAGCTGTTGCTGGACATCACGACAGAAGGGCTGCGTATCCAGATCGTGGATGAGCAGAACCGCCCGATGTTCGCCTCTTCTAAGGCGGAACTTCAGCCATACGCCCGTCAGATCCTGCACGAGATCGGCCAGTTGCTCAACGACGTGCCGAACAAGATCAGCTTGTCCGGTCATACCGACTCGGCCCCTTATCCGAGTGGAGAGCGTTACTACAGCAACTGGGAGCTATCCTCTGACCGAGCCAATGCCTCACGCCGGGAATTGGTTGCCGGCGGCATGAAAGAGGAAAAGCTATTGCGCGTGGTAGGCTTGTCTTCCGCGGTACTGTTCGATAAGGAAAACCCGCTCAATCCCGTTAACCGTCGTATCAGCATCATCATCATGAACAAGAAGGCGGAGGAGGAAACGATTAACGACAATGGTTCGACGGAGGTGCGCGCAGCTGGCGATGTGCCTGCTGTGACTGAGAGTTTTAATAAATCATGATAGTGATCAAGCGGGATTTTTCTCTTGTTTTTTATAGATTGAATGTAGTCCGGACAGGATAGCGTATATGGCAAGTCAGACTATACCGATAGACGAATTAAAGGAGTTGCTGGTCAGTCTCGGCGGCTGGGGCGAGGAGCATCTTGAACACGTGGAGGCAGATCTCGGCCAGGCCAACGCGTTGCTGCGCGAGGCGATCAGCATGCTGGTGGATGGCTTCATGGCCATCAACCGGGCCGCGCAGGCGCAGCAGCAGATACTGTTGAGCTTGAGCACCAGCACGCAATTATCTCAACAGCATATTGCCGAGGTGGCAATGTATAGCCGTCAGATCGAGAGCGAAGTGAACCGAGTCGTGACGGGAATGCAGTTCGAGGACATGACCAACCAGCTACTGACGCGCGCTCTCGCCCGCGTCGGCGGGCTCAAGCTGTTGCTGCTGGCAATGGCGGACCAGCATGAGTCCTTGGTTGCCGGACATTCGCATCAAGATATCGCCGTCATTTTGCAAAAGATGAGCGAGTCTCTCAACGAAAAACGTGCCTCCATGCATCGCGATTTACAGTCGTCCGTGAATCAGCAGCATATGGGGGCGGGCGATATCGAGCTTTTTTAGGTTTCTCTTTTAACAATGTCAGGAACGTGCCGGAGCGCACAGGCGCGCAAGAACGGGGATTGAACGATATGGGAAAAACAATACTGGCTGTGGATGACTCCGGGTCGTTGAGGCAGATGGTGGTATTCAGCCTGAACGCCGCAGGCTACCAGGTGATAGAGGCAGTGGACGGCGAGGATGCCTTGAACAAGGCGCAGACCCAGGTCGTGGACCTGGTGCTGACTGACCAGAACATGCCCAGGATGGATGGGCTGACGCTGATTAAATCACTGCGCAGCCTCAGTTCTTACCAGAAAGTGCCGATATTAATGCTAACGACCGAGTCCAGTGACGAAATGAAGGCATTGGGCAAGGCAGCGGGTGCGACAGGATGGTTGGTCAAGCCATTTGATCCCAAGCGTTTACTAGATGTTGTTCAGCGTGTCATTGGGTGAGGTTGGTGCATTGCACAGGACTGATCTTCGTGTGGGGCGTGGATAGCATGAATCAATGTGGAGTTGAACAATGACAATTGACATGAGCCAGTTTTACCAGGTGTTCTTCGACGAGTCGGACGAACTGCTGGCGGAAGCTGAGCGTTTGCTGCTCGAGCTTGATATCGCGGACCCGAGCGCGGAAGACCTCAATGCCATTTTTCGTGCGGCACACTCCATCAAGGGCGGGGCCGCGACTTTCGGCATGACGGACATGACTGAGATCACCCATGTGCTTGAGAACCTGCTGGACCGCATCCGCAAGAACGAGATGAAGCTGCAGGCGGAGCATGTGGATGTATTCCTCTCCGCCAAGGACATTCTTAAGATGCAGCTCGATGGCCACCGCAATGGAAGCGCCGTCGATCAGGACGCCGTCAGCGAGATCAAGGCCACATTGCACAACCTGGCCCAGGAGGGCGGACAGGCTGTCGCTGCCCCGACGGAGGCATTGCCCGCGGCTGGGCAAGCGCCCGCGGAGGCCAAGCCCGGGAATGCAGTTGCCTCAGCGCCAGCTGCCGGTTCGACCAGGCAATACCAAGTGCAGTTGCCGGAATTGCCGGAAAAGGACGTGACGGCATTGACCGAGGAGCTGGCCTTGCTGGGCGCGGTGGAGGCATTGCCTGCGGTCGGCAACCGCCATGTGCTCAAGTTGGACACGGACGAGAGCCTGGATAACATCGTGGCGATCTGTTCTTTTATCCTGGATCCGGACGACCTGGTCATCACCGAGCTTGATGCCGGCGCACGCAATGTATCCCCGGCGAAGCCAGCTGCCGCCGGCAGCCTGGGCTTTCTGATCGAAATCCCGGAAATCCTGGACAAGGACTGGAGCACGCTGGTTTCGGAACTCGAATTGCTCGGCAAAGTCGTCGTGCAGCCTGTGGTCGGCAACTTGCATTCGCTCTGGCTGGAAACCGAGGAGGACCGTGACAGCATCCTCGCGGTGAGTTCCTTTGTCGTCGACGTCGACAAGATCAAAGTGACAAAGAGAAGTGATGCTCCGCTAACAGAAAGCGTGCAGGCAGAACCGGTTCAGGCTAAGGAAAAGCCGTTGGATGAGGGTGATTTCGGTTTGTTTGATGAAAGCGCCGTCAAACCGGAGCCTGTGAAGAAGCCTGCCGTTGTAGAGGCAACCAAGGTGAATGCGGAACCGCCGGAAAACAAACGGGTGGCGCCGCGCCGCGAAGCTGACAAAGCGGCGGCAAGCCAGGAAACCACATCCATCCGTGTCGGGATCGAAAAGGTGGACCAATTGATCAACCTGGTTGGCGAGCTTGTCATCACCCAGGCCATGATAGAGCAGCGTACCGGCACGCTGGACCCCATGCTGCATGAGCGCCTGCTCAACAGCGTAGGCCAATTGACACGGAACACCCGCGATTTGCAGGAAGCCGTCATGTCGATCCGCATGATGCCGATGGACTATGTATTTTCCCGTTTCCCGCGCATGGTGCGCGATCTTGCGAGCAAGCTCGGCAAGAAGGTCGAGTTCGTCACCAACGGCGCGGCCACCGAGCTGGACAAGGGCCTGATCGAGCGTATTGTCGACCCATTGACCCACCTGGTGCGCAACAGTATCGACCATGGCATCGAGTCGCCCGAGGTGCGTGCCGCCGCAGGCAAGAGCCCGGTGGGCCGTTTGTCGCTTTCAGCAGGGCATCAGGGCGGCAATATCATTATTGAGGTGAGCGACGATGGTGGCGGCCTCAACCGCGAACGCATCCTCAACAAGGCCAAATCCTCGGGGCTGAGCGTTTCCGACAGCATGCCGGACGGCGACGTATGGCAACTGATCTTTGCTCCTGGCTTCTCTACGGCGGAACAGGTGACCGATGTCTCCGGCCGAGGGGTCGGCATGGATGTGGTCAAGCGCAATATCACCGCCATGGGCGGTGTGGTCGACATACGTTCCGCCGCCGGATACGGCACCACCATTTCTATTTCCCTGCCCTTGACCCTGGCGATTCTTGACGGCATGTCCGTCCGGGTCGGGGATGAGGTCTACATCCTGCCGCTCAGTTTTGTCATGGAGTCGCTGCAGCCGTCTGCGGGCGACGTCAAGGATGTGACCGGCCAGGGCCGCCTGGTCAAGGTGCGTGAAGATTACCTTCCGCTGATTCCGCTATACCAGATGTTTGGCATCGAGCCACTCTATCGCGAGCCCGAGGACGGCATCCTCGTGGTCTTGCAGGCGGACGGCAAGAAAGCCGCATTGTTCGTTGATGAACTGGTGGGTCAGCAGCAAGTCGTGGTGAAGAATCTCGAATCCAATTACCGCAAGGTGGCGGGGATTTCCGGCGCGACCATCCTCGGCGATGGCGGCGTCTCGCTGATTCTGGATGTTGCCAATTTGCTGCGGTCCAGCAGGCAGTTGATCACTGAAACTTCCATTCATTAAGAGGTGTTGTCATGTTAGAACCAACAAGCAGTAAAGCAGAGAGCCAGTCGCAACCGGTTCCATCAGGGGCAGCGCAAGGTGAGAGCAGCGAGTTCCTCGCTTTTACGCTGGGCAGCGAGGAATACGGGATTGATATCCTCAAGGTGCAGGAGATCCGAGGCTACGAGAGCGTGACCAGGATCGTCAACGCGCCGGAATTCATCAAGGGCGTGATCAACCTGCGCGGCATCATTGTCCCGATCGTGGACATGCGCATCAGGTTCAACCTGGGCACGCCTACCTACGACCAGTTCACCGTCGTCATCATCCTCAATATCAACGGGCGTGTGACCGGGATCGTGGTGGACAGCGTTTCCGACGTCACGACGCTGAACGCGCAACAGATCAAGCCTGCGCCGGAGATGGGCTCTATCCTGAGTACGGACTACCTGATTGGCCTGGGAACGCTGGATGACCGCATGTTGATCCTGGTCGATATCGATAAATTGATGACCAGTTCGGAAATGGGCTTGGTCGACCATATCGTTGCCAACGCTTAATTATCCCTAGATAACGATAAAAACAGACATATTGGACTCGAAGGGCGGAGATTAGAAATGAAGCTACTAAATCCATTGATGAATTACATGTATGGTCAGAGGATCACCAAGCGCCTCGTGATCGGTTTTGGATCCTTGCTGGTGCTGCTGGCGGCGATCGTCATCCTCAGTTTCGTGCTGATGACATCCATGAATAATCGTACGGACGCGATTGTCGCGGAATCGGCGACCAAGCAGGCATTGCTGAATGATTGGAAGCTGTATACCAATATGAACATCGTCAATGCCGTGGCTTATATCAGGAACCGTAGCCAGAACCAGGAGGCATATTTCCTCGAAAAGATGGATGAGTATTCGAAAGAGGTCGACAAGCTGCAGGCGCAGGCCTTGGAATCCATGAAGGGCGACGAGTACCAACCTTTGTTAGAGAAAATCAACAAGGCGCGCGAGGAGTACCGCACCGTGCGCAGCGATGCCTTCAAGATCCGTGTCGCATTGAATGTGCGCGCAGCAGCGCTTGAGAACTGGCTGACCAATGAGCAAGTGAGCCTCGAGGAAAAGCGCAATGTCAGCAATAAGCTGGCCGCTGATGAAAAGGCATACTACGAAAGTATCGACAGCAGTTTCCAGGCTGCCCGCGACGCTTATCAGGGCGCCATGAACGAGTTGTTGCAGTATGAGCGCGACAGGGCAGTGGAATTGGCTGCGGCTAATAAGAGCGCCAGCATCCAGGGCCGTACCCTGGTGATCGTGCTGGGCTTGCTGGCCATCCTGCTGGGCGTGGTGTTCGCGAGAGTGATTACGGTATCCATCATCGAGCCGATCAATTACGGCATCCGCGTGATCGGCCGAGTCTCCAAGGGCGACTTGGCGCCGCGCCAGAACGACCTGCTCGACATGATCAATGAAAACGCCTCCGATGAGCCTGGCAAGCTGCTGGTCGGTATCCGCTTCATGATCCAGGAACTGCGCAAGCTGGTGACGGAAGTGCGCGGCAGCACGGACACGATGCTGGTCGCGACCAGCGAGATTTCCTCTGGCAACGCCGACCTCTCTTCGCGTACCGAGTCGCAGGCTTCCAGCCTGGAAGAAACTGCCAGCTCCATGGAAGAGTTGACTTCCACCGTGCGCCAGAATGCGGACAACGCAAGACAGGCCAACCAATTGGTGATCACGGCTTCGGAGTCTGCGGTGCGTGGCGGGCAAGTGGTCGACCAAGTCGTCAACACCATGGGCTCGATCAAGGAGAGCTCGCGCAAGATTGTGGACATCATCGGCGTCATCGACGGCATTGCCTTCCAGACCAATATCCTCGCGTTGAATGCTGCAGTTGAGGCTGCACGGGCAGGCGAGCAGGGGCGCGGGTTTGCGGTGGTGGCGAGCGAGGTGCGCAACCTGGCCCAGCGTTCTGCGGCGGCGGCCAAGGAAATCAAGGGCCTGATCGGCGATTCCGTGGAGAAGGTTGATATCGGCAACAAGCTGGTGGACCAAGCCGGTACCACGATGAGCGAAATCGTGAGCTCGGTTCAACGCGTGGCCGACATCATGGGCGAGATCACCTCAGCCAGCCAGGAACAAAGCTCCGGCATCGAGCAGGTGAATATTGCCATTGGGCAGATGGACGAAATGACCCAGCAGAATGCCGCCCTGGTTGAACAGGCGGCGGCAGCGGCGGAGAGTCTTGAGGAACAGGCGCAGAAACTGTCCTCTACGGTCAGCGTATTCAAGATCAACTAAAAATAAAATACTTGTTTTGATTAAAAGGCAGAAAAACGCAAATGGGGTGGCTGCATTGCCATCCTCTCAATAGGAGAAAAAGTAACATGCGTATCAACATGCCTGTGACAACGAATGAGTATTTGCTGCAGGACGGCCAGTCGATTTTGTCGACGACCGACCTGCAGGGAAAAATCACTTATATAAACCAGGATTTCATCGAGGTAAGCGGCTTTACCGAAGAAGAGCTGATTGGTTCTCCTCATAATTTGGTTCGCCATCCTGACATGCCTCCCGAAGCGTTTGCCGATATGTGGGCGACGCTGAAAGCCGGATTGCCCTGGACGGGGATGGTCAAGAACCGGCGCAAAAATGGTGACTATTACTGGGTCCTGGCGAATGCCACGCCCATGCGCCAGAACGGCAGTGTCGTGGGATATATGTCCGTACGTGTCAAGCCCACACGCCAGCAAGTCGAGCAGGCCTCGCGGATTTACGCCAGCCTGCGCGAAAACAAGCGCCATGGTCTCAAGCTGTACCGTGGCGAGGTTCTGAAAACAGATTTAATCTCGCGGGTAAGAAGAGCAATGCAAATGACGTTGAAAACAAGAGTAACCGTGACAACCATCGCCATCATTCTGGCGATGATTGTCGTCATGGCGGCAGCGCTTAGCGGGCTGGGCATTGGCTTCGTGATCGGCGGCGCCTTGGTTGCCATCGTGGCGGCCGTGGGGCTTGCCATGTCGCTTTCCGCCTCAGTGATCAAGCCGCTGCGCGAAGCAACCGACATCGCCAATTCGCTTGCGAGCGGCGATCTTTCACACAAGTTCAGCGCCAGCAAGACAGATGAGACCGGCATGCTGTTGCGGGCGCTCAACCAGATGAACGTCAACATCGTCGCCATGATCTCCGATATCCGTACCAATATGCAGCGCATCAATATAGGTGTCAGCGAGATTGCCAAAGGCAACAACGATCTTTCGGCACGTACCGAATCCCAGGCCAGTTCGCTGGAAGAAACGGCCAGTTCGATGGAAGAGCTGGCCTCTACCGTGAAGCAGAACGCCGACAATGCGCGGCAGGCCAACCAACTGGTGATATCCGCCTCCAGCGTCGCGGCCCGTGGCGGCGAGGTGATTGGCGAGGCCAGGGACAGGATGCGCCTGATCAGCGAGTCGGCCAACAAGATTTCAGACATCATCGGCGTGATCGACGGCATTGCCTTCCAGACCAATATCCTCGCATTGAATGCCGCGGTCGAGGCGGCCCGTGCCGGCGAGCAAGGGCGGGGGTTTGCAGTGGTTGCTGCAGAAGTACGCAATCTTGCCCATCGTTCCGCGGCGGCAGCCAAGGAAATCAAGGGATTGATTTCCGATTCGGTGGAGCGGGTGGAGGCTGGGGTGGTGTTTGTGGACCAGGCCGGCACGACGATGACGGAGATCGTGTCTTCGGTGCGTAGTGTCACCGATATCATGGCGGAAATATCAGCGGCCTCGACCGAGCAGAGCTCAGGTATTGACCAAGTGAACCACGCAGTCAATGACATGGACGAGGTCACCCAGCGCAATGCCGCGCTGGTCGAGGAGTCCGCCGCGGCGGCAGAGGCATTGAAACGGGATGTGTTGCAGCTCGAGCGTGCCGTCAGCGTGTTCAAGCTGGGCAACGGCAGGGATACTGTGCTGGAGCAACAGCCCGCGGTTCAGGCTAAAGCATCCGCGCCGGCACCTGCCAGGCCCAAGGCCGAGCTTGCGCCAAGCGCTCCCGCAAAGCCCAAAGCGGCTGCCGCAGCACATGAGGCAAAAACAAAAACCAAAGGCGTTGCGGCACATGCAGCGCCCGCGTCCAAATCCGCACTACCCAGGAAGGTCATTGGTCCGGATTTTTCCAGCGACGAATGGGAAGAGTTCTGATCGCGCATGCGCATATGCAGAGGAACGTGTAATTGAATTCAAGCACAGTGAGCAAATCAAGTGCGGGCAAGGAGTTTGATTTTACAGAAGCGGATTTTGCCCGCGTACGCAAGCTGATCTATCAGGCGGCTGGCATTTCGCTGTCGGACTCCAAGCACGAGATGGTCTACAGCCGTCTTGCAAGGCGCTTGCGGGCGACTGGCATATCCAGCTTCCAGCATTACCTCGACGTGCTGGAAAGCGGCTCCGGCTCTGATGAGTGGGAGGCCTTTACCAACGCGCTCACCACCAACCTGACATCGTTCTTTCGCGAACATCACCATTTTCCCATTCTCGCGGAACATATCCGCAAGGCGGCTCAGCCCATTTCCATCTGGTGCTGCGCGAGTTCCACCGGCGAGGAGCCGTACAGCCTGGCGATTACTGCGTGCGAAGCTTTCGGCACGCTGCGGCCGCCTGTCGAGATCATCGCCACCGATATTGACACCAATGTGCTGGCAACCGCTGCCGCCGGCATATACACCTACGACCGCATCGAGAAATTGCCCATGGAGCAGAAGAAGAAATTCTTCCTGCGCGGGACCGGCAAGCAGCAGGGCATGGTGCGGGTACGCGACGATTTGCGCAAGCTGATCAGTTTCAGGCCCCTGAACCTGCTGAGCAACAGCTGGCCTGTCAGCGGACAGTTCGATGCGATCTTCTGCCGCAATGTCATGATCTATTTCGACAAGCCGACACAGGCGGCGATTCTCAAGCGCTTTGCCCCGTTGATGAAGCCGGACGGCTTGCTTTTCGCCGGGCATTCGGAAAATTTTCTTTACGCCACTGACGCATTCAAGCTATTGGGCAAGACGGTATACACCCTCGAGCGGCGAGGAGGCTGATCATGGCCAGCCCGATAGAAGAGCAGTTGGCCACCAACCTGTATTTCGACAAGACCTTCAATTGCGAGGCGGCCAAGATTTTGCCTGGGGAGTATTACACGACCAACCAGGACATCGTGATCGTGACGGTGCTGGGTTCATGCGTATCCGCATGTATCCGCGACAAGGTTTCCGGCATTGGCGGCATGAATCATTTCATGCTGCCGGAGGGCAGCCCTGCGGATGCCAACAACCCGGTTTCGGAGTCGGCCCGTTATGGTACTTATGCCATGGAGGTGTTGATCAACCAGCTATTGAAGAACGGTGCGCGCCGGGAGAACCTTGAGGCCAAGATTTTTGGTGGCGGCAATGTGTTGAGCGGTTTCACCGCCATCAATATCGGCGAGAAGAATGCGGCATTTGTGCGCAAGTATTTGCGCGACGAGAATATCCGCGTGGTCGGCGAGGACCTGAACGATATCTATCCCCGCAAAGTGTATTTCTTCCCCAAGACCGGGCGCGTATTGGTGAAGAAGCTGAAGCAGATGCATAACAACACCTTGATCACGCGTGAAGAAAGCTATGCCAAGAGGCTCAACACGAACAAGGTGGCTGGCGATGTGGAATTGTTCTGAGGCAGGCTCAACGGTGGTGGCTGGGAGGAGACCAGATGCCAGGTGATAGTTAAATAAAAAGGCAATGTCATGACCATAAAAGTTCTTATCATCGACGATTCAGCGCTGATCCGCAGCTTGTTGACCGAGATCATCAACCAACAGCCTGATCTCGAGGTAGTGGGCGCGGCTCCCGACCCCTTGATCGCGCGGGAAATGATCAAGCAAAAGAATCCTGATGTGCTGACTCTGGATGTGGAAATGCCCAAAATGGACGGGTTGGATTTTCTCGAGCGCCTGATGCGGCTGCGCCCGACGCCGGTGGTGATGATTTCCTCGCTGACCGAGCGCGGCTCGGAAATCACCATGCGGGCCATGGAGCTGGGCGCGGTGGATTTCATTACCAAGCCGAAAATGTCGATTGCCAGCGGCATGCATGAATATAGCGAGATGATTGCGGACAAGATACGCGCAGCTTCCAGGGCGCGCCTGATTGCCAGGAAACCATTGACTCCGGCGACAGGCAGCACTGGTTTGCCTTCGGTCAGCAATCCCCTGATCAGCAGCGAGAAGCTCATCATCATCGGCGCCTCCACGGGCGGCACCGAGGCGATCAAGTCCTTCCTGATGCAAATGCCGTCGGACTGTCCCGGCATCCTGATTACGCAGCATATGCCGGCAGGCTTTACGCAATCTTTTGCCAATCGCCTGAACGCCTTATGCAAAATCTCGGTGCAGGAAGCCAAGGGCGGCGAGCGCGTCCTGCCCGGCCATGCGTATATTGCGCCTGGGCATTCGCACCTGTTGCTGGCGCGTAGCGGCGCCAATTACGTGACGCAGCTGGATGACGGCCCGCCCGTGAGCCGGCACCGCCCCTCGGTGGATGTCTTGTTCAGTTCTGCCGCAAGCAATGCGGGCAAGAATGCGATTGGTGTTATTCTCACGGGCATGGGCAAGGATGGTGCCGACGGCATGCTGAAAATGAAGCAGGCCGGGGCCTACAACTTTGCGCAGGACGAGGCGAGCTGCGTCGTCTTCGGCATGCCCAAGGAGGCAATTGCCATGGGCGGGGTGGACGAGGTGAGCTCATTATATGATATGCCTGGCAAGGTGCTGCAATACCTCGCAGCCAACAGCGCGCGGGCATTGCGTGTTTAATATGGAGGTGCCGCAGCATGATCGACCGGCATTTCCGGCAATACAAATAAAAGTTGAAATGGAGTAACAAATGGCAAATCCCAATACCAAATTTCTGGTGGTCGACGACTTTTCGACCATGCGGCGTATTGTGCGTAACCTGCTCAAGGAGCTGGGTTACAACAATGTCGATGAAGCTGAGGATGGCGTCATGGCCCTGGCCAAGTTGAGGAGCGGAAGCTTCGATTTCGTGGTGTCCGACTGGAACATGCCCAATATGGACGGGTTGACCATGTTGCAGCAGATACGCGCCGACCCGGCGCTGTCATCGCTGCCGGTGTTGATGGTGACCGCAGAAGCGAAAAAGGAAAACATCATTGCGGCTGCCCAGGCAGGCGCCAATGGCTACGTGGTGAAGCCGTTCACCGCTGCGACATTGGATGAGAAGCTTAGTAAAATTTTTGAGAAGCTTGAAAAAGCAGGGGGCTGATAATGAGTAACCCACTTCAACATGTAGAACCCGTACCGGGTGAAGCCGAGAACATGCAATCCCAGCATGATGAAATGCTGCACCGTATCGGCTTAATGACCAGGAACCTGCATGAAAGCTTGCGCGGCCTTGGATTCGACAAGCTGCTCGAGCAGGCGGCGCACGGAATACCCGATGCCAGGGACAGGCTCAATTACGTAGCGCGCATGACCGAGCAGGCGGCGGAGCGCGTATTGAATGCGACCGACATTGCGACGCCCTTGCAGGATGAGTTGAACCAGCAGGCCGTCAGCCTGGAAGAGCGTTGGAAAAACATCCTGGCCGTGCCTTCGCTCAAGAAGGATTATGACCAGGTGGCCGACGAGACGGTGGCATTCCTCACCAAAACGGTAAGCCATACCGATGCGACCAAGGCGCAATTGCTCGACATCATGATGGCGCAGGATTTCCAGGACCTGACTGGACAAGTGATCAAGAAAATCACCGAGCTTGCGCAGGAAATAGAACAGCAACTGGTGCAGGTGCTCATCGACTTCTCCCCAGGCACCGGGGTGAAAAAGGAAGACAACAGCCTCATGAACGGCCCGCAGATCAATCCTGATACCGCCATCGACGTGGTGGCGAACCAGGAGCAGGTGGATGATTTGCTCGACAGCCTCGGTTTTTGACCGGCTGGCAGCCGATGGCGATGGAAGGCTAGTCCGATTGGCCTATTGTTCGCCAATCAAGGATGAGCGACCATGCGTACCCAAGAGCAGTACAAAATAAAATGTGCAAAAAAGCACGCAGTACATCACATTTTCCAGGGGAGCTTCCGCGTTATACGCATAGAAGCGACAAGTTGCGCTCAACCTAATGGTAAATGACAATCGAGAGGTGGGGAGGCTGTGGAGATCACGGCCTTTTTAGTACCTGCCGTGATTGAAGGCACGGCTATTTGCGGAACTTGGCGACGGCCTGTGCGCGATTCAGTACATTGAGTTTTTTGAAGATGCGTTGCAAATGGTTTTTGACGGTGAAGGCGCTGATGTCGAGGATCATGCCGATTTCCTGATTGGTTTTGCCCTTGGTGACCCAGTCCATGATTTCCAGCTCGCGGCCGGAAAGAATGTTCAGGCTTTCATCCTTGGGCTCGGGTTCGACCTTGACGGGCGTTGGCTGCTGTTCCGGCAAATGCTCGATCTGCCGCAACGCACTGTCGATGTAAGGCAGGAGCGCTTCCAGCATGGGGCGCGAGGCCGGAGGAAAACTCAAGTTGGAGCTGAGCAACACATAAAGACAATCGTGCCGGCCACGGTGATCCTTGATGGCATGCACCAAGGCCGATTTCATGTTTTTTAAGTAATAACTTGATTCTACGTTCGAGAACTCGCAGTCGTGCAAAATATTGTCGGCTGCGGCAAGCGTAAAGGGGGCCTTGGCATGGTTCAGCCAATAGTTGAACAGGTTCTGCAGGAACTTATTGATTTCGTGGCTGGCAATCTTGTCGGAGCGGATGCCAGGCAGGGGCGAAACAACATTGAAGTATATGACTCCAAGTGAAAAGTCTCCCCAAGCCGTGATCATGATCTCATGCGGAAGGAAAATCTGCAGTTTCCCCTGCATCCAGAGAAAAAGCTCGAAGTGCGAGCGAATTCTCAAGGATTCGTGCATTAGCTCAATTAACTGGCTTTTCTCGATATCGTTTAAGTTTTTATTTAAGGACATGCGCTCGGTTATAATTTACTAAGCAATTCAGGTCTAATTTTTTGTGTCATATATATACTCTTGCATTATTATGACGCAAATAGCTTGAGTATGAGAATTTTTGAGAGCATTTATCTATTAATTTCCATAAATATTTTATGGGTAATTAATACATTCCTTTAAATCTAAGGGCAAAAATTACATGTATCCTGATTTGGTGCATCTGGGCGGAGCCGATAAATACGTCGAAGAAATCCTTGAAATTGTCAATACGATCAAGCTGTTTGGCGATTTCACCGATGAAGAAGTGCGTTATTTATGCTCTTACATGCAATGCTATGCTGCGCCCAGGGACTGTCAATTGCTGACCGAAGGCGATACGGGCGACTACCTGCTCCTGATCCTCACCGGAGAAGTCAATGTCATCAAGGACATTCCGAATAAAGGCATCCAGACGATTGCCCAGGTGGGCGCCGGCGCGATTATCGGCGAAATGTCCATGATCGACGGCATGCCGCGTTCAGCCAGCTGCGTCGCCAGCTTGCCCACGGACTTTGCGGTGCTGACCAGGGAAGCGCTCTATCAATTGCTGGCCAATATGCCCAAGCTGGGCAACAAGGTGCTGGTAAGATTGCTGCAATTGCTCACGGCGAGGTTCCGCGAGACCTCCGACAGGTTTCTTCCGAAAACGTTGGGTGAACTGGTCTGATCGGCATACCAATGTAAGGACTAGGCTGCTGGCGTTGAACAGCGCGCCGAAGAATAAAGCCACTGAAGTCCCGCTATGCGGGATTTTTTATGTCCGGCAAAAATAGTAAGGCTTCACCCATGAATGGCGCCATCAATCCTGGGCGCTGTTGTCAAGATTCGCTTGCTAGTCAAATTGGCAGTTTTCGCGATGGCTGCAAGTATCAATCTTTCCCCTGGCCTGCATAGCAAGAGCAGGCCGCACGCGATGTCATCGGCATTTCTACTTCTACCAGGCGATTCCGGCAAATCGATCCATCCAAGCGCGGAGGCGATATCTTCTCGGTATTACAAGAGAATAAATTTGTCAAATAAATTTCTATTTAATATAGTAAATAATATGTATTAATAGTAAATATTGATTGTGCGCGATAAGTCAATGCGGGAGGAAGGCTGACATGTCCAATGGCGATGCATTCGTACTAACCCATAATGCCAAGTATGTCATTGAGAAGAATTTCAAGGGCGTAGATATATTTTCCCTTTATCTGGAAGCTAAAGTGCTAGGCAAGAAGAGCAAGGTCAAGCGCCAAATACGAGAATTCGCCAGGGCACGCGATATTGCATTGATGATAGACGGTTTCAAGGGCAGGTATTTCAAAGCCACATCCTGTGGCGTGGTGTTTGTCATGGCTGTTCCCGAGATATGCATCACCATTTTCAGGTTGAAAGACCGTCAGCATATTGGCAAGAGATTTGCTAATTCAAAAGACCAAGCCCAACTGCCCTTAGGCAACATATCGGGTTTAAGCCGATGATCGATGCTTGCAATCTGGATCAAGCTCGAGAGTGAGTTGATTCAATTATTGTTTTAAGGATGCTGGATAGCTCGCCAATTTTGGCAGCGTTTACGGAAGTAACTGGGAAGCGAAAATACAAAAGGGTTAGCGTAATTGCTAACCCTTTGATCTGACTGGTGGGGCATGTAGGGGTCGAACCTACGACAAACGGATTAAGAGTCCGCTGCTCTACCAACTGAGCTAATGCCCCAATCGAGGAGCGAGATTATGCTTGGGTTTCGAGCCTATGTCAACTTGAAAGTGAGAAGTTAATCGAGTAAGTTAGCTGCTGCATTCAATCTTAACAACCCCCCGAAAGTATATTGCATGGCAATTCATATCATTACCACTCAACCGTTCAGCGACCAACGGCCGGGAACATCCGGGTTACGCAAGCGAGTCACGGTTTTTCAGCAGCCGCATTATCTTGAAAATTTCGTACAGAGCGTTTTCGACGCGATCGAGGCGCCTGTCGGGGCGTCATTGGTTATTGGAGGGGACGGACGTTTCTATAACGTCGAAGCAATACAGGTTATCCTCAAAATGGCTGCTGCCAACGGAATAGGGCGCGTATTGGTCGGCAGGAACGGCATCTTGTCCACGCCGGCAGCATCCTGCGTGATCCGCAAGCATAAGACGTTCGGCGGCATCATTCTGTCGGCCAGCCATAACCCCGGCGGACCGCAGGGCGATTTTGGCATCAAGTTCAATTCGGCCAATGGCGGGCCAGCATCGGAAAAAGTGACGGAAGCGATTTTTGCGCGCAGCAAGGAGCTGGTCCAGTACAAGATCGTGGATGCGCCGGATGTGGCGCTGGATGTTGTGGGGGAAACCGAGTTGGCGGGAATGAAGGTAGAGGTCATCGATTCCGTCAGCGATTATGTTGACTTGATGGCGACATTGTTCGACTTCGATGCCATCCGACAGTTGCTGGCCAGCGGCTTCCGTTTGCGTTTTGATGCGATGCACGCGGTGACTGGGCCCTATGCGCGTGCCATTTTGGTCGACCGGCTCGGCGCTCCACCGGATGCTGTGATGAATGCCGAGCCTCTCCCTGATTTTGGCGGCGGCCACCCCGACCCTAACTTGACCTATGCGCATGACCTGGTCGAGATCATGTATGGGGACTCCGCGCCGGATTTCGGCGCGGCGTCGGACGGCGACGGGGACCGCAACATGATCCTGGGCAAGCGTTTCTTCGTGACGCCTTCGGATAGCCTGGCATTGCTTGCCGCCAATGCGAGGCTGGCGCCGGGCTATGCGCAAGGGATTGCCGGGGTCGCACGCTCCATGCCGACCAGCGCGGCGGTGGACCGTGTGGCGCAGGAGCTGGATATCCCATGTTTCGAGACACCGACCGGCTGGAAATTCTTCGGCAACCTGATGGATGCGGGCAGGGTGACATTGTGCGGCGAGGAGAGCTTCGGCACCGGATCGGACCATGTGCGCGAAAAAGACGGTCTGTGGGCGGTATTGTTCTGGCTCAATATCCTGGCGATCAAGCGCCAGCCTGTGGAAACCATCGTCAAGCGCCATTGGGCCAGGTTCGGCCGCAATGTCTATTCGCGCCATGATTACGAGGAGCTGCCCAGCGATGCCGCCAACGGCTTGATCGAGCATGTCCGTGCCCAGTTTGCCTCACTGCCCGGACAAGCTTTGGGACGCTATACCGTGAAGACATGCGACGATTTCAGCTATACCGATCCTGTCGACGGCAGCGTGAGCCAGAAGCAGGGGATACGCATCTTGTTCGAGGATGGCTCGCGTATTGTGTTCCGCCTCTCGGGAACAGGCACCGCCGGCGCAACGCTGCGCATCTATCTCGAGTCTTTCGAGCCGGATACTGCCAAGCATGACGAGGACGCGCAGGATGCCTTGGCGGAATTGATCGCCGTTGCCGAGCAAATCTCCGAGCTGAAGCAGCGTACCGGGCGCGAGCAACCTACGGTCATCACCTGATGCAGTACCTTGCAGTCCCGACCGGCAGGTTGGTGTTGAGGCAATGGCGTGAGGCGGATCTTGCGCCATTTGCTTTACTCAGTACCGATCCTGAGGTCATGGAGTATTTTCCTGGCGTCTTGGATCGGCACAGAAGTGCTTCGACCATCTCGCTGTTGCGGATATTCCGATATTCCGAGATCTAAGACCTCATGTGTTATATCGCCGGGGTCGGCTGGCGCAAGGAAGCTGGCTATTCCTCAAGCTGTGTGATCGTCATCTTGCCCTGGAACAGGCGCACGTCCATGCGCGCCAGGAACGACATTCCCAGCAGCACGTCGCCATCCAGCCCGGGGGCAATCACCGCCGCGACATTGTGCGCCTTGACGCCGCCTAGCTGTACGGATTGCAGCCGGGTCATGTAGGCCACGGTATCGCCGTTCGCTGTGGAGGTGCGGATCGCCTGGTTGCTTTGCAGCTGCAGGCGCTCCGCAGTGCGTTGCGAGATGGCAACGCCAGTGGCGCCGGTGTCCACCAGCACATTGACCATGACGCCGTTGATGAGCGCCTCGGCGCGGTAATGCCCGTCAAGCCCGCGCTGCAGGGTAACGCTGGGCGCATCGCCCAGGATGCCGATGCGGTTCGGGTTGAGGGCGCGATCCGCCAGGAAGTAAAGCCCGCTGGCCAAAGCAAGCCAGACCGCCAGCCAAAGCAGACGCGCGCCGCTCATGCTCAGAACGGCAGCTTGGCGTCAGGCGCGGCAGCGAGAATGACGCTGCGGAACTGGTCCTGGATGCGCTTGAGCGCTGCGGCGTTGTCGGCCTCGAAGCGCAGGACGATCACCGGTGTGGTATTGGAAGGGCGCATCAGGCCGAAACCGTCGCTGTATTCCACGCGCAGGCCGTCGATAGTGATGACTTCTTCGGCGCCTTCGAACTTGGCACTGGCCTGCAGCTGGCTGATGAGTTGGTGCGGCTCGCCTTCCTTCATATTGATGTGCTGCTCCGGCGTGCTGACGCTGTCCGGCAATGCATTGAGCACGGCGGACGGGTCGTCGAACTGGCTGAGGATTTCCAGCAGGCGTGCGCCGGAATACAAGCCGTCGTCGAAGCCGTACCAGCGTTCCTTGAAGAATATGTGGCCGCTCATCTCGCCTGCCAGCGCAGCGCCGGTTTCCTTCATCTTGGCCTTGACCAATGAATGACCGGTTTTCCACATCAGCGGCTCGCCGCCGCGCTGCTTGATCCAGGGGGCGAGGTTGCGGGTGGATTTCACGTCGTAAATGATGGTGGCCTGGGGATTGCGCTTGAGCACGTCCTCGGCAAACAGCAGCAGCTGGCGGTCCGGGTAGATGATGCTGCCATCCTTGGTGACCACGCCCAGGCGGTCGCCGTCGCCGTCGAAGGCGAAACCGATTTCGGATTGGCCTGTCAGCAGGTTCTCAATCAAGTCCTTGAGATTTTCCGGGACGGACGGGTCGGGATGATGGTTGGGGAAATGACCGTCGACTTCGCAGAACAATTCCTCCACTTCGCAGCCGAGCGCGCGGTAAAGTTTGCCCGCAAACGCACCGGGCACGCCGTTGCCGCAATCCACGGTGAGCTTGAGCGGACGCTTGAGCTTGATGTCGGAGGCGATACGGTCGATGTACGCAGGGGCGATGTCGTGGCTGCTTTCCGTGCCGTTGCCGTGCGTGAAGTCGTTGTTGTCGATGCGGGCGCGCAGCCGTTGAATGGTCTCGCCGGACAAGGTCTCGCCGGCCACCACCATTTTCAGGCCGTTGTATTCCGGCGGGTTGTGGCTGCCGGTGACCATGACGCCGGAGCCGGTATTCAGGTGGTAGGCGGCGAAATACACCATGGGAGTTGCCACCAGCCCGAGGTTGATGACGTCCAGGCCGCTTTTGCGGATGCCGCGCGAAAGCGCTGCGGCAAGCTCGGGACCTGAAAGGCGGCCGTCGTAGCCGATGCAGATGGTTTTCTGGCCGCGCAGCGCAGCTTCGCTGCCGATCGCATGGCCGATGGCTTCCACGGTTTCCGGCGTGAGGGTCTTGCCGACGATGCCGCGGATGTCGTAAGCCTTGAAGATTTCTTTTGGTGCTGTCATGGTGCTCCCTTGATTGATGCTGAAATGCTGTGAATTCGGGGTTATTCCGCTTCTTCTATCCATGCCATCTGGATGGCTTCCAGGATGCGCTCGCCGCATTTTTCCGGTTCGTCATCGAAATCATCCAGCGCCAATATCCAATCGTAAAGATCAGTGAAGCGGATGAGCTTGGGGTCGACATCAGGATGTTTATCAAAGAGTTCTTCAGCAATGCGCTGGCTATCAGTCCATTTCATTATGTTTCCCTTTCAATCAGTTGCTTATATTATCCGGCAACTATGAAAATTAAGAGTCGCTTTAAATGTGCTTGGCGCGTACATATTGCTCCGGCCATGTGACATCGGTACGCAACTCCTTTGCTGCATGCAGCGGCCAGTGCGGGTCGCTCAGCAGCTTGCGCGCGAGCATGATCACGTCGGCTTGGCCTGAAACGAGGATATGCTCGGCCTGGATGGCGGAAGTGATCAGCCCGACCGCGCCGCTGGCAATACCTGCCTCATGGCGGATACGTTGCGCGAACTCGGTCTGGTAGCCGGGCCCGGCAGGGATCTTGGCGTCCAGGAGCAGGCCGCCGCTGGAGCAGTCTATCAGGTCGATGCCGATGTCCTTGAGCCATTTGGCAAACTGTATCGATTGCTCGATGTCCCATCCGCCTTCCACCCAGTCGGTCGCGGAAATACGCACGAAGACAGGCTTGTCCTGCGGCCACAATGTGCGCAGATCGCGCGCGATGTCGAGCGCCAGGCGGCAGCGGTTTTCCAGGCTGCCGCCGTATTCGTCCTCGCGTCGGTTCGACAGGGGTGAAAGGAACTCGTGCAATAGATAGCCGTGGGCGCAATGCAATTCCAGCACCTCAAAGCCTGCATCCAGCGCGCGCTGGGCGGCCGCATGGAATTGGCCTGCGACTTGCTGGATTTCCTCGCGGTCGAGGGCGAGGGGCGTGCCATGCTCCGGCGTGACGGGAATGGCGGAGGGCGCCACGGTCTGCCAGCCGCCTTGTTCCAGGCTCAGGAATTTGCCGTCGCGCCAGGGCACGTCGCAGGATGCCTTGCGTCCGGCATGGGCTATCTGGATCGCGGGGACGGCGCCCTGCTGCTTAATGAATTCAACGATGGGCTTGAACGCCTGGGTGTGCGCATCGGACCAAAGCCCCAGGCAGGAAGGGGTGATGCGGCCTTCGGGCGCAACCGCTGTCGCTTCGGCGATGACCAGGCCCGCACCGCCCACGGCCAGGCCTCCCAGGTGAACCAGGTGCCAATGGTTGGCAATGCCGTTTTCGGCAGAGTACTGGCACATGGGCGAGACGAAAATACGGTTCTTGATCTCAGTCTCGCGGAAGCGGATCGGGGTAAATAGTTTGGCCATGCGTGAATCCTGTTTATTCGCTGAAAATGGGGATGTCGGCAATCCGAGGACGCCATTCGGCAGGGCCGGAGTCATGCACGGAGTGTCCCTGGCTGTCCACGGCCACGGTCACCGGCATGTCCTCCACCGTGAATTCGTAGACGGCCTCCATGCCCAGGTCGGCGAAGGCGACGACGCGCGATGCCTTAATGGCCTGCGAGATCAGGTAGGCCGCGCCGCCGATGGCGATCAGGTAGGCCGATTGGTGTTGCTTGATCGCTTGCACGGTGGCTTCGCCGCGTTCGGCCTTGCCTATCATGCCGAGTAAGCCGGTCTTGGTCAGCATGGTTTCCGTGAAGCGGTCCATGCGCGTCGCGGTGGTGGGGCCCGCCGGGCCGATGATCTCGTCCCCCACCGGGTCGACCGGGCCGACGTAGTAGATGAAACGGTTGGTGAAATCCAGGCCTTCCGGCATGGGTTCGCCGCGCGCGATCAGGTCGACGATGCGCTTGTGGGCGGCATCGCGGCCGGTAAGCAACTTGCCCGAGAGCAGCAGTTTCTCTCCCGGCTGCCATTGCGTGATGTCGTCCGGCGTCAGCGTATCCAGGTTGACGCGGCGCATGGGCGTGCTGGCATCCAGCGCAATCTGCGGCCAGTCTTCGAGCCTGGGGACAGGCAGCCGGGCAGGGCCGCTGCCGTCCAGGGTAAAGTGCACATGGCGGGTGGCGGCGCAATTGGGGATGATGGCGACCGGCAACGAAGTCGCATGCGTCGGAGCCTCGAGTATCTTCACGTCCAGCACGGTGGTGAGCCCGCCCAGGCCTTGGGCGCCGATGCCGAGCCGGTTGACCTGCTCATATATCGCCAGGCGCAGTTCCTCCGCGCGGGTCTGTGGCCCGCGTGCTTTTAATGCCTGGATGTCGATGGGGGCGAACAGGGACTGCTTGGCGAGCAGCACGGCTTTTTCCGCGGTGCCGCCGATGCCGATGCCGAGCACGCCTGGTGGGCACCAGCCGGCGCCCATGCCGGGAACCGCCTGCAGCACCCATTCCACGATGTCGTCGGAAGGTTCCAGCATGGCGAGCTTGGATTTGTTTTCCGAGCCGCCGCCCTTGGCGGCGATATGGATGTCGACCGTGTCGCCGGGCACCATCTCGACATGCACGACGGACGGCGTGTTGTCGCGGGTATTGAGGCGCTTGCCCGCCGGGTCGCGCACGATGGAGGCGCGCAGGCGGTTTTCCGGATCGAGATAGGCGCGGCGCACGCCTTCGTCCACCATCTCCTGCAGGCTCATGCCGGCCTGCCACTGCACGTTCATGCCGATGGAAACAAAGGCCACGACAATGCCGGTATCCTGGCAAAGCGGGCGTTGCCCTTGCGCGCAGAGATAGGAGTTGATGAGGATTTGGCCGATGGCATCGCGCGCGGCCGGGGAAGGCTCGCGTTGCCATGCATCGTGCATGGCCGCGAGAAAGTCCGGCGAATGGTAGCAGGCAATGTATTGCAATGCCTGGTGGATGCTGTCGATAAAATCTTCTTGGCGGATGAAGGCCATGATGCGGAATTCGAGATGAATATTAGGAAGGGATTATACCTGACCGGGGGGAAAAGGCCGCCAGCAACATCAGACGCAGAGGCTGCCGGCGGAGAGAGAGTGTGATGAGATGGGGATGCATCTCAAGATGATCGTAGCAATCGATGTGCCAATTGGTAATATCTATATATTTCAATGATATATGAATTTCAACGCGAAGCGGCCCGGCTGTATTGGCGCAGGTGGTGGTTGCAATTGGCTGCAGGCAGGCAATGAATCATTTTCATTGGCTGTGAATCTGTTTCAAAGCTGTTGTGCAGCGAACATGTTAAAATCCCGCCTATTCATTTTCATCCCCGAGATATAGAACATGTTTAGCACGGCCAAAAACCTGAGCGTTGTTGATCCCGATCTGTGGAAATATGTGGAAGCCGAGCGCCACCGCCAGGACGAACACATCGAACTGATCGCCTCCGAGAACTACACCAGCCCTGCCGTGATGCAGGCGCAGGGTTCGCAGCTGACCAACAAGTACGCGGAAGGTTACCCGGGCAAGCGTTTCTATGGCGGCTGTGAATTCGTTGACGGCGTCGAGCAATTGGCGATCGACCGCCTGAAGAAGCTGTTCGGCGCCGAATATGCCAACGTGCAGCCGCATTCCGGCTCCCAGGCCAACCAGGCCGTGTACTTCTCCATCCTCAAGCCCGGCGACACCGTCATGGGCATGAACCTGGGCCATGGCGGCCACTTGACGCACGGCTCCCCGGCCAACCTGTCCGGCAAGCTGTTCAATATCGTGCCTTACGGCCTCAATGACAAGGAAGAGATCGACTACGACGAAATGGAGCGCATTGCCCTGGAGTGCAAGCCCAAGCTGCTGATCGGCGGTGCTTCCGCTTACGCCTTGCGTTTCGACTGGGCGCGCATGGCCGAAATCGCCAAGAAGGTCGGCGCCTATTTCATGGTCGATATGGCGCACTATGCGGGCTTGATCGCGGCAGGCGTCTATCCCAACCCTGTGCCGCATGCCGACTTTGTCACCTCCACCACGCACAAGACCTTGCGCGGCCCTCGTGGCGGCCTGATCATGGCCAAGGCGGAGTTTGAGAAGTCGCTCAATTCCAGCGTGTTCCCAAGCCTGCAAGGCGGCCCCTTGATGCACGTGATCGCGGGCAAGGCGGTTGCCTTCCTCGAAGCTGCACAGCCTGAATTCAAGGCTTACCAGGAGCAGGTGTTGAAGAACGCCGACATCATGGCCAAGACCTTGGCCTCACGCGGCTTGCGCATCATCTCCGGCGGCACGCAGTCGCACGTGTTCCTGGTCGACCTGCGTCCCAAGGGGCTGACCGGCAAGGCGGCCGATGCCTACCTCGGCCAAGCGCATATCACCGTGAACAAGAACGCAATTCCGAACGACCCGGAAAGCCCGTTCGTCACTTCCGGCATACGCATCGGTTCGCCTGCGATCACCACGCGCGGCTTCAAGGAAGCGGAAGCCGCCGAAGTGGCCAACCTGATTGCCGACATCCTGGACAACCCGACTGACGAATCCGTGATCGCCGCGACCACGGCCAAGGTGCATGCCTTGACTTCTCGCTTCCCGGTGTACGGCGCCTAGCGCAGCTAATAAACCTCTCCTGGCGTTGTTGCTCTGCCTTGCCCGTACTAAGTACTGCCCGCAGCAGAGCGCCTAGCCAGGACCGCTACGTAGCCGCACTTGTACATAAATTATCTATACAGAGCGTGCCTTGTAGCCGGTGGGGGTCTTCTTTAAATTGCAGGGCAAAATTACTCAATGAAATGTCCGTTTTGCGGTGCCGACGATACGCAGGTGATTGATTCCCGTGTCAACGAGGAAGGGGACTCCATTCGCCGTCGCCGCCGCTGCAATGCCTGCGACAAGCGTTTCACCACCTACGAAACGGCGGAACTGCACCTGCCGCAGGTGGTGAAGCAGAACGGCAACCGCGAGGAATTCAACCGGGATAAATTGCGCCTGTCCTTCACGCGTGCCTTACACAAGCGCCCGGTGCCGACTGAATATGTGGACAGGGCGCTCGAGCATATCGTGCAGAAAATCCTCGCCAAGGGGGAGCGCGAGATCATTGCGCGCGACCTTGGCGAAATCGTCATGCAGGAATTGAAAGCCATCGATAAGGTGGCTTATATCCGTTTTGCTTCGGTTTACCGCAGCTTCCAGGATGTGGATGATTTCAGCGACGTCATCCGCGACCTGGATTGATTGCAGGACTGGCGACGAGCCAGCAGCCTGATTGAAAAGCACCGCTTCCAGTGATTTGGAGCGGTGCTTTTTTGTATTGATAGTTAAGAAGTAGGGGCGCCCTTGATTGTGATTTGACGGGAAGATGGTTTTCGTCCTGCCGGGCGAGTTGCTTTTCTTTGCTTCGCCAAAGGAAAGTGATCAAAAGGAGATGAAGGCACACACAATTGAGGGCGAGCGCAGCGATGCCAAGTGTTGGCTTTTCCTCCCGTCTGGCTGCGCCGAGTAGCGCAGCTTTTAATGGATTAAGGACTGGCGTCTATTTGAGCGCTAGCGAGTTCAGCCAGTCCCCATTAAAAGCGAGCAACGCAGGTTGCCCGGAACAACGTTCCGGGACGCAGACAATCGGGTCGCCTTTTGGCTCCGCCGAAACTGCGTTTTCTTTCGTATCTTTCTTTTGGCGAAGCAAAAGAAAGGTACTCGCCCGGCGGGGCGAAACCCATCCTCGCGCAATCACAGCATGGATGCAGACTAAAAACCGTTGAGCTTGATGGGGTTGAGGGTTGGAGCTTGGATCGTGAGTTAAGCCAACATGGTCTTGACCCCCTATCGCAATCCATTGAACCTTTGCCTTTCGCTTGCCAGCGAGTTACTTTCATTTGCTTCGCCAAATAAAAGTAACCAAAGCAAAGGCGACCCCGGAGTCTGCGCCGGGAGCAAGCTCCCGGTTCCCTGCGTTGCTCAATCTGTCTGGGAGCTTGCTGAACTCGCTTCGCTCAGACAGACGCAAGCTCTTGATCCAGACAGATTTGCGCTACTCGGCGCAGCCAGACGGGGAAACCAAAATCAAAAGCAACTTGACTTCGCTACGCTCGCCCTTGGGTTTGTGGCGGGCAGGCCCGCTGTTGATGTTTGATATTAAGGGCTGCGTGCACTGCTGCTCTCCGCTTGTCTCCCGCCCTTGCCAGCACTTATCATGGCAGCATGAATACCCTTATTTCCCCGGAATTTTCCGCCAGCGACCATCACTATATGAATCTTGCCTTGCGCGAGGCGGCGCGCGGCTTGTACGGCACCAGCCCCAACCCGCGCGTCGGCTGCGTGATCGTCAAGGATGGTCGAGTGGTGGGACATGGCGCGCATCTCAGGGCGGGCGAGCCGCATGCGGAGGTGCATGCCTTGAGGATGGCCGGGGAGCAGGCGGCAGGCGCGGACGCCTACGTTACCCTGGAGCCGTGCAGTCATTTCGGGCGTACGCCGCCGTGTGCCGATGCCTTGGTCAAGGCGGGCGTCAGGCGCGTAGTCGCCGCCATGCAGGACCCTAATCCAGTGGTGTCGGGCAACGGGCTGAAACGGCTGGCCGAACATGGCATCGAGGTTGCCTCCGGTTTACTCGAACATGAAGCCAGGGCATTGAATGTGGGGTTCATTTCGCGCATGACCAGGCAACGCCCCTGGGTGCGCAGCAAGATCGCCGCCAGCCTGGATGGCAAGACCGGCCTGAGCAACGGGCAGAGCAAATGGATCACCGGGCCTTCGGCCCGCCTGCATGTACAGCAATGGCGGGCGCAATCCTGCGCGATACTGACAGGCGTTGGCACCGTGCTTGCCGACGATCCGCTGCTAACCGTGCGGGATGAAGGGCTTCTGCAGGCGCGGCATGGTATCCAGCCTTGGCGCGTGATCGTCGATAGCCAATTGCGCACCCCGCCCTCTGCTGCAACGCTGTCGGCCGGCCGGGTGCTGATTGCCCATGCGGCGAGCCTGCCCGCGCAGGAAAAGGCCTTGCGTAATGTAGGTGCCGAATTGATAGCTTTACCTGTCCAGGCAGGGCGGGTCGACCTCGAGGGCCTGCTGCAAGCCCTGGCCCAGCGGCAGATCAACGAAGTGATGGTGGAGGCGGGCGCGGTGTTGAATGGCGGCCTGCTGCATGCCGGGCTGGTGGATGAGCTGCTGCTGTATTACGCGCCGGTGCTGCTGGGCGGAGATGCGCGTGATATGTTCGCCATGCCTGCGTTGCAGGATATGCAGCAAAAAGTTCAATTGCAGATGCTGGATTCGCGCCAGGTGGGCGCGGACTGGTTCGTGCGCGCCAAGCCTGTGAAGTGACGGCGGAGCTGCCATGCTGATCGATACCCATTGCCACCTTGATGCGCTCGAGTTCGACCATGACCGTGCGGAGATGGTGCAGGCCGCTTTGCAGGCGGGTGTCGGCATCATCGTGGTGCCCGCGGTCGTGCGCAGCAATTTCGCAGCGGTGCGGGAGCTTGCTGCGCGTTATCCAGGCTGTGCCATGGCCTTGGGCATACACCCTTTATTCGTCGACCAGTCACAACCGCAGGATCTGGATGCCCTTGCGGGAGAAATTACGCGCAACCGCGACGAGGTGGTTGCCGTAGGGGAAATCGGCCTGGATTTCTTCATCGAGCATTACGATCGCGAACGCCAGGAGTTTTATTTCACCGAGCAGCTCAAGCTTGCGCGGGAATATGAGCTGCCGGTACTCCTGCATGTCAGGCGCTCCGTTGACCAGGTATTGAAGCAGGTGCGGCGGTTCAAGGTGCGGGGCATTGCCCATGCGTTCAACGGTAGCCTGCAGCAGGCGCAGGAATTCATCAAGCTGGGCTTCAAGCTGGGGTTCGGCGGGGCCATGACCTATGACCGCGCGCTCAAGATACGCCACCTGGCACGGGCGCTGCCGCTGGAGGCCATCGTGTTGGAAACCGATGCGCCAGATATTCCTCCCTCATGGCTGGGGCATCGTGGACGCAACCAACCGGACCAGCTTGTGCGAATCGCCCAGGTATTGGCGGAAATCAGGCACGAAGACGTTGAGTCGGTCATGGAAAAAACCACCCAGAATGCACTTGACATTTTGCCCGGCCTCGCGAGTTTATACACACCACCTCAAGTGATACTTTAAAGCCTGTTAAAAAATGTTAACAATCCAATGGCTTACATTAAGTGATTGATTTTTAATGATTAATAAATAAGTTCATTTTTTGGGCGATTAAAAAAAACCATTATGAATTGGGACGTTACACTTTTAAGTCACAGCTATCCACAAAATTATCCACAGAATTTGTGGATAGCTCAGCAGATAGCGAATAGGCGCATTTGAGGTGCTAATATTGGTCCGGCAATGTTGGACGGCGTATGCCGGGTTGATGAAGCGAAAAGTCCGGAATTGCCATTAGAAAAATAAAGTTTCATTCTCATGACAGTTTTAATTTCATTTTTGCTGGATTGGCCCATTGCCATAGTTCTTGCCGATCAATTTACGGTCAGTTGTGCACACAAGCTCAAGTAATACTTAAGCTTTTTGCAAGAACCTTAACAAATCCAATGACATACTAAATTTTATTACAAATCAATAGCTTATTGTTTAGTGCAAAAAGTGGGCAAATTGAAAATTTCCTTTTAATTACAATAGTTACAATTTCAAGTCGCCTCTATCCACAAAATTATCCACAGAATTTGTGGATAGTAATATTTCTTGTTTCCAAATGGAAAAATGAACATAGGTCAACAACAATTTCGCACCATTTGGCCGCTCATTCAGGAAGAGGGCGGCCACGCTTTGCATCGCGTGGCCATCATCGACCAGACGGCGCTGCCGCATGAATGGCGTATCGTCACGCTGGACTCGGTGCAGCAGATGGCGGATGCCATCCGCAGGATGCAGGTGCGCGGCGCTCCCTTGATCGGGGCCGCCGCCGCTTACGGGATGGCGTTGGCAAGCCGGCATTCCACCAGCGACGGAAACTTGCAGGCGGCGGCCGCGAGTTTGCTGGCAAGCCGGCCAACGGCGGTGAATTTGCGTTGGGCGGTGGAGCGCATGATGCTGAAATTGATGGCCGTCCCTGAAGCCCAGCGCTGTGAATACGCCTGGCGGGAAGCTGCGCAGATCGCCGACGAGGATGTCCGTACCAACCAGGCGATCGGACAGCATGGGCTGGCCTTGCTGCAAACATTGGCGGCAGCCAAGCCAGGCCGCCTCAACATCCTCACTCACTGTAATGCCGGCTGGTTGGCGACCGTGGATTGGGGAACGGCGCTGGCCCCTGTCTATGCCGCCTTTGATGCCGGCATGGATGTCCATGTATGGGTGGATGAAACCCGGCCGCGCAACCAGGGCGCCAGCCTGACGGCATGGGAGCTGCAGCAGCACGGCGTGCCCTATACCGTGGTGTGCGACAATGCAGGAGGACACCTGATGCAGCAAGGCAAGGTGGATTGCTTGATCGTGGGAGCGGATCGCGTCACGCGCACCGGCGATGTCTGCAACAAGATCGGCACCTACCTCAAGGCGCTGGCTGCGGCGGACAACGGGGTGCCGTTCTACGCTGCAGTGCCGACGCCGACAATAGACTGGCAGATTGCCGATGCGAAGGACATTCCGATCGAAGAGCGGGACGCCGATGAAATCCACATGGTGGCCGGGCGGGCGGAAAACGGATGCACGGCCAGGGTGCGCGTGACGCCGGAAGGCAGCGCGGCGGCCAATCCCGCGTTCGACGTGACGCCCGCGCGGCTGGTGACTTCCGTCATTACCGAGCATGGCTGCTATGCACCAGGCCGTCTAGGCGATATCCTGCAGATTGTCGATGCAACAATCAATCCAATAACCAGCAACCATTGAAGCCGGCCCATGAATCCTTTATATGATCTAGTTCAACTGCGGGAAATCGAGCAGCGGCATGCTGTCGAAGGGTTGATGGAAAAAGCCGGTCTGGCGGCCGCCGGCATGGCGCGCAAGCTGCTGCGCGAGCATGAATACAGCGTGCTGGTGCTGGCAGGACCGGGAAACAACGGCGGCGACGCACTGGTCGCCGCACGCCATCTGAAGGCGGCTTGGCACCAGGTGACCGTGGTGTTTACCGGCGACCGGGCCAAGCTGCCTGCCGATGCGGCCGCCGCCTACGATGCATGGGTTGTCGCAGGCGGCGAGTTGCGTACTGAAATCCCGCCGCACGGTCGTTGGCAATTGGTGATCGACGGCTTGTTCGGGATCGGCTTGTCCCGGGAGCTGGACACCCGCTATTGCGGGCTGATCGGGCAGGTGAACGCGCTGGGCCTGCCTGTGCTGGCAGTGGATATTCCCAGCGGCTTGTGCACGGCGACAGGGCGCGTGCTCGGCGCTGTCATCAAGGCCAGTCATACATTGAGCTTCATCGGCCTCAAGCCCGGCTTGTTCACCCTGGATGGTCCCGATCATGCGGGCGAGGTCCATCTTGAGACGCTGGGGCTGGAGATCGATAATGTCCGGGCTGCTGGATCATTGATCGACCAACCTCCAGCCTTGCCTTTGCCGAGAAAGCTGAACAGCCACAAAGGCAGCCACGGCAGCGTTGGGGTGGTCGGCGGCGCGCAGCATATGGCAGGCGCCGCCATTCTCGCTTCCAGGGCAGCGCTGCTGCTGGGGGCAGGGAGGGTGTATTGCGGCCTGCTCGCAAGCCAGCCTTTGGCGCTGGATACGGCGCAGGCGGAACTGATGCTGCGCGATGCCGCCAGTGTGCCGACGTTGTCCAACGTATTGGCAGTCGGGCCCGGCATGGGGGTCTCGAGCGCGGCGATGGCGATTCTGCATGAGGTGCTGGCACATCCGCAATCCTTGGTGCTGGACGCGGATGCGCTGAACCTGGTGGCAGAACACCTCGAACTTCAGCAGAAATTAAAATGGCGCGCTGCAGGCAGCACGGTACTGACCCCGCATCCCGGCGAGGCGGCCCGCCTGCTCGGCTGCAGCAACGCCGAAGTGCAGGCCGACCGCATTGCCAGCGCGCTGAAGCTTGCCCATGGATATCAGGTCGCCGTCGTCCTCAAGGGTTGCGGCAGCATCATTGCCCTGCCGGACGGGCGCTGGTTCGTCAACCGGAGCGGCAATCCCGGCATGGCGAGTGCGGGCATGGGCGATACCTTGTGCGGCATCATTGCCGCCTTGCTTGCGCAGTCCATGGACATGGAGCAGGCGGTGTTGCTCGGGGTTTACCTGCATGGCGCCGCCGCCGATGCCTTGGTCGGGCGCGGTATCGGCCCAATCGGCCTGACTGCCGGCGAGGTGGCGTCGTCCGCAAGGGAATTGCTCAACCGCTGGGTGTACGGCAAGGCTTGAGGCTCTGCAACAGGGATCGTCAAGGCAGCTCCTGAAGCGATCATTCAAGTATTGATCCTTACTGGTTGAATATTAATCATAAGGGCTTCCGAGCCGCTGTGTTGGCGGATTTTCCCATTTGTCGGCAATAGGCGTTTGCAGTAAAATCTAGCCCCGTCCGCAATGTCCCAAAGTTTTTATTCCATGACCAAATTCGTATTCGTTACCGGCGGGGTTGTTTCCTCTTTAGGTAAAGGCATTGCAGCCGCCAGTTTAGGCGCAATTCTCGAGTCGCGTGGCATCAAAGTGACCATGCTCAAGCTTGACCCCTACATCAACGTCGACCCGGGCACCATGAGCCCGTTCCAGCACGGCGAGGTGTTCGTCACCGACGACGGCGCCGAGACTGACCTCGACCTGGGCCATTACGAGCGCTTCATCAGCGCGCGCATGGGCAAGCGCAACAACTTCACCACCGGCCAGATCTACGAAACCGTGATCAAGAAGGAGCGCCGCGGCGAATATCTGGGCAAGACCGTGCAGGTGATTCCGCACATCACCGACGAGATCAAGGCTCACGTGAAGCGCGGCGCCGAAGGCGCCGACGTGGCGATTGTCGAAGTCGGCGGTACGGTGGGCGACATCGAGTCCCTGCCTTTCCTCGAAGCCATCCGCCAGATGGGCATCGAGGAAGGCCGCACCAATACCTGTTTCATGCACCTGACGCTGCTGCCGTGGATTCCCACCGCAGGCGAGCTCAAGACCAAGCCTACCCAGCATTCCGTGAAGGAACTGCGCGAGATCGGTATCCAGCCCGACATTCTGCTCTGCCGTGCGGACCGCGCCATCCCCGAGGACGAAAAGCGCAAGATCGCCTTGTTCACCAACGTGCCGCACGAGGCGGTGATCTCGGTGATGGACGCCGACAGTATTTACAGCATTCCCCGCATGCTGCACGAGCAGATGCTGGACGAGATCGTCTGTCACAAACTCAACCTGCTCGCGCGCGCGGCGGACCTGTCGAGCTGGAACCGCATCGTGCATACGCTCAAGAACCCCAAGCATGAGGTCAATATCGCCTTCGTCGGCAAGTATGTAGACCTGACCGAATCCTACAAGTCGCTGACCGAAGCCTTGATTCATGCCGGCATCCATAACGAATCCAAGGTCAATATCCACTATATCGATTCCGAGGACGTGGAAAAGCAGGGCACCGGCGAACTCGAAAAGATGGACGCCATCCTGGTGCCGGGCGGTTTCGGCAAGCGCGGGACGGAAGGCAAGATCGCCGCGATCCGCTATGCGCGCGAAAGCAAGACGCCATACCTGGGCATCTGCCTGGGCATGCAGCTGGCCGTGATCGAGTTTGCGCGCAATGTCGCCAGGCTCGAGAATGCCAACAGCACCGAGTTCGACCCCAAGACCCCGCATCCGCTGGTGGGCCTGATTACCGAGTGGAAGAACGCCGACGGCAAGGTGGAGCAGCGCAGCGAGGATTCCGACCTCGGCGGCACCATGCGCCTGGGCGCGCAGAAGTGTCCCATCGTGCCGGATACCAAGGCGTTTACTATTTACGGCGCCGAAGTCAACGAGCGCCACCGCCACCGCTACGAAGTCAACAACAACTATGTGGAGAAGCTGGAAAAGGCCGGCCTGGTGGTGTCGGCGCGCACGCCGACCGAGCAGCTCTGTGAAATGGTCGAGCTGCCAAGCGACGTGCATCCCTGGTTCGTCGCCTGCCAGTTCCACCCTGAATTCACTTCCAATCCACGCAGCGGGCATCCCTTGTTCAATGCCTATATTGCAGCGGCCCTGGCCAACAGAAAGGCGTAAACAACATGCAGCTTTGCGGTTTTGAGGTTGGCATAGACCAGCCCTTGTTCCTGATTGCCGGCCCATGCGTGATCGAATCGCAGGAAATGGCGATCGAGACGGCAGGCCAGCTCAAGGAAATCACCACTGCGCTGGGCATCAACTTCATCTACAAGTCCTCCTACGACAAGGCCAACCGCAGCTCCAACAAGACCTTCCGCGGTTTCGGCATGGACGAGGGCTTGAAGATTCTCGACGAAGTGCGCCGTCAGGTCGGCGTGCCCATCCTTACCGACGTGCATACCGAAGAGCAGGTGCCGCACGTCGCCGCGGTGGTGGACGTCTTGCAGACGCCGGCCTTCCTCTGCCGCCAGACCGACTTCATCACCGCATGCGCCAAGTCCGGCAAGCCGGTGAATATCAAGAAGGGCCAGTTCCTGGCGCCCGGGGACATGAAGCAGGTGGTGCAGAAGGCGAAGGAGGCCAACGGCGGCGCGGATACCATCATGGTGTGCGAGCGCGGCGCTTCTTTTGGCTACAATACTTTAGTCTCTGACATGCGAGGACTCGCCATTATGCGCGAGACGAATTGCCCGGTGGTGTTCGATGCCACGCATTCAGTCCAGCAGCCTGGCGGCCAGGGGGACAAGAGCGGCGGCCAGCGCGAGTTCGTGCCTGTGCTGGCGCGTGCCGCAGTCGCCAGCGGCGTGGCAGGGGTGTTCATGGAAACCCATCCAGACCCTGCCAAAGCCTTGTCCGACGGCCCGAACGCCTGGCCTTTGTCCAAGATGAAGGCCTTGCTGGAAGTGTTGGTCGACCTCGACCGTGTGGTGAAAAAAGCCGGCTTCATCGAACATACGGTGTAAACCGGAACAAAAAATCCAAATCTAAATTGAGGAAATAAAGCATGAGTGCAATTGTTGATATTATTGCCCGCGAGATCATCGATTCCCGCGGTAACCCCACAGTCGAGGTAGATGTCCTGCTCGAGTCCGGCGTGATCGGCCGTGCGGCCGTGCCTTCCGGCGCCTCCACCGGCACCAAGGAAGCGGTCGAGCTGCGCGACGGTGATGCCGCGCGTTACCTCGGTAAGGGCGTGTTGCAGGCGGTCGAGAACGTCAATACCGAAATCACCGAAGCCATCATCGGCCTGGATGTTGAAGAGCAGAGCTTCATCGACCAGACCCTGATCGACCTCGACGGCACCGAGAACAAGAGCCGCCTGGGCGCCAATGCCATCCTCGCGGTCTCCATGGCCTGCGCCCGTGCCGCGGCTGAAGAGTCCGGCCTGCCGCTCTACCGCTACCTCGGCGGTTCCGGCTTCATGCAACTGCCTACCCCGATGATGAACATCATCAACGGCGGCGCGCATGCCGACAATAGCGTGGACATGCAGGAATTCATGATCATCCCCGCCGGCCTGCCGACATTCCGCGAAGCCCTGCGTGCTGGCGCCGAAGTGTTCCATGCCTTGAAGAAAATCCTGCACAACGAAGGCTTGGCGACCACCGTGGGTGATGAAGGCGGCTTTGCGCCCGACCTGCCGTCCAACGAAGCCGCGATCCAGTACATCCTGCAGGCGATCACGGCTGCAGGCTACGAGCCGGGACGCGACATCCTGCTGGGCCTGGATTGCGCCAGCTCCGAGTTCTACAAGGACGGCCTCTACCACCTGGAATCCGAAGGCCTGCAACTGACGTCGGAGCAGTTCACCGACTACCTGGCGACCTGGGTCGACAAGTACCCCATCGTCAGCATTGAGGACGGCATGTCCGAGCATGACTGGGACGGCTGGAAGCTGCTGACCGACCGCATCGGCAAGAAGGTGCAGCTGGTGGGCGACGACCTGTTCGTGACCAACGCCAAGATCCTGCGCGAAGGCATCCAGAAGGGCGTGGGCAACTCCGTGCTGATCAAGGTCAACCAGATCGGCACCCTGACCGAGACCTTCACCACCATCGAGACCGCCAAGCGCGCCGGCTACACTGCCGTGATCTCGCACCGTTCCGGCGAGACCGAGGACACCACGATTGCCGATATCTCGGTCGCGACCAATGCGTTGCAGATCAAGACCGGCTCCCTGTCCCGTTCCGAGCGCATCGCCAAGTACAACCAGCTGCTGCGTATCGAGGAAGAGCTCGGCGATGCCACCAGCTATGCAGGCAAAGAAGCGTTCTATAACCTGAAGTGAAATTCCTCACCCTCATCTTCGTCGCCCTGATTGCCTTGCTGCAGTATCCGCTGTGGCTGGGCAAGGGCAGCTGGCTGAGGGTGTGGGACCTGAACCAGAAGATCGTCGCGCAGAAGAGCAGCAATGCCCAATTGAAGCTGCGCAACGACACCCTGGACGCTGAAGTGCGCGACCTCAAGCAGGGCAATACCGCGATCGAGGAGCGCGCGCGCAGCGAACTGGGGATGATCAAGCAGGACGAAGTGTTCTATCAGGTCATCGACCAGATCCCTGCCGCATCTGGGGCTCCATCTGCCATTCCTGCCGCGCCGGATGGTGCGCATTGATCTGGTTGACCAACCAGGGCCGGCATGGGCAGATACAGATTAATCCTCTTGATCACCGTCATCCTCGCCATGGGGGTGATGGCGACGTCGTACATCAGCTATCGCGTGTCGCGCGCTTCCATCCACGATGCGATCGTGGAGAGCATGCTGCCTCTCACCTCCGACAATATCTATTCCGAGATCCAGAAGGATCTCATCCGGCCCGTCTTCATTTCCTCCATGATGGCTTCGGATACTTTCCTGCGTGATTGGGTGTTGGAAGGGGAACAGAACCATGACAGGATTAGCCGTTACTTGTGGGAGGTGCAGAATCGCTATGGCGCTTTCGTTAGCTTCTTTGTATCGGATCGTAGCCGCAACTACTATTACAACCGGGGCTTGCTCAAGCAGGTGAGCCCCGACGTCGAGGACGACGCCTGGTATTACCGCGCGCGTGGGATGCAGGCGCCTTACGAGATCAATGTGGATCGCAATACGTCGCATGCGGATGGGCTCATCATCTTTATCAATTACAAGGTGCTGGACTACGACGGCAGCTATCTCGGCTTGGTCGGCGTGGGGTTGGCTGTGGACTCGGTACAAAAACTCGTCAGCCATTACCAGCACAAGTTCAAGCGCGATGTTTACTTTATCGATGCCGAAGGCCTGGTAAGGCTTTCCGGTAGCCGCTACCATGCGACGGGCAGCCGGATTCAGGATAAGCCGGGCCTGGAGCAGGTGTTTCGCCAGGCACGGCAGCAGGGGGCGCCTGCCAGTTTCGAGTATGACCGCCAGGATAGCCGGCAGTTGATCAATATCCGCTTCATTCCGGAGTTGAACTGGTATCTGTGCGTGGAGCAGAACGAGAGCGAAGCCACGCGCGATATCCGCCATGCCTTGCATGCCAACCTCCTGTTGTGCCTGGTGGTGACGGCCATCGTGGTAGCATTGGTCCACGTCGTCCTGCGCCGATACCAGGGCAAGCTGGAAACCATGGCGACCACGGATACCCTGACAGGGTTGCCCAACCGGCGCGCGTTCGACATCGTGATCGACATATTCAGGAACGAGAACGACCGCGCTCGCAGCAACCTGGCTTTCATTACGCTCGATATCGATCATTTCAAGGCCATCAACGATCGTCTGGGCCACTTCGGCGGCGACCATGTCCTGGTCGAGGCTGCCAGGATACTGAAATCCAGCACCCGGGCGGCGGATTTCATCTGCCGCTGGGGAGGGGAGGAGTTCCTCCTCGTGGTCAAGGATTGCGACGAGCACAACGCAATGCTGCTGGCCGAGAAGATGCGTAGCGCCATCGAGCACGAAGCGATCGGTTATAAGGGGGCGCAGATTCGCATCACGGCTAGCTTGGGCGTGGCCGTGGCCAGAGCCGGGGACAAGGTGGAAGCCATGCTGGAGCGTGCGGACCAGGCCTTGTACGAAGCCAAGAGGGCGGGCCGCAACCGGGCCGTGCTGGGCGCTGTTGACCGCTGACGGTCAGCGGCAATCCGCTGCAATCTTTTCCAGGTCCTTCACTGTAAGCGCCCCCGGTTTGCGGAAACAGATATGCTCATTCTTATCCAGCGCCACAGTGAAGGGCAGTACGCCGATCTTGTTGCCCGCTTTGCGCATGAGCCCGGTCACATTCATGCCCGGCCGCAATACGGTTGAGCTGACCGGATGCTGATCCAGAAAACGCTGCGCCATGGCGGCGCTATCCGTATTGACCAGCAAAACGCTCCAATCCGGGCGTTGGGCCGCGAATTGATCGAGCATCGGCAGCTCCGCCACGCATGGCGGACAATCCACTCCCCAGAAATTGACCAGCACCGGCTTGGCGACTTGGCGCAATTCGACAAAGCGCGTGCCGTCCAGCGTCGGCAGTTTGAAATCCCACGCCGGTTCTGCTGCGGCATGGCTGTCCGAGACCAATAGCAGGATGAAAAGCAGTCTGCGCATCTATCGGCGATCCAGTCAGAAATTCAGCTTGAGCCCGGCGTAGAGATAGCGGCCGCGGCCCGGGCCCCATAAATGCGTGAAGTCCACGTTGCCCGCGCCGTCAATCCAGAGAAAGTTTTCCTTGTTGACCTGCTGGTAGTCGAACAGGTTGTCGGCGCCGGCATAGAGCGCCACGGTCTTGTTGACCTGGTATTCCGCACGTACGTCGGTGGTGGCGTAGGAAGGGCTATGGTCGCGCTTGCGGCTGCCGTCGAAGTTGTAGCGCGGATTGTTGGCGTAATCGTAGAACTTGGCGAGATCATGCGTGCCAGTCCAGTTCACGCGCAGGTAGGCGGTCCATGGACCTTGCTCATAATCCACAGTAAAGAAAGCGCGCGCCTTGGGTCGGGAAAAGATCAGCGTCCCGGGCGTAAACTCATAATGAAAACGTTCCCCGCCGACACTGACCACCGTGCTGGGCGTGAGCTGGTAGGAGAGGTTGATGTCGACGCCTTGCACCACGACCTTGTCGGGCGAATTCTCGAACAGAGTGACCGTACCGGTGCCGCCAGCCGGATCAGGTTCGCCCGGCGTCAGGATCGCCATATCATGGATGCGGTTGTAATTGTATGAGCTGACCACCGCCAGCCGCTCGTCGGCATAACTCAGAGCATAACTGAGGTTGTCGGACTTCTCCGGCTTGCTCAGCAGCCGGATGATGCGGATGTCGTCGAGGATGCCGTGATCCTGCTCGAAGAAGCTGGTCGGCGCGCGGAAGCCGCGTCCTACACTGAAACGGCTCGCGACCTCATCAGTATGGTGGTAGAGCAGATTGAGCCGCGGCGAGGTGATGGTGCCGAACACATTGTGGTCGTCCGCGCGTACCGAGGCATTGAGTTCCAGCTTGTCTTCAAGGAAAGTGCGGTAGGCCTGCAGGAACATGGCCGGGGTGCGGTAGCGGTAATTGTCCACGCCCTGCACGAAGTCATCCTGCGCCGCGGAATAGCCGTGGCTGCGCAAGTCTTCATAGCGGTAATTCAGCCCGGCGGTCAGCAGCCAATCCGCCAGCGGAAACTGGTAAGAGGCTTCCAAATAGTATTGCTGCTGCTTGGCCTTATAGGTGGTGATTTCGTAAAAACTGTCCTGCTTGTGCTGGGCGGCGCCGACAGCCAGGCGCAGCTTGCCGTCGCCCAGCTGTTTTTCTGCCGACGTGGTGAACTGCACCCGGTCGGTGAAAATGATTTCCGATAGTCCGGCCCGGCCCAGATCCCAAGGCAGGAATCCGCTGCCGTCCGGTGCGAACCAGCCATTGCTCACAGGCGAGCCATGCCGTCCGCGGCTGAAATCGAAAGGATTGCCCGACTGGTCCGCCTTGATGGCGCTGTAGCTTTTGCCGAGCGCGCCGCCGTTGCGCTTCTCGTCCACAATGTCCAGCCGTCCGCGGACCGTGAATCCGCCCAGGTCGTCGGCGAACCAGCCTATGCCCAGCATCTTGCGGTCATAGCCGGTATATTCGGAAACGCCTTCGCCGCTGGCATCCACCGCATCATGGCGGTTCTGGCTGAACGTCGCGGTCAACGCGCCGCTTTCCAATGTTTTTGCCAGATAGCCCTCATACAGCCGTGAGCCGAAGCTGCCCCCTTGAATGCGCAGCTTGGCGCTATCCTGCTGCGGCCGCTTGCTGACGATATTGACCGATCCCGCGAGCGCTTCCGGCGCGATCAGGCTGGCGCCCGCGCCGCGTGCGATATCGATGCGTTCTATGCCCCAGACGCTGACGCTGTCGAGGCCATAGGCCGAGGAGACGGACGAGTAGATGGGGATGCCGTCGATCAGCAATGTGGTATAGCGGCCGGGCAGATTGTTGAGCAACACATTGCGCACGTTGCAGATCGAGCACTCCACCTGCACGGCAATGCCGGGCTGCTTCTCCAGCGCCTCGGTCAGGTTGACGGCGCCGGATTGCTCGATGCGGCGTTCGCTGATGGATTCGGTCTTGACGATGTCGTCGCGCAGCGCGCCGGGCCTGGTCGAGCCCTGGTTGGTGCGGCTCTTGATGGTGATCGGCGGGAGCTGTATCTGGGCAGTGTCCTCTTCGGCCCGCGGGCTGGATAGGGGCAGCAATCCCAGGCAGAATGAGGCTAGCCATGCGGCAAAAAGTTTAGTGGGGGTCATATGCATCCCTTGAATAATCGATAATTTATGATAATGATAATTATTATCGTTTAATGATGCAATCCCTTTTTGACGAAATGGCTTTGTCGCGCTCCTGAAAGCGGATTATTTTTCCAAGGCATAAGGCAGGGATAATAGGGCGAGCTGCTGCCCCTGCCAGCTCAAGCCGCCAGCTTCCACGCTCTCGAGCCGCAATTCGGCAAGGACATCCTGCCCGCCAGCGGGGTTGGGCGCGCTGCGCACGATTTGGCCTGCGGCAATGCCGTTGGCGTCCACGATTTCCTCGCCTGCCGCAGGCTTGGCGTCACCGGCGACATGGGCAAGATGCGTGCGGCGTTTGACCTTGCCCAGGTAATGCGTGCGCGCGACGATCTCCTGGCCGGTGTAGCAGCCTTTCTTGAAGTTGATGCCGTTCAGCAGGTCGAGATTGACCATTTGCGGCACGAATGCCTCCTGCGTGGCGGCGACGATCTCGGGAATGCCTGCTTGGATTTCGCGCCAGTCCCAATCGGCCTTGTTCGCCGGGACAAGGTGCTGGCTCAATGCGGTCCAGAGCTCGGCAGCCTGCGCGGCCTGGCTGAGCAGCTCGTAACGCGGCAACGTGCCGGGCAGGCGGATGACGGTGATGCCGTCTTGGCTCACCTGGGCATACTCGGTTTCAGGGATATGGCTGAAACGGGTTTTCAATGCCGCTTCCGCCGCATTGCCCGCAATGCCGATGCGCACGGTTTCGTCGCTGCGGTCCGCAACCACCACCTTGGAGCGCAATATGTACATGCGCAGCCGCTTTGCGATGGATTCGAGCAGGCCGCGATCGAACTGCAGGTACAATTTGCCATCCTGGGCAAAGGCGAGGAACAGCGCCAGCAAGCGTCCCTTGGGCGAGCAATAGCCGCTGTAATGGCTGCTGCCGCCATCCAGCTTCTTGACGTCATTGGTCACCTGGCCCTGCAGGAACGTGACCGCGTCTTCACCCTCCAGCGACAACAGGCCATAATGCGACAAGTCGGCGATGATGTTGTCGTCAGCCTTGGCCTGGCCGGGAAATTGAATGATGCCGTCCTGCACTGTCGCGCCTTGTTCGGACAGGAATTGCTGCCATGAAGTCATGAATCATCCTCTGAATGAATAAACTGCAGAAAACACCGCACCATTATAGCGTGAAGCCGGCGACCCTGATCCTGGGGCCGTCGCGCTGGCTTGCTTTCCTGTTCCTGTCGATAGGTGCCATTGCTGGTGTTTCCATCATGCTGCTGCCGTGGGCATGGTGGCTGAAAGCCATTCTCATCGCCGGCATCATGGCCGCCATTGCCAGGAAAATTTGGTGCGATGCCTGGCGCAGGCATCCGTCCTCGCCCGTGATGATCGAGCTGGATCATGCGGGCAAACTCTGGCTCGCCACGCGCAACGGCATGCGTTATCCCGCCCAAGTGCAGGGCAGTACGTTGGTGATGGCGGGCCTGACCGTGCTCAACCTCAAGCTGGAATATGGACGGGCTTCCTGCGTGATCCTACCGGATGCCGTGGATGCGGAAGCCTTCCGATGCTTGCGCGTGTGGCTGCGTTGGCGTGCGCATGAAGAGGAGGTAGAAGCTGCTGTGGAGAAATGAGGCGGGTTGTCCGGCCTGATCGGCAACAGTGAAAACAAATTTTCCGCAGCGAGGATTGGGCCGGCTTTAACGGATAATCACCTGATGCTGGAGCAACGGCGGTCCCAATAGGTCTCGAACTGGTTTTTCTTGAACTCTTCAACCTCGTATGCAGAGTCGGTCGGCTCTATCCACACCGACTCAAAACGCCCGGCTTCCTTGTCGAAAATCTTGATGAAGCGCGTCCATTCGGGTTCATCTGGCCGTTTCACCTCGCCACAGAGGTTCAGGCTGTCGTCGAATTCCGTCACGATTAGCCCGCGGAATTGAATGCTGTCACGGTGGGATTGCCCATTCAGCATATCTTGCTTGGCAGCTTCTTCGAATGTTTTTTTGTCGGTATAAGGGCTTGCATGGGCTTGGTATTGAAATACCAATATCCAGGCAGACAAGGCGATTGCAATCAACTTCATACAACTTCCTGAGCATCCAAAGATTTTGGATTGTAATACATTGCTGAGATTGACTAATGGTCAATCCCATATTGGAGAGCACGGTATAAGCCTGAGCGAGATGTTCCCATCATTGCGGCGCAATGCTTATCGTGATTTCGTCCTACGTGGATTGGAGGCTTAAAACTGCCCTAATTGCCGGCGCAATGCCGCTACTTCTTCCATCAGGTCGACGGCGAGCGCAGCCAGTTGCGGGTCGGCATCGAAGCTGTGCTCCAGGTCGGCAATACGGCGGGCACGCAACAGGGTGGCGCTGGCAAACCGCCATTCGGCGGCAGCGTTACCGTGAGTTGGGTGCAGTACGCCGGCTTCGACATGGGTGAGCACCCATTCGGGGGCCTGGCGCACGCAGTGAGCCAGTTGTTCCAATGTCAGCGCTGCGTCTTCCAGCAGTTCTGTCAGTTCAGCGGGTACGAGGGTAGGGGTGTTGGTGGTCATGGGATGGCTCCACAGATAAGGTTCAGCGCGGATCAAAGCCGGGGTAGGCGGCGGCCAGGGCGTTCCAGGCAGCCTTCTGCGTATCAGTGACGGCGCCGGGCACGGCGATGTCCAGCTCCAGGTACAAATCGCCCGGGGCGCTGGCCGAAGGAATGCCACGGCCCTTCAGGCGCAGCTTTCGTCCGCTGCCGGAGCCAGCGGGCACGTTGACCTCGACCGTGGCACCGTCAGGCGTGGTGACCTGCACGCCGCCGCCCAGCGCAGCCTCCCAGGGCGTGACCCATAATTTTTGTGTGATGTCGCGGCCCTCGATGCGCCAGCGCGTATCATGACGGAAATGCACTTCCAGGAACAGGTCGCCCGCAGCGCCGCCGCCAAAGCCGGGGCTTCCTTGGCCCGCCAGGCGGATAAGCTGGCCTTCCTTCACACCTTGCGGAATCTTGACTTGCAAGGTGCGTTCCTCCGGGACAGGCTGGCCTTGCTCGTCCAGCTGTACGCCGCGTAGCGTGATGCCGCGCTCGGCGCCCCTGTAGGCGTCGATCAATTCCAGCTCGATGCGGGCATGGCGGTCCTCGCCGCGCATCTGGGCAGAGCCCCGGCCTTGGCGGCCGCCGGTGTGGGCGCGACCCGCGCGGCCAAACAACTGCTCGAAGAAATCGCTATGCTCGCCGCCTTCACCAAACTGGCTGTGGAAGGCATGGCGGAAAGCCTCGGCATTTTCATTGCCGCCGGAGAATTCGAAGCCCTCGTTCCAGCCCGGGGGCGGCCGGATATCGTCACCCGAGCGGGCGCCTGCGGCCCAGTTCTGCGCACCCACGGTGTCATAGGCCGCACGCTTCTCGGGGTCGGATAGTACGGTGTTGGCCTCGTTCACCTCGGCCATGCGCTCCGTGGCATCGGGTTCCTTGCTCACGTCTGGGTGGTATTTGCGCGCCAGCTTACGGTAGGCTTTCTTGATGTCGTCGGCGCTGGCTGATTTATCCACGCCGAGAATCTGGTAATAGTCCTTGAATTCCATAAATAAACTTGCCTCAGTGCGCTGCGGTGGATGGTTTTCCAGCACGGAGTCTGCGTGCCTCGTTTGCCGTAAGGTTGTTTCGCTTCTGAAAGCAGCATACTGTCCGAGCATGTCTTTGTCGAGGGATGGACGTAGGTAGCGGCCTGGCTGGAGTTATCCTGACCTAGCGCCACACCTATTCAGCATGTAGGGCGCAATGCTCTTTGGTTATTGCGTCCTGCGCGGGCTGCGTGATAGGGAGGTCGTCAAGCAATACAGCCAGGGCATGCTGGTGGAAAAGCAGGCTCTGGATAACGGCTTGTCCGACCGCCAGATCTGGAGCATCCTGAAAAAGACCGAGATGGACGATAGTCAGGAGAGTTTGTTTTGAAAGGGGAGAGTATGAAAAAAATAGTGTTGCTACTAATGGTGGCTATGAATAGCGCCTATGCTGACACTGCGCCTGCTATCAAGCTGAAAACCAATGTGATCAACGAAAAATCCGTAGTTGCTGGATTGCCTCTGACTTTTGCGGAGAAGGGCAAAAGCAACAATAACCGTCCGAGGAGTCGCTGGAAAATTACAGACAGTCGATTGGATAAGGATCTTGATTGGACGGTTGAGTTTATTGGGCAAAAAATGGCCGATGCTGACAAGGTGCAATGGGGGTGCGCCGAGTACGATGCCGCCGGGAATCTCGCCAGCGCAGTGCCAGAAATCAATGCCTGCCATCAGTTTCTGGTCAAGATGCTCGGCAAGTTTGTGGCAGACCCGGCACCATTGGCTGTATATTTAATTAAAACCTCAGAGTTGAGAAAGCAATCATTTGGTGTACGGCAGGGGGATTTTTCATTTGAAGTACACAAAGATTTCTATGGGGTTGTCCGAGAGTCCAGAAGGGTTAACGACTTCAAGAATTATTGACCATGTCTCAAATAAAGCCCGAGTAGGGCGCAATAAGCAACGGGCATTGCGCCGTATGTTATCTGACCTTTGACTGATTGAGCAAAGCGCCGAGTTTCACTTTTTCTCTAAGTGATTAACTACCTTACGATATAAAGCCCGCTTGAGCAGCCTCCTCAACCGTTGCGGCGTATACGAGGCAAGTACCAATCCCCCAGCGACAATCGCAAGCAGCCAATCGATATGCATAGGCGCAAAGTCGCGTCTGCTGGGCTTGAGCTGGTGCATCGCGGTTTTGACATCCTCGACATGGTCGCCGTTGACGTAAGCAGCGCCGATTTCCTCGCTGAGTTTGATCAGGTATTCCTCATCCAGGGTGGACTGGTAGCGGTCATTCTCGGAGACGGCCGTGCCTTTGTCGCGCGTGCCCAGGTTTTGCTGCGAAATCTGGGCGACGCCGGGTTGCAGCACGAAGTTTTCTGCCGACCAGTAACCCAGAAGCTTATTGTTTTCATCGAACTTGGGGATGGGTTGCGGCTCCTTGCTGCCTATGCCGACCATCAGCCAGTCGCCGTCTTTCTGGAAGTTGCTGAGGTCGCGGGTATTGAAGGCATGCAGACGCGGGGCTTCTTCGCCGTCGGTGAAGAAGATCGCCTGGGTGGGTTCGGGCATGGTGCGCAGCAGGCGTGCCAGTGAATCGATGCCTTCGCGCAGGCGGGTGTTGCCGGACCAGGCTTGGCGCCATTCTATGCGGGCGATGGTGTCCTGGATGGCGGCGTAGTTCTCGCAGACTTCGATCGGCGTGTAAAGCGCGGCGACGCTGAGACCGGAGAAAAACGCCAGGCTGACGCGGCTGCCGCACGGCATGCTGGCGACCAGGTCGTGCGCAACATGCTTGGTGTATTCCAGGCGTGAAATATCCTCGCCGCGCCAGGTCATGCCCTTGGTGTTCATGCTTTGGCTGATGTCGATCACCAGCATGGTGCTGTAGATGTTGTGCGGCACCGGGATGGTGGGCTTGAATGCGGCCGTCAATAGCAGCAGCAGCGCCAGCATCGGCAGCAGGGTCTCGCGGTGCATATAAGGCTTGAGGCGGGCGGGCAGCATGGTCTTGTTACGGCAGTCCTACCGGGATGTTGCCCATGATGAGGCCGGGCGAGTCTGATTCGCCCGATCCCGGCGTGGGGGTCGAGGGCAGCATGCTGAGCACGCGGTCGAGGTTATGGCGCGCATCCCAGAAGCTGTGGTCGAGACGCAGGGATTGCTCGTAGGCCGTGCGTGCCTGGTTGAGCAGGTATTCCGTCTCGTCTCGCACCGTGATGTCCCGCCCGTTCACCGCCAGGCCGCGCAGGAAGAAGATATTGCCGGTGTTGAACTGCACTGCGGATTTTTGCGTGCTGTCGCCTTTTTCCAGCAGTTGCCCGAACAGTTGCGTGGCTTCCTGGTAGCGTCCGTTGCGGGCCTGCCAGTAGGCCACCGCGAACTTGGCCTCATAGCTGTCCTGGCGCGTACTGGGGGATTTGCCTTGCTGGATGGCCTGGTTGAAGGCACGGATTTCCTGGATCTGGTAGGACTGCCATCCGGCCAGGCCGAGAGAGCCGATGGCGAGTAGGGCGAATCCCCAGATGAGCTTGCTGGCGCTTAGTGCCATGTTCTGACCTCGATGAATTTTGCCAGCAGCAGCAACGACAACAGCACGGCTGCCAGCAGGTAGCAATAGGGAGCGAAATCGCGGCCGGGAATTTCTTCCTGGTAGCGGATGGGTTTCTTTTCCTTGCGGTTGATGTCCTCGATCGCGGCGGCCAGCGATTTCGGATCTTCGGCCTCGTAGGCCTGGTAGCCGGTGCGCAGGGTCTTGAAGAAGTCGTTGAGCTCAAGCGCGGGCGGCAGCGGCTTGTCTTCCGGGGGCACATAGCTGGTATCGAAGATGCTGGTGGCGCCCGGCTGGCGCAGCACGATCCAGTACAGCGTCACGTTCATGCGCTCCAGCCAGTCGCGGATTTTCTGCTGGGTGTTGGCGCCCATGCGGCCGCCGCCGTCGGACAGCAGGATGATGGCGCGCGAACCCGAGTCGGGGGTCTTGTCGAACTGGGCGAGGCCGGTGGTGAGGCCGCTGCCGATATTGGTCTGGAACAGGGCGGCACCACCCGCAGCACGAATTGCCGCCAATATGGCCTCGCGGTTGTCAGTGAGTGGCAAGGCGTGCATGGCGGAGTTGCTGAAGGTGACCATGCCGAACATGTCGTTGCTGCGCTCATTGACGAAATGCGTGATGAGGCGCTCGGCCGCGGCGGCCTTGGATTCCCCGGCGACGCCGCTGGTTTCCGCGCCGGAGAAGGCTTCGTCCATGCTCGCGCTGCGGTCGATCACCAGCACCAGTTGCGCGCCCTGGCCGATGCGCTCGATATATTGCGCATCGGTCGCCGGCCCGGCGGCGCCCAATAGCATGAAGCACAGCGCCAGCGCGGCGAGTATTTTCAGCAATATGCCCAGCAAATCCGAGAGGCGGTCGCGCGGCAGCAGGCTCAACCAGGAATAGCTGCGGCTATGCTGGCGGTCCAGCAACAAGGGCGCCAGGCTGAGCGGCAGCAGCATGAGCAGCCAGGCGTGGTTGAAATTCACTTACTTCATCCCCCGCTCGATGTCGCGGCAGCGGCGGCCGAACTGGCGCAACCATGCGTGCGGGTCTGCCGGGACGTTCCGCTCGGAGCTGTCGAAAAATATCGCTCGGGACAATAAGAAAAAGCGCGCGACATCTTCCGCCAGCGGGGTGAAAGCGGGCTTGATGCGGATGATCTCCTCGGCGCTGAAGACGCTTTGCCTGCAACTCTGCTTGAACGCTTGGTGCAGGTGGTTGACGGCTGCTTCCAATCCGTCCGCGTCATGGCTGGTTTTCCTGAGCTTGCGATAGGCCTTGGCGAACGGGCCGCCCATGCGGGGCAGCCAGGCATGGTTGCCCAGGATGTACAACAGCCCGAGCAGGCTCAGTCCGAAGATGGCGAATGCGCCGTAAAGAACCTGCCGTTGCCTATGATCGCTGATCAGCAACGGGCCGCGCAGCGGGCTCATGTCCTTGCTGATATTGACCGAGCCATAAACGGCCAATGGCGAAATGCGGAAATTCCAGCTCGGGATACGCACCTGGAACAATTTGCCGTTGCCGGAGAACTTCACGAACTCTGGCGGTAATGCAGCCGGCTTGGCGACGATGCTGGAGGTGAACACCTGGTAGCTGAGTTCCAGCGTGTAGATGTTCTGGCCGTTTTCGTGCGATTCGCTGACCTTGCTGGCATAGATCTCGATGCCCTGTTCCTTGTTGCGGTAGCGCTTCTGGTTGCCGGGGATGGGCAGCGAGGTCGGCAGCAGCTTGTACTGATCGTTGACCTTGAGCGTGATGGTACGGCTGAGGACATCGCCGACGTGGTACCCCACTTCGCGTGCCGGGTTTTTGGCTATGATCTCGACAGGCGGGTCGTCGGCCTTCGCGGCAGGAGTTTCAGCCGCGGGAACCTCCGCCGCCTGGGCCGGAATGCTTGCCAGCATGGCGGCCAGCAAGAGGAATATGTTGAATCTGTGGAGTGCGATCATGTTCATGCTGTCACAAACTGGTAGAAGTATTCCGTCAAGGCGTCTGCGTCGAAGCCTTGCTCGATAAAGAAGGGCGGGACGTCGAAGCGCATGAACAATGCGTTGAGTGCGGCATGGCGTTCTGCAAATGCCGCCTGGATGCGGGCGTGGGTGGATTTGCGCAACATCAGCGTACGTTTCTCGCCGGTCTCGCTGTCGGTGACATGCGTCAGCCCGAATTCGGGGATGGCGCTGTATTCGGCCACATCCCACAACACGATGGGCACGATATGGTGCCGCTGCATGGAAACCAGTGCTTCCTCGAGAGCTTCCAGCGGCATGTGGAAGTCCGAGACTAGCAAGACCAATGCGCGTTCGCGCGGCAGGTAGCGGCTGACCTGCAGGATGCCCGCACCGCCGACATGGGGAGGGCGGTAGTCTTTCAAGGATTCAGCCAGCAAGTAGGCCGCCTGCACCCGCGTGCTGGCAGGGATTACCCACGCGTCACGGACTTCCTCGTCGAAGCCGATGAAGCCGAAAGGGTCGTTGATGCGAGAAGCCGACTGTGCGGCGGAGGCGGTGATTTCCGCGGCAATCCTGAGCTTGTTGAAATGGCCGGAGAACCCCATTGAGCCAGATAGGTCGCAAGCGACGAACACGGGCACCGCGCTGCGCTGGTTGTAGATGCGCACATAGACCTGCTCCATTGGGTCGCGCAGGCTGAGGCGCAAATCGATACGCCGCGGGTCGGGATAGGAGATCAGGGGCGCATGCCCGACGAAATCCATGCCCAGCCCGCGTTGCGCGCTGGCATGGCGGCCAGGATGGCGGCCGCGGGAACGCCAGCCGATCTGGTAGCTGAACTCCTTGGCTAGCTCGTTCATGGCGTTCAGGTGGCGCTGATGGTGTGAATGGCCTGGCTGAGCAGTTCGCGTGCAATCTCGGTGCGGCGCATTTCGTAAATCGGGTTGAAGACCAGTCGGTGCGCGATGGTTTCGTGGAACACGGCATGAATGTCTTCGGGCAGCACCGCCTCGCGGCCGTTGAGCCAGGCGTTGACGCGCGCTGCGCGCATCATCATGGCGATCCCGCGCGGACTGGCGCCGGCCACCACCAGGCGCTTGATGTCCACGCCTTCGACCTTGAGGCCATAATCGGCCGGGCTACGGGTCGCCAGCCAGAGGTCGAGCGTATAACGGCGCAAGGCAGGGCTGGCCTGCACGCTGGACTGGATCAGCGATGCGATCTGGTTGAGCCCGTCGAACTGCAGGATGCCTGGATTCACCTGGTCGACCAGGGCATCGACGTCATGGAAGCGCGTCTCGAAAATCAATGATTCCATGATGTCGGCGTCGGCTGGGACGGTGATGGGGATTTCCATCATGAAGCGGTCGCGCGCGGCGGAGGGGATTTCGAACGTCTCTTCTTTTTCCACCTGGTTGCGGTCGGCGAACACCAGCATGTGGGGAAAATGATGCTCGCGGTTGAAGGCGGACAAGGTGCGTTCCGCCATCACGCGCAACAGCAGCGAGTGTACCTGCGGACGCGCGCGGTTGATTTCGTTGAAGAAAAACACCGACAGGTTGGTGCCGTGCGACAGCAGCGGGCCCGGGCTCACGTGCGGGCGGCCGTCGTCCCCGAGGTAGGTGTGGTACACCAGGTCGTTGGGCATCAGGTCTATGGTGCCCTCGATACGCTGGTAGCCGCCGCCGATGCCTCGCGTGAAGGCGCGCAGCAACGTCGTCTTGCCGACGCCGACATCGCCCTCCAGCAGTACGTGGCCGCGGGCAAAGATGGCGGTGGTGATCAGGCGTATCGCATTGGCCTGGCCGACCACGACCTGATTGACGTTGTTTTCCAATTGCAATGCCTGCGCACGCCAGTCGGCCAATTGACGGTCACTCATGTGGTGGATTCCAGTACTAGGTTGAATGGTTGATGGGGAAAATTTCCCGTATGGTAGGGCTTTTAATTCATGGTGTAAACAGATCGGTATAGTTTTGGCGCGGGCTTGCCGTTTTGTGCCGTCATACACGGCAAGCCGGTGGAACCGGGACTGGATTTGCGGAGATTTATTAATACTTTCACAGCTTAGGGCTTTTGTTAAAAAGCATTTCAGGCGAAAATAACGGGATTATCAGTACAGAATAATTAAATGCAAAAACAGAATAGTTTCACCTTTGAAGAATTGCTTTCTTGTGGTCGTGGCGAAATGTTCGGGGAAGGCAATGCGCAATTGCCCTTGCCGCCGATGTTGATGTTTGACCGGATCGTCTCCATTACTGAAGATGGCGGTCAATATGGCAACGGGCAGATTATCGCGGAGCTGGACGTCAGGCCCGACCTCTGGTTCTTCAACTGCCATTTCGAGGGCGACCCGGTGATGCCGGGTTGTCTGGGCCTGGATGCCATGTGGCAATTGGTAGGTTTCTACCTCGGCTGGATGGGCGGCAAGGGCCGCGGCCGCGCATTGGGCGCGGGCGAAGTGAAGTTTACCGGCCAGGTGCTGCCTACTGGTAAACTGATTACTTATCGTATTGACCTCAAGCGCGTGATTATGCGCAAGCTGGTCATGGGCATCGCCGATGCCCACATGGAAATTGACGGTCGCGAGATTTATGCAGCCAACGACTTGCGCGTCGGCCTGTTCACACGCACCGACAATTTCTAGCAGATTATTCTGCTGAAACAGCCTATCGCTATTGATTGAATTAATGTGGGAGAACACGCAATGCGTCGTGTCGTCGTCACCGGGATGGGCATCATTTCCAGTCTCGGTAACAACAAATCTGAAGTCCTGGACAGCCTGAAGGCAGGCCGTTCCGGCATCCGTTTTCAACAGGAGTATGTTGATCAGGGGCTGCGTTCGCACGTCGCCGGCTCGATCGAGAACCTCGAGCTGGAAGCCCTGATCGACCGCAAGCTCATGCGCTTCATGGGCAAGGGGCATGCCTATGCCTGGCTGGCCATGCAGGAGGCGATTGCCGATGCCGGCCTGCCGCCCGAACTGGTGTCCAATATCCGCACCGGTCTGATCGTGGGCCAGGGTGGTGCCTCGCACGAGAACATCCTGTCCGGCGTGGATACCTTGCGTGCCAAGGGCGTGCGCCGCGTCGGCCCTTACATGGTGACCAAGGCCATGGCGAGCGGGGTGTCCGCATGCCTGGCGACGGGTGCCGAGATCAAGGGCATCAACTATGGCATCAGTTCCGCCTGTGCGACCAGCGCCCACTGTATCGGCGCAGCCGTGGAGCAGATTCAGCTCGGCAAGCAGGATATCGTGTTTGCCGGCGGAGGCGAGGAAGAGCACTGGACGCTGTCCTTCATGTTCGATGCCATGGGCGCATTGTCCAGCAAGTACAACGCGACCCCGGAGAAGGCATCTCGCACGTATGACGTCGACCGCGACGGCTTCGTGATTTCCGGCGGTGGCGGCATCGTGGTGGTCGAGGAGTACGAGCATGCCAAGGCGCGCGGCGCGAAGATCTATGCCGAAATCGTCGGCTACGGCGCGACTTCCGACGGCTACGACATGGTGGCGCCTAGCGGCGAGGGCGCCGAGCGTTGCATGCGCCTGGCCTTGCAAGGCGTGGAAGGTCAGGTGGATTACATCAACACCCACGGCACCAGCACGCCGGTGGGCGACGTGAAGGAGCTGGAAGCGATCCGCGCCGTGTTCGGCGGCAGCGATGTCGCGATCGCCTCCACCAAGTCGCTGTCCGGCCATGCGCTGGGCGCCGCAGGCGTCAATGAGGCGATCTATACCCTGCTGATGATGGAGAATAACTTCATCGCGGCTTCGGCCAATATCGACAATCTCGACCCGGCAGCCGAAGGCCTGAACATCGTGCGCGAGCGCATCGACAACGCCAATATCCAGACCGCGGTGTCGAACAGCTTCGGTTTCGGCGGTACCAATGCCACGCTAACATTCTCGCGCAGGCAGCTTGCTTGATCTGATTGAACGGGGCCGATGGCCCCGTTGTCATGTTGGAGTCTGGAGTGTGTATCAAGGGCTGTGGGTATGAAACGCTATGAAAAGCTGGTGCACGATATTGCGACGGCCATTCGCTCCGGGGTGCTCGCTCCAGGCGAAAAACTGCCTTCCGTGCGCCAGGCCTGCCTCAATCACAAGCTGAGCCCTGCCACGGTTTTCCGCGCCTATTACGAACTGGAAAACCTGGGCCTGATCCGCGCCCAGCCCAAATCGGGCTATTACGTCAGCAACCATGCCATCAAGCAGCTGGCTTCCAAGACCACGCCCGCGCCCGGGCAGGAAAGCACCGCCGTCAGCATTTCCGACATGGTGTTTTCCATCCTTGGCTCGATCAAGGACCCGGACACGGTGCCGCTTGGCTCGGCTTTTCCCTGGCCGGGATTGTTCCCGCTGGAGCGCCTGTCCCGCTCATTGGCGCATGCCACGCGCGACATGGGTCCAGCCGCCATCGTCGAGTCATTGCCGCCCGGCAACCGCGACCTGCGCCGGCAGATTGCAAGGCGTTATCTCATGCAGGGCATAGAGGCGGATGTCGATAGTATATTGATCACCAATGGCGCCTTCGAGGCATTGAATCTGTGCCTCGAGGCCGTCACCAAGCCCGGAGACCTGGTCGCCATCGAGTCGCCTGCCTTTTACGGGTGCTTGCAGGCGCTGGAGCGCCTGCAGTTGAAGGCGGTGGAAATCCCGGTAGACCCGGTGCTGGGCATGGACCTCGAGTACCTGGAAAGAATGCTGGAAAAGTGCCCGATACGCGCTTGCTGGAGCATGACCAGCTTCCAGAACCCCATGGGGGTTTCCATGCCCGCGGAGCGCAAGCAGGCGCTGGTCGAGCTGTTGACACGGCACAGCATTCCCTTGATCGAGGACGACGTATACGGCGAGCTCTATTTCGGCATGCAGGAGCACAGGCCTGCCAAGGCGTATGACAAGGAAGGCTATGTCATGCATTGCAGCTCGTTCTCCAAGACGCTGGCGCCCGGCTACCGCATTGGCTGGGCGTTGCTGCCAAGCCGCTTCGAGCGCGAAGTGGAGCGGCTCAAAGTGATCACTTCCTTATCCACCAGTACGATCGCCCAGGCGGCGATCGCGGATTTCCTCCAGCATGGAGGCTATGATCGCCACTTGCGCAGGCTCCGCACCAAGTTCGAGTTGCAGCAATATCAGTATCTGCACTTGATCGCGCAGCATTTCCCCGCGGAAGCGCAGGTGACGCGACCCCATGGCGGGTATTTCCTCTGGGTGGCCTTGCCGGAGGAGGTGGACGCATTGATGTTGTTCCAACGCGCGCTGGAGCAGGGAGTGAGCATTGCGCCCGGCCCGATCTTCTCTGCCCGGCGTCAATGCTGCAATTGCATCCGCATCAATTACAGCAAGCCGGTGGATGCCGAGATCGAGCGGGCGTTCAAGACCTTGGGACGTTTGATGGGTACGCTTGAGAGGTGCGATGCGGCCATCAGTGCGGACGAAAGGTGAGGTTGCCTGGCTGTGATGCCAGCCAGGCCTGTTGACCAGCTTTTATTCCTTGATCGTGACCGACTCGATCACGATGTTCTGGAATGGCGCGTCGCCGCCGTCGGTGGGCATGATCGCGATACGCTGCACCACATCCATGCCCTTGATCACGCGGCCGAACACGGTATAGCCCCATCCCGTCTCGGAGCGTTCGCTGAAATTGAGCGAGGCGTTGTTGGCGACGTTGATGAAGAACTGGTCGGAAGCCGAATGGGGATCGCCGGTGCGCGCCATGGCGATCGTGCCGGTGGCGTTGGTCAGGCCGTTGTCCGCCTCGTTCCTGATCGGCGGATGCGTGGGCTTGGGCTCGAAATTGGCGTCCAGCCCGCCGCCTTGGATCATGAAGCCTGCGATCACGCGGTGGAAGATCGTGCCTGCGTAATGGCCTTCCTTGGCGTAGCGGATGAAGTTGGCCACGGTGTTGGGGGCTTTTTCGCTATTGAGGTCGACGACAATCAGACCCTCGCTGGTCTGGATTTCGGCGAGCGGCTCGGCCATGGCCGGCATGGTTCCCAATAACAGGACCAGGAGTGTTGGCAGATGCAGGAGTTTGGACAGCATAGAACAATTTCCTCAATGACAAGTTGGGGCTGAAGATACGGACAACGGGGCAAACAAATACACCAGGCCTTCCAGATCGACGTGGTTGAGCGCGTAGGTGGCTTGCTGCTGTACAACGGGTTTTGCATGGTAGGCCACGCCGCAGCCGGCGGCAGACATCATCTTGAGGTCGTTGGCGCCGTCGCCGATGGCGGCCACCTGGTCGTGCCGCAGGCCCAGCTCCTGGCGGAAGCGCTCCAGATAGTCGGCCTTGGCCTGGGCGTCGACAATATGGCCGAGCAGGCGCCCGGTCAGCTTGCCATCGACGATCTCCAGCGAATTGGCCTTGGCGACGTCCAGGTCCAGCATGTCCTTGACCCGGTCGGCAAAGAAGTCGAAGCCGCCAGACACCAGCATGGTCTTGATGCCGTGCTGCTTGCACGCCGCGATCCAGGCTTGCGCGCCGGGCGTCAATTGCAGTCGCTCGTCGATCACGCGCTGCAAGGCAGACGCGTCCAGCCCCTTGAGCAGGGCCACGCGGCGGCGCAGGCTTTCGGCAAACTCGATCTCGCCGCGCATCGCGCTCTCCGTGATCGCCGCGACTTGCGGCTTGAGGCCTTGCATGTCGGCAATCTCGTCTATGCACTCTATGGTGATCAGGGTGGAGTCCATGTCCATCACCGCCAGGCCCAGGTTGTTCAGCTGATGTTTGTCTTCCACCAGCGCGACGTCAATGCGCTGCTCGAGGCAGAACGCATGCAGTGCGGGAGGAATCTCTGCCTGGCCAGCCAACTGATAGGCATGTTCGCCGATCTGGATAAACTGCTGGTGGCTGGCGCTGAGTAGCTGGTGGATATGGGCCAATTGCTCGAATCTGATTGCCGGGCCCTGGATGACGAGGCGCATATGCGAAAACACTATGGGGTGAAAATTGGGCTTTATTATACATGGCTGTAACTATTGCCGGATTCGAACTTGCTCGCCTGCTGATGCGGCCCCTGGGTCTCCGTGCTGGCGCAATACGGGGATTTGCGCGAAAATACGCTATTAGTCCATCACAAAAGTAAAAACATGAATTTGCATGAGTATCAGGCCAAGGCGCTGCTGCAGCGTTACGGCGTGAACGTGCCGCGCAGCCAAGTGGCGGAGACGGCACAGGCAGCTGTGGATGCCGCGCGGGCCCTGGAGGGCGATGCCTGGGTGGTCAAGGCCCAGGTGCATGCCGGCGGCCGCGGCAAGGCCGGCGGCGTCAAGCTGGTGCGCAACCTGGACGAGGTGCAGGATATCGCGGTCAGCCTGCTTGGCAAGCGCTTGGTCACCTACCAGAACGCTCCGGACGGCCAGCCCGTGGAAAAAGTGCTGGTCGAGGAAACGCTGCCGATCGCCCGTGAACTGTATGTCTCCATGCTCGTGGACCGCTCGCTGGAGCGCGTCGTGCTGGTCGCTTCGGCTGCGGGCGGCATGGAAATCGAGGAAATCGCCAAGGACAGTCCGGAAAAAATCCTGCAGGAGGTCTGCGACCCGCTGAACGGGTTGGTGGATTACCAGGCACGCAATATCGCGTTTGCCCTGGGGCTGGCCGGCGACCAGATCGCGGCGTTCACGCGGCTGGCCAAGGGGCTGTACCGCCTGTTCAAGGAAAACGACCTGGCATTGCTGGAAATCAATCCGCTGATCGTTACCGCGGAAGGCGCCCTAGTGGCGCTGGATTGCAAGATGAGCGTCGATGACAATGCGCTCTACCGCCGCCGCGAACTTGCGGAGCAGCGGGACTGGAGTCAGGACGACGCCAAGGAGGCCGAGGCGCATAATGCCGGGCTCAACTACATTGCTTTGAACGGCAATATCGGCTGTATGGTGAACGGCGCCGGCCTGGCCATGGCGACCATGGACCTGATCAAGCTGCACGGCGGCGCGCCCGCCAACTTCCTCGACGTCGGCGGCGGCGCTACCGCGACCACGGTGGCGCGCGCGTTCAAGATCATTCTCGCCGACCCCAACGTCAAGGCCATTCTCGTCAATATCTTCGGCGGCATCATGCGTTGCGACATCATTGCCGAAGGCATCATCACTGCAGTCAAGGAAGTGGGCATCGAGATTCCCGTGGTGGTCCGCCTGGAAGGCACCAATGTCGAGCTCGGCCGCAAGATGCTGAGAGAGAGCGGCTTATCCATAATTTCTGCCGCAGGCCTCACCGATGCCGCGCAGCAGGCAGTAGCAGCAGTGAAGGCGTAACGATGGCGATACTGGTCAACAAGCATACCAAGGTCCTCTGCCAGGGCTTTACCGGCAAGCAGGGCACATTCCATTCCGAGCAGGCGCTGGCCTACGGCACCCAGATGGTGGGCGGCGTCACGCCGGGCAAGGGCGGTCAACGCCATCTCGACCTGCCCGTTTTCAATACCATGCGCGCCGCAGTGGGCGAGACAGGGGCCAATGCCTCGGTGATTTACGTGCCTCCCGCATTCGCCGCGGATTCCATCCTGGAAGCCTGCGATGCGGGCATCGAGCTGATCGTCTGCATTACCGAGGGCATCCCGGTGCTGGACATGCTCAACGTCAAGGCGGCGCTCCAGGCCAACGGCGCCCGGTTGGTCGGCCCCAACTGTCCCGGCGTGATCACGCCGGACGAATGCAAAATCGGCATCATGCCCGGCAGCATCCACCTGCGCGGCAAGGTCGGCATCGTATCGCGCTCCGGCACCTTGACCTATGAGGCCGTGCACCAGACGACGGCGCTGGGCCTGGGGCAGTCCACTTGCGTCGGCATCGGCGGCGACCCGATCCGCGGCATGGATTTCGTCGATTGCCTAGAGCTGTTCGAGGCCGATCCGGAAACCGAGGCGATCATCATGGTGGGCGAGATCGGCGGCAGCGACGAAGAGGCGGCGGCGGAATACATCAAGCAATACGTGAGCAAGCCGGTCGCGGGTTACATTGCCGGCCAGACGGCGCCAGCGGGCAAGCGCATGGGGCATGCAGGCGCGATCATTTCCGGCGGCAGCGGCAAGGCCGAGGACAAGATCAGGGCATTGGAGCAAGCCGGGGTCGTGGTGGCCAGTTCGCCGGCGGGGCTGGGCGAAGCGGTCCAGGCCGCGATCAAGGCCAAGCAATAGGTATCGGGTAGGCAATTTGTGTTCAATTTATCAGCCATGGAAATCTCTATGTTGCGTCGTTTAACTGCAGTGGTGCTCTGTAGCGCATGGCTGGGCATGGCGGCAGCGCCCGCCATTGCGCAGGACCAGGTGCCTTACCTCCTGACCGTGTCGTCCAAGGGCGACCTTGCCACCGTCAAGTCATTGCTGAACAGCGGGGTCAATCCCAATACCAAGGATGCGGAGGGCATCACCGCCCTGATGTACGCGGCGCGCAAGGACAAGGCGGACGTCGCACGCGCCTTGCTGGAAAAAGGGGCCGACGTGAACGCCAAGGATGCGGGCGGCTGGACGGCGCTCATGTTCGCAGCCAAGAAGAACTTTGTCGCCACCGCCAAGGTGCTGCTCGAGCATGGCGCGGATGCCAAGGTGCGCGACGAATCCGGTTGGAGCGCATTGGGCATGGCGGCAACCTCCGGCTACAGCGAAATGGTGGGCCTGTTGGTGGAGCGCGGCATCGACCCCAGCAGCAAGAGCGACGACGGCAAGAGCATCCTCATGTATGCCGCCAGAAACGGCGATATCGACACTATCAATACCCTGCTGGCCCAGGGCGCCGACATCGCCGCACGCGACCGTTTCGGCCTGACCGCGCTCATGTATGCGGCGCGCGAGGGCAACGCAGAGGCGACCGCATTGCTGCTCGACAAGGGCGCCAAGGTGGACGCCCAGGACAAGACCAAGTGGACCGCGCTGGGCTGGGCTGTCAAGAAGTCCCAGGAGGCAACGGCCAAGGTGTTGATCGAGAAGGGCGCCAACGTCAACCACAGGGATTCCGAAGGCACGCCCATCCTGCAATATGCAGTGAGCGAGGGCAATGTCGAGCTGGTCAAGCTGCTGCTGGCCAGCGGCGCCGACGTGAAGGCCAAGGACCAGTACGGCCTGACCGCGCTGGTCTACGCCCTGAAAGGCAAGAAACCCGAAATCGTGCAGTTGATCAAGGATGCAGGTGGCAGCTACTAAAGTGCAGTTATGCCGGATGCAGCAATGTCGCGGATGCCGGCTTTTGCAAATTGCAGGCGTGACATGAAGATCGCGGTTGCTCAACTCAACGCCACGGCCGGCGACCTGGGAGGCAATGCCGCCAGGATCGTCGAACAGGCCCTGCGTGCCGAAGCCGTCGGGGCGACCTTGCTGCTCTGTCCCGAACTGGCGTTGTCCGGATATTCTCCTGAGGACCTGCTGTTGCGGGACGATTTCAACCAGGCATGCGAGCGCGCGCTGCATGCCTTGGCGCAGGAGTTGCCCGCTGCATTGACCGTGGTGGTCGGGCATCCGCGCAAGCATCTTGGCAACCGCTATAACGCGGCCTCGGTGCTGGAGGGCGGCAAGGTCCGCCATACCTATCATAAAGAACTGCTGCCCAACGACAGCGTGTTCGACGAAGTGCGCTACTTCAGCGAGGGCAGCGAGGCGCTGGTCATCGACCACCGGGGCCATAAGCTCGGCATCGTGATCTGTGCCGACGTCTGGGCGCCCGAGCCCGCCCGCCGCGCGCGCGATGCGGGCGCGGAATTGCTGCTGGTGCTGAATGCCTCGCCGTATCACATCGGCAAGCAGCAGGAACGCCATGCCGTGGTGCGCGACCGCATCAAGGAAACCGGGTTGCCCGTGGTCTATGTCAACCTGGTCGGCGGCCAGGATGAGCTGGTATTCGACGGAGCGTCGTTCGTGATGAACGATGAAGGCACATTGACGCAGCAACTGCCGTCATTTGAGGAGGCATTGGGCATCGTGTCCTTCAGCGATGGGGCGCCCGAGCTGGCGGAGGTTCATCCTGTGCCCGAGTTGGAACCGGCGGTTTATCAGGCGCTGAGCCTGGGGTTCCGGGATTACGTCGTCAAGAACAATTTTCCTGGCGTGCTGCTTGGCTTGTCGGGAGGCATCGATTCCGCACTGACGCTGGCGATTGCCGTGGATGTGCTGGGTGCCGACAAGGTGCAGGCAGTGATGATGCCTTCGGAGTTCACGGCTTCCATCAGCATGGAGGATGCCCGTGCGATGGCGGCGGGGCTCGGCGTGCGCTATAGCGAGGTTGCGATAGGCTCCGTATTCGAATCGTTTTGCGCGGCCTTGGCGCCGGAGTTTGCTGGCAAGCCGTTCGACACTGCGGAGGAAAACCTGCAGGCGCGCATTCGCGGCACCTTGCTGATGGCGATTTCCAACAAGTTTGGCAGCATCGTCGTGACCACCGGCAACAAGAGCGAGACTGCGGTAGGATATTCGACATTGTATGGGGATATGGCGGGCGGGTTTGCCTTGCTCAAGGACGTTTCCAAGACCTTGGTCTACCAGCTGGCCAAATACCGGAATATGATCAGTCCAGTGATTCCCGAGCGTATCATCGTGAGGCCGCCGTCAGCGGAATTGCGCCATGGGCAGACCGATCAGGACAGCTTGCCGGATTACGCCGTGCTGGACGGTATCATGGAGGCTTACGTCGAGCACGACTATAGCTGGGAAGAGATCTTGGCCCTGGGTTACCGTGAGCAGGATGTGCTCCGGGTCACCCGGTTGATCGACCGGAACGAGTACAAGCGGCGTCAAGCCCCTATTGGAGTCCGTGTGACGAAACGCGGGTTTGGCAAGGACAGGCGCTACCCATTGACCAACAAGTTTGCGTTCAATGGATAGCTTCAAGCGGAAAGCAAACAGGAGAAGGGATAAGAGATGAAGAAAATTGAAGCAGTGATCAAGCCATTCAAGCTGGACGAGGTGCGCGAGGCGCTGTCCGAGATCGGGGCGAACGGGCTGACCGTGACCGAAGTGAAGGGGTTCGGCCGGCAGAAAGGCCATACCGAACTTTACCGCGGCGCAGAGTACGTGGTGGATTTCCTGCCCAAGATCAAGGTCGAGCTGGTGGTGACCGACGATATCGTCGATGCGGCGGTGGAGTCCATCATCAAGGCAGCGCGCACCGGCAAGATCGGCGACGGCAAGATTTTTGTCACGCCCGTGGAACAGATCATCCGTATCCGTACCGGCGAGACTGACGAAGCTGCAATCTAATTAGCCTACGCTTTCGTTTTACCCAAATGTTTGCCTTGAATGGAGGGTGAGCTGTGATCAAGATCAAGCAGATGCTGCATACCGGCATCATCGTGTCCGACATGGAGCGTTCGCGCGCTTTCTACGAGGGCTTGCTCGGCCTGGTGCCGAGCGACAAGCGCCCGCCATTGAGCTTTGACGGCGCCTGGTACGATATCGGCATCAACCAGCTGCACCTGATGGTCGTGCCCGACCCCTACGCAGATGCCGAGCTTCCCGCCCACGGAGGACGGGACTACCACGTGGCCTTTGCCGTGGACGACGTGATGGAGATCAAGCAGGCATTGGACGAGGCCGGCGTGGAGTATTCCATGAGCATGTCCGGGCGGGCGGCCTTGTTTTGCCGCGACCCCGACGGCAATGCGCTGGAGTTCTCCGCCGTGAAGATGGATTGACCGCGCTTGTTCATTGCGTCCATCAGTCCGGGAGCAACCGGCTGATCCTGTCGAGCAGACAAAAAAGCCTGGCAACATGCCAGGCTTTTTTTTGCGTTTAATGTTTTTCCTGCTGCCGGCTGAGCAGCGTGCCGGCGACGATGAGCGCCAGCACTATGCCTTGCGCGGTAAGCGTCTGGATGGTGGGGTGTATGCCCAGCAGCGGCAGGCTGAAAAAGTGGATGCGGTCTGCGGCAATGACGCCGGCCTCCTGCAGCGCTGCGATGCCATTGCCTGCGAACACGACGGCCAGCAAGGCCAGCAGGCCTGCCGTGGCGGCGAAGAACTTGCCCAGCGGCAGACGGACGCTGAATTTGAGAATCGCCCATGAAATGATCGCCAGCAGGACGGCGGCCGCTACGATGCCCCCGATTACGGCGCCCTGGCCTTCGGCTCCTGCCTGCGCCCACAGCGCCTGGTAGAACAGGATGACCTCGAACAGCTCACGGTATACCGCGAGGAACGACACCCCGGCAATCGCCCACCAGGTGCGCTTGTTGAGGGCGGCGGTCACGTGGTGGCTGATGAATTGTTGCCAGGCGTGGGCGTGTGACTTGCTGTGCAGCCAGTAGCCCACGTACAGCAGCATGGCGGCGGCAACCAGCGCGGTGACGCCCTCTGTCATCTCGCGGCCCGCGCCGGAGATGGTGAGCAGGTAGCTCGCGACGAACCAGGTGACGCCGCCCAGCACGACGGCGAAGATCCAGCCGAGGTGGAAGTAGGGCAGGGCATCACGCCTGCCGGTCTTGCTGATGAAGGCGCTCAATGCGGCGAGGATGAGGATGGCTTCCAGCCCTTCGCGCAACAGGATCAATAGCGAGCTGACGAACGCGGTCACGCCGGTCAGGCTGCCGGACCCCAGCCTTTCATCGGCTTCGTCGAGCAGGTCGTTGATCCGATCGATTTGCGCTTCGACTTCATCAGCGCCGGCATTGCGCGCGATGGCGCTGCGCAGGTCCATCATGTGGCGCTCGATCTCGAGGCGGAGCGGCTTGTCGATGTTGTCCAGGCTGTTTTCCACCAACTCGAAACCTTCGAGGTAGGCGCTGATGGCATGCTGGCGCGCATTGGCATAGTCGCCATCGCGATAGGCTGCCAGCGCGGCCTCCAGCTTGCTGCGCGAAATGTTGAGCGGGTTGCCGGCAACCGCCTGCAATGCGGACGGTTGGGCGGCGAGGTAGGTTTGCACGTCGCTGAGGCCGGCCTGCTCAAGCTCGGCAGGGGCCTGCATCACCAATTGCTTCAGGCTGCCCAGTTCCGCCTTGCCGCGACCCTGTTGCCATGATTGCTCGCCAGCGGCCTTCTGCTCGTCGGTGGCGCGCAAGGTGCTCACATAGAACGCCAGGCTCCAGCGATCGGCCTCGGGCAGCTGCGCATAGGATTGCATCGGGGTGCCGTTCACGCCCAGTGTGATGGTGTTGTAGAGGCCGTAGATGCTGCGCATGCGCATGCGGTCCTGGTCGTGGAAATTGCTGGGCTCCGGTTCCAGCCCCTTTGCCAGCGGGCCATCCCCGTGGCCGGTGGCGCCGTGGCAGGCGGCGCAGGTTTCACCGAACAATTGCGCGCCGCGGTTGAGGTCGGGAATGTCCTTGGGCGCGACGGTGATCTTGTACGCCTGGATCACGGCAAGACGCAGGTTGTTGGCAGTTGCAGATACGGCTTCGCCTTCCGCTTTTGCCAGGATCTGCTCGCGCAGCTTTGCCGCCTGCTTGAGCAATTCCGCCTGCTGGGTAACGGCAGGCAGTTCCGCGATCAGGTTGGCGGACTGGGTGGCGAACTCGAGCTGCTCCTCATACTCCTCAGGATTGAGCACTTCGCCGCCCTGCACGAACTCGGGATAGTCCACGCTGACGTAATCCAGCATATGCACCGCAGTCTGCGCTTTTTCTTCGTTGGTGACGGCAAAGGCAGGATACTGGCCGGCCAGCCAGATCAAGCTGCCGATCACAAGCGCAGGCAAGGAGGGCAGCAGGCGGGGCAGGGCAATGGGTGTCATGGGTTCTAACCTTGTGTAATGCAGGTGCGGGGAATCTAGTATTTTATCAACTTATGGCAAGCCAGTCCTGCCGCAATTGGTCCTGTGCCGGTTTGCGTTTGTCGTCCAGCGCGAGCGTAGCGTCGGTCAGCGCATGGTCGCGCGGCTTGATGACGGTCGTCATGAGTTCGTCGCGGCGGAAGAAATGCAGGCCGATTTGGTTGCGCCCGCGCTTGAGCTGCTGCTTGAGCCCTTTGGCGCTGGCCTTCAGGTTGTCTTGCGCGACGAGCACGTCGCCTGCCGCCAGGCCTGCGTGTTCAGCCGCACTGCCGCTGAAGACATGGCTGATGCGGGTGTCGTCGTTCGCGAGCTGCAGGCCCAGCCATTGCCGCGCCAGGTCGGCGTCGCTGGTTTTGGGCGCGATGAAGCGGATGCCGAATTTCGACAGCAGCTTTTCCAGCGGCGGGTCCCCGCAGCCTTGCACGCAGTCGCGGAACAGCGAGGCGAGCCTGTCGCCGCAGGTTTCCCTGATCAAGCCCTGCATGCTGCCTTCATCCACGAGTACGCCGCGCTTGTAGTTGTCCCATAGCGCCAGCATGACGTCGTCGAGCGAGCGCCCTTTGAGCCGCAGGCTGAGATCTATCGCCAAGGCGACCAGCGAGCCCTTGAGGTAATAGCTAATCTGGCTGTTGGGCGTGTTTTCATCCGGCTTGTAGAGCTTGATCCAGGTGTCGAAGCTGGACTCCTCCAGCGCCTGCACTTGGCGCCCCGGCGTGCGCAGGTAGCGTGTGAGGTCCTTGCTCAACGCGGCGAGGTATTCCTGCTCGCTCATGAGGCCGCTGCGCACCAGCGCCAGGGTGTCGTAATAGGCGGTGAAGCCCTCGAACACCCATAGCAGGCGCGTGTAGGCCTCGCGGCTGAGGTCCAGGCTGGCAAAGGCGCTGGGGCGGATGCGCTTGACGTGCCAGGCATGGAAATATTCATGGCTGCACAGGCCGAGAAAGTCCTGGTATTGCTGCCGGTCGTGCTGTTCATGCTTCACCGGCAGCCAGCTGCGCGGGCAGATCAGGCTGGTGGAGTCGCTGTGTTCGAGCCCGCCGTACTGGTTGTCGGCCGCGGCATAGAGCAGGAAATCGTAGCGCTTGAACGGGGCCTCGCCGAAAAAGCGGATATGGTGCTCGCAGATTTTCTTCAGGTCGCGGCCGATGGTTTTGAGGTCCGCTTCGTGCCTGCCCGAGACGACCAGGCGGTGCGGCACACCCATGGCCTTGAACTCTGCAATGGCCAAGGTGCCGATCTCGACCGGATAGTCGATCAAGGCCTGGTAGTCGCTCGCCTCGTAGAGGCCAAAGCCGTTCGAGCTGGTTTTGCGGGCCGGCAGCGTGGTGGCGATGGACCAGCCTGCATAGGCCTTGCCCGGGTGGTGGATTTCGACGCTGCAATGTTCCTGCTCTTGCCCGGCTACTTGCAGGAACAGGCTGCTGCCGTTGAAGTAGGCGCGGGTGTGGTCGAGGTAGGCGGTGCGCACCGAGAGGTCGTAGGCGTACACCTGGTAGCGGATGACGAGCGGGTGCTTGCAAGGCGCTGCGACCCAGGTGCTTTTGTCGACCTTGCGCAGCTCGACTTCTTGCCCATCGCTGCTTGCATTGATACTGACGATGTGGCGCGCGAAATCTCTGACCAGGTAGCTGCCGGGCAGCCAGGCCGGCAACGACAGGCGCTGGCCTTCGGCTGCCGGGTGGGCGATGCGGCATTCCAGCTCGAACAAGTGGCTTTGCGGCGTATCGAAACGCACGTCATAGTGGATATTGTGTGGCTTCATTGGCAGTAAGCTCGATCAGGTCAGTATCAATATGAAAAAAGCCCGCCGCCGGGCGGGCTTTTCCGTGTCAAGCAGAGTGTTGCTTAAGGATTACTTGGCGACAGTGGCGCCGGCGGGAGCCTCGATCTTGGCCTTGCTGCGCAGGTCGGTCAGCAGTTTTTCCAGGTTGCGCTGTTGCAATTGCTTCTGCAGGCCATCCTTCACGTCGTCATAGGATGGCGGTTGCGTGGTGCGTGTGTCTTCCAGCTTGATGACGTGCCAGCCGAACTGGGTCTGTACCGGAGTTGTAGTGTACTTGCCCTTTTGCAGCTTGGCGACGGCATCGCTGAACGGCTTCACCATGCCGGCCGGTGCAAACCAGCCCAGGTCGCCGCCTTTTTCTTGTGAGCCGGGGTCCTTGGATTTTTCCTTGGCCAGCTTGGCGAAATCACCGCCCTTGCCGAGTTGGGCGATGATGTCCTTGGCTTCGGCTTCGGTCGGCACCAGGATGTGACGCGCGCTGTATTCCTTGTCTCCCAGCTCCTGCTTGTATTTCTCGTATGCCAGCTTGGTGTCGGCCTCGCTCACGGGGTGCTTCTTGATGTAGTCCTGCAGGAAGGTGTTGACCAGCAGTTCGCGGCGGGTCAGCTCTTCCTTGGCAAGGTAGTCAGGCTGCTTGTCCAGGCCAGTGCGCTGTGCTTCCTGGTAGATCAGTTCACTGCCGATCAGCTTGTTGATGATGACGTTCTTGACGTTGTCGTCCACATTCTGGCCGCGGGAAGAGGCTTCCTTGGCAATGTAATCGTACAGGGATTGCTTGATCGGCTTGCCGTTGACGGTGGCAACGCTGCCGTTGGCGCCAGCAGCAAAAGCGGGTTGCAGGATACCGAAGGCAACCGTGGCAATCAGGGCGCTGGTAGTGAGTTTCATGAGAATTCCTTGGCTGGTTAAAATGGATGTCATAAAGTTGAGCGTGCTAACGTATCAGTCAATTGTGACAACAGGAGGTTCATCTGCCGCAATCGCCTGGATGCTGAGCGCATGTATTTTCTGTGGGATCAGGTCGCCCAGTATTGCATAAACCTGGCGGTGCCGCATGACCTGGGACTTGCCGGAAAACTGCGCGCTGGCAATGGTCACGAAGAAATGCCCGCCGCCGTTGCTGCCCGCGTGGCCCCTGTGCAGGGCGCTGTCGTCACGAATCTCCAACGCGGTGGGTTCCAGTACCGAGAGTCTGCTGCGGATTTCTTCTGTCAGGGTCATGCTGGCAATGTCTTGCGAAAAGGTTTGACTGTGACAGTGGAATAAACGCCTGCGTTCACGAACGGGTCATCATTGGCCCAGGCTTGCGCAGCCTCCAGGCTGTCGAACTCCGCCACGATCAGGCTGCCGGTGAAGCCGGCCGGGCCCGGGTCATTGCTGTCGGTCGCGGGAAAGGGGCCGGCCAGCAACAGGCGGCCCGCGTCCTGCAACGCCTTTAGGCGCTCAAGGTGGGGAGGGCGGGCAGCCAGGCGCTTTTCCAGGCTGTCGGGGGCGTCTTCCGCGATGATGGCGTACCACATTATTTCTTATCCTGTTCGATGATGTGCTTGTTAAGCAGCAGGGTCTGGCCGATCACGAATACGAACATCAGGCCCATGGTGCCAAACAGCTTGAAATCCACCCAGAGGTCGGTGGAGTAATTGAAGGCGACATATAGGTTGAGGAAGCCCAGCAGCAGGAAGAACATCGCCCATGCCAGGTTGAGGCGGCTCCAGATCGGGTCCGGCATGGCAATCTGCTTTTCCATGAAGCTGCGGATCAGGTTGCGTTTGAACAGCCACTGGCTGCCCAGCAGGCCGACGGTAAATACCCAATAGAGGATGGTGGGCTTCCATTTGATGAAGCTTTCATCGTGCAGCCACAAGGTGGCGCCGCCAAACACCACGATGATGACGCCGCTCATGATCAGCGCGTTGTCCACCTTGCCGGTCCTGGCCTTGGCCCAGACGATCTGGGCGATGGTGGCGACAATCGCAGCGGCAGTGGCTTCGTAAATGCCGAACAGCTTGTAAACGATGAAAAAAAGAATAACCGGGAATAAATCGTAAAGAAACTTCATGTGTCGTCCGCAGGCCGTGCGCTAGGGTGCATCGGGATTAGGTTTTAAGTTGATGCGGTATTTTGCTATGATTCGGCAAGACTAACAAGCTGTACTGCCAACCCGCATCCATGCCATCCCTTATCGACTTGCATAGTCACTCCACGGTTTCTGATGGATTGCTCGCGCCGGAGGCGCTGGTGGCGCATGCCGCGGAGCAGGGCGTGAAGGTATTATCCCTGACGGATCATGACGATACGGCAGGCCTGGCGGCGGCTGCCAGCGCGGCGGCCGGGCACGGCATGCAGTTCATCAACGGGGTGGAAATTTCCGTCACCTGGCGCAGGCGCACCATCCATGTCGTGGGTTTGCGGGTGGATCCGGACTATGCCCCGTTGCGCGACGGGCTTGAAAAAATCCGCGCAGGACGCCATGTACGTGCGGAAGGCATTGCCGCCAGCCTGGAGAAATTCGGCATCAGCGGCAGCCTGGAGGGCGCCTACGTCCATGCCGGACAAGGCATCATCGGACGCGCGCATTTTGCGCGTTACCTGATCGAGCAAGGATACGCCTCCAATATGAAGAGCATATTCAAGCGCTACCTGGTCAAGGGCAAGCCAGGCTATTTCGAGCATCACTGGGCCACGCTGGAGGAGGTCGTCGCCTGGATCAACGGCAGCGGCGGCATGGCGGTGCTCGCGCATCCCGGCCGCTACGATATCGGGCGAAGCAATATGCTGTTATTGTTGGAGGAGTTCCGCAACCTGGGCGGCGAGGCGATCGAGGTCGTCACCGGCAGCCATACCGCGGACCAGTTCCAGGAGTACGCGAAGCTTGCGCATATGTTCGGCCTCAAGTCCTCCATGGGTTCCGATTACCACGGCCCGGGCCATGGCTATATTGAAATGGGCCGGCTGCCGGATTTGCCGCGCGGCTGCATCCCGGTCTGGCAGGATTGGCCGGAAACCCGATCGCTTAACAGTTAAGGTAGAGTCAAGTTGGCGCAATATTTTGTTATTCATCCTGAAAACCCTCAGACGCGTCTGATCAACCAGGCGATTGCCATCCTGCGCGATGGCGGCGTGATCGCCTATCCCACGGATTCCAGCTATGCGCTTGGCTGCATGCTGGGCAACAAGGACGCGCAGGACCGCATCCGCGCCATCCGCGGCGTGGACGACAGCCATCATTTCACGCTGGTCTGCCGCAACCTGGCCGAGCTTTCCACCTATGCCCAGGTGGACAACAGCCAGTTCCGACTGCTGAAAGCCAATACGCCTGGGCAATATACCTTTATCCTCAAGGCCACGCGCGAGGTGCCGCGCCGCCTGCAGCATCCCAAGCGCAGCACCGTGGGCCTGCGCGTGCCGCAGCATGCCGTCACCCTGGCATTGCTGGAAGAGTTGAATGAGCCGATGTTGAGCATGACGCTGCAACTGCCTGGAGATGACGCGCCCCTCAATGAAGCCTGGGAAATCCGTGACCAGCTGGAACACCAGGTGGAACTGGTGATCGATGCCGGCGCATGTTCGATCGACCCGACCACGGTGATCGACCTGACGGCGGAAAGCCCCAGCCTGATCCGCCTGGGTGCGGGCGATCCCGCGCCGTTCGGATTGGAGGCATGATGGAGCTCACGCTGATCCAGAAAATCGCGATCTATGCTTTGCCGGTGATTTTCGCGATTACCGTGCATGAGGCGGCGCATGGCTACATCGCGCGCTATTTCGGCGACACCACTGCGGAAAGCATGGGCCGCATCACGCTCAACCCGATCAAGCATATCGACCCGGTCGGGACTATCCTGGTCCCGGCATTGCTGGTGTTTTCCGGCACCGGTTTCCTGTTCGGTTGGGCCAAGCCGGTGCCTGTCGATTACGCGCGCCTGCGCAACCCCAAGCACGACATGCGCTGGGTGGCGGCTGCAGGCCCTGCGTCCAATTTCCTCATGGCGATTTTCTGGGCGATGGTCTACAAGTTTGCCACCACCATCTCGGGCGATTTCGCCATGCCGCTCAGCCTGATGGGGCAGGCCGGCATCCTGGTCAACGTGGTGTTGATGGTGCTCAACCTGCTGCCATTGCCGCCGTTGGATGGTGGCAGGATTGCGGTCAGCCTGATGCCCAACCAAATGGCGTACAAATTTGCCCAGGTCGAGCGCTACGGCTTTATCATTCTGCTGGTATTGATGTTCACTGGCGTGCTGTCCAAGATCATGATGCCCTTCATCATGATCTTGCTGGCGATGTTCGCTGGTATTTTCAGCTGAGCTATCGAACCAAGAATCAGCAGATCAACAATCACCACACCAAAAATCACCAAGGAGGCTGTATGGCGATGCGGATTGTGCTCTGGTACTGGCCTGACGCCACGGCTTGCCTGCGAGCTGCCCATTGAGGGCCGTGTGAGCAATGGCGACGCAACTTGCATTCGATGTGCGCATCTATGGCGAACAGCTGGACGCCATCCCGCAGGATCTCTATATCCCGCCTGACGCGCTCGAAGTCTACCTGGAGGCTTTCGAGGGCCCGCTGGACCTGCTGCTGTACCTGATCCGCAAGCACAATCTCGATATCCTCGATATCCCCATGGCGCAACTGACCCGCCAATACATGGAATATGTCGAGAAAATGCGCGAGAGCAAGCTCGAGCTGGCGGCGGAATATTTACTCATGTCGGCGATGCTGATCGAGATCAAGTCGCGCATGCTGCTGCCCAAGCCGGAGAGCATCGAGCAGGAAGAAGACCCGCGCGCCGAGCTGGTGCGCCGGCTTATGGAATACGAGGCGATCAAGCTGGCGGCGGAGCGGCTGGACGCCTTGCCGGTGGCCGGCCAGGAAATCCAGGTGGCGCGCGCCTATTACGAACATATTGCCGAGACGGTCTGGCCCGAGGTCAGCTTCGACGAGCTGATGGCTGCCTGGCAATCGGTGCTCAAGCGCGCGAGCCATTTCCAGCACCACAAGGTCGGTCGTGCCGAGCTTTCGGTGCGCGAGCACATGAGCCTGGTATTGCGCCGCCTGCAGCAGGAATCGCTGGTGGAGTTCACTGCCTTGTTCGATATAGAAAACGAAGGCCTGCCTGCACTGGTGGTGTATTTCCTTGCCATCCTCGAGCTGGCGCGCGAGGGCCTGGTACGCATCACCCAGCAGGAACCTTTCAGCCCGATTTACCTGCAGGCGGCAGACATGCCGCTGGTGAGCGTCAACTAAGCCATGAGCGCATCGCAAAACATCAGCGAAATGAAGCAGGTGCTCGAGGCCGTGTTGCTGACGGCGGGTGAGCCCCTGTCTCTGGACATGTTGTTGCGCCCGTTCGAAGGCCGCATGGAGCGCGCCACCTTGCGCATGCTGCTAGACGAGCTAAGGCAGGAGTGGCAGGGCCGCAGCATGGAGCTGGTGCAGGTGGCGAGCGGCTGGCGCTTCCAGGCGCGCGCCGACCTTGCCCCCTTTATCGCCCGCCTCAATCCCGAGCGGCCGATGCGCTATTCGCGCGCCGCCCTTGAAACGTTGGCGATCATCGCCTACCGCCAGCCGGTCACGCGCGGCGATATCGAGGAAATCCGCGGCGTGGCGGTCAACCCCAATATCATGCGCCAGTTCCTCGAGCGCAACTGGATCGATGTCGTCGGGCAGCGCGACGTGCCGGGGCGGCCTTCGCTCTATGCGACCACCAAGACTTTCCTCGATGATCTTGGCTTGCGCTCCTTGTCCGAACTGCCGCCCATCCAGCATTTCACCCAGCAGGAAATTCCGCTCGATATCGGATAATCTGCGCCAGGGCGGCGGAATGAACGCGCTCTGGCTTATAATACGCGCAATACTCTCAAGGTCGATTCCATGGCACGCCCGTTCAAGCAACAACGCAATCCCCGCAATACCTCTCCTGCCAAGCCTGCAGCGGCAGATCCCACTGCTGTGCCGCAAAGGCTGCACAAGCTCCTGGCTCTGGCCGGCCTGGGTTCGCGCCGCGAAATGGAAACCTTGATTGCCAGCGGCCGCATCACCATCAATGGCAAGACCGCGGAAGTTGGCGCCAGCGTGGTGCCCACCGACGTGGTGCGCCTGGATAGCCGTCCGCTGCACCTGCCGTTCGAGCCGGAATTGCCGCAGGTATTGCTGTACCACAAGCCGGAGGGCGAGATCGTGAGCCAGGACGACCCGGAAAAGCGCGCGTCCGTGTTCGACAAATTGCCGCGCATCCGCAACGGCAAGTGGATCGCGATCGGCCGCCTGGACATGAACACGTCGGGGCTACTGATCTTTACCACCTCCGGCGAGCTGGCCAACCGCTTCATGCATCCGCGCTATGAAGTAGAACGGGAGTACGCCGTGCGTATTTTCGGCGAATTGACCGACGGCGAGATGGCGCAGCTCACCTACGGCATCGAGCTGGACGACGGCCCGGCCAATTTCGATAGCATCCGCCCGCAGGGCGGCGAGGGCGCCAACCACTGGTACGAGGTGATCCTGCGCGAGGGCCGCAACCGCGAAGTGCGCCGCTTGTTCGAGGCGTTCCAGAAACCCGTGAGCCGCCTGATCCGTGTGCGCTTCGGCCCGGTCAACCTGCCGCCCCGCCTCAAGCGCGGGCAGATGCTGCACCTGGGCGTCAAGGAAGTCACCGGGCTGATGGAGTGGGCCGAGCTGGCGGTGCCCAAGGGGCCTGCGCGCCAGCTTACTCCGCGTGAGAAGGAAAAGCTGGGCAAGGTGTTTACCCCCAAGGCGAAAAGGTCGCGCTTTGATGCCGAGGCCGGCCTCGAAAGCAGGGGGCCGAGGCGTGTGACCAAGACGCGTGAGGAGGGAATCCGGCAGGAACTGGAAAAGCAGCAACCAGTCCGCAGGTCGCGTTCCCGGCATGGCGCCGTCGAGCCTGAGGAAGCGCAACGTCCTGCAAGGCCGCCCAAACAGGCTGCCAAGCCTGCGCGCAAACCGGCAAACCGCCGTATTCGGCAGGCTGCAGATATCGCGCCGGCAAAGCAGCCCGCAGGCAAGCGCGCGAAGCGCTAGGGCAAGGTTGTGAACAAGCTCTTAGAACAGCAGCAAGTCGACAGCAAGCAAGCTGCCGGCCAACGCCACTGCAATGGCCAATACCGAGGATAGCCAGGGCAAGGCTAGCTGAGGGACATCCTCGGGCGGCAATGTTTGGACGTAGCGGCGATGGTTGTACTGCGCGCAGAGAATCACGGCCGCGCCGCTGAGGACAAGCAGCAGGCCGAGCAGGTCGGAGAGCCAGCGGTGCGAATTGAGGTGTTCCACCTGGCCGGGCGCCAGCAGGGTGAGGAACAGGCCGAAGCGCGCCACGACGAACCCAAGCGCCATGAGCGTCAGGCCTGAACGCAGCCATGCCAGCAGGGTGCGTTCGGCGGCGAAGAATACTCTTGGGTCTGACACGGATGATCCTGTTTAAGGCAATTGTTCTTTGGTCAGCAGGAAGACGAATTCGTTGCCCGAGTCCACCTCCAGCCAGGTAAACGGCAAATGGGGATACGCCTCCAGCAATGCGTCGCGGTTGTGGCCGATTTCCACTACCAGCAGGCCGTTGTCGTTCAGGTGCTTCTTGGCTTCATGCAGCAGGGTTTGGGTGTGGTCCAGCCCCGCGGCGCCGCTGCCCAGCGCGATCTGCGGCTCGTTGCGGTATTCCTGCGGCAACAGTTCCATGGATGGCGCGTCCACATAGGGCGGATTGCTGATGATGAGGTCGTAAGTCTTGCCTTGCAGGTTGCTGAACATATCGGACTCCACGGCGCTGATCTGGTCTTCCAGGCCGTAGTTGCGGATATTGATGTTCGCCACCGCCAGCGCGTCGGGGGAGATGTCCACGACGTCGATCTGGGCGTTGGGGAAGGCATTCGCGAGCAGCACGCCAAGACAGCCGCTACCGGTACAGATGTCAGCGGCGCTTTCCACCATTTCCGGATATTCGACCCAGGGGTTGAGGCTGTCCTCCAGCAGTTCGGCAATGAAGGAGCGCGGTACGATGACGCGTTCGTCCACGTAGAACTTGAAGCCCTTGAGCCATGCCTCGTTGACCAGGTAGGCGGTCGGGGTGCGGTCGGTGATGCGGCGGCGGATCAGCTCTTTCAGGCGGGTGCGTTCCGGCGGCAGCAGGCGCGCATCCAGGAAGTTGTCCAGGGTGTCGTGCGGCAGGTGCAGTGACGACAGGATCAGCCATACAGCTTCGTCATAGGCATTGTCGGTGCCGTGGCCGAAAAAGATGCTGGATTCTTCGAAGCGGCTGACGGCGAAACGCAGCCAGTCGCGGATAGTGTGGAGTTCTTCAGTAATACCGGGGAATCTCATCATTTCAATAGCGCTTCCAGGGTGAGCTTGTATGCATGCTGCAGGGGTTCTATGTCCGCGACGGCAACGCACTCGTTGAGTTTGTGGATGGTCGCGTTGAGCGGGCCGAATTCGACGATCTGGGCGGCAATGTCAGCAATGAAGCGGCCGTCGGAGGTGCCGCCGCTGGTGGAAAGCTCGGGCGTGACGCCGAAAGCCTGTTCAATCGCGGCCGAAATGGCAGTGACCAGGGAGCCTTTCGGCGTCAGGAACGGTTTGCCGGAAAGCTCCCAGGCCAGGTCGTAGTCCAGCTGGTGGCTGTCGAGGATGGCATGGACGCGCTGCTTGAGGCTTTCGGCGGTGCTCGCGGTGGAAAACCTGAAGTTGAACAGTATCTCGACTTCGCCGGGCACGACGTTGGTGGCGCCGGTGCCGCCATGGATATTGGATATCTGCCAGGAGGTAGGCGGGAAGTATTCGTTGCCTTCATCCCATACGGTGTCGGCCAGCTCCTTGATCGCAGGCGCAGCCATATGGATCGGGTTCTTCACCAGGTGGGGGTAGGCGATATGGCCTTGTATCCCCTTGACGGTCAGCCTGCCCGAGAGCGAACCGCGGCGGCCGTTCTTGATCATGTCGCCGCCGACCTTGCTGGAGGTCGGCTCGCCGACGATACAGTAATCGATCAGCTCGTTGCGCGCCTTGAGGGTGTCGACCACCTTGACGGTGCCGTTGACTGCCACGCCTTCTTCATCCGAGGTGATGATGAGGCCGATCGAACCAGGGTGGTCGGGATGGTCTGCCACGAAGGCTTCGATTGCGGTGATGAAGGCCGCCAGCGAGGTCTTCATGTCGGCAGCGCCCCGGCCGTACAACATACCGTCCTTGACGGTGGGTTCGAACGGCGGGGTATGCCATTGCTCTACGGGGCCGGTAGGGACGACATCCGTATGTCCGGCAAACACCAGCAACGGGCCGGTATTGCCGCGACGTGCGTAGAAATTGTCTACATCGCCGAAGCGCAGGCGTTCAACGGTGAAGCCCAACGGCTCCAGGCGGGAGATCAGCAGCGCCTGGCAGCCTTCGTCGCTGGGAGTGACGGATTGGCGGGCAATCAGGTCCTTGGCTAGCTCCAGCGTCCTGCTCATGTATTGAACAGCTTGGCATAAGCTGCCTCGGTGAAGCCTAAGCTGAGCACCTGTTCGTCCTTGACCAGCACCGGACGCTTGATGACGGAAGTCTTTTCCTGCATGAGCCGGATGGCGGAAGCGTCGTCGGTAACCGCCGCCTTTTCCGCCTCGCTCAAACCGCGCCAGGTCATGCCTGCCCGGTTCACCAGCTTTTCCCACTCCACCTGGCTAAGCCAGTGCTTGAGCGTTTCTTCACTGATGCCGGATTTCTTGAAATCATGGAATTCGTAAGCAACGCCGTGCTCGTCCAGCCAGGTGCGCGCTTTCTTCACCGTATTGCAGTTGGGGATACCGTAGAGCTTCATGTATATGCATCTTGATGACTATGGATCCCTGCATTTTACACTAGCGCACCGGAGTGAGGCCGTCGGCTGTGACCGCATATGCGGACCACGCGATTTCTTCAGGCGAAGTTTTATCCGGTCGCGATGCGAACTTGCTGGACATCAGGAACTCGATCAACTGGGCCTGATGCACGGGGTTGGCACAGAAAAATCCTTGGATTTCGTTGCATTCCAGGGACAGCAGCGCATTGCGCTCGTCCTCGTTGCTTACCTGTTCCGCCGCCACCTTGAGGTTCTGGGTGTGCGCCAGTTCAATGATCGCGCCGGCAATGGCACGGGTTTTCTGGTTGCTGATGAGTGCATGGGTAAAGCTGCGGTCCAGCTTGAGCGCTTTCAGGCCCAGGTGCTGTATGTAGGGCAGGCTAGAAAAGCGCGTGCCGAAATTTTCCAGGCTGATCTTGAGGGTGATGGCCGGCAGCTGTTTGAGCAGGTCGGTGTAATGCTCCGGCTGTTGCATGAAATCCGACTCAGCCACTTCCAGGATCAACGCGTCGGCGGGCAGCCTGAAGTGGCTCAGCTTGGCCGCGACCTGTCGCTGAATATCGGGAAAACGCAATTGCATGGAAGTGAGCGGCAGGTAGACCGGCACATGGATGCGCTGCTGGCGCAATGTATTTACGATGCGGTAGCTTTGTTCCAGCACCCAGGCATTGATGTCATCGATCAGGCCGATGTTTTCCGCCATGGGGGCGAAGGTGGCGGCGGGGATGGCGCCTTTGGTCGGATGCAGCCAGCGGGGTTGTATTTCCAGCCCGGTGATGGTGTTGCCGATGATGTCCATGCGCGGTTCGAAGTAGAGCACCATTTCCCCATTCTCGATCGCGTGGCGCAGCTCCTGCCGGGTTTCCAGCAGGTCGAAGGAAGAGGGTTCCAGCCGGTCGTCGAACAGGCGGAAACCATGGTTGTCGCTGGGCTGCACGCGGTGCATGGCAGCTTCGGCATAAGTCAGCAGCCGATCGGCATCACCGTGCTTGGGGTACAAGGACAGCCCGGCCCTGGCTTCGAGCGTGATGTCATGGCGGTCGATGCGGAATGTGGTGTTCAGCGACTGCATGATTCTTTCCATGACAGGCATGATGTCATGTTCGTGCTTGATGTCCTCGAAGAGGACGAGAAACTCTTCCGATCCGTTGTAAGCCGCCATGTCGCAACCGCGAATGGTGTCCTGGATGCGCTTTGCCGCCGAGCGCAGGATTTCATCGCTGATATGCTGGCCTAATTCCTGTTTGATCAGCTTCAGGTTGTCGAGCTTGATGATGGCGACGGCCAGTGCCGTGCCGAGCCTTGCAGTGCGGCGGACACCAATACTCAGGTGATGTTGGAAATAGCGGTGGTTAGGGAGCTGGGTCAGGTTATCCAGCATGCTCATGCGGCTGAGCTTGTCCTGCGTGTCTGCATGCAACCAATTGCCCTTGTCGCGGTGGCGCGAATCCACGATGGTCAGGATGGCGGCAAGCAGGATCAGGGTACAGATGCCCAGGGCGATAATCACCGAAAACAAGCCGGGCTGCGATGTGGATGCCGCGGTCAAGACAACGTGAGGCGGAATCTCGACTGCAGCCATCGCGGTAAAGTGAGTGCAGGCAATACCGCCCGCCATTATCGTGGCAGCGTAAAGCTGCGAGCTGAGGCTGGACTTCCTGGATTGGTGGTCATGTAACATGCGGGCCAGTGCCAGTATCGAGATGGCGATGGCAATGCTGACGGATAATGCCAGCAATGTCTTATTGTAGGTGATCTCGGGATACATCTGCATGGCATGCATGCCGGTGTAGTGCATGCCGCTGATGCCCAGCCCCATCACCACTCCGGCAACAATCAGCATCTGCAGCTTGAGGCCGGGCCTGCTGGCGATATCCAGCGCGAGCCATGAGACGCTGACGGCAATCAGCCAGGACAATACGGTGTCGTCGAGCATGGACTCCATCGGAGTAGGCAGGGACCATGCGAGTATGCTGATGAAGTGCATGGCCCAGATGCCCGAGCCCATGGCGACGGCTCCCAATCCCATCCACGCCTTGGCGGATCGGCCTTGATTGCGGACAACACGATTGGTGAACATGAACGCAGCCATCGATGAGATGAATGCAATCACAATCGAGAGCAGCACCAGTTTGTAATCGTAATCGCCTGTCATGGTTATCCTTATATCCTGCAAAAAAATGTGGATTTGATATCCATATGGCAACTTTTATGCCGTCGGGAAAGAACGGGACAGGGGATGGGGTGTTGGAATGGTTTTCTTGTATTTTTTTATATAAAACAGGGTCTTGTTTTTTTATTCTTTGAAGGTGACGCTGGATGGAAAACAATAAAAAAACCTGCCAGTGGCAGGTTTTTGTTGGAGCTTCGACGCCAGTGTCAGAATATTGACAGCTTGGCTAGAGGGTTTGGTTTAAATGCCACGCAGTGGTTCGTTGATGTCCACTTTAATACCGAAACTTTTGACTCCGGCACGGCTTGCGCCTTAACTTGGGCAGATGCCCAAGTTAGCCTTCACCGAAAAACGCTTGGTACTGCGATCGTTTTTACAGTACTTAAATGCTACGTAGCAACTCGTTGATACCAACCTTGCCAAACGTTTTTTGGCTACGGCCCGGCTTTGCCTTAACCCGGGCAATGCCCGGGTTAGCCTACACCGAAAGACCTTGGGAGCGCAGACTCAATTTCTCTTTGTTAAATACCACGCAATAGTTCGTTGATGCCCACTTTACCCAAGGTCTTTTCATCGACTTTCTTGACGATGACGGCGCAGTAGAGGCTGTAGCTGCCGTCCTTGGAAGGCAGGTTGCCCGATACAACGACAGAGCCTGACGGTACGCGGCCATAGGTCACTTCGCCGGTTTCGCGGTCGTAGATCTTGGTGCTCTGGCCGATGTAGACGCCCATGGAAATCACGCAGTTGTCTTCGACGATGACGCCTTCGACCACTTCGGAGCGCGCGCCGATGAAGCAGTTGTCGCCGATGATGGTGGGGCCGGCCTGTACAGGCTCCAGCACGCCGCCAATGCCTACGCCCCCGGAGAGGTGTACGTTCTTGCCGATCTGGGCGCAGGAGCCGACAGTGGCCCAGGTGTCCACCATGGTGCCTTCGCCGACGTAAGCGCCGATATTGACGTAGGAAGGCATCAGGACGGCATTCTTGGCAATGAACGAGCCACGGCGCACGATGGCGTTGGGCACCACGCGGAAGCCGCCAGCCTTGAAATCGGCTTCAGTGTAATTGGCGAACTTGGGGGGAACCTTGTCGAAATACTTGGTGACGCCGTCGTCGAGCAGGACGTTGTCTTCGAGGCGGAAGGAGAGCAATACGGCCTTCTTGATCCATTGGTGGGTTACCCAGTTCTGGCCGTCGGTGCGCTCTGCCACGCGCAGCTTGCCGCTATCGAGGTCGGCAAGCACGCTGAACACGGCATCCTTGATTTCTGCGCTGGCAGTGGATGGGGTAATCTCGGCACGACGCTCGAACGCGTCTTCGATAATGGTTTGCAAATTGCTCATCTAAGATTCCTAGGGATCGCTTGAGATAAAACCGCTATTTTACCTGAAAACGGCCCCATGGTTAGGCTTGGCAAGCATTTGAATTGCCTTATTTGCCTTGCTTCTTTGCCTGTTCGTACAGCGGCATCACGGAAGGGATCAGACGCTTGATGTCCGCCATGCGTGATTCGTCCGAGGGGTGGGTGCTGAGGATTTCGGGCGGTTTCTCGCCGCCTACCGCGCTCATTTTCTGCCAGAGGCTTAAGGCGGCATTCGGGTTGTAGCCCGCGCGGGCGGCAAGCTCGAGACCGATTTGATCGGCTTCGTGCTCCGCGGTGCGGCTGTTGGGCAGCGTCAGGGCGACCGCGGCGACAGTGCCGCCAACCGCGAGGGCCTGGACTGCGTTGTCGGCATTCTTGGTGCTGAGGCCGACGACTGCTGCCAAGCCCAGCAGGCCGTATTGCTGGGCCTTGGCGCGCGACATGCGCTCGCGCACGTGCTCGCGCAGCGCATGGGCGATTTCATGGCCCATCACGGCGGCGAGCTCGTCATCGGTGGGCTTGATCTGGTCGATCAGCCCGGTATAGACCATGATCTTGCCGCCCGCCATGCAATAGGCGTTGATCTCCTTGCTTTCCTGCACGTTGACTTCCCATTTCCAGTTCGGGGCATCCGGGCGAAATACGCCGACATGCGCAATCAGCTTATCGGCGATATTGCGGACGCGCTTGGTCTCGGCGCTGTTCGTATTCAGGAGTTTCTTGGATTGCGCGTCCTTGACGGTTTGCTGGTAGGCGAGGGCGGACTGTTCCACCGCTTCCTGCTCGGTGACGAGCCCGACGTATTGCTTGCGGTCGACGCCCACATTGCCGCTGCTGGTCGTGCTGACGGTGGTGCAGCTCGTAAGCTGGGCCAATGCCAGCGCAATCAATATCAGTCTGATGGATTTCATGTTTACAACCTTAATAAGCGGCTTGATGGCATCAATCGATATCGTATTTTAGACCGTGCCATGCTGAGCCGACAATCCATCCTTGCCTATATCGTGACTTGCGCGCCCAGTTCAATCACCCGGTTTGGCGGCAGCTTGAATTGATTGGTGATGCTATCCGCATTGCGGAATATGCCGACAAACAGCTTGTTCCTCCAGTAAGCCATGCCGGAAGAGCGGCTGGCAAACAGGGTTTCCTTGCCGATGAAGAACGAGGTGTCCATGGTGTCTAGCTCCAGGCCTAGCTGTTTGGTCAGCTCCAGGTCGCGAGGCAGGTCCGGGTCGTCCTTGAAGCCGTAGTTCACCGTGATGCGGTAGAAGCCATGGCGCAATTCCTCCAGACCCAGCCGGCTGCGCTCTGCAACGTAGGGGACGTCGGCAAAGTTGACCGTCAGCAGGATATTGCGCTCATGCAGTATCTTGTTGTGCTTGAGGTTGTGCAGCATGGCATGCGGGACGCCGTGAGGGTTGGGCGTCATGAAGATGCCGGTGCCCTGCACGCGCTGCGGCGGATGGGCACCGATGGCGTCAACGAAGGGTTCCAGCAGCATGGACTCGTTGCGCAGGCGTTCGAGCAGCAGGCCGCGCCCGCGCTTCCAGGTGGTCATCAGCGTGAAGATGACGATGCCGATCAGGATGGGCGCCCAGCCGCCATCGGGAGTCTTCAGGATATTGGCGCTGAAGAACGCGAGGTCGATGACGAGGAACAGGCCGATCAACGCCAGGGTGCGCGGCCAGCTCCAGCGCCAGATGCCGTGGAACACGATGCCGGCCAGCAGGGTGGTGAACAGCATGTTGCCGGTGACGGCAATGCCGTAGGCCGCGGCCAGGTCGCCCGATGAGCCGAAGCCGGCCACCAGCGCCATGACGGCGATCATCAGGCTCCAGTTGATGTAAGGCATGTAGATCTGGCCTTTTTGCTGCTCCGAGGTGTGCAGGATGCGCATGCGCGGCAGGTAGCCAAGCTGCAATGCCTGGGCCGAGATCGAGAACGCGCCCGAGATCACGGCTTGCGAGGCGATCACGGTGGCGAGCGTCGCCAGGCCGATCAGCGGGTAGAGCATCCATTGCGGGGCCATGAGGTAAAAGGGGTTCTTGATCGCTTCCACATCATGCAGCACCAGGGCTCCCTGCCCGAAGTAGTTCAATATCAAGGCGGGCAGGACGAAGCCGAACCATGCGTAGCGGATCGGCCTGGGGCCGAAATGTCCCATGTCGGCATAGAGCGCCTCCACTCCGGTGACAGCGAGCACCACGGAACCCAGCGCAACGAAGGCGATCCAGGGCGCGTTGATGAAGAACTGGATGGCGTAGAGCGGATTCAGCGCTTCCAGCACCCTGGGCTCATGCAGGATGTTGACGATGCCAAGTGCGGCTAAAGTGCCGAACCACAGCAGCATCACCGGCCCGAAGAGCGCGCCTGCCACAGCCGTGCCCTTGCTTTGCAGCCAGAACAGGGCGAACAGCACCGCCAGGGTAACGGGCACGATGAATTGGTCCAGTGCCGGTGCGGCCACCTCCACGCCTTCCACCGCCGACAGCACCGAGATTGCGGGCGTGATCATGCCGTCTGCGTAGAACATGCAGGCGCCGACGATGCCGGCATACATCACCAGGCGCTTGCGCTCGCCCTTGATATTGCGGCTTGCCAGCGCAAGCAGCGCCATGATGCCGCCTTCGCCGTTATTGTCGGCGCGCATCATGAACACGGTGTATTTCACCGATACCACCATGATGAATGACCAGAGGATCAAGGCCAGGATGCCGAAGACGTTGTCGTGCGTGAGCGGCACCGGGTGGGGGCTCACGGCAAATACTTCCTTCATGGTGTAGAGCGGGCTGGTGCCGATGTCGCCGAATACCACGCCGAGTGCCGCGAGGGCCAGGAGCGGGAGGGCCGGCTTGGTGGTGCCAGAGGATTGCATATGGCAGGCTCAGTGAAAAATTGCCGCCATTCTACGCCCCTTGCAAATGCTTAGATAGCGCATGCGATCGCGCCTGCTTTGCGAGAAATTGTGAAAGCTCAGCGTTTGCGCCCGCGCGCGGCGCGTAACGCGGCGGCATAGGCGAGGCGCGCCCAGTAGACGGCTTGTTCCGCTTCTTCGAGCATGTCGGCAGGCGCCTGGCAATAGGACATGGTGATCTCCTTTCCCTGCTTGGCGTAGCGAAAGGCGGGCAGGCCGAGTGTCTCGAACTCCTTGCGGTTTTCCGCATCGGCCTTGAGGTAGAGCGTATCGTCCGCGATCAGCGCGAACATCAGGCCGTCGTGGTAAATGCCATAGCCGCCGAACATGCGCTTGGCATGGATGGGGCCGAAACCGTGCAGCAATTCCTCCAGGTGGCTGATGAGCTCGTTCATGTCACCGGATGCTTGAGAGCGTAAGAATGACTAAAAAACTCAGCGCAGCGGTCCTGGCTAAGCGTTCTGCCGTAGGCAGTACAAGGTGTACGGCAAGGCAGGGCAACAACGCCAGGAGAGTTTTGTTGGCCATTCTAGGTGCTTTTGTCGCAGATTTCAGCCTGGGCGCTGCCTTTGCCCAGGGTGAGCTTGACCTGGTCGCCGGGAGCGAGTTGGCTGCTGTCCTGCACCAGCTCGCCATTCAGTTTTTCCACCAGTGCGTAGCCGCGCTGCAATACCGCGCTCGGGTTTAGGTGCGTCAGGCTTTGCTGCACTGCCTGCAAGTGCTGGCGCTGCCTCTGCAGCTGCCTGGCCATGGCCTGGGTCAGGCGCAGATGCAATTGGGACAGGTGCTGCCGCTTGTGCTCGGCCTGCTGCATGGGGGACAACAGCCTGCGGCTGAGATAGTCGAGGTGCTGGCTGCGCTGCTGGAGCAGGCTTTGCATGCTGCGCGCCAGGCGGTTGCGGTGTTGCTGCAGGTTGCGCAGCAGGCTGCCGCGGTCAGGCGTGGTCAGTTCCGCGGCAGCGGTGGGGGTGGGCGCGCGTACGTCGGCGACGAAGTCCGCGATCGTGAAGTCGGTCTCATGGCCGACGGCGCTGATCACCGGCAATGCGCAGGCATGGATGGCGCGCGCGACGACTTCCTCGTTGAACTGCCACAAATCCTCGATGCTGCCGCCGCCCCGGCACACGATGAGCACGTCGCATTCCGCGCGCTGGTCGGCGGCGCGGATGGCGGCGGCAATCAGCTTGGCCGCGCCCTTGCCCTGCACCGGCGTGGGGTAGATGACGACATTGACCGCAGGCATGCGGCGGCGCAGCGTGGTGAGCACGTCGCGCAAGGCTGCAGCGTCGGGCGAGGTGACGATGCCGATCTGGCGCGGGTGTGCGGGAATTGCGATCTTATGCTCCGCGGCAAACAGGCCTTCGGCGGCGAGCTGGTTCTTGAGCTTCTCGTAGGCTTCGAACAGGTTGCCCAGGCCTGCGCGCTGCAGGAACTCGATGGTAAGCTGGAAATCGCCGCGTGCCTCATAAAGCGTGACCACGGCCCGCGCCTCGACCTTGTCGCCTTCTCGCGGCGTCCAGTCCAGGTAGGCGTTGCGGCCGCGGAACATCACGCAGCGTACCTGGGCGCCCTGGTCCTTGAGCGAGAAATACCAATGCCCCGAGGCGGCCCGGGTCAGGTTGGAGATTTCGCCGCTGATCCAGAACAAGGGGAAGCTGGTTTCCAGTAGCTCGCGCGCCATGCGGTTGAGTTCGCTGACGCTGAGGATGCGCTGAGGGTCTGCCATATAGGGTTTATCTATTAGGTTTGTCTATTAAGGTTGTCTGGCGGCCGTGCCCGGGTGTCGCAGCATGGATTGGTGCTAACCGGGGTGTATCCGTTACAATTGCGGGACTTTCATTATAAGTGCTGGGGCTTTGTTTATGTGCAATAAGCTGTTTGCTGGGCGACGCGGGTATTTCCTCGGCTTCGTCGCCAGTTTCGGGCTGGTGGGCCTGGCCTTGTTCCTGCAGCAGAAATACAACCTGGAGCCCTGTCCGTTGTGCATCTCCCAGCGGATTGCATTCATGGTGCTGGGGGTATTGTTCCTGGTTGCCGCGCTGCACAATCCCGGCAGCCTGGGCCGCAAGGTATACGGCCTGCTGCACGTCATTGCCGCGGCGACCGGCATCGGCATCGCGGCACGCCATATCTGGATCCAGGCCAACCCGGACAAGGTAATGGCCGAATGCGGCGCGGGATTTGACTACATCATGGAAACCTTTCCGCTGAAAAAGGCGCTGGACCTGATCTTCAAGGGCACTGGCGAATGCTCGGCGATAGACTGGACCTTGTTCGGCCTGACCATTCCGCAGCTTTCGCTGGTCGCATTTGTCGGCCTGGGCCTGTTCGCCGTCTTGTTGGCCTTTCACAAGAAAGCCTGATTTGGAATTCCGGGCAGGCCAGCCAGGCGTGCCCAGCAACTGATTGAAACTACATGTATAAAACCCTGGATGATTTCGTAGGCAACACTCCCCTGGTCAAGCTGCAGCGCATGGCGGGCAAGACCAGCAACACCATATTGCTCAAGCTCGAAGGCAACAACCCTGCGGGCTCGGTCAAGGACCGGCCCGCGCTTTCCATGATCAAGCGTGCCGAGGCGCGCGGCGACATCAAGCCGGGCGATACCCTGATCGAGGCGACTTCCGGCAATACCGGTATTGCGCTTGCCATGGTGGCGGCGATGCGAGGCTACAAGATGGTGCTGGTGATGCCGGATAATCAGAGCGTGGAGCGCCGCCAGAGCATGAAGGCATATGGCGCCGAGCTGGTGCTGACGCCGCGCGACGGCGGCATGGAGCTGGCGCGCGACGTGGCGACCAAGCTGCAGGCGGAGGGCGAGGGCATCGTGCTCGACCAGTTCGCCAACCAGGATAATCCACTGGCGCATTACGAAGGCACCGGCCCGGAAATCTGGCGCGACACGGCAGGCAAGATTACGCATTTCGTCTCCAGCATGGGCACGACTGGCACTATCATGGGCACCTCGCGCTACCTCAAGGAACAGAACCCTGATATCCGCATCGTCGGCGTACAGCCTGACGAAGGCGCGCAGATTCCCGGTATCCGTAAATGGCCTGAGGAATACCTGCCCAAAATCTATGACGCCAAGCGCGTCGACGAACTGATGTACGTTAACCAGGAAAATGCGGAAAAAATCACGCGCAGGCTGGCGGAGGAGGAAGGCATCTTTGCCGGCATTTCCTCCGGCGGCGCCTTGTATGCGGCATTGCAGCTCTCCAAGCGCGTGGAGAATGCCGTGATCGTGTCCATCGTCTGCGACCGCGGCGACCGTTACTTATCCACCGGAGTGTTTCCTGCGTAGGTCGCACAACAATCCTTGCTTTACCGGGTGGCAAGCCCTGCGTCATCTTGCCGCCTTTCCTTTTTTTTCCGGTGTATTCGTTTATTGCTGCCTCGCATTTCCGCTGCCGGCGCATGCCATTACCAGCATCAGCATAGAGGCGGATAGCATTGAAACGCCCTCGGCCAATCTGCGCAAAGTGCGCGGCGAACTGGGGCTGGATGGCAATGTAAGCCTGCAGGCGGAGTTCAAGCAGGAGGAGGGTGCTTCCTGGCAGCCCTTGCGCCTGGATTGCGCGCAGGCGGCGCAACCCGTCGCGCGGGAGTGGCGTTGCGAGCGCGGCGAGTTCGGTACCACCGGCGTGCACGTGCCGTTCAGCCTGACCGTCAAGCAAGTTGCAGCCCAGGATCAGCATTACCAGCTCGCCCTGTCGCTCAACGATGCCTCGTTCAACAACCAGGCCGGGACGCAGGCGGCAGAAAAGCTCAATGCCGATCTATCGCTGGATGTGCGCAAGCAGGCCGGCGGCTGGCAGTGGCAGGCGTCGGTGCATTGGCGCGATGGCGAGCTTTACTGGCAGCCCTGGTATTTCGCCGAGGGCGGGCACCGTCTGGTTGCCAATGGGCATTATGCCGGTGATGAACTGGCGGTAGAGGCGGCCGATGTTACGCTCGCCAAGGTGGGCAAGGCTGCGCTGCGCGCGCGCTGGAAGGCGGGGAACCTGCAGGATTTGTCCCTGGACGCAGACCGCCTGGAACTGTCGGCGCTCTATTCATTATTGCTGCAGCCTCTGCTGGCGGATAGCGCCTTGAATAAGCTGGATATCGCCGGCCAGGCCAACGTGAAGTTCGAGCTGCGCGACGGCGAGCCGGTTTCTGCGTTGCTGGCGCTCAAGGATGTGGATATGGAGGACAAGGAAGGCCGTTTTGCGCTGTACAAGCTCAATAGCCATATTCCGTGGTCGTATGATGAGCCGCACGTGGTCCAGCTCGCCTATGCCGGCGGCCATTTCCTCAAGATTCCCCTGGGAGAGGCCAGCGTGCTGGCGGAGGTCAACCGCTATTCATTGACCATGTCGCAGCTATACCTGCCTATCCTCGACGGCGCGCTCAGCCTGACGGATGTCTCGGCCACCCGTGCTGCGGGGGAATGGCATTGGCACCTCCGCGCCAACCTGGTGCCGATCTCCATGCCGGCGCTGAGCCAGGCGCTGGGCTGGCCGCGCATGGAAGGGAAGGTGGCTGCGGCGATCCCGATGGTCACTTATAGCCGCGGCCAGCTTACGGCCAATGGCGACATGCTGTTCCAGATGTTCAACGGCAGTATCGCCGTGCGCAACCTTGGCATGCAGACCCCGCTGGAGGCGGCTTCCAGGCTGCATGCCGACCTGGAGTTGCGCAGGCTGGACCTGGGCGACATTACGCGTACCTTCTCGTTCGGTGCGATCGAGGGCAAGCTGGATGGCGATGTGCGTAACCTGGAGCTGTCCAACTGGCAGCCCGTGAGCTTCGATGCGCGCCTCTACAGCAGCCCGGGTAGCTATCGCAAGAAGATCTCCCAACGCGCGGTGGAGAATATTACCGCGCTGGGCGGGGCAGGGGCTGCCGCGGCGATACAGCGCAGCGTGCTGCGCTTCTTCAGCGAGTTCAACTATAAGCAGATCGGCTGGAATTGCCAGTTGCGCAACGACGTCTGCCAGATGAGCGGCGTCGAGTACACCCCGCAGGGCTATGTGATCGTCAAGGGCAGCGGCCTCCCGGCGATCACGGTGATGGGCTACAACCACAACGTGGGCTGGAGCGACCTTCTCACGCGCCTCAAGCGCGTCACGGAGGGCAATGCCAGCCCGGTGATCCAATGACCGTTATCTCCAGCTTTGCATGCAGACAAAGGGCTGGCTGGGGTACAATCCCGACTGATGAGCGGCGGCGAACCGGCTGCCAATGCAAGAGGAAACATGCGATGCAAATTACCTGGAAATGGGTGGCGCCCTGGCTGTTGGTGCTGGCGCTGCCAGCCTGCGTCACCATCAATATCTACTTCCCGGCGGCCGCTGCAGAAAAGGCGGCAGACCGTATCATCGACGATGTCTGGCAACTGAAGGAAAAGACAGCGCCGTCCACCCCGGCAGAGGAGAAAGACAAATGAAGCGTTTCATCACCACATGCCTGTTGTTGGGCGGATTGTTGACCTCCGTGCTGGCGCATGCCGCGGCTGACCTGGAGATCAACACGCCCGCGATCACATCCATCAAGAGCAGCATGCAGGCCCGGCATGGGCAATTGTCCGGCTTCTATGCCAGCGGTGCGGTCGGCTTCACGCGCGACGGCCTGGTGGCGGTGCGCGACGCCAATGCCGTGCCGTTGGCGCAGCGCCAGAACCTCAACGCGCTGGTGGCGGCGGAAAACAACGACCGCAATGCGCTCTACAAGGAAATCGCCAATGCCAACAGCCATCCCGAGTGGGAGAGTGAGGTGCGCAGCACCTTCGCCCAGCGCTGGATCCAGAAGGCCCAGGGCGGCTGGTACTACCAGGACGGCGGCGGCTGGGTGAAGAAGTAGGTATGAAAACGAGCAAAGCTGCGACATGACGCCTACGCTGATATTCGACATAGAGACCGTCCCGGATACCGACGGCCTGCGCAAGCTGTACAGCCTGCCCGCGGAAACCACGGACGAGGACGTGGCCCACGTGGCGTTCCACAAGCGCCGCCAGCAGAATGGCAGCGAATTCCTGCCTTTGCACCAGCACAGGGTAGTGGCGATTTCCTGCGCGCTGCGCGAGGGCGATGGATTCCGCGTCTGGACGCTGGGTAGCCCGGATGCGCCGGAACAGGAAATCATCCAGCGTTTCTACGACGGCATCGAGAAATACACGCCTAACCTTGTTTCCTGGAATGGCGGCGGGTTCGACCTGCCGGTGCTGCATTACCGCGGCCTCGTGCACGGTATTGTCGCGCCGCGCTACTGGGACATGGGCGACGACGACCGCGAGTTCAAGTGGAACAATTACATCAGCCGCTACCATACCCGCCACCTGGACCTGATGGACCTGATGGCGCTATACAACGGCAGGGCCAACGCGCCACTGGACGAGATCGCGCAATTGTGCGGCTTTCCCGGCAAGCTGGGCATGGACGGCAGCAAGGTGTGGGAAGCCTTCGCGAATGGCGAGATCAACGCGATTCGCGATTATTGCGAAACCGACGTGGCGAATACTTATCTCGTGTACCTGCGCTTCCAATTGATGCGCGGCGCGCTGGACCACGCCGCATACGAACGCGAAATCGCACTGGTGCGCGACACCCTGGCCGGATACAAAGGCCGGCATTGGCAGGAATTCTTAAATCACTGGCAGCAATGACATAGTTGTCAGGCATGACTTGAAACAACCCATGAGCACTACTCCTATAGCATTGATCGAATCCCTGGATCACGAAGGCCGCGGCGTGGCCCATGTCGAGGGTAAGACTATTTTCATCGACGGCGCCCTGCCCGGGGAGCATGTCACCTACAAGACCCGCCGTCGCAAGGACAGGTACGAGGTCGCCGACGTGGTGGACGTCTTGCAGGCCTCGAATTTGCGCACCCAGCCCGCTTGCGAGCATTTCGGCGTCTGCGGCGGCTGCGCGATCCAGCACCTGGAGTTTTCCGGGCAGGTGGCGGCCAAACAGCGTATGCTCGAGGGTAACCTCTGGCATATCGGCAAGACCCGTTCCGAGCGCATGCTGTCGCCGATCTACGGCCCCGCATGGGGGTATCGCCACAAGGCCCGCTTGCGGGTGCGCCATGTGGCGAAGAAGGGCGGCGTGCTGGTCGGATTCAATGAAAAATCCAGCAGCTTCGTCGCGGACATGGACAGCTGCAAGGTGCTGCCGCCCCATGTTTCCGCCCTCATCGTGCCGATGAAGGAGCTGGTGGGCCAGCTCAGCATACGCGACCGTCTGCCGCAGATCGAGGTGGCGGTAGGGGAGCTGACCACGGTGCTGGTGCTGCGCATACTCGAACCCTTGCAGCCGCAGGATGCCGCGCCCATCAAGGCGTTTGCCGACCGCTACGGCGTGGAGGTCTGGACCCAGAGCAAGGGGCCGGATACCGTGCAGCCGTTCTACCCGCAGCAAGGCCGGGGACTGAGCTATTCCTTGCCCGAATTCAACCTGACCTACCCGTTCAAGCCCACCGAGTTCACGCAGGTCAACCCGCACATCAACCGCGTGATGCTGCGCCGCGCCATGCAACTGCTGCAGCCGCAGCCGGGAGAGCGTATTGCCGATTTCTTTTGCGGCCTGGGCAATTTCACCTTGCCGATCGCGCGCAGCGGCGCTTCGGTGTTCGGCATGGAAGGCTCGGCCGCGCTGGTGGCGCGCGCCAATGAAAGCGCGGCCCTCAACGGCTTGGCCGGGCAGGTGGAGTTCCAGGAGGCGGACTTGTTCAAGATGACGCCTGAACTGCTGCAGTCATTGGGCCGTTTCGACAAATGGCTGATCGACCCGCCGCGCGACGGCGCGATCGAGCTGGTGAAGGCATTGCCTGATATCGATGATGCGAAGGCCGATGCGTCGCATGCGCCACAGCGCATCGTGTATGTGTCGTGCAACCCGGCAACGTTGGCGCGCGACGCGGGGATACTGGTGCATACCAAGGGGTATCGCCTGCTGGCCAGCGGGGTGATCAATATGTTCCCCCATACCTCGCACGTGGAGTCCATCGCGTTGTTCGAGAGGGCAGGCCCGTGATGTGGCGGCAGGCATGGCGGCTCGGCAGCCTGGCCACCATGATGGTGGCGTCGCTGCTATTGCTGGATGCCTGCAGCCGTGATACCGCCCCGGTGCAAATCCGCAGCGCGGTCAGCCAGCTGCCGCAAACGCTGGACCCGCGCTATGCCACCGATGCCGCTTCCGCGCGGGTCAACCGCCTGTTGTATCGCTCCCTGGTCGATTTCGACGCCCATGCCCGCCCGACTTCATCGCTGGCAAGCTGGCGCGTACTGTCGCCGCGCCTGTTCCGCTTCACTCTCGGGCAGCATGGCCGCCATTTTCACGACGGTCGCTACCTGACGGCGGAAGACGTCGCCGCGACTTACCAGTCCATCCTGGAGCTTGCGGATTCCCCGCATGCGGCCGAGTTCGCCAATATCAGCAAGATAGAGGTACGCGACGAGAATACCCTGGATTTCTTCCTTAAGGATGCCGACAGCAACTTCCCCTCGCGCCTGATATTGGGGATACTCCCCGCCGAACTAATCGCGCGGCAGCACGACTTTTCGAACGAGCCTGTCGGCAGCGGCCCATTCAAGTTTGTTTCGTGGCAGCGCTCGCTCAAGCTGGAGCGCCGGTCCGACCGCAAGCGCTTCGTATTTGAGGAAATCCGCGACCCAACCGTGCGTGTACTCAAGCTGGTGCGTGGCGAGACGGATATCCTGCAAGGCGACTTGCCGCCGGAACTGGTGAGCTACCTGCAGAAGCAGCCGGGGCTGCAGGTGCAGGAATCCGAGGGGTCCAATTTCGCCTACATCGGCCTGAACCTGCAGGATGCCGTCCTGCAAAACCCCTTGGTGCGCCAGGCATTGGCGCATGCGATCGACCGCAAAGCCATCATCAAGCATACCCTGGTCGGCGGCAGCCGGCTGGCGGAAAGCATCCTGCCGCCCGAACACTGGGCGGGCAACGGCAACCTGCAGCCGTACGAATATGATCCGGCGCTGGCGCGCGAGCTGTTGCAGCGCGCCGGGGTCAGCCTGCCATTGAAGCTGGTCTACAGGACCTCCACCGATGCCCAGCGGGTCCGGCTCGCTACCATGATGCAGGCGCAGATGCGCGAGGCCGGCATCCAGCTCGAAATCCGCAGCCTGGACTGGGGAACGTTCTTTGACGACATCAAGCGCGGCAATTTCCAACTCTACGGCCTGATGTGGGTGGGGATCAAGACGCCGGAAATTTATCACCTGGCGTTCCATTCCTCCTCCATCCCGCCCAAGGGCGCCAATCGCGGCCATTATGCCGACCAAAAGACGGACGAATTGATCACCGTGAGCGACTGGGCCAATGTCGCGGCGCGCGTTCATGAGCAGTTGCCGTATATCCCGCTCTGGTACGAAGGCCAGTTTGCCGCCACACGCAATAACATCACGGGCTACCTGCTGCAGCCGGACGGAAGCTGGGACGGCCTGGTCAATGTCAAGCGCAGCAAGCTGAAGTCTGTATTCCCAGGCAAGAACCCATTGGAGGGGTTCTAGATGAGGATTGAGGTCTCCATCCCGTTGCAAACGCTGCGCGTGCTCGACGATGCCGGGCGTTTGCTCGGGGAGTATCCTGTATCCACGGCGCTTAACGGGATCGGCGAGCAAAAGAACAGCTACTGCACGCCCCGCGGCCTGCATGTCGTGCGAGCCAAGATCGGCGCAGGGCAGCCGCTGGGCGCGGTTTTCCGCGGGCGCAGGCCCACGGGCGAGGTATGGACGCCCGCATTGCATGCGCAACATCCCGGGCGCGACTGGATATTGACGCGCATCCTCTGGCTGTCCGGCTGCGAACCCGGTTTCAACCGCCTCGGCAACGTCGACAGCATGCAGCGCTATATCTATATACACGGCACCCCGGATAGTGAACCCATGGGCGAGGCGCATTCCCACGGCTGCATCCGCATGCGCAACGCCGATGTGCGCGAGCTGTTTGACCTGGTGCCGATCGGAACCCAAGTGATGGTGCTGGATGCTTAAACGCGTGCTGGGCATTGTGCCGGTGGTCTTCGGCGTCCTGCTGCTCACATTCCTGCTGGTGCACCTGGTGCCGGGCGACCCGGTCGAGGTGATGCTGGGCGAGTCCGCTCCCATGGCGGACCGCGACAAGCTGCGTGCGGACCTGGGGCTGGACCAGCCTTTGCCGGTGCAATTCGCCCATTACCTGGCAGCGTTGTCACACGGAGATTTCGGCCGCTCCATCCACAGCCGCAAGCCGATCGCGGATACCTTGCTGGAGCGCCTGCCTGCCACTGCCAGCCTGGCGTTATGCGCCTTGTTGATTGCCATCGGGCTGGGCTTGCCCCTGGGAATTGTCGCAGCCTTGAGGCAGGGAAAATGGCAGGATAGCCTGGCGACATTGCTGAGCTTGGCCTTGTCCGCCATGCCGCATTTCTGGCTCGGCCCCTTGTTGATGCTGCTGCTGGCCTTGTGGCTGGGCCTGTTGCCCGTTAGCGGCATGAGCGAGCCGGGCTCCATCGTGCTGCCTGCGTTGACCTTGGGCTTCGGCCTGGCAGCGATTCTCACGCGCATGACCCGCGCCAGCCTGCTGGAAGTATTGAACGAGGATTTTGTACGTACCGCGCGCGCCAAGGGCATACCCGAGCGCAAGGTGATCCTGCGGCATGCCTTGCGGGCTGCGTTGTTGCCGATCGTCACCGTGGTCGGCTTGCAGCTTGGCAGCCTGCTGGCGGGTACGGTGATTACCGAGACGGTGTTCGGCTGGGAAGGCATAGGGCGCTTGCTGGTGGAATCGATAGAGAAGCGCGACTACCCGGTGACGCAGGCCTGCGTCGTGGTGATTGCGCTGACTTACGTCGTGATCAACCTCCTGACCGATCTCCTGTATGCCCGGCTCGATCCCAGGGTGAGGGTCGCCTCGTGAAGCGTTGGCCATATTGGGTGTTGGCCTTCTGGCTCGCGGTGGTGGCATGCTCGCTATTGCTCGACCTGAAGCCGGACGACATCGACTTGGCACAAGTGCTGGTTGCACCGGGAACATATCATGTGCTCGGCACCGACGACCTCGGCCGCGATATCGCCGCGCGGCTTGCCGCCGGGGCGGGCGTTTCCATGCTGGTGGCATTGCTGGTGACGGCCGTGACGCTGAGCGTGGGCACCGCGGTTGGATTGCTTGCCGGCTATTGCGGCGGCTGGGTGGACCGGGTGCTGATGCAGGTGACCGACGTATTCCTGGCATTTCCCGGCATTCTGCTGGCGATCGCATTTGCCGCCGTGCTGGGTCCGGGCCTGGACAACCTGCTGCTGGCATTGTGCATGACTTCCTGGGTGGGCTATGCCCGCCTGACGCGCGCGCAGGCCCTGAGCCTGCGCCAGCGCCAGCATGTGCAGGCGGCGCAATCGCTGGGGGCGTCGGCATGCCGTATCATGCGCAAGCACATGCTGCCCCTGTTGGCGGCGCCATTGGTGGTGGAAGCGACTTACAGCATCGCTGGTCTGGTAATCGCCGAAGCTAGCCTGTCTTTCCTTGGACTGGGCATCCAGGCGCCACATGCCTCCTGGGGCGCCATGCTCAGGGACGGCGTGCGCTATTTGCTGGTCGCGCCGCATTACGTACTGGCGGTGGGCATCAGCCTGATGTCGGTGGTGCTGGCTGTCAACGTGCTCGGAGACCAGCTGCGCGACGCTTGGGATGTCAGGCGCGCCAGGGAGTGAGAGGAAGGACCATGCAACAGCGCACTTATCGGTACTATGATTTCGTGATGGTGGCGTTCGTGGTGGTGCTGGTCTGCTCCAACCTCATCGGCCCGGCCAAGATCGCCCAGCTCGATTTGCCGCTGGTCGGCACCCTGACTTTCGGCGCCGGCGTGTTGTTCTTCCCGATTTCCTACGTGTTTGGCGATGTGCTGACCGAAGTCTACGGCTACGCCCGCTCCCGCCGCGTGATCTGGACCGGGTTTGCCGCACTCGCATTCGCTTCTGCGATGGCCTGGATCATCGTCGCCTTGCCGCCCGCCCCGTTCTGGGAGAACCAGCGCGCCTACGAGATCGCGTTCGGCTCGGCGTGGCGCATATCGCTGGCCGGGTTGATCGCCTTTGCCTGCGGCGAGTTCGTCAACTCCGTGGCGCTGGCGAAAATGAAGGTCTGGACCGAAGGACGCTGGCTCTGGATGCGCACCATAGGCTCCACCATCGTCGGCGAAGGCGTGGATTCGCTGCTGTTCTACCCGCTGGCATTCTATGGCAGCGGCATCATTCCGGACGATAAACTGCCGCTGGTGATGCTGGCGCAATTTCTCGCCAAGACCGGGGTTGAGGTAGTATTGACGCCGGTGACCTACCGCGTGGTGGCATTCCTCAAGCGCGCCGAGAACGAGGACTACTACGACAGGCATACCGATTTCAATCCGTTCCGCCTGCAATAGCGGGCTTTTACACTGACTTGACTGAATAAACATGACACTAGGCCCCATCATGCTCGATGTCGTCGGCACCGAGCTTACCAAGGAAGACATTCGCCGCATCCGCCATCCCCTGGTGGGCGGCGTCATCCTTTTCGCGCGTAATTTCGAGTCGCCAGCACAGCTCAAGGCGCTGACGGACAGCATCCATGCCGTGCGCCAGCCCCCCTTGCTGATTGCTGTCGATCATGAAGGCGGGCGCGTGCAGCGCTTCCGCGAGGGCTTTACGCGCATCCCCCCGATGCGCGAGTTCGGCAAGATATGGGACGAACATCCGCGCAAGGCTAGGCAACTGGCGGAGGAAGCGGGCTGGATCATCGCGGCGGAGCTACGCGCGCATGGCATTGATTTCAGCTTCACGCCCGTGCTCGACATGGATTACGGCGAAAGCCAGGTGATCGGCGATCGGGCTTTCCACGGCGATAAGCAAGCCATCAACGAACTGGCGTTTTCACTGATGCAAGGCCTCAAGCGCGGCGGTATGGCGGCCGTGGGCAAGCATTTCCCCGGCCATGGCTATGTGGTGGCGGATTCACATGTGGCGATTCCCGTGGACAATCGCGATTTCGACCAGATCGCTTCAACGGATATGCAAACTTTTCGCCAGCTCATCGACGACGGCATCCAGGCCATCATGCCCGCCCATGTCATCTATCCCAAGGTGGATGACAAACCCGCAGGCTTCTCCGAGCGCTGGCTGCAGAAAGTGCTACGCCAGCGCCTGGGCTTCAACGGCGTGATCTTCAGCGACGACCTGTCGATGGAAGGCGCAGGCGTGGCGGGCGACGTGACCCAGCGGGCGCTTGCGGCGCTCAACGCGGGTTGCGACATGGTGCTGCTCTGCAACCAGCCGGAGAAGGCGGACGAACTCCTAGCCAATCTCAAGTGGGACATCCAGGCGCAAAGCCTGGCACGGCTTGCCCGCATGCATGGCGGGCGGCATCCTTCCAGCATGGTGGCCCTGCATGAAGACCCTGACTTCATGCAGGCGGTGCATAAGGTCGGCCTGGTAGGAAAGGCGGATGGGGATTTGCCATTCGCGTGACGTAGGCTGCAAAGAATGATTGAATTTGAAGCGGGCGGTAGTGGTTGACGCTGCAAGGTTTCAATTAAAAAGTCGACTTGGTTTTTAATGCATGCGATGCTCCACCTGTAGCCTTGGTGTATTTATTTCAGCCAATCACCGCGATATGGTTGAAACTTTCGAGGTTATTGGCTAGTCTTAGCGACATAGTTTCAGTTTTTTCCTAGGGGGTACATTAGATGCAAGCGAATTACCAAGTCGCCAATACCCAAACGCTGCCGGCAGGCGCGCACAAGGTATTGCGCAATACTTACATGATGCTGGGCCTGACCATGGTGCCGACCGTGATCGGCGCGCTGGTCGGCATGTCCATGAATTTCTCGTGGATGGCCGCCAGCCCGATCATGTCCTCGCTGATCATGCTGGCCGTGATGTTCGGCCTGTTCTTCGCGATTTCCGCCAACCGCAACAACAGTTTCGGCGTGGTATTGCTGCTGGGCCTGACCTTCTTCATGGGCCTGATGCTCGGCCCCATCCTGCAGGTGGCTTTGAACCTGCGCAACGGCGGTCAATTGGTTGGCCTGGCTGCAGGCGGCACCGGCCTGATCTTCCTGACCCTGGCCGGGATCGCAAGCACTACCAAGAAGGATTTCAGTTTCCTCGGCAATTTCCTGTTCGTCGGCTTGATCCTGTTGATCATTGCCTCGCTGGCTAACCTGTTTTTCCAGGTGCCTGCCGCTTCGCTGGCGATCTCTGCCGTGGCAGTGCTGCTGTTCTCCGGCTTCATCCTGTTCGATGTGAACCGCATCGTGCGCGGTGGCGAGACCAACTACGTGATGGCAACCCTGGCCTTGTACATCAATATCTACAACCTGTTTGTCAACCTGCTGCAATTGCTGATGGCATTCATGGGCGAGCGTGATTGATCTTTAGCCGCTAAGACAAGAACCCGTCCTTGTGGCGGGTTTTTTGTTTCAGCGTATCATCGAGCATATCCTGTCGAATCCAATACATGACTGACCTTACCGCCAACTGGCCCTCTCTCGGCTCAGCGATCAAGCAGCGCACGCCCGGTATTCCGGTGACTAAGTGCCTGATCGCGGCCAACCTGCTGGTGTTTATGCTGATGTTGTTCAATGGCGCCGGTTTCTGGCACTCCCCCAACAACGTGCAGCTTGCCTGGGGCGCCAACTTTGGCCCGGCGACGCAGGATGGGGAGTGGTGGCGTTTGTTCACGGCCTTGTTCCTGCATTTCGGCGCCGTGCACCTGGCGCTGAACATGATCGCGTTCTGGGACGGCGGCCAGCTCGTGGAGCGTATGTACGGTCATTGGCGTTACCTCGCGATCTATCTGGTCAGCGGCTTGGCGGGCAACCTGCTTTCGCTGGTATGGCAGGGTAACCAAGCGGTTTCCGGCGGGGCCTCGGGTGCAATTTTCGGCATCTACGGCGCGATGATCGTTTTCCTCTGGCTGGAAAGGGCATTGCTGGATCGCCATGAGTTCCGCTGGCTGTTCGGCGGCGCCTGCGTATTCGCCGTCGCGACCATCGCATTGGGTTTCATGATTCCCGCAATCGATAATGCAGCGCATATCGGCGGGTTTGTCGCGGGTATGCTGACCGGCTTGCTGTTGATGCGTGGCTTGAAGCCGCAAGAAGTAGTGCCGCGCCTGCCCAGGCTGATCGGCGGCGGCTTGCTGCTGGCTGCCGTTACCATCATGCTGCTCAAGCTGCCCACGCCTAAATACAGCTGGGGCGATGAATTGCTGTTGCAGAAGGAAATCAATGCCTTCATCCAGGAAGACCAGGCGATCAACCGCTCCTGGCTGCATATCATGCATGAAAGCAAGCAGGGCAACGTGACTTATCTGGAGTTGGGGGAGCAGATCGAGAACGATATCACCGACCGCTACCAGGAGCGCTACGAGGCATTGTCGCAACTGCCCTACGACCCCAACCTGCCGTCTGCCGCCAAGCTGGAGAACATACTGCAATACACCAAGCAAAAACGCGATGCTTCCCGGGCTTTGGCCGAGGAACTCAAGCAGGGCAGGAAGCCGGCCAAGCCTGTTCCTTGAGCATTGGACCTACCTGGTCTTGAGCCTGTCCAGCCATGTCACTAGCAGCGATAGCAGCCAGAGCATGGCCTTGAAGGTGTTCATGACCGGGATCAGGCTCCAGAATACGCTACCGAGAATCTGCCTGCAGAGCATGGATTTGAAACAGGCCGTCTTGTAGATGGTGGAAAGCAGGCACAGCCCAAGCGATACGAAATAGATCACGATATACTCTTCTGGAATCATTGTTTCCTCCTCGGTTCTCCTGCCCGTTCATCCGGGCGTTCATATCAATTGTTGCCGGGTTTTTCTGCCTTTTGTTGCCGTCGCCGTTCGGCAAAGAATTGCGTGAGCGTAGCGCTGCACTCTTCCGCCAACAGGCCGCTTTCTACCTTGGTGTGGTGGTTGAGTTTTTCTTCTGCCATGAGGTCGATGACGCTGCCGCAAGCACCGGTCTTGTAATCATGGGCGCCAAATACCAGGCGTGCGATACGGGCGTGCTGGATTGCGCCTGCGCACATGGCGCAAGGCTCCAGCGTGACATACAAGGTGCAGCCGGTCAGGCGGTAGTTGCCCAGCCCGGCTGCGGCATCGCGCATGGCGCGGATTTCTGCATGGGCGCTGGGGTCGTGGCCTGCAATCGGCGCATTGCTGCCGCGGCCAATCACCACGCCATCTTTCACGACCACGGCTCCCACGGGCACTTCGCCGATCAAGGCCGCTTCCTGTGCCAGCTGCAGTGCGATGCGCATGAAATATTCGTCGGTGGCGGGGTTTTCTATATGAAGTGCTGGCATCAACAATCTAGTCTTTCAATCAATGACCGTAATTCTGCCATGGTTTTGCGATCAGTATGTGCTTCTGCATGCGGTCCGTATCGGAGCGCGAGGTAAAGCTGGGTGATGCGGGCAATCTCTGCCGCGTGCTGCGGTAACAACGTGCTGACGCGTTGCTGGATGCTGAGCGGACCTTCGCCGACCCCGGCCTGTATGCCGCGGCGCGAAAGCTTTGCCAGGTAGCGCAGGTAGAGCGCTTGCGCCGGGTCGATGGGCATGCGCTTGCGGCGGAACAGCAGGGCGCATAGCAGCAACGACATCAGCAGCAGGCCGCCGGTGAGCCACAGCATGAGTTGCTGCCAATTGACTGTTGTGCCCGTCATGCGCGAGAGCAATTCGAGCTGGCGCTGCTGGTTGTAGCCGAGCACCCACTGGTTCCAGCCGTTGTTGACGGCGTCCCAGTTCAGGTACAGCTTGCGCAGCCAGGCGTGATCCTGCCGTGCCAGGATGGGCAGCAGGGTATTGTCGGCCAAGGCGGTATTGATGCCGCTATCCACCCTGGATGGGGCGACAGCGGCGGTGGGGTCCAGCCTGACCCAGCCCCGGCCTTCCAGCCAGACTTCCACCCAGGCATGGGCATCGGATTGGCGCACGATCAGGTATTGTCCCACGGGATTGGTTTCACCGCCTTGGTAGCCCGTGACAATGCGGGCAGGAATGCCGGCGGCGCGCATGAGATAGGCAAAGCTGCTGGCATAGTGTTCGCAGAAGCCGCGCTTGCTGCTGAAGAGAAAATCATCGATAGCATCGTCGCCCAACTGCGGCGGGGTCAAGGTGTAGAAAAACCCCTGGCTGCGGAACATCGTCAATGCGGCATTGATGATGCGTTCCGGCGTTTGCAGCTCCCCTTGCCAGGCCATTGCCAGTGCGCGGCTGCGCGGATTGCCGCCTGGAGGCAGTTGCAATGCGCGGGCAAGCTCCCTGCTGCCGAGCCCGGCAGCCAGATGGTATTGCGTGTGGGAGCTGCCGTTATAACGCATCCGCGTACGGATCGGCATGGGCGCGAGCACTTGTCGGTCGCTGGTGAGGAGGGTGCCTGCCGGCAGGGTGTGCGGCACATCCAGCATCAACAGCCAGCGGCGGTTGTGCGGCTCCAGTGTCATGGTATAGCTGACGGCTTCTCCCAGCCCTTCCAATTTTTCCACGGCATGGTCATTCCCTGCCATGTGCCAGCCGCGGCCGTCGAATTGCCAGAGCACCGGCCCGCGCCAGTAAAGCTGTTGCTGCGCAGGAATAGCTCCCTGGAACTGCACGCGGAAGGCCACTGCGCCGGACAGGCTGAGTTCGCTGATGTCGCCCGGCTGCATATGGTCGTTCAGGCCGCTCATGGCGCGGTAGGCGTCCTGCGGCACGCCCCATAGCGGGCCGGGAATGCGCGGGAACAGCAGGAATAGGAGCAGCATCAGCGGTACTGCCTGCAAGAGCAGCATCACGCCCAGGCGGCTGCGCACGCGGTGGGGCAGGATGCCATACGGGTAGCTGATGCCGACCAGGCACGCTGTCAGGCCGAATACCGGGAGCAGCAGGTAGCCGCCGACCCATAGCGACTGGTCGAATAGAAAGGCGGTGACGGTGAGGAAGTATCCGGCAAAGATCAGGATGACGTAGTCGCGCCGGGTGCCGGACTCCATGAGCTTGAGCGACAGCATCAGCGCAAGCATCGCCACACTGGCATCGCGCCCGAACAGGGTGCGGTATTGCAGGTAGATGCCGGCGACGCCCAGCAGGGTGATGGGCAACAGCAGCAACAGCCTGGGCATGGCCCACTGCCTCCATTGCAATAGCAGGCGCCAGGCCATGAATAACAGGATCAACGCGCTGGTCCACAACGGGAAGTGGCTGAAATGCAGCGCCATGGCGAGCAGCATGGCCGCCAGCAGCCAGTGGAGGTCGGCCTTGCCGGGCTTGATGGCGAGGCTCATTCAGCCTCCAGTAGGGCAAGGGCGCGCAGGCAGGCTTCATAATGCGCCTGGCTGTGTGCCGGGGCGATATGGGTGCCGGGCAGGCGCAGGCCATAACGCTGGTCGGCGTCGTGCGCCTGCATGATCCAGCTGGTGAGCTGGCTCAGGCGCTGCTCCAGGTCGCTGCCGGGCGTCTGGGCCAGGTCCAGCCATACCTGCTGTTGCGATTCGGCATGGAATTCGCGGCTGTACATGCCTTGTTCGCGCGAGGACGCTTTCCAGTCTATGCGGCGCGGAGAGTCGCCTCGTTGGTAGAGCCGCAAGCCGGCAAAGTCTTCGTCCCCGACCTGGGGAGAGAGGCTGCCGCCCCGGCCCGGCGTATTGCCTTGCGGCAAGGGCAGGGAGTGGGAGGCCGGGCGCGGGTATACCAGGCAGCGCGTTCCTGTTTCCAGTTTGCTCCACGCGCGAAACAGGCCGCCGGGGAAGCCGGTGGAGAGGGTAAGTGTACCGATATCGTGCCAGCCGCGCTTGAGCGTCGGGCTGCCGATTGCCAGTGTGCCTGTGCCGTTAGCGGGCACATCGACGAACAAAGGCTCTTGGCCCCCGATGCCGGCGGCAATGGCGAGGCGGTCACGTCCGCGGTCTTCCGTCAGGGTGATTTGCAGTATGGCATCCTGTCCGGCGAAAACCGCGGGTGGCGGGGCGGCCTCTACCTGCAGCCATGCCAGGTTGCGCCAGGTGTGCAGCAGGGAAACCAGCGCCATGCCTGCGAGCAAGAAGGTGAGGATGAAGCCCAGGCTCAAAGTGTAATTGATGGCCCCTGTGAGCATGGCGAACAACACGATGGCAAGGCCCCAGCCAGCTCGGCTGGGCATGATGTAGATCCTTTGCGGCGTCAGCCGGGCGGGCAAGATTGCGCTATGCCGCCGTAACAGCCTGGCCGGCCAGGCTGGCTTGATGTCAGGGGATGGCGACGGCATTCAGCAGATGCTGGGCGGTGTCCGCGACGGCACTGCCAGAGATAGGCTGCAGGCGGTGGCCTGCCACGCCGGGCAGCACGGCCTGGATGTCCTCGGGGATGGCGAAGTCGCGGCCATGAATCAACGCCCAGGCTTGCGCGCATTGTCGCAGCGCCAGCCCGGCACGGGGGGACAGGCCTGCCGTGAACTGGCTGGAGTTGCGGCTGTATTGCAACAGCGCTTGCAGGTAGTCCAGCAACGCATCGGAAAGATGGACGCGGTCCACTGCCTGTTGCATGGCGAGCAACCCGGCAGCATCAATCGCCTGCTCCGGCGCATGAATGCCGTGACGCCCGCCATTGTTCCGCAGTAGGGCGCGTTCGGCGCGCGGATCCGGGTAACCCAGCTTGATGCACATGAGGAAACGGTCCAGCTGCGATTCCGGCAGGGCGAAGGTGCCGATATGCTGGGATGGGTTCTGGGTGGCGATCACGAAGAAGGGTTTTGGCAGCGGGCGCGTTTCGCCTTCCAGCGTCACCTGGCCTTCCTCCATCACTTCCAGCAACGCGCTCTGGGTCTTGGGCGTGGCGCGGTTGACTTCATCCGCCAGCAGCACCTGGGTAAACACCGGGCCGGGATGGAACTTGAAATCGGCTTCATTGCGGTCGTAGACCGAGACGCCGAGGATATCGCCCGGCAGCAGGTCGCTGGTGAATTGTACGCGGTTGAACTGCAAGCCCAGCACTTGAGCGAGGGTATAGGACAAGGTGGTCTTGCCCATGCCGGGCAGGTCCTCGATCAGCAGGTGCCCGCGCGCGAGCAGGGCGGCAAGGGCCAGCTTGATTTGTGGCTCCTTGCCGAGAATGATGCGGCCGGTGTTATTGATGATGGCCTGGATCTGGGCCTGCATGCTGTTTCCTTAAAGTTTGTTTCAATCGACCTGCTGCTTCTGGCCCCAGCGCACCAGCACGAAAGTCAGCCCGAGCATGAGACCCGCGCCAACCCAGAGCACCACCTCCATGGGGTCGGGCGTGACTTCCTGCACCGGCATGATGATGAGCTTGCGCAACACCAGTACCATGGCGACTTCGATAAAGGTTTCCACCTCCAGCTTGGCGCCCATGAGGTAGCGGATCTCGGCGGAAATCAACGCCGAGATCGACCAGAGCAGCATCAGGGTGCCCAGGGCATTGAGGAAGCCGTGTACGAGGTTGTTGGCGGCAAAAGCCTCGCGCACGTCAATGAAAAATAGCCAGGTGAACATCATCACGGACACTGCGAGCGCCAGTCCGATGGTGATATGCGCGAAACCATTCAGCCAGAGCATGGCGCGAATGGTGTAGCGGTTGATGACATTGAATTCGCGTGGAAAATGGTTCTGTGCCATGGTTGTGCCCTGTCTCCCCTTTGTTTGTTTATGGCGTGTCGTTATTCAACGGCATCATTGCTTGATTTTTGAGGCGGGACGATGCTCAGCGACCAATATACCAAATTTCCGCTGAACAAATGCTGGTTCGTCTCATCCGGGCATGAACGCCTCGACGTCGATGGTCTGCAATTCCTGCAGCAGCCATTGCTGCGCCTTGCCGCCTCCGCTGCGCCAGGCGACATAGGCGACGACCGCTGGCTTGGGCTCCGCCACTTCGCGGATCAGCAGTTCACCGCGGGCGGCATGATATTCGGCGAGCTTGCGCGGCAAATAGCCTACGCCCAATCCCTTGATCTGCGCCAGCGCCTTGCTTGGAATATCGGGAACCGACAGCACATCCTGCCCGTCCAGGATGCCGGAAGTCTTGGGCGGCAGGTGGCGCGAGCTGTCTGCCGCCGAGATGGAACGGTGCTGCTGGATGTCGTGGTTCGCCAGCGGCTCTGGCGCTTGCGCCAAGGGATGGTGGGGCGCCACGGCGAATACGAACTCCATCGTGCCGAGCAGGCGCGTGGTGTAGCCGCCGCCCGGCGGTCCTTCGCCTGGCGCGCCTATCGAGATGTCCGCCCGGTTGCTGATCAGGGCGTCCCAGCTGCCGCCGTAGACCTCGCGCAGCAGGTGCACGCGGGTGCCGAAGCTTTGGCGGTAGAAGCGTTCCATGATGTCGTACAACGGCTCCAGCCTGAGGATGTCGCTGATGGCGATGCGGATGTCGGTTTCTATGCCGGTGGCGACGCGGCGCACCCGGCATTCCAGTTCGCCGGCCGCCTTGAGCAGGTGGCGGCCTTCGCGCAACAGCTCCAGCCCGGCCTCGGTGAGCTTCGCCTTGTGCCCGCTGCGGTCGAACAGCTTGATGTTGAGGTCGTCTTCCAGCGTGCGGATGGTGTAGGTGATGGCGGAGGGGACGCGATAGAGGCTCTCGGCTGCCGCGGAGAAACTGCCTTCGCGGTCAATCGCATCCAGCACTTCCAGCGCCTCGATGGAAAGCTTGATGCTCATGCCGAGGCTTTCGGGAGCGGGTCGCGCTCGCGCACCCAGAACAGCGTGGCGCCCGCAATCGCCGCCGGCATCATCAGCACATTGAGGCCGGGAACCCACAGCGCCGCATAGACGCTGGCGCCAAAGCCCAGGCTTTTCAGGCGCTTCTGCCTCAGCCAGGCCAGCATGTCCTGCCAGCCAAGCTTGTGGTTGTCCGCAGGATAGTCGAGGTATTGCACGCACATCATCCAGACGCCGAACAGCAGCCACAAGGGCGGGGCGAGCAAGTTGAGTCCGGGGATCAGCGACAGGACCATGAGGCCGAGCGCGCGCGGCAGGAAGTAAACCAACTTGCGCAGCTCCCGGCCCAGGGTGCGGGGGACGATGGCCAGCAGTTCCTGCAGGTTGAACGCGGGGAAGTCATCCTGGCCACGGATCATGACTTCCGCTTTTTCTGCCAGCAATCCATTGAAAGGCGCGGCAATCAGGTTGGCGAACAAGCTGAAGGTGAAGAAGATGATCAGCGCGAGCAGGATGACGAACAGGGGCCAGGCAAGATAGGAAAGGAACTCCAGCCAGCCGGGCAGGGTGGACAATAAGCCCGCAATCCATCGGTCGAACTGCTTGACGGCGTAATAGACCATGCCGATGAAGAGCGCGAGGTTGGCAAGCAGCGGCAGCAGCACGAACAGGCGCAGGCCCGGGCTCAATACCAGCTTCAGGCCCTGCAATAGATATTGCGGTCCTGACAGGGCGCGAGGTTGAATGGCGGTTGTCATCGGCTGTAGGCGGCGTTGCGCAACATGTTCATAATTTTTGAACAATATATACAAAATTCTTTGCTATTCATACTGCAAGCGATTATCTACCATGCCTGCTGACGTTCAATATTATTGAAGATGAAGAGAGGCGCACCATGATCAGTCTGCGTAAAGCCCAGGACCGCGGCCATGCCAACCATGGCTGGCTCGATAGCTACCATTCGTTTTCCTTTTCCGGCTACCACGATCCCGAGCACATGCACTACTCGGTGCTGCGCGTGATCAACGAGGACGTGATCGCGCCCGGCATGGGGTTCGGCATGCATCCGCACCGCGACATGGAAATCATTACCTATATGCTCAAGGGTGAGCTGCGCCACGAGGACAGCCTGGGCAACGGCTCGGTGATCCGTGCGGGCGACGTGCAGCGCATGAGCGCTGGCACCGGCATCGTCCACAGCGAATTCAACGCTTCCGACCGCAGCCAGGCACATCTCTTGCAGATATGGCTGTTGCCCGAGAAGGATGGGATAGCGCCTGGCTACGAGGAGAAGCATTTTGCCGCCGAGCAGAAGCGCGACCGCTGGTGCCTGATCGCGTCGCGCGACGGCAGCGACGGTTCATTGCGCATTCATCAGGATGTTGCTTTGTATGCAACAGTGCTGTCTGAAAACCAGCAGATCGAATACGGTATGCAGCCCGGTCGCAGCGTATACCTGCAGGTGGCGCGCGGAAGCGTCACCCTGGATGGGCTGCTGCTGGAGGCTGGCGATGCCGTCAAGGTCGACGCGCAGCAACATATTGAGATCACGGCAGGGGAGGAAGCAGAAGTGCTGCTGTTCGACCTGCCATCCCATACGTCCCATTAATCTTGTGTATTGAAAGGAATATCATGACGAAAGTTGTAGTGGTGTATCACAGCGGCTATGGCCATACCGAAGTCCAGGCAAAAGCGGTTGCGCGCGGGGCGGAAAAAGTGGCCGGCACCGAGGTGCGGTTGCTCAATTCCGAGGAGGCGCAGCAGGATTGGGATGCGCTGAACGCGGCGGATGCCATCATCTTCGGCAGCCCGACCTACATGGGCTCGGCTTCCGCCCAGTTCAAGGCATTCATGGATGCCAGCTCCAGCATCTGGTATAACCGTGGTTGGAAGGACAAGGTAGCGGCAGGCTTTACCACTTCGGCAAGCCAGAGCGGCGACAAGCTCAACACCATCGTGCAGCTCACCATATTTGCCGCCCAGCATGGCATGATCTGGGTAGGCAATGATCTGCTGCCGGGGAACAATAGCAGTGCGGGCTCAGTCAATGACTTGAACCGCCTGGGCGGGTTCCTTGGCGCGTTGGCCCAGGCCAATAGTGACCAAGGCCCTGACGTCGCCCCATTGCAGAGCGACTTGCTTACCGCGGAACACCTGGGCGAGCGTGTTGCCGATATCACCAAGAAGCTACGCGGTTAATATTAATAACGACTTTTTTGATACGCAGAGAGGAAATGCAATGAAACATTCCATCGCTAAACTGGGCCTGGTTGCAGGCCTGTTCGCGGCAAGCAGCCTGGCGTTTGCCGCTGCCGAGACTTACGAGATCGACAACAAGCACAGCTTCGCCAACTTCGCGATCCGCCATGTGGTTTCCAAGACTTCCGGCACCTTCAGCGACATCACCGGCAAGCTGGTCATCGACAAGGACAACCTCGCCAAGTCTAGCGTCGATGCCAAGATCAACGTGCTGAGCGTCAACACCAGCAACGAAAAGCGCGACGAGCACATCAAGAAAGAGGAATACCTCAATGCCGGCAAGTTCGGCGAGATCCATTTTGTCAGCACCAAGATCGAACCCACCTCCGCCAGCCAGGGCAATGTCACAGGCAAGCTCACCATCAACGGCGTGACCAAGGACGTGACCTTCCCGTTTGCCGTGCTCGGTTTCGGCAAGGATCCATGGGGCGGCCTGCGCACCGGTATCGAAGCCAAGACCATCATCCGGGCGTCCGACTACGGCTATAGCTGGGGCAAGCCAGGCTCCCCGGTGGGCGATGACGTCGAAGTCACCTTGCTGATCGAAGGCGTCAAGAAGTAGGCCTTGCCCGTCCTGCTTAACCTGAAACGCCCGCAGGTGCCGCTTGCGCGGCGTTTTGTTGTTTGATCACGGAGGAAATTCATGTCTGCCGATTTATTCAGCCCGACCAAGTTGGGCAGCATCGCGCTCAAGAACCGCATCGTCATGGCACCCTTGACCCGCAACCGCGCCGGCAAGGGCAACGTGCCGCAACCCATCAATGCAGAATATTACGCCCAGCGCGCTTCCGCCGGGCTGATCATCACCGAGGCGACGCCGATTTCCGCCACTGGGCACGGTTATCCCGCCACCCCGGGCATACACGATCCCGAGCAAGTCGAAGGCTGGAAGCTGGTCACCCAGGCTGTGCATGCCAAGGGCGGGAAGATCGTGCTGCAGCTCTGGCATGTGGGCCGTATCTCGCACCCATCCCTGCAGCCCGGCAATGCCTTGCCGGTCGCGCCTTCCGCCATCAAGCCGGCAGGCCAGGCCTTCACCTACGAAGGCTTGCAGGATTTCGTCACGCCGCGTGCATTGGCGATCGAGGAGCTGCCAGGCATCGTGGCGGATTATGCTCGTGCCGCGCGCAATGCGCTCGAGGCCGGTTTCGACGGGGTCGAGATTCACGCCGCGAACGGCTACCTGCTCGACCAGTTCCTGCGCGACGGCACCAACCATCGTACCGATGAATACGGCGGCAGTATCGAGAACCGCACGCGCCTGCTGCTGGAAGTGACCAAGGCGGTGGTCGAGGTAGCGGGCGCCGACCGTGTCGGCGTGCGCATCTCGCCGCTGAACCCGTTCAACGATATCAGCGATTCCGACCCGCAGGCATTGTTCAACCATGTGGCCGACAGCCTCAGCCCGTTTGGCCTGGCATACCTGCACGTTGTGGAAGGCGGCATGGGCGGCGAGGATGTGCCGCCGTTCGATTTTTCCGCGCTGCGCAAGCATTTCAAGGACGGCTACATCGCCAACCTCGGCTACGACAAGGCCAAGGGCGATGCCGCGATTGCCTCAGGCCATGCCGACGCGGTCGCCTACGGCGCGTTGTACATTGCCAACCCCGACCTCGTGGAACGCTTCCGGCAGGATGCGCCGCTGAATACCCCTGACCAAGCCACATTCTATGGCGGCGATGCCAAGGGCTATACCGATTACCCAACTCTACAAGGATAATAAGATGTCAAGAAAACCAGCAGTCACCAGCGTACCCATCGATTCCACCATTGCCGAGCGCTGGAGCGGCCGCGCCTATGACGCCAGCAAGCCGGTTAGCCACGAGCAGACCATTGCCTTGCTGGAGGCAGCCCGTTGGGCGCCATCCTGCTACGGCGACCAGCCGTGGCGCTTCATCGTCTGGGATAAGAACAAGGATGCCGCGGCATGGCAAAAGGCCTTCGACACCCTGGTGGAGTTCAACCAGGGCTGGGTCAAGAATTCACCGCTCCTGGTATTGATCGCCGCGGACACCAAGTTCCACCATAACGGCAAGCCCAACCGCTGGGCAGCGTATGACAGCGGTGCGGCCGCAGAAAACCTCTGCCTGCAATCAACCGCACTGGGGCTGATGGCGCACCAGATGGCAGGCTTTGACGCCGACAAGCTGCGCGCCGCTTTTGCTATCCCCGAGCAGATCGAGATCATTGCCATGGTCTCGGTAGGCTATGCAGCCGACCCTGCAACGCTGGAAGGGGAAGCCAAGGAGCGTGAGCTGGCGGCACGCAGCCGTCGCGAACTGGGCGAGTTGTTCTTCGACAGTGCCTGGGGCAAGCCCATTGTCTGAGTTGCCGGTATACAGGTCTGTTATAATGAAAAATTCCATCCATTAGCCGGGATTTAATCATGCCTGTTTTGCAGCTTACAAAAGCCAACTTCAAGCAAACCATCGAGAGCAATGACTTTGTGATCGTCGATTTCTGGGCACCCTGGTGTCAGCCGTGCGTCGCTTTCACGCCTGTTTTCGAGGCTGCTTCCGAGCAGAACCCGGATATCGTGTTCGGCATGGTGAATACCGAGGAAGACCCGGAAATCAGCGAGTATTTCGAGGTCGACAAGATCCCGGGCATCCTGGTGATCCGCGAGCAGGCCGGCATTCATGCCCAGGTCGGCGAGATCGGCGCTCCTGCGCTGGACAAGATCATCGAGTGGGCAAGGGCCTACGACATGACCCAGGTGCGCGAGTATTACGCACAGCAGGAGGCAGCCGCCAAGTAGCAATCAGGCTTGATGTATAGAAGCATATTGAGTGCCGCCCACTTGAGAAAGTGGGCGGCATTTTTATTTGCTACCATCCGGTGTACATGGATGATCAAGCCACATGGAGAGCATCATGAACGTCATGTTGAAGCGCGCCTATGAACTTCCGGCCAAGTCGGATGGCACGCGCGTGCTGGTAGACCGGCTCTGGCCGCGCGGATTGGCAAAGGCGAAAGCTTGCATCGACCTTTGGCTCAAGGAGGTCGCGCCTTCTACCGAGCTGCGGCAATGGTTCGGGCACGACCCGGAGAAATGGCAGGAATTCAAGCGGTGCTATCGTGCCGAATTGAAAAATAACCCGGCATGGCCGGAACTGCAGAAACTCGCGCAGCAAAAAGACATCACCTTGATATATGCGGCCCGCGACCAGTTGCATAACGAGGCCGTGATCCTCAAGCAATGGCTGGATGCCTCCGCCTGACGGCTCAGGGCCGGTTTGGCAGGGCGGGGGCGCGGCCTAGTAAGTCCAGTAAAGCAAAAAGGGTTCAGGAGTCAGAAGCCGCCCGTGCTGATCAGGCGGAACAGGAAAAATACGCCTATCCCCATCATGAGGTAAAGCGGCAGGTCGCCCCGCTTGCTCAATTCGCCGCGTCTGGGGGCTGTCAACCAGCGGTTGGCAAGATAGATGACCAATATCGCGGCGGGAACGGCCAGCAACGTCCAGGTGCCGGAAAATACCCAGGCCATGGAGCGGTCCAGCCAGCCTTCGTCATTGAACAAGTGCACGGCAATGCCGACGATCCCGACCAGCATCAATCCCAGCCGGAGGGCGGCCAGCAAGGTAGCGAGCAAGGATTCTGGCTTGGCATCGGGGTTGCGCGCAGGTTTGCTCATATTGGCTGGCTCCTGGAGGCTGTCTCTAGCCCGGGGATGACGGCAGGTATTTGCTCGGGTCTACCGATTTGCCCTGGCGGCGAATCTCGAAATGCAGCTTGACCTTGTCGGTATCGGAATCGCCCATTTCTGCAATCTTCTGCCCGCGGGTGACCTGCTGGCCTTCCTTCACCAGGATGTTGCTGTTGTGGGCATAGACCGAGAGGAAAGTATTGTTGTGCTTGATGATGACAAGCTTGCCGTAGCCGCGCAGGTCCGAGCCGCTGTAAATCACCTTGCCGGGTGCGGCCGCATGCACGGGCTGCCCCATGGCGCCGCCGATATCCAGCCCCTTGGTGCTGGCGGAATCGTTGAAGCCTGCGATCACCTTGCCGTTGGTAGGCCATGCCCAGTCGATGCCTTCGATGCTGTTCGTGGCGGATGAGGCCGCCGCGGCCGCTGCCTGGGCAGGGGCTGCAGTTGGCGTGCTTGGCGTTGCGGTTGCAGGCGTGGCCGCCGCTGGCGCTGCCGCGACCTGGGGTTGCGGTGCAGGCACCTGAGCGTTCAGAGCCGCTTCGCTGTATGGCTGTCGCAGCGCCTTGGGTTCAACCACCAATAGCGGCTGGCCGGGTGCCGGCGTGGCGGTGCCTGTCTGGCCTGTCACAGTGGCGGGGCCGCTGCCGCCATCCAGGTTGAGCGGTGTGATGATGACATCGCCATCGGCAATGCTGGCCGGTTGGCCTGGAATCGGGCTGGCTGCCGGGGCTGCATCTGCCATGCGGGCAGGTAGGTTAAGCTGCTGGCCGATATGGATGGTGTAGGCCGGCGGCGCGATATTGTTGAGCTGGGCAATCTCTTTGTAGTCGAAGCCATATTCCAGGCCGATGCTGTAGAGGGTGTCGCCTTTCTTGACCGTATGCGTATTGGGGCGCCAGTCGCTGGATTGCTGGCCGGCGCTCGGCTTGCTCTGTGTGGTGACCGGCGGCTTGGCTGCCGGCGCGCGGTCCACCACCGGAGCGTGCTCGGTCGTGCTGCAGCCGGCCAGACCGATCAGGAATAGGCTGACGAGCCAGGATTTGTTGACTTGCTTAGTCCATTGCATTAGTTGGTTCCACCTAGCAGCGGCACGAATTTCACCGCTTCCAGTTTACTTTGTCTGTATTCAGAGCCTGTTGCCGTCTTGATGTGCTCGACCAGGTACAGGATTTGTTCTTCGGTGCCGACGGGGATCACCATGCGTCCCCCCACGGCAAGCTGTTCAAGCAGCTCTTGCGGGATATGGCGCGCAGCCGCTGTGACAATAATACCGTCAAAAGGTGCCAGTTCCGGCAAGCCCATGGTGCCGTCGGCATGCTTGAGCTTGATATTGGCAAGGCGCAATTCGCGCAAATGGCCGCGCGCCTTCATCAGCAGCGGGCGGATGCGCTCCACCGAGTAGACTTCCTTGGCAACCTTGGAAAGCACGGCAGTCTGGTAGCCGCAGCCGGTGCCGATCTCCAGCACTTTTCCGAGCGGGCCACCGTTGCGCAGGATCTCGGTCATGCGCGCCACGATGTAGGGTTGGGAAATGGTCTGCCCGAAGCCGATCGGCAGCGAGCCGTCCTCGTAGGCGCGCGAGGACAGCGCCTCGTCGACGAAGATATGGCGTGGAATGGCGCCCAGGGCCGCCAGTACCACCTCGTCCTTGATGCCTTTCTCGCCCAGGCGCCCCACCATGCGCTCGCGCGTACGCTGGGAAGTCATGCCGATGCCACGTAATGCCGTGCTGCTCATGCTTTACAGCGCAAGCCAGTTCTTGACCTGTTCACGCTGGCTGTATTGCGTGAGGTCGATTTGCAGGGGCGTGATGGATATACGGTTCTGGCTCACGGCATGGAAATCCGTGCCGTCCCCGGCATCCTGCGCGCTGCCTGCCGCGCCGATCCAGTAGACGGTCTGGCCGCGCGGCGTAGTGGACTTGATCACAGGCTCCGCCTTGTGTCGCTTGCCGAGGCGCGTGACTTCCGTGCCCTGGATCTGTTCGAACGGCACATCCGGCACATTGATATTCAGCAGCACGGGCGGCGGAAAGCGGTCCTTCTGGTAGCGCTCGACCAGGCCGACCATGAAGCGTGCCGCCGTCTCGAAATGTTGTACGCCGTGGCGCGACATGGAGACGGCAAATGAAGGCACGCCGAGCAGGAAGCCCTCGGTGGCCGCGGCGACGGTGCCGGAATAGATGGTGTCGTCCCCCATGTTCGCGCCGTCATTGATGCCGGAAATCACCATGTCGGGCAATTCGTCGAGCAAGCCCGTCACGGCGAGGTGCACGCAATCGGTCGGGGTGCCGTTGACATAATAAAAGCCATTGCTGGCTTTATGCACCGACAGCGGGCGATCCAGCGTCAAGGAATTGCTGGCGCCGCTACGGTCGCGCTCGGGGGCGACCACCACGATGTCCGCCACCTTCGCCAGGTGCTGGGCCAGGATATTGAGCCCGGGGGCGAAATAGCCGTCGTCATTGGAAAGAAGAATACGCATTTTTTTATTATAACCGAGTCATGGAGCGCTTTTCACGCCCATCCGACAACAATCGCGTAAAAAATGTGACAGACAGTTTCAGCCGCCGCGCTTGAGCTTGACGGCAGTTTCCGCCAGGCGTTTTCCCAGCGCGATACACAGCGCTTTTTCCTCGGCGCTGATTGGCTTGTCGTTCATCACTCCGGCAAGATGGCTGGCGCCGTAAGGCGTGCCGCCCGTGCTGGTGGCAGCCAGCGCAGGCTCGGAATAGGGCAGGCCCAGCACCAGCATGCCGTGGTGCAGCAAGGGAATCATCATCGAGAGCAGCGTGCTCTCCTGTCCGCCATGCATGGAGGAAGTGGAAGTGAACACCGCGGCAGGCTTGCCGATCAGCGCGCCCTTGAGCCAGAGCCCGCTGGTGCCATCGAGGAAATACTTCATCGGCGCTGCCATATTGCCGAAGCGGGTCGGACTGCCCAATGCCAATGCCGCGCATTCCTCAAGGTCGGCAAGCTCGACATAAGGGTCGCCGCTTTGCGGAATCTCGGGTTCCGTCGCTTCATGATTGGCGGATACCTTGGGCACCGTGCGCAACCTGGGCTGCGCGCCCTCGACGGAAGCAATGCCGCGCGCGATGAGCTTGGCCATCTCGCGGATGGAGCCGTTTTGGGAGTAGTAGAGGACGAGGATGTTAATCATTTTTTGCGCTTGTCCTTGATTCGTTGTTTAGCTTTATCAAGCTCGAATAATCCAGTGGCCTTAATAAGTTCGCTGAACTTGCTGTAACCATAGTTGCGTGAATCAAAGGCTGGGAAATTCTTGGTCATATGTTTTTTTGTTTCCCCAATATGGGCATAACCATCGTCATCGGACAATGCGCTGATCGCAGAGCGAATAAGCGTGATCAAACGTGTATCCATAGCCAGCTCTCGACTGCTTTTGCGTACGCCAGGCGCAGAGGCTGCTGGCGTTGTGGATAACGGTGAGCCAACCTTGGGTTTGGATTCCGTGCTCGAAGGAGATTCTGGCGTTGACGCTGGCGGGGACTCTGGATTATCAGATGGTTTTTCTTTTGAAAGAATCTCGATATAGATAAATTTATTACATGCCGCGATCAAGGAGTCAGGGGTTTTTTGTTCGCCGAAACCATAAACTTGCTTGCCCGATTCACGTAATCGTGTCGCTAATCGGGTAAAGTCGCTATCACTGGATACGATGCAAAAACCATCCAGGGGCGCCCTGTATAGCAAATCCATGGCATCAATGATGAGAGCGCTGTCGGTCGAGTTCTTGCCTTTTGTATTGGCATATTGCTGGATAGGCTGAATTGCATATTTGGGCAGAATTTCTTTCCAACGCTGCATCCTGGTTTCGGTCCAGTCACCATAAATGCGACGAATGCTGACATCGCCGAATTTCGAGATTTCCTCCAATAATTCATCGACGACATTGATGAATTTGAACGTATTGTCGGCATCAATCAATATTGCCAGGCGAGGGCTTCCAGTCTCGGTATGGTGCATGTTGATACTTCCTTGGATTTATTATTGGAAGCGGAAAGTATAAAGCACATCCACCGCGCTCTCCGACCCGGCTTGCGACACAACAGACCAGTTCCGGCTGATGGTATAGGTTAGCTTGGCGACGTTGAGCAGGCCGGTCAGGCTCTTTTCGTAGCTGAGGTAGAGCTTGGAGGATAGGCGCTTGCCGAAATTGACGGTGGAGCTTTCCACGTCGCTGCCGCCTATGCTGAAACTGTCGAGGCCGGCGGCGCGGGCCATCCTGGTCTGCAGGGGCACGGAATCGCCCTGGGAGAGCAGGACGCCGGCGGCGAGCGATAGCATGGCGAATTCGTTCTTGCCTGCTTGGTCGAGGCCGTGGCCCAGCACCAGCCAGGAGAGTTTTTCGCTGTCCGGCACGCTGGGGGTTGAAACCAGCTTGACGGTGGGCATCTGCGCATTGCCGGTGATCTCGACGCCGGCCTGCACGGTCTGATTCTGGCGCATGGCAATGATGTTGAGGCCCGGGTTGTCGACGGGGCCGCTGAAGTTGACGATGCCCTTGGTGATGTTGAGCAACTGCCCATAGGCCATGTAGGTGCCGCCGACGACGATGGAGCCTTCCGCGCGCAAGCTGTCGGGTACGCTGCCCGACAGGGTGAGGATGCCGGTGAGGTAGCCGTCCAGGCCGAAACCGCGCAGCAGGAATTGTTTGCTTGGGTCGACGATGCCGACGACTTCGTCGCCGAGGTTGATCCTGAGCCTGCCGATGGTGAATTGCAGCGGGCTGCTTTCTTCCTCGCGCTCGCGCCCGATCACGACGACGTCATTGCCTAGCTGCGGCGCGCCTTCGGGGGCCAGTTCGATCAAGCCGCGCACGATGCGCAGGTCGCCATCCAAGGTGAGCTGGTTATCCTGCAATGTGGTTTTCGCGCTGCCTTTCAACACCACCGTGCGGTCGGTGCGTTCTGCGGCCGTGAAGTCGTCCAATAGCCAGTCGATTTCCATTTCCGGCTTGCCCGCTGCGAGGCGGATGCCGCCGCTGGCATTGATGGTGCCCTTGCCGCCGGTGAAGCGCAGCGTGTCCAGCGTGAGCCTGTCGCCCGACAACGAGGCGTCAAGCTGGCCGTTGGTGAGGTTGACGCCTTCGGCAGGCAGGCTGACGGTCAGGTTGCGGCCGCGGATGTTGCCGCCGAGGTTGGGGTTACCGATGCTGCCGTCGGCATTGATGCTGACGTTGAGCGTGCCGTCCGCCTGGACTTCGGGAGAAGGCAGCCAGGCAAGGCTGTTGATATCCGCCGTCAGGCTGGCTTGCAACGGCGCGTTGCTTTCCAGGCTGAAAGTGCCGGCCGAGCTGGTGACGCTGGTATTGAGGCTGGCTGCGATATTGCCCAGCTTGCTGCCGCGGATGCTGGCCGTCAGGTCGACCTGGTTATCCCGCATCGCCAGCAGCAATTTGACTTCGCTGAGGCCGAGCGGCTGCTCGGGCTGGCCTTCGCGCACCACGGCAAGGTCGCCGGATTCCCGCTGCAGCGTGACGGCGCCATTGAGCGATTCCCCGGCATCGATGTCCCATTGCCCTGAAAATACCGGGTTGCCCTTGAGGTTGGCGGGCAATGAAAACAGCAACGGCGGGATGTCCTGCAAGGCCAGTTGCTCAATGCGGCCGTGCGTCTGCAGGCCGCTGGCGCTTTGCCGTAGCGCATCCAGGCTGATGCTGCCCTGCTTGAACTGCAGGACCAGGTTGTCTACGGCAAGCCCGGCCGCGTCGTAGCGGATGGGGGCCGGGGCCTGCAGTTTGATGGGGGCTTCCGATTGGTATTCGAATTGCTGCAAGGCGCCTATCCAGGCCCCGGTGGGGTCGATGCCGCCCGCGAGGGTGGATTGCAGCTTCAGCCCGGTGCCGGCGGCTTCCAGCTTGAGCACATGTTGCGCGCGGTTGCCGTTCAGGGCGATCTTGCCGTCCATGAAGCTGCCTTGGTTGATGCGCAGGCCCTCGGCATCGAGCGTTGCATCAAGATTGCCCATGGCGTGCAGGCTGCCGTTGCCGCTGATTTTGCGTGCCGTGACATTGCCCGGCAGGCGCAGATTTTCCGCGAGCAGCTGGAATTGCGCGCGCAGGTCGTCGAACTCGCCGGCTACCGTGCCGCTGGCTTCGGCCTTGCCGGCAAATGCCGGGCCCAAGGCATTCAATGCGGGCAAAGCCGCTTGCCAAGCAAGGCTGCTGCCAGGCTGGCCGAGGCTGCCGTTTGCGGTGATGCGGTTGCTGCCTAGCGCCGCGTCCAGCTGGATGCTGTCCAGGGTGTTGCCGAGCAAGCGCAGGCTGGCCTTGGCCTGCAGGGGCTGGCCGCGCCATTGGCTATCCAGGCTGTTGAACGCCACGGTGAGGTCGGCGGCGGGCAGCAGTTTGCCGTTGAGGCTGAGGTCGGCGCTCAGGCGGGCGTCGGTCGCCTGGCCCAATGCTTTCGGGTCCAGGTCGCGCAGGCGGATGTCGAGCTTGAGCGGCAGGTCGCCTTCCAGGGTGACTTCCCCGGCGATATCCAGCTTGCCGGCGGCAGGTAGTGCGCTATCGGCTGCTACCATGGCGGGCAACTGATCCTGCATGGCAAAGAGGTTGTGCATCTCGAAACGCAATGCCTGTAGGTCGCCGGAGAGGATGGTGTTGAGGTCGTAGGGCATGTCGCCTTGCGCCTGGCGCACGTGGATATTGCCGGAAAGCGGGAACGGCTTGCGGTTCTGCAGCGCGACTTCGGCCGTGATGTCGCCCCAGGGCGTCTCCGCGCGCGACAGTTGCAGGCGGATGGTATTGCTGTCCGCCGCCATGTTGAGGGTGACATGCTGCAGCACTTGGCGGCTGTTGCCGGAGACGATCTCGATTTCGGCTATGGAAGCCTGTTCCACCTCTATGGGGAACGGCACCTGGATGGTATCGGGCAGCTCGGGCAGGCTGCTGGCTGGTTCGTCCGGCTTATCGTCTGCCGGGGCCTGCTTCATGGTGATGACCAGGCGCTGCGCGTGCAGCCGGTCCACGCGCAGGCGGCCTTCGCGCGTGGGCAGCAGCCTGAGGTGGCTGTCGAACTGCAACAGGTCGATCTCCATGTTGCCGGCATCGTAATGCAGGTCCTGCAGGCTGGAGCTGAGCTGGATCAAGGCATATGCCGGGCCGATGCAGGGCAGGAACCACAACAGCAGGATGAGCAGCAGCCGCTTTGCCATCAGAAAGTGACTCCCAGGTTGAAGTGCAGCCGGTATTCGCCGGTTTCCTGGCCGCGGGCGATGTCGACGCCGATTGGGCCTGCGGGGCTCTTGAAACGGGCGCCCAGGCCGTAACCATATACCGGCTTTAGGTCGCGCGTGTTGTTCGCCGCATTGCCGAAATCCACGAATGCGGCGGCGCCCCATGACTCCGTGAGCCATTGGATCACCTCAATGCTGCCGGTGACCAGGTAGCGCCCGCCGATCACGGCGTCGCCGTCGGCAACGCCCAGGCTCTGGTAGGCATAGCCGCGCACCGATTGGTCTCCGCCGGCGCGGAACAGGTAGGTGGCGGGAGCGTTGTCGGCACCGCTGACGATGCCGCCTTCGAGCCGGGTGATGAATTGCGTCTTGCGCGTCAGTGGGTAGTAAGCCTGGGTCTTGGCATAGCTTTGCAGGAATTTGCCGTTGGCCATGACATCGAGCGGGGCGCTGGTGAACAAGGCATTGAACAAGTAGCCGCGCGTGGGGTTTAGTTCATTGTCGATGCGGCGCAAGGTGATGCCGTAGGAGATGGTGGCGGCATAGTTGTTCTGGGATTCGCTGCCATCAATCGCCACGTGCTCCAGCAGGTAGGCCGCCCCTATGGTCTGCTCGAAGCTGCGCGGTCCCCATGAGCGCTTTACCCCGGTGCCCAGGGTAGAGGTGGTCTGGCCCTCGATATCCAGGCGGTTGAGGTCGGCATTGAAGCTGTCGCGGTAGCCGTTCTTGTCGGTGGGCAGGCGGATCAGGGAATTGAGCGATTGCGCTTTCTGTTCGATCTTCAAGGTGTTGGTGAAGCGCCAGCCGCGGTTGAACAGGTTGAGGTCCTGGTAGGTCAGCGTGGTGCGTGCGCCCGTGTTGGTGCTGGCGCCGACGCCGATACCGACCTGCACCGATTGCATTTCGGTGACGTTGACGACGATGGGCGCGGCTTCCGGGTCGGTATTGTCGGTATGAGAAGTGACTTCGACATTGTTGAAATAGCCGCTGGCTTGTAATTCAGATTGGAAAAACAGCAGCCGAGCCTGGCTGTAGGTTTCGCCAGGCTTGATCGGGTTGATGTTCTCGACCAAGCTGCGCGGGTAGCGCTGCAGGCCGTTAACCTCCAGGCCGCCGAAGCGGAAAGGCGCGCCGCTGTCGATTTCCACCATCAGCTTGACCTTGTTGCTGGCAGCGTCGATCTCGGCCTTGCTGTTGGTGATCTTGGCATTGGGGTAGCGTTGCAGCACCAGACCGCTGAGCAGGCCGCGTTTGGCGCTGGACCAGCGGTCCTGGCTGAAGCGCATATCCTGCTTGAGGGACCAGTTTTCAATGAGTTGCGCAGGCTCGGGCTTTTCGCCGCTGGCCTGATTGGTGATATCGCCCGTGAAGCGGATATCGATTTCCTGGACGGTGACCGGGTCGCCAGTCTGGACCGTGAACTTGGCGCGGTTCCTCGTGGTGTTGCCTTCCGTACTGGTCTCGAGGCTTTGCTCGATGGTGGGCGAGAAATAGCCCTCGGTGGCCAGAAGGTCCTCGATATTGCGCGGGGCGGCCTGCAATAGCCGGTGCCACTCGGCGGTATTCATGCGCGGGCTGTTGAGCCAGCGCATGATATCCATGTGTTTCTCCAGCAGGTCGTCGACGGAGGACGGAGCGTCGATATCGACGCTGTAACGGTTCTCCGCAGCGTGGCCGGTTTGGTTCAAGAGCAGGAACCAGGCCACGAGCGCTAGAGAACAAGCGCGCAAGGCCTGGAAGGATAGAGAAATAACTTGGGCGCAATGAGGGCGTAACAGCGCCAGGATATGGGTTTCTCTAGATCGATTTTGCAAGTGCGCTAGCTTTTCCTGTGTAAGTGGCGGGGGTCAGTTCCAGCAGCGCCTGCTTGGCCTCGGCGGGGATCTTGAGCTCCTGGATGAAGGCATGCAGGGATTCCTTGTTGATGCCGCCCTTGCCGCGCGTGAGCGCCTTGAGCTGTTCGTAAGGGTTGGGCACGCCGTATCGGCGCATCACGGTCTGGATCGGTTCGGCGAGCACTTCCCAATTGTTGTCCAGGTCTTCCTCCAGGCGCTGGCGGTTGACCTCGAGTTTGCCCAGTCCCTTGAGGCAGGAGTCGTAGCCGAGCAGGGCATAGCCCAGCGCGACGCCCATGTTGCGCAACACGGTGGAATCGGTCAGGTCGCGCTGCCAGCGGGAGATCGGCAGCTTTTCCGCCAGGTGCCGCAGCACGGCGTTGGCCAGGCCCAGGTTGCCTTCGGAGTTCTCGAAGTCGATCGGGTTGACCTTGTGCGGCATGGTGGAGGAGCCGACTTCGCCTTCCTTCACCTTCTGCTTGAAATAGCCCTGGGAGATATAACCCCAGATGTCGCGGTCGATGTCGATCAGGATGGTGTTGATGCGGGCGACCGTGTCGTAAAGTTCCGCCATGTAGTCGTGCGGCTCGATCTGGATGGTGTAGGGGTTGTAGGTCAGGCCCAGGCTCTCGACGAACTTGCGGGCAAAGCTTTCCCAGTCGAACTCGGGATAGGCGGAAAGGTGGGCGTTGAAGTTGCCTACCGCGCCGTTGATCTTGCCGAGGATTTCGTTGCCGGCGAGCTGCTCGCGCTGGCGGCGCAGGCGGTACACCACATTGGCGAGCTCCTTGCCCAGCGTGGTGGGGGAGGCGGTCTGGCCGTGGGTGCGCGACAACATCGGGGTGTCGGCCAGCTCGTGGGCAAGCTCGGTCAGTCGCGCAATGATGTTGTCGATCGAGGGAACGATGACTTCGTCACGCGCATTTTTCAGCATCAATGCGTGCGACAGGTTGTTGATATCTTCGGACGTACAGGCGAAGTGGATGAATTCGCTGACTTCGCGGATTTCGTGGTTGCCGTCGAAATGTTCCTTGAGCCAGTATTCCAGGGCTTTGACGTCGTGGTTGGTGCGGGCTTCAATCGCCTTCACCTGCGCGGCATCCGCCTCGCCGAAGGCCGCGATCACCTTGTCCAGCTCTGCGATGGTGCCCGGGCTGAATGGCGCGATTTCCTTGAGTTCCGTTTCGGCAGCAAGGGCCTTGAGCCACTCCACCTCGATCAGTGCACGGAAGCGGATCAGCGCATATTCGCTGAAATAGGGGCGTAAGGGATCGAGCTTGGATTGATAGCGGCCATCGAGGGGGGAAAGTGCGTTAAGAGGTGTGAGCTCCATCGGTAAACCTTTTTGCATGGTAGTGAGCGCAGGCGCGAGGGCAATTTTGATCTCAGCTGCAACTTTGATCTAAGCCGCTCTGCCAGCGTTGGAAAAACGTGATTTTACCTGACATCTGCGATTGACAAAATCTCGGCTTCACCCGTTTTTCTCGCGGTGCCCATGCCAGCAGTGTTCATATTGGCGCCCCTTGCTGCGCCAAAGCGGTGCATTGGGCTGGCAGCGTCATTGTTGAGGGTGCCGTGCCTCCCGGGATTCTCCTAGTGAATCGATGAAGAAAACATGACTGAGGTGACGAGGTTGTGCTGCAGCAACTGCAAAAATACATGCGCTATTGACTGGGAGAGATGTAAACAAGATTCATTCTCTAAAAAATCCTGTGAAAACAGGCACGTTCATTGCATGCAGCACATTGCCGGCGATTTATAAGCCAGCCGCAACACTGTATAATTCGCTTATTCAGGCCATGCAAGCCATATTGGCAACCAGCAGCGAACGCTGCCTTGGAAATGCGCCGCAACGGCGCCATGCGGGAAATAGACAATATGCGTTGCAGCCTACCGCTATCACGAAGTTAATGGAAAACCATGCTAATCGCTTATCGTAAACATGTAGAAGAACGCGCCACCGCCGGCCTGCCCCCTTTGCCGCTGGATGCAGAGCAAACGGCCGCCCTGGTCGAACTGTTGAAGAATCCTCCCGCTGGCGAGGAACAGTTCCTCGTCAACCTGCTGGAAAACCGCATCCCTGCCGGTGTGGATCAGGCCGCCTATGTGAAGGCAGCCTTCCTCGCAGATATTGCCAAGGGCGAGGCAATATCGCCGCTGGTTAGCCCGCAACATGCCGTGAAGCTGCTGGGCACCATGCTGGGCGGCTACAACGTGCAGGCCTTGGTCGCCTTGCTAGACGGCCCGCTGGCCGTTGACGTCGTCAAGGCGCTGTCGCACACCATCCTCATGTTCGACGCCTTCCATGACGTGGCAGAGAAAATGAAGGCAGGTAATACCCATGCGAAGACGCTGATCGAGTCCTGGGCCGCCGGGGAGTGGTTTACCAGCCGCCCCAAGCTGCCGGAAGAAATGCGCCTGGTGGTGTTCAAGGTGGATGGCGAAACCAATACCGACGACCTTTCGCCCGCGCAGGAGGCCTGGTCGCGCCCCGACATTCCCTTGCACGCCAAGGCCATGCTCATCAACAAGATGGCGGACGGCTTGCAGACCCTGGAAAAACTCAAGGCACAAGGCCTGCCGCTGGCTTATGTCGGCGACGTGGTCGGCACCGGTTCATCGCGCAAGTCCGCGATCAACTCCGTGCAATGGCACATGGGCAACGATATTCCCTATATCCCGAACAAGCGCACCGCCGGCGTAGTGCTGGGCGGCAAGATCGCGCCTATCTTCTTCAATACCGCTGAAGACTCTGGCGCCTTGCCTATCCAGTGCGACGTGAGCGCGATGAGCACGGGCGACGTGATCGTGGTGCGCCCTTATGACGGCAAGGTGCTGAATGCCGCGGGCGAAGAAATCGCCAGCTTCGACCTCGCGCCTTTGACCATGCCGGACGAAGTACGCGCGGGCGGCCGCATTCCCTTGATCGTCGGCCGCGGCCTCACCAACAATGCGCGCCAGTTGCTGGGCCTGCCGCCTTCAGATCTGTTCATCCAGCCGGTTGCGCCCGAAGACACCGGCAAGGGCTACACTCTGGCGCAGAAGATGGTGGGACGCGCCTGCGGCCTGCCTGAAGGCAAGGGCGTGCGCCCGGGCACCTATTGCGAACCCAAGATCACCACCGTCGGCTCACAAGATACGACTGGCGCGATGACGCGCGACGAACTCAAGGAACTCGCCTGCCTGGGCTTCTCGGCCGACCTGGTGATGCAGAGCTTCTGCCACACCGCAGCCTACCCCAAGCCGGTCGATATCAAGCTGCAGCACAGCCTGCCGGAATTCATCTCCAGCCGCGGCGGCGTCAGCCTGCGTCCCGGCGACGGCGTGATCCATTCCTGGCTCAACCGCCTGATCCTGCCCGATACCGTCGGCACCGGCGGCGATTCGCACACCCGCTTCCCGATCGGCATTTCTTTCCCGGCCGGTTCCGGCCTGGTGGCGTTTGCCGCCGCGATGGGCGCGATGCCGTTGGATATGCCGGAATCCGTGCTGGTGCGCTTCAAGGGCGAAATGCAGCCCGGTATCACCCTGCGCGACCTGGTGAACGCGATTCCCTATGCCGCGATCCAGAAGGGCGAGCTGACCGTAGGCAAACAAGGTAAGAAGAACATCTTCAACGGCCGCATCCTCGAAATCGAGGGATTGCCCGACCTCAAGGTGGAGCAGGCGTTCGAGTTTGCCGATGCCTCTGCCGAGCGTTCCGCCAACGGCTGCACCGTGCACCTGAACAAGGAACCGGTGATCGAGTTCCTCAAGTCGAACATCGTCCTGATGCAGAATATGATAGACAACGGCTATGAAGACGCCCGCACCCTGCAGCGACGTATCGAGGCAATGGAGGCCTGGCTTGCCGACCCGCAACTGCTGGAAGCCGATAAGGATGCCGAATACGCCTACGTGCTCGAAATCGACCTCAACGAGGTCAAGGAGCCGCTGGTGGCCTGCCCGAACGATCCGGACGACATCAAGCCATTGTCCGCCGTGGTGGGCGACAAGATCGACGAAGTCTTCATCGGCAGCTGCATGACCAATATCGGCCATTACCGTGCAGCGGCCAAGGTGCTGGAAGGCGCCGGCAGCATCCCGACGCGCCTGTGGATTGCGCCACCTACGCGCATGGATGAGAGCCAACTGCGCGACGAGGGCGTGTATTCCGTGTTTGGCGTGGCCGGGGCGCGTACCGAAGTGCCTGGCTGCTCGCTGTGCATGGGCAACCAGGCGCGCGTGGCTGACCGTGCCACCGTGTTCTCGACCTCGACCCGCAACTTCGACAACCGCATGGGCAAGGATGCGCGCGTGTATCTTGGCTCTGCTGAATTGGCCGCTGTCTGCGCCCGCCTGGGCCGCATCCCGACGCAGGAGGAATACCTGGAGACGGTAGGCGACAAGCTCAGCAAGAACGCCGACAATATCTACAAGTACCTCAATTTCGACCAGATGCCGGAATATGCCAAGAAGATTATCCCGATCTCTGAGGTAGCAAGTTAGGTTGTTGTAGCAATTTCAAGTTGGTCCACTGTGAAATAAGCCGCTTTATGCGGCTTATTTGTTTTGCGGGAGGCTGAGAGAATTGTTTGGCCGAGCCAATGTCTATTGGCATGGAAGATAAGCAGAAAGGGCGCAACATGTGGAGCAGGATAATCCAGGCATGCTGGATGATGGGGTGGGCGATATTAGCAGCTCATGCTGGCGAGGTGCCCAAGCCTCCGGTGATTTTGGAATATATTAATCCCGAAAAGTTTACCGATGTTTCCAGTACTTACCACGGGCCACCCAATCAAAGCTACCTTGACCAGTTCAGCAAACATGTGATGAAAAAAGCGGCAGCTTATCTTGCTGATGGCGAGCAGTTGAATATTGCGGTCAAGGACATCGACATGGCAGGCGGATTCGAGCCATGGAATACACCTAGCCATGATGTCCGCATGATCCGGCACATCTATCCGCCGCGGATTGAATTGAATTACCAGCTCAAGGATGCCGAGGGTAAGGTGCTGGATGAGGGCGAAGTGCAATTGGGAGACCTGAATTACCAACTTCGTGCCGTTATGAACAGTTCGGACGCCATGCGCTACGAGAAATCCCTGATGGACGATTGGCTAATGCAGATGTTTGTCGACCGTGCAGCCGGTAAAAATGACTAGCCAGCTCCTTTGAGCCTGCGCCATAAGGTCGTCCGGCTGATGCCCAGCGCCTGGGCGGCTTGCGACAGGTTGCCGTGGTGGCGCTCGATTGTAGCCTTGATTTCGTCCAGCTTCCATTGCCGACGCGATGCGGGCATATCTTTTGAAATTGTCTTGTCGGCACTCTCCAGTATCTCGGTAGGGAGATGCTGCAAGCCTATGGTGGAACCGTCCGACATCACCCAAGCGTAACTCAACACATTGCGCAGTTCGCGGATGTTGCCAGGCCAGTCGTATTGCGTCAGACATGCGATCACGGCTGGTGTCATCTGGGGTATCAAGGCGCCATTGGTCTGTTCGCGAAGCAGGTGTTTTGCCAGCAGCAGAATGTCATTCCGCCTTTCGCGCAACGGCGGCAGGAAGACCGGGATGACGCGTAGCCGGTAAAGCAAGTCATGCCTGAAGCGCCCGGACTGAGCCTCTGCGCGCAATGCGCGGTGGGTGGCGGTGATGATGCGCACGTCTGCGATATAGCTGCGCTCGCCCCCAAGGGGCGTGAATTCCCCAGTTTCAAGCACTCGCAACAATTTGGCCTGCAGGTCCAGCGGGATCTCGGCGATTTCATCTAGAAACAGGGTGCCGCCCCGCGCCTGCTCAAATACACCGATATGCTGGCGTACCGCGCCGGTGAATGCTCCTTTTACATGGCCGAACAGCTCGCTTTCTAGGATGTTGGGGTTGAGTGCCGCGCAGTTGATGGCGATGAAGGGCTGGCCCTTGCGTGCGCTTTCTTCGTGGATGGCGCGTGCCACCAGTTCCTTGCCGGTGCCGGACTCGCCGCGTACCAGCACGGGCAGGTCGGTCTGGGCCACGCGGGAGATCATGGCGAACACATTCTGCATCACCGGGTCGTGGCTGATCATGCCGTGATAGGGTTTGCCTGGCACGGGCACGGCATGGGCGGTATCTGCTATCGGCATGGCGGGATAGGCTATAAGCACGGCGATGCCGCCGTCGAAGCGCCCTTGGTCATCGAACAGCGGCATGGTGTATTTCTTGACCATGCGCGACTGCCCCCCAGCTGTCTGTAGCATTAGGATGCGACCGTCCACTTTGTCGTGGGGTGTGACCTCATAGGCCGCCTGGCAGCTATCGCATTGATTGCCGGCTAGTCCTGCCTGGTTCATCGCGTCCATGGCAGGGAGGCCCAGCAGTTTCTCGGCGCCTGGGCTCCAATAGCGGACGCTGCAATCGCGGTTCACCGTAATCACGGCGGCGTCTGGCATGAGTTGGGCAATTTGTTCGGCTAGCGGTAAGGACATGGGAATATGATGTTTCAATGTGGCGTTTCAATTCTACATCATGAAACATGACGAAATGTTTCATTTTAAGTGTTGAAACGTTCATGTTGGTGCCATAAGTTTTTTTTACCTTATGATTAATATACAGAATTTACTTTCTTGTTGCTGATGGCACCTTTTTTGCTGAATAGACTGAATCTATCGTTTAGCGAGGGCCATATCGTGTTCAAGCAGTTTTTCGAGCCTGAGAGTTCGACCTATACCTATTTGCTGGGCTGCGATAAAACCAAGCAGGCAGTGCTGATCGACCCCGTGGCCTCGGATGTGGATACCTATATCGCCGAGCTTGAGTCAACCGGCTACAAGCTGGTGTATACCATGGAAACCCATGTGCATGCCGATCACGTGACCGGCGCCGATCTGCTCAGGCAGAGGCTGGACAGCAAGAGCGTGGTGCATCGCGACGCTGGGGCGATGTGCGGCGATTTGCTGGTGACGGATGGCATGCACCTGATCGTGGGCACGCTGGATTTCGAGGTGCGCCATACCCCGGGACATACCAATGGTTGCGTCAGCTACGTCTGTGGCGACAAAGTCTTTACCGGCGATGCGTTGCTGATCGACGGCTGCGGCAGGACGGATTTCCAGATGGGCAACGCCGGGCAGCTTTACGACAGCATCCACCAGCAGATTTTCAGTCTGCCGGACGACACCATCGTGTATCCAGGCCACGACTATCACGGCAGGTTGCACTCGACAGTGGGGCATGAGCGCCTGCACAATCAGCGCCTGGGAGGTGGCCGTAGCCGCGAGGAATTCATCGCCTTGATGTCCGAGCTCAAACTGGCTTATCCCAAGAAGATTGATATCGCCCTGCCGGCCAACCAGGCATGCGGGCGCCTACCTTGAACAACCGGTCGTTGCCGAGCGGCCGAATCCATCAGAGCGTGTATGAAAATAGAAAAGATAGAAACAGGGCTCAGCGTCAGCGGGCAGATTTTTCCACAGGATATTCCCGGTCTGGCTGCCGCCGGATTCAAGACAATACTATGCCATCGTCCCGATGGCGAAGGTGCTGACCAGCCGACTTTCCATGAGTTGCAGGAGCAGGCCAGGCTGGCAGGTATCGAGATGGCTTACTTGCCTGTGGAAAGCGGTAAGGTGTCGGATGCTGACGTGCAGGCGTTTGCCCAGTCTTATGCAGGCATGGCCAAGCCCGTCTTGGCTTACTGCCGCTCAGGCATGCGTGCCGTGACGTTGTGGGCGTTGAGCCAGGTCGCTGCGCAAGGTTTGCCTGCTGTGCTCTCCACCGCCAAGGCTGCAGGGTATGACTTGAGCGGCCTGACCTACCGTCTGGCTGGTGGCGGCGAGGCACCAGCTCATATCAGTCGCCACCAAGTCGTCATCGTCGGGGCCGGGGCTGCCGGCATTGCAGCTGCGTCCAGCCTGCTGTCGCGCAACCCCGACCTCGATATTGCAGTGATAGACCCGGCAGAAATCCATTATTACCAGCCGGGTTGGACCATGGTAGGAGGCGGCGTATTCCGTCCTGAAGTGACGGTACGCACCATGGCTTCGGTTATTCCTGCCCCGGTCAAGTGGATCAAGGCGGCGGTGGCGGCATTTGAACCCAACCAGAACCGTATTTTGCTTGAGGGATGCAAACCCCTCGCTTATGACGTGCTGGTGGTCTGTCCGGGCATCAAGCTCGACTGGCACGGCATCGAGGGCTTGGTGGAGACGCTGGGCGAGAATGGTGTGACATCGAATTACCGTTACGATCTGGCGCCCTATACCTGGCAACTGGTGAGCCAGCTACGGCGCGGCAAGGCTGTGTTTACCCAGCCGCCGATGCCGATCAAGTGCGCGGGAGCCCCGCAAAAGGCGATGTACCTGTCTGCCGACTATTGGCGGCGTACAGGTTGTCTGCGCGATATCAGCGTCGATTTCTACAATAGCGGGCCAGTGTTGTTCGGCGTGAAGGAGTATGTGCCTGCATTGATGGAATATGTAGAGCGTTATGACGCCCGACTGCATTTTGGCCACCGATTGACCAAGGTAGACGGCAAGGCCAGGCGCGCCTGGTTTGCCATGGCCGGGCCCGAGGGAGGGCAGCGCAGCCTTGAGGTCGAATTCGACATGCTGCATGTGGTGCCGCCCCAACAGGCGCCGGATTTTATCCGCGCCAGCTCATTGACGGATAGCGCCGGCTGGCTGGACGTCGATCAATACACCTTGCGGCACAAGCAATACGCCAACGTCTTTGCCTTGGGCGATGTCACCAATGCGCCAAACGCCAAGACTGCCGCCGCGGCACGCAAGCAGGCACCGGTTGTGGCCGAAAACGTGCTGGCCATACTTGCCGGGCAGGAAATGCAGGCGATCTATGATGGGTATGGTTCATGTCCTTTGACCGTAGAACGCGGAAAGATCGTGCTGGCGGAATTCGGTTATGGCGGCAAGTTGCTGCCTAGCTTCCCGCGGTGGCTCATCAACGGGCAGCGCCCGTCGCGGCTGGCATGGTGGCTGAAGGAAAGAATATTGCCACCCGTGTACTGGAAAGCCATGCTCAAGGGGCGCGAGTGGTTGGCTAGCCCCGCGACTCGGAACAAGGAAGCCGGTTAAATCAACGATCAATCAGAGGAGGGTGAGTGATGGAAACTAATGTAGGAAGCGTGGATCGCGTATTGCGTGTGGTGGTCGGGGTGGCGCTGATCGTATGGGCGACCTTGTTTCAGGGACCCGCCTGGGCCTACATCGGGGTGTTGTCCCTGCTGACCGGGTTGTTGCGCTGGTGCCCGGCCTATACCCTGTTCGGACTCAATACCTGCAAGTCCAAGGCTGAGTGATGGTCGACTGGACCCATGCGACCCCGCTGGCATCCTTGGCGGGCGGAGTCCTGATCGGGTTGGCTGCCGCGCTGCTGCTGGTGATGAACGGGCGTATCGCTGGCATCAGCGGCATTCTCGGCGGCCTGCTAAAGCCTTCGTGGCGCGATAGTCCCTGGCGGATCTGCTTCCTGGCCGGGCTGCTGGTTGCGCCGTGGCTGTACTCCCTGTGGGCGGTCTTGCCTGTTGCGGTGGTCACCAGCGATATCGCCCTGCTAGTGCCGGCCGGGCTGCTGGTGGGGTTCGGGACCAGGCTGGGTTCGGGCTGTACCAGCGGTCATGGCGTGTGCGGCTTGGCCAGGCTGTCGCCGCGCTCCATCGTCGCCACAATGGTGTTCATGGCGGCCGCCATGCTCACGGTCTATATCCATCATGGAATGTGAGGCGGCCATGCATCTGATCACGGCATTGCTCGCCGGCGTATTGTTCGGCCTGGGGCTCATTGTTTCCGGGATGACCAATCCGCAGAAGGTACTTGCCTTTCTCGACATTGCAGGCAAGTGGGACCCTTCTCTGGCGTTTGTCATGCTTGGGGCCATCCCGGTGGTGACGCTGGCATACCGCTATATGAAAATACGGAGCCAAACCTGCTTGCAGCAGGAGGTGCAGTTACCAACCGCTCGCCAAATCGATACCAGGCTAGTCTTGGGCGCGGTTGTGTTCGGCGTAGGATGGGGCCTGGTCGGGTATTGTCCGGGTCCTGCATTGGCAAGCCTGCCGGGCGGGGCTTTCAGCCCGGTTGTATTCTCGCTGGCCATGGTGGCGGGGATGCTGCTCTATCGCCTGCTTGTCGGGCTGAAAAGGTAGGCTGTGCTGACTTTGTGCATATTGGGCGCCGCGGTGGGCATGCTCATGGGGCTGACGGGGGCAGGCGGCGGGATTCTGGCCGTGCCGCTGCTGGTGTTCTTTGCTGGGATGGCTGTGACGACCGCCGCGCCTATCGCGCTGACTGCGGTAGCGGTCACTGCCGGTATCGGTGCGCTGGCAGGTTTGAGGCAGGGCGTGCTTAGGTACCGCGCGGCCTGTGTCATGGCCGGGGTAGGTGTCGCCATGACGCCCTTGGGTTTGTGGGCGGCACACCAATTGAATGATCGCATGCTCATGCTGGTGTTTGCGCTACTGCTGCTGCTGCTGGTGGCAACAGAAAGCCTGTGCCAGAAAAAGCCGCACCCCAAGGCCGAGCGTCAAGCCTGCGTGCTCGACCCCCTGACCGGCAGGTTGCGCTGGACCAGCCGGTGCTCACTTTCGTTGATGAGCGCGGGGGCGGCAGCAGGGTTTCTATCCGGACTGGTGGGCGTCGGGGGAGGGTTTGTGATCGTGCCAGCATTGGGCAGGCTGTCGAATCTCGACATGCGGGCAGTTATCCCCACCTCGCTGGCCGTGATAGCCCTGGTCTCGCTGTCTAGCCTGGGTAGTGCCTTGCTGTGGGGCAGTCTTGACATCCTGCTGGCTTTGCCCTTCATTGTGGGGGCGATGCTGGGGATGCTGGTCGGGCGGCGACTGGCTGGCTACCTGGCGGCAGCATCGTTGAAAAGAAGCTTTGCGCTTGTCGCCGCCGCCGTGGCGGTCATGATGGCGGTCCGGGCCATGTCCTGAAGTAAGCCCAGGCCATGTGATCCGGGTCGCTCTAGTGTGCTTTCTGCGTGTCGGGATGCGCCATGATGCGGTCGATCCAGGCGATGGAGACCGCTGAGGCAATGAAGGCCATATGGATGACGGTTTGCCAGATCAGGGTCTTGTCGTCCAGGTTCTCGACGTTGATGAAGGTCTTGAGCAGGTGGATCGATGAGATGCCGATGATGGACATCGCCAGCTTCACCTTGAGCAGGTTGGCATTGACGTGCGACAGCCAATCCGGCTCGTCGGGGTGCCCCTTGAGGTTGAGGCGCGAGACGAAGGTTTCGTAGCCGCCGATAATGACCATGATCAGTAGGTTGGAGATCATCACCACGTCGATCAGGCCCAGCACCATGAGCATGATGTCGGCCTCGTGCAGTTGCGGCAGGCGCTCGATCAGGTGCGCCAGTTCCTTCATGAAATGGATGACATAAACCACTTGCGCCACGATCAGGCCCAGGTAGAGCGGCAATTGCAGCCAGCGGCTGCCGAACAGTATGGCGCTCAACGGACTCATTCTGGTTTTAGGCGGGGATTGCATGCTTGTTTCCTTTCTTGCTGGATAAAACGATTCGATGATCTAAAGCTGGGAGATGCTTCAGGGAGTATGGTGTCGCAGGGCGTATCCGGCACCGTCGTCCAATGCCAGTTTCTCCGCCAGGTAAGGCAGGGTTTGTTGCAGCGTGTCCGGCAACGTCCACGGCGGATTGATCACGAACATGCCGCTGCCGTGCATGCCGAAACCGTCCGCGGCGGGGGCGTGGATGCTGAGCGTCGCATGCAGCCAGCTGGCGGCGCCGAGCTTGGCCAGCCTGTCGGTCAGCAGGTCGACCTCGGGGCGCTGCAATAATGGGTACCAGAGCAGATAAGTGCCCGTGGCAAAGCGCTGCAGGCTGTCCTTCAACGCTTCGATGACGCGCTGGTAATCGCGCTTTTCCTCGTAGGGCGGGTCGATCAGCACCACCGCCCGGCGCGGTGGCGGCGGCAGCAGGGCTTTCAGGCCTGCAAATCCATCCTGTTGTTCGACCAGCACCTCGCGGCCTGCCGGCTTGAAATGCTGCCTGAGCAGTTTCACGTCGCTTGGGTGCAGTTCGAACAAGCGTGCGCGGTCGCTGCCGCGCAACAACTCCTGCGCAACGGCGGGGGAGCCAGGGTAATGCTTGAGCGCCTTGCCGCGGTTGATGTGTTTGATCAGCTCGATAAAGGATTGCAGCGAGTCAGGCAGGTCGTTGCATTCCCATAGCCGCGCGATACCTTGCTCGAACTCGGCATTCTGTACCGCATAGCCGTGGTCCAGCGCATACATGCCGGCGCCGGCGTGCGTGTCGATGTACCAGTAGGGTTTGTCCTTTTGATTGGCGTAGGCCAGCACTTGGTGCAATACGAAATGCTTGAGGACATCGGCATGGTTGCCGGCATGGAATGCGTGACGATAACTGAGCATGAGCAGGGGTTGGCAATAACTGGCGACATTATAAAGGACGGGCCGGCCGGTATTGTGTTTTATCCATGAAATTTCTACTCCGCCATTATGGCGCGGAGACGGTGGCATACGCGACAGATATTTACTGCCGCGGCTTTTTAATTGCTGCCATGCCTGCTAGCATTACACCCTTATGGGCGCCCATCATCATCACGATCATTCACATGCGCAAGGAGGCGGCCAGCCTTCCCTGTTGCTCCCTTTGCTCCTGATCGCCGGGTTTGCCGTGGTCGAGGCTGTCGGCGGCTGGTGGACGGGTTCATTGGCCTTGCTCAGCGACGCCGGCCACATGGTGTCGGACGCCTTCGCCTTGGCGCTCGCCTGGCTGGGCGGCTGGATCGCCCGCAAGCCGGCCACGCGCAAGCATAATTTTGGCCTGGTGCGCGCCGAAGTCATTGTCGCGTTGTTGAACGCATTGCTGATGCTGGCGGTGATCGCCGGCATTGCCTATGAGGCCGTGCAGCGTCTTGCCGACCCCCGGCCGGTGCAGGGCGGGGAAGTGATACTGATCGCGTTTGTCGGCATGCTCGTCAACATCGTCGTGGCATTGATATTGCACAAGGGACACAGCAGCTTGAACAGCCGCGCGGCCTTGCTGCACGTGCTGGGCGACTTGCTCGGCTCGGTAGTGGCGATCGTGGCCGGGGCGGTGATTTACTTCACGGGCTGGATGCCGATCGACCCCATACTGTCCATCTTCATCTCGGTGTTGATCCTAGTCTCCACCCTGCGCCTGCTGGGCGAAGTGCTGCACGTGCTGATGGAAGGCGTGCCGCCGCATATCGATATCCAGGCCGTAGAGCATGCCATGACCGTAAGCGACAAGGTTCAGGGCGTGCATCACTTGCACATCTGGTCGCTTTCCTCGGAAAAAACCGCGCTTTCGGCCCATATCGTGCTGGAGGACATGCAGGACTGGCATGAGGTATTGAACAACCTCGGGCATATGCTCCATGACCGCTTCAACATCGAGCATGTCACGCTGCAGCCGGAAACCAGGAGCGCACATAGCGATGCCAACGCCAATTGCTGGCTGACGAGCAATACTGGCCATCTTCATGACCATGGTCATGAGCACGATCATCCGCATGAGCATGGTCATGCGCATTGAGCCCGGACTGAATCTGACAACCTACGCCAGGAGAGCAAGCACATGCCCTACGTCGACATCAAGGTAGCGGGTACATTGACCCGCGAGCAAAAGGCCAAGATTGCGGAAGAAATCACCGATACGCTGGAACGTATCGCCAAGAAGCCCAAGTCCTATACCTACATCACCTTTGAAGAGGTGGCGGGAGAGAACTGGGCCGTGGCGGGCGAGTTGCTGGATAGCGATTAAGCCGTTGCCCTGTCCTATTGAGTTGATGCTGCTGGCTGCCTGACGGCCAGGAACCCCTATGTTCGACCCCAAACCGGTACTGAAAAACCTGCCCAACCTGCCTGGCGTGTATCGCATGATCAATGCCCAGGACGAAGTGATCTACGTAGGCAAGGCGCGCGACCTCAAGAAGCGGGTCTCGTCCTATTTCCAGAAAAACCTGCCGTCCCCGCGCACGCGGCTCATGGTGTCCAACATCGCGCGCATCGAAACCACGGTGACGCGCTCGGAAGCGGAAGCGCTATTGCTGGAGAACAACCTCATCAAGGGCTTCATGCCGCGCTACAACGTGCTGTTCCGCGATGACAAGTCCTATCCCTATATCGCCCTGACCGGGGACGCCTTTCCGCGCCTGGCTTTCCACCGCGGCGCGCAACGCAAGGGCAGCAGCTATTTCGGCCCGTTCCCCAATGCGGTGGCGGTGCGCGAAAGCATCCAGCTCCTGCAGAAGGTCTTCCGCCTGCGCACTTGCGAGAATACCGTGTTCGCCAACCGTTCCCGGCCCTGCCTGCTGCACCAGATCGAGCGCTGCACCGCGCCTTGCGTAGGCTTCATCACGGAAGAGGATTATCGCCGTGACGTGATGCACGCCAGCCTGTTCCTGCAAGGCAAGGAACAGCAGGTGATGGAAGAGCTCGGCGAAAAGATGAACGAAGCCGCCGAGCAGATGGAGTATGAACTTGCGGCCGTGTACCGCGACCGCATCCAGAGCCTGCGCCAGGTGCAGGCCAAGCAGTTCGTCAGCGACTTCAACGTCAGCGATGCCGACGTGATTGCCTGCGCAGAGCTGCAAGGGCAATGGTGCGTGAACCTGGTCATGATCCGCGGCGGCCACCACCTGGGCGACAAGAGCTTCTTCCCCAAGAATGCAGACGGCGCCGACCTGGAAACCACGATGGAGGCCTTCCTCGAGCAGCATTACATGGCGGGCGCGATCCCCCCGTTGCTGATCGTGGGCGCGCCCCTGGAAACCGCAGCAATGGAAGAAGTGTTCAGTGAGCAGGCGGGCCGCAGGATCAAGATCAACACTAACCCGATCGGGGACAAGCGCGTCTGGCTCAAGATGGCGCAAACCAATGCGGAATTGGCCCTCAGCCAGCGCGCTGCCCAGCAGGCCAACCAGCAGTCCAGGCTGAATGCCTTGCGCGAGGCGCTGGACCTACCGGAGAATACTGAGCGCATCGAGTGTTTCGATATCAGCCATACCATGGGCGAAGCGACGGTGGCCTCCTGCGTGGTGTTCGACAAGGGCAACATGCAGAACTCGGAGTATCGCCGTTACAATATCACTGGCATTACGCCGGGAGATGACTACGCGGCGATGCGCGACGCGCTGACGCGGCGTTACCGCAAAGTGGCGGCCGGGGAGGGCAAGCGTCCTGACCTGGTGTTCATCGACGGCGGCAAGGGGCAGTTGGGCGTGGCGGTCGAAGTCATGAACGAAGTAGGCCTGCCGGACATCCAACTGGTCGGTATCGCCAAGGGCGAGGAGCGCAAGCCGGGACTGGAGCAGATGTTCTTCCCCGAGCGCGAATACCCCGTGGGCTTGAAGAAGGATCATCCCGGGCTGCACCTGTTGCAGCAGATCCGCGACGAGGCCCACCGCTTTGCCATCACCGGTCACCGCGCCAAGCGCGGCAAGGCGCGCATGCATTCCAGCCTGGAGGATATCAGCGGCATAGGCGCCAAGCGCCGCAAGAGCCTGCTGATGCGGTTCGGCGGCCTGGATGGCGTCAAGAATGCCAGCGTGGACGAAATTGCACAGGTGGATGGCATCAGCCATGCGCTGGCGCAGAAAATTTATGAGGAGTTGCACTGATGGTCTGGAATGTCCCCAATAGCCTGACGGTGATGCGCATCTTATGCATCCCGATTTTTGTCGGGATATTCTATTTCCCGGAAAGTACCTTGCCCATGCACGACAAAAACGTGCTGGCGACGTTCATTTTCGCCTTCGCCGCGATCACCGACTGGTTCGATGGTTATCTTGCGCGCGCGCTCAACCAGACTTCGGCATTCGGCGCTTTCCTCGACCCGGTCGCGGACAAGCTGATGGTGGCGGCCGCCTTGGTGCTGCTGATCGAGCTCGACCGCGTCGGCGCGGTGGTGGCCTTGATCATCATCGGGCGCGAAATTGCGATCAGCGCCTTGCGGGAATGGATGGCGGGGGTAGGCGAGCGCGGCAGCGTCGCCGTCGCGTTCATCGGCAAGGTCAAGACGGCGGTGCAGATGGCGGCCATCCTGTTCCTGCTGTACTACGATCCATTGGGGCCGCTGAATATCAGTTTTTACGGCGAGGTGCTGATTTACATCGCAGCGTTTTTGACATTGGTGTCAATGGCTTACTATTTGAAGGCCGCATGGCCTCGCATGAAGGCCGGTTGATCGGGCTGAAATACTCTTGACACACGCCTGAAAATCCTTAGAATAGCGCCTTCTTTCGATGCGGGAATAGCTCAGTTGGTAGAGCGCAACCTTGCCAAGGTTGAGGTCGCGAGTTCGAGACTCGTTTCCCGCTCCAGGATTTAAAAGGGAAAGTGGCGACAAGCGCTTTCCTTTTTTATCAGATATCCGCAAGGGTAGCCTGATACTGTTTATGGCGCGATAGCAAAGCGGTTATGCCGCGGCCTGCAAAGCCGTTTAGGCCGGTTCGACTCCGGCTCGCGCCTCCAGGTAAATGATTTTGCTGTGAAGCAATGCGGGAATAGCTCAGTTGGTAGAGCGCAACCTTGCCAAGGTTGAGGTCGCGAGTTCGAGACTCGTTTCCCGCTCCAGAATTCATCAAAAGCCCAGACTTCGGTTTGGGCTTTTTTGTTTGTCTTTCATGGGATGTGTTTCGGCTTTTTACCTGGCGAGACTGGCTGGAATAACTGATTGCTCCGTGGGCTGATGTGATATGGCAGAGAAATTGTTGCACCATTGAGCCAGGAATGCGGTGATTTTCCCTTCAATGTTACTTTCGATGGTTTTCAGCCTCAGCAAGGGAAGGCCGCTTTTTTCCAGAATGTTGTTCTTCAACTGGTCCCGTTCTGCTTGCTGTTTAGAATCATGCATTTTTCCATCGACTTCGATAACCCCTAGCGGTGTTTTCCCTACTTTGAAATAAAGCACGAAATCACAACTGGCACGATTGCGCATAAACTCTTGCTCTCGTGGGGTAAGGCTATTATTGGTCAACGACACCAATTGAATTAAGGCAACTTGGCTATGAAAGGTTAATGCCCGGTACGTATCCTGCGAAAGGATGTCGCGTAGCAGCTGGGCAATAATCTGCTCTGATTTGAATACCGAGTCATTCGGATTGAGCTTGGCTTTGAGTTTTTCCAGAGATTGGTCATATTCCTGATAAAGCAGGTCAAATGCAGAAACAACCGGGCTGTATTTAATCTGTTCCTGATCCGCATAATATTCGATGTAACGGATCAGTGCGGCAATGTCCCTGTTGTTTTCGGTAAAGACATCGTCGCCCGTCACCAGCGTGAAATGATGTTTTGCACGGGAGACGGCTACATTGATCAGGTGGGAATTGTCTACGAAGTCCAATTTTTGCTGGTTGCTGCGTTTCTTGTCCAGGACGGTTGAAAACGTGATCTCGTCACATTCCCTGCCTTGAAATTTATGTACTGTCGAGTTGACAAAGTCGCCAGGCAGTTGCTTTCTTGCCTGGTTGATTTGAGCGTTATAAGGAGCAATAAATCCTCTACTGTTTTCCTCATCCCATGCAAGAGGGCCTAGTGATTCCAATTCTCTGAGATTGGCCAGGCGATGTTCATGATTGCCTTTGGCAGTGACAATCAGCGATAACGCTGGCTCGCCATTGTCTTGCGTCATGGGGATGAGCTGATTGTTATAAAACTGTTTGTTGCAGAACTGGATGATCTTGGGGTGGCAACGATAATGTTCCTTTAACAATGTTGATGGCAGGGCATGGTCGAAAACGCCGATGCATGAGTCCAGCAAACTGTATCTGACGCAGTCGTAGAACTCGGAGGGTGATGGAATATCGAGATTCACCGGTACATGCGGAAGCTGTTTGCTGTCGCCAACAATGATCAGGTTCCTGGCGCAGCCCAATCCCAGTATCCCCGGAACGATATCTTGTTGCGAGGCTTCGTCGATGATGACGTAATCGAGAATGGCATTATCGGCGATGGAGTTGATAATCGAGTGGGTGCTGCTGCCGATGATGGGGAAACGCTTTGTGAACGCGCTGAACCTTGTTTTGTAATCTTGTTCGGTAAATTCTTCCTCGCGTGGGATACGTTGATAAAGATGGTGCTTCAGGTAAGTCATGGAGGTGCCGGTCAGTTCTTGCAGCAATGTATCGGCATGATTTTCTTCTAGTATTTTCTCAAGGCCTGTCAATACAGAAATTTTCTGTTCTAGCGATGTTTCGTAATAGCTCCGTTGCAATGAATCGATCAGTGATTTGCGCTTTTCCCAGTTGTTCATGAATGTCGTGCGTACAATCCTGAAATTCAGCAACAGTGTCATTCTGTGCCAGAGATTGATGGACTTCTCACCAAGGTACGATAGGTAAGCAATGAAATCGGTGATTTGTTGTGGGGATAGCCCATACTTTTCAATTGGGGCCGGTTCATGCGAAAGGTTTTCATCTTGCCAACGCTGCAGGTATTGCTGCTCTATGCGCAGTTCATCAATTTCCGCTTGTAGTTGCGCGACTTGGTTCCGTGCATCGAGATACTGCTTAAGCTTTTGCAATGTCGCATCGATGTCCTCGATATCTGATGCACAGGGCGGCGCGTCTGATGGTGCCTCGGGCAGGTTTTCAAAAAAGGCTTTGCGGTTATCTGTACTGCCTAGTTTGGCAACCAGATAGTCGAGTCCTGATTTCTGCAGTTTTTCATAGACATTACTCACGGCGGCATTGTTATTGGACAAAATGGCGACGGTTCTGTCCTGTAGCAGGATATTGGCGACGATGTTCAATATTGTCTGGGTTTTTCCAGTGCCCGGCGGGCCTTCGATCAGGCTGATCTGTGAGGAGAATGCCTGCTCTACCGCCTTGAGCTGACTCGCATTGACGCCGAAAGGATAGATGAAATACTTGATTGGTTCACGCGGCTGATTTCTGCCAGTGCAGTACGCATGCAGTGCGGTATCCGGATGTGATACCACTTTTTCCAACTGGCGCAGGACGTTCTCAGCAATAGCTTTATTGTCGCCTGCTGTGTGTTCAATGCGGGCTTGCGCCACTGAAACAAAATAATTAAATATTGCTCCTTGCTTGATATAGGTTTGCGGAATGAAATCGAGTTCATCCGCTTTCATCAGATATGGCTTGGCATTGCCAGGATAGTAGACGGCTGCGTACTTTCTGCCATACACCGTTACCTTATCAACGATGCTGAAAACGATGCTACCTGGCCTTTGAAGCAACGACCCCTGGATTTCTTCTGTGGGCGTGATCTCGCATGCCGTGAGCGGGCGGGTGTAAGTTTTTCCTGAGCGGAAGTGGCAAGTCAGCAGCAGTACATCTTTTGCCGAGTCATACCTTAATGTCCAGTCAGTGATTTTTGTGGTTTTATCGTCACCATCCACCAAGATAGAAACCATGGTTGCCTTCAGTAGCCCATTGAGCTGCCTATTATGCCGTTCTTATCACAGTTGAGGCCAAATCAACCCGGGACTGCCTACGCAAGATTCTCTGTTTTGTCAGGTGAGCGGGGATTTGCGAAAGCATCTTCATGCTTCGCTTCAAGACGTTTCTGGCTGCGCCCGAGCAACAATCCATTGCCTGCCCATACGAGGGCGAACAGGCTGCCGATCAGCATCGCGACAGCAGGCTGTCCTGCCAGCAGGTCTATGCCGTGCTTGACCCAGCCGCTCACGGCGTCGCCGCCGCGGTATACGACGGTGTCGATGAAGTTCTTGGCCTTGTATTTCTGCTCGGGGGAAACCGAGGTGTAGAGCATCTCGCGGCCAGGGCGTACCAGCGCATATTCTCCGGCGCGACGCACCACCATGACGACAGCGAGCACCGCGAATACGGGGGCCAGCGCGAGCCAGAGAAAGCCGGCGGCGATTACCAGCGGCACCGCGACCAGCAGCACGCTGACGCCGAGGCGCTGCGCGATGCGGCCGGTCAGGAAGAACTGGGTCAGCAGCGCCAGCGATTGCACGACGATGTCGATGATCCCGAAAACCTGGGTCTGCTGCACCTTGTCGGGGAAAGTCGCTTCCACCAGGCGCGCCTGCTCGAAGTAGAGGAAGGTATTAGCCGTCGCCAGCAAGATGACGAAGGTGGCGATGCCCAGCAGGTATGGCGAGCGGAATACTGCTGTTGCGCCCGAGAGCGGGTTGCCACCCAGCGGCTGCGAGCGGGTAAATGCCTCGTCCGGCGCGCGCGGATGCAGGTTGCGCCAGCGTTGCAGGGCGAGGCCGGCTACAGCGCTGCCGGCCAGCATCAGCGCCGACAGCGCCAGCAAACCGGAGTGGCCGAGCGGCCCGACCAGGAGCGTGCCCAGCACCGGCCCGGCCAAGCCGCCCAAGCTGGCGCCTGCGGCCATCAGTGCAAACAGGCGCTTGGCCTGTGCGCTGGAAAAGACGTCGGCCAGGACGCTCCAGGCCAGCGAGATGGTCAGCATGTTGAAGACCGACAGCCAGATGTAAAACGCCCTTGCCACCCATGGATTGTCCGGCTGCCATGCCATGCCGGCGGCGAAGGCAAGCAGGTTCAAGGTGAAGAAGCCGTAAGTCCAGGGCAGGATTCGCCGTCGCTGCGCCTTCGAGGCGAGCCAGCCGAACAGCGGCAGCACGGCAAGCGTGGCGACGAACGTGCCGGTGAATAGCCATTGCAGGTTGCGCACGCCGCCTGCCAGGCCCATGGTCTCGCGCACCGGGCGCAGCATGAAATAGCCCGCGAACAGCAGGAAGAACATGAGCAGGCCGGCCAGCACCGCTGGCGCTTCCTGCTTTTCCACATTGAACAGGCGGCTGGCAAGCGAGGAGAGGCGCATGGAGTGAATTCCCTCAGCCGACCGTGTCGATCAACGATTTCCGCTGCGCTTCGGTCAGGGCCGGTCCGCTGCCGGCCTTGAGGTTGTCGCTTTGGCGGTCCGGCTTGCCGGTGGCCGGTATCACGGTGGTGACGGCGGGGTGGCTCAAGGCAAACCTGAGGAAAGCCTGCGCCCAGGAGTAGATTCCTGCTTCTGCGGCCCAGGACGGCAGCGGTTTGCCTTGCACCCTGGAAAACAGCCGGCCGTCTTCGAAGGCGCGGTTGATCAGGACTGCCACGCCGAGTTCCCTGGCGACTGGAAACACTTTCTGTTCCGCGTTGCGTGAGACGACGGAGTAATTGACCTGCAGGAAGTCCGGCTTGACCTTGCGCACCACCTCGGCCAGTTCGTCATGGCCGCTGTCCACGTAATGGGTGAGCCCGGTGTAGCGGGTCTTGCCCTGCGCCTTGAGCTCCTTGATCACTTCGAACTGGGGGCGCCAGTCCCGCAGGTTGTGCACCTGGAGCAGTTCCACCTTGTCGGTGCGCAACCGCTTGAGCGAGTCCTGGAATTGCGCCAGGCCGGCCTCGCGTCCGGAAGTGCCGAGCTTGGTGGCGAGGAAGGCCTTGGAACGCAGGCCCAGCTCTTCCAGCAATTGGCCGATCACTTCCTCGGCAGTGCCATAGGAAGGGGCGGTGTCGATGACCGTCGCGCCGCCTGCGAAGAACCTCCTCAATACTTCACGCAAAGGGTCGAGCTCGGCGGCGCTATTGCCGACTTCGAAGCTGCCTGAGCTGCCCATGCCGATCACCGGCAAGCGCTCTCCGCTGGACGGGATAGCGCGGGTCTGCATGGATGCGGCTTGTGATAACGGCTTGGCGAACACAGGACGGGCCAGGGCGAGGCCTGCGCCGGCTGCCGCGATGCCGGAGAGGAAACTGCGTCGGGATAGCATGGGAAAGCTCCTTATTCAGTTGGCAAGATGTTCAACGTTTGCTTTATTGGAGTTTAGTTTTATTGTTGGAGTAAATAAATGACGGATGCATTGAAATGCATTATGGCATGCTGAGCCAGCGATAGCTGCCCTTCCTGTGCTCCGGGTTGTATGCGCGATCTCCGGAACGTCGGGTTTACTCAAGCATTGCAGGGAAGAATCATGTTGCCGATATGCGGTTGATGGCAATGTAGGGAAGCCGCATGATCTTGTCGATTGCAAGCCGGGCCAGCGCCCAGGCGCGTTCCTCGCGCATTTGCTCTCTTTCCTGTTCGCTATGGGGCAGGAACTGGCCGCCGAACGTCAGGGAGTGACGCACGGTATTGTTCTCATTCATATAGGCTTTGACAACATCTTGTACTCGCTCTTCGCGGCTCTTGTATAACGAGGGCATCGCTTATCCTTCTATCCGTGGCAGGATTCTACCGGTTCAAGTTTTGTAAATGACACAGTTTTTTCATCTTACATGGCGCCGCCGTGCCTGTGTCAAGCGAAATGCTTTAGAGCGGCTGATAAAACTCTCCTGGCCTCGTTGCGCTGCCATACCGTACTGCTTGTGCTGTCTGCGGCAAATCGGCTAGCCAGGATTGTTTCGCTGAGTTGTGTAAGCCATTCTTGGTTGCGAATTCCTACACATGCTTCGGAATATGACGACTCTTATTTTAAAGAACGCCATGTTTACGATTATGGAATCCAGATCAAGTTTGAGGATGATGTATGCGGTTTTTCAAGTTTTCATTGCTGATGCTGGCATTGTCTTTGCCGTTGCACGGCCGTACCGAGGATAGCGAGTCCCTGACCACGTATGCTGACGATTCGGCCACTACCGGCAAGGTCAAGGCTGCGCTCGCGCGCGACCAGACGCTGGATGCGCTTGATATCAAGGTGCAGTCCGACGACCTCGGTGCGGTGCATTTGAGCGGCACCGCGCGGTCGCAAGCCGAGGTGAGCCAGGCGGCAATAGTGGCGCGCAGCGTGAGCGGGGTGGTGTCGGTGCAGAACGATATCGTCATCGACAGCCCGGACGATCCCAGGAAGAAGTAGCGGCATAGCATGCCGTTCGAGGTTAGAATACGCAGGTTAGTGCCGTGAATAAGGCAGTAAGCCTGCATGCAGGCCGATGAGCCGTCATTGACCCAGTGTGACTCTGCCGATATAGATTGGGCGCACTAACTTCCCACCTACATATCAAAACAGGCTGCATGCGCAGCTGTTTTACCGCTGTGCAGTTATCAGCCTGGCGGCAAGCCCGATGAAGACGACCCCTGCAATTCTGTTCATGTTCCTGACCGCCTTGGGCGAGCGTTGCAGCCAACGGCTGAGCCGGCCGGCGGTATAGGCGACCAGGCTGAAGATGACCAGCGTGGTGATCATGAACAGCGCGCCTAGCTGTAATATCTGCAGAGGCGCAGGCCCGGCGCCATCCTTGACGAATTGCGACAGGAAAGCCAGGAAGAACAACGCCACCTTGGGGTTGGTGACGTTCATGAGGATGCCGCGCTGATAAAGCCCTTTATCGAGCCCGATAGTGTCCTTGTCGGGGTGAGCAGTGCCTTCGTTGCCAGGCGATGCGCCCATGCCTGAGGTGAATGCGCCGTAGGCAAGGTAAAGCAAATAGGCGGCGCCCGCGATCTTGAGCGCGGTAAAGGCGGCGGCCGACGCCTGGAAAATGGCGGCGACGCCGAATGCGACGGCGGCGGTGTGCACGACCAGGCCGGTGCACAGCCCAAGCGTCACCGCAATGCCCTTGCGCGCGCCGCCGGCAGCCGATTGCATCAGGACGAACATATTGTCTGGGCCGGGCGCCAAGGCAAGCACCGCCGATACCGCGACGAATTGCAATGCCGTGTCGATTGAAACCATGCTAATTCCTTGAAGAACTGCGAACAAAACTCTCCGGGCGTGTCGCTTGCCTTATCGTTCGCTTTACTGCCCGCGGCAATCTCCTTGCCAACTCCAGCATAACCCCGCCGGGGAAGGTTGTCCAAGGCCGCGCCCGGCGGCATGGCCCGGCCAGGGCAAGCCGCGGTTATTTCGAGGCGACGACCGGCGCAGCCTCCCAGCTGCCGCCCAGCGCGCGGATCAGGTTGACCGTGGCGCGGGCGCGTTCGCCGTCGAGTTGCAGGGTGACGCGCTTTTGCTGCAGTAAGCTGCGATCCGCATCGATCACCTCGAGGTAGCTGACCAGACCTTCTCGATAGCGGCTTTGCGCGAGGTGGCTGGCGCGTTGCGACGAGGCGACGGCCGTGTCCTGCACTTCGGACTGGTTGTCGAGGATGCGCAGGCTGGCCAGGTTGTCCTCGACCTCGCCAAAGGCGTTGAGCACGGTCTGGCGGTATTTGGCGACGTCTTCCTCGTAGACGGCGCGTGCGCGTTCCAGCCCGGCCTCGCGGCGGCCGCCGTCAAAGATCGGCATCGAGAGCATGGTGCCGATCAAGGGGCCGAGCAGGAAGGTGCGGTTGGACCATTCGAACAGGCTGCCCAGCTCGGAGGATTCGTAACCGAGCGCGCCGGTGATGTTGAGGCGCGGGAAATAGGCCGCCTTGGCGACGCCGATGCGCGCATTCGCCGCCGCCATCGCGCGCTCGGCGGCGGCGATGTCCGGCCGGCGTTCCAGCAACGAGGACGGCAAGCCGGCCGGTACGTTGATGCTGATGCGTTGCAACGGAAGCGCTGCCAGGCTGAATTCTGCCGGGGATTTGCCCAGCAGGATGGCGAGGGCATGCTCGGCAATCGCGCGGCGGCGCGTCACGCCCAGTTCCTCCGAGCGTGCGGCCGCGAGTTCGGTCTTGGCGCGCGCCAGCTCCAGCTCGCTGATGTCGCCGGCGTCGTAGCGGTGCTGCGTCAGCTGCACGGTTTGCTCGCGCAGCTTGACGGTGTGCTGGTAGATATCACGCTCGGCATCCAGCTCGCGGATGGTGAAGTATTGCTGCGCCACATCCGCCTGCAGGGATAGCAGGACCGAGCGCAGCAGGGCGGCGCTCTGTTCCGCATCGGCCTGGGCGGCGTTGACCAGCGAGGATACGCGGCCGAACAGGTCTGCCTCATAGGCGAACTGCGCCTGCGCGCGCCACAATGTCTGTTCGCTGCCGTTCTCGGTACGCTGGGCATCCGGCGATACGCGTTGGTGCCCTGGGCTGATGCCGCCGCTCAGTTGCGGGTAGCGGTTGGAACGCTCGTCCTTGAACAAGGCGCGCGATTGCGCCAGCCTGGCGGTGGCGGCCTGCAGGTTCTGGTTGGCAGCCAAGGCCTCGTCCTCCAGGTTGTCCAGGGTGAGGTCGTTGAAGACCTGCCACCACTGGCCGCGGTGGTTGAGTTCCGCCGGCTCGGCAGTCTTCCACTGGCTGGACTGTTCACCAGTCGCATGAAGGGAGGCTTCCTTGAATTGCGCCGGCGTTGCCACCTGGGGCTTCTCATAGACCGGGGCTACTGAGCATGCCGCCAGCAGCAGCGTTGCGGTCAATAGCGATAATGTCTTGGTCGGTTTCATGGTGTGCTTCCTATATCAAATGGCTGGCGGCTGGGCCGGCGACATGGGGTTTGTGCTCGGTGGCCGAATGCAGCTGGCGGCCTCCGCTCAGCTTGCGCAGCAGCACATAGAACACGGGCGTGAGGAACAGGCCGAACAGCGTCACGCCCAGCATGCCGAAGAACACGGCGATGCCCATGGCGTAGCGCATTTCCGAACCCGCGCCGCTGGAAGTCACCAGCGGCACCACGCCCATGATGAAGGCGATGGAGGTCATGAGGATGGGGCGCAAACGCAAGCGGCTGGCCTCGATCGCGGCCTTGACGATGCTGCTGCCTTGCAGCTCCAGCTCGCGCGCAAACTCGACGATGAGGATGGCGTTCTTCGCGGATAGCCCCACCAGCACCATCAGCCCGATCTGGGTGAAGATGTTGTTGTCCCCCTTGGTCAGCCAGACGCCCGTGAGCGCAGCCAGTATGCTCATCGGCACGATGAGGATCACCGCGAGCGGCAAGGCCAGGCTCTCGTACAGCGCCGCCAGCACCAGGAACACCAGCAGCACGCTGATCGGGAAGACCCAGATGCCGGCATTGCCCGCGAGGATCTGCTGGTAGGTCAGGTCGGTCCACTCGAACTTGATGCCGGGCGGCAGGGTCTGCGCGGCTATCCTTTCCACTGCCGCCTGGGCCTGCCCGGTGGAATAGCCGGGCGCCGGCCCGCCGTTGATGTCGGCGGCGGTATAGCCGTTATAGCGCACCACCATTTCCGGGCCGTAGGTGGGCGTCACCTTGACCAGCGAGGACAACGGCACCATGTCGCCCGCCATGTTGCGGGTTTTCAGTTGCAGGATGTCCTCGGCCTTGGCGCGGTAGGGCGCGTCGGCTTGCGCGCGCACCTGGAACACCCTGCCGAAGCGGTTGAAGTCGTTGATGTAGAGCGAGCCGAGGTATATCTGCATGGTGTCGAATACCTCGGTCACCGGCACGCCCAATTGCTTGGCCTTGGCGCGGTCCAGGTCCACGTTCAGCTGTGGCACGTTGATCTGGTAGTTGGTGAACATGGGCCCCAGTTCCGGCGCCTTGGAGGCCTCGGCGACGAAGGCGTTCACCGCCTTGTCCAGCTCGGCATAGCCCAGCGCGCCCCTGTCCTCGATCTGCAGCTTGAAGCCGCCGATGGTGCCCAGGCCCATGACCGGGGGTGGCGGGAACACGGCGATATAGGCGTCCTGGATCTGGCCGAATTTCTCGTTCAGCGATTGCGCGATCGCGGCTGCCGACAATTCCTTGCTTTTGCGTTCGTTGAACGGCTTCAGCGGCGTGAAGACGATGCCAGCGCTGGAGCTGTTGGTGAAGCCGTTGATGGAAAGGCCGGGGAAGGCGACCGCGTTTTCCACGCCCGGCTGCTGCAATGCGATTTCGCTCATGCGGCGGATGACTTCCTCCGTGCGTTCCAGCGAGGCGCCGCTAGGCAGCTGGGCGAAGCCCACCAGGTATTGCTTGTCCTGCGCCGGCACGAAGCCGCCGGGCACAATCAGGGAAACGCCCACGGTCAGGCCGAGCAGCACGGCATAGACGCCCATGGCCGCGCCTTTATGGTTGATGATGCCCTTGACGCCCTTGCCGTAGTTGTCGGAAGCGCGGCTGAACAGGTTGTTGAACCTGGCAAAGAAGCCGCCCAGCCAGCGGTCCATGAAGCGCGTGAGCCAGTCCTTCTTGTCGCCGTGGCCCTTGAGCAGCATGGCGGACAGGGCAGGGGACAAGGTCAGGGAGTTGAACGCCGAGATCACGGTGGAAATGGCGATGGTCATGGCGAACTGCTTGTAGAACTGCCCGGTGAGGCCGGTCATGAACGCCAACGGCACGAACACCGCGATCAGGGTCAGCGCGATGGCGATGATGGGCCCGCTCACCTCGCGCATGGCCTGGTAGGTGGCGTCGCGCGGGCTCAGGCCCGATTCGATGTTGCGTTCGACGTTTTCCACCACGACGATGGCGTCATCCACCACGATGCCGATCGCCAGCACCATGCCGAACAGCGACAGCGCGTTGATGGAGTAACCGAACGCCAGCATCAGCGAGAAAGTGCCGATGATGGAGACCGGGACCGCCAGCAAGGGGATGATGGACGCGCGCCAGGTTTGCAGGAACAGGATCACCACCAACACCACCAGGGCGATCGCTTCCAGCAGTGTGGTGACCACGGCGCGGATGCTGGAGCGCACGAACTGCGTCGGGTCGTAGACGATATGGTATTCCACCGATTCGGGGAAATCGGCAGCCAGCTCCTTCATGGTGGCGCGCACCGCATCGGAAATCGCCAGCGCGTTGGCGCCGGGCGCCTGGAAGATCGGGATCGCGACCGCGGGTTTGTTGTCCAGCAACGAGCGCAGGCCGTACTCAGAGGCGGCGAGCTCGATACGCGCCACGTCGGAAAGGCGCGTGATGGCGCCGTCGGCGGAAGTCTTGAGGATAATCGCGGAAAATTCCTCCTCGGTCTTGAGGCGGCCCTGCGCATTGACGGAAAGTTGCAACGGCACATTGTTGGGCGACGCGCCGATCACGCCGGCCGCCACCTGAACGTTCTGCTCGCGGATCGCCTGCACCACGTCGGATGCGGTCATGCCGCGCTGGGCGACTTTCTGCGGATCGAGCCAGACGCGCATGGCGTAGTTGCCGGAGCCGAACAGGCCGACTTCGCCCACGCCCTGGATGCGCGCCAGCCTATCCTTGACGTTGATCACGGCATAGTTGCGCAGGTAAGTCATATCGTAGCGATTGTCCGGCGAGGCCAGGTGCACCACCATGGTGAGGGTGGGCGAGCTTTTCAGCGTGGTGAGGCCCAGCCGCTGCACGTCGGGCGGTAGCCTGGGCAATGCCTGGTTGACGCGGTTCTGCACCAGTTGCTGCGCCTTGTCCGGGTCCACGCCGAGCTTGAAGTTGACGGTGATGGTGAGGTTGCCGTCGCTGTTGGCCTGCGACTGCATGTAGATCATGTCTTCCACGCCGTTGATGGATTCCTCCAGCGGCGAGGCCACCGTTTCGGCGATCACCTTGGGGTTGGCGCCGGGATATTGTGCGCGCACCACCACGGAAGGCGGCACGACTTCGGGATATTCCGAGATGGGCAGCTGGAACATAGCCAGCGCCCCGCCCAGCAAGATGAGCATCGACAATACGCCCGCAAAGATCGGGCGGTCGATGAAGAATTTTGAGATATTCATTTTAAGTTTTCCCTAAGATTTAGAGCCTGTTCATCCTCTTTTTATAGGGGACGCATGGTTTCAAAGCGTGCCCGATCAAGGCGCAGGCCGCAGGCGATGCTTATTGCCTCGCCAAGGTCTGGAACGCAGAGCGAGTGCGGTTTGAAGCCATGCCCTGTGGGTTGTCCCGCCAGCATAGTCGCTGCGTCGTTGCAAATCCTCGCCGGGCAACGGCCCGACTGTGGTTTTCGCCTTGCATCGCCGACTTTGGCGGGACAACGTACCCTGTGAAAAGAGGATGAATAGGCTCTCATGCGTTGACGGCCTTTTGCTGTTTATTGGGTAGGCTGCGGATCGTGTGGATGGCTTCCTCTGCCCGAACCTGGGCCAATGGCGACTCGCTGCCAGGCATGGCGATCAGATGCGGGCTGACCTGGCTGCCGGGACGCACGCGTTGCAGGCCATTGACCACGATGCGTTCGCCCGGCTGCAGGCCGCTTTCCACCACGCGCAGCTCGCCATGGGCCGCGCCTAGCCGTATCTCGCGGTAATTGGCCTGGTTCTGCGCATCGACCACCAGCACGTAGCGCTTGTCCTGGTCGGTGCCCACGGCTTTCTCGTCTATCAGTAATGCCGGGTGGGTGCTGCCGCTGCCCAGCCTGACGCGCGCATACAACCCTGGCAGCAAGTCGCCCTTGCGGTTGTCGAACACGGCGCGCACGCGGATGGTGCCCGATGCGGTGTCGAGGCGGTTATCGACCGAGCCGATGCGGCCTTCGCGGCTGTAGCCGTCCTCGTTCGCCAGGCCCAGCAAGACCTTGAGCTGGCTGGTGTGCCCGGGCTGGATGAATTTCAGGTAGCTTTGCTCGTCCACCTCGAGCGCCGCGTAGATGTTGTCGGTAGACACCAGCGTGGTGAGCGGCGTGGAGCTGGCGCCCGCGGAGACGATATTGCCCAGCGTCACCTCGGCGCGCGAAATCCTGCCGGATACCGGTGCCGTGATGCGGCTGTATTCCAGGTTGAGGCGGGCAGTCTGCAATGCGGCCTGCGCTGCCAGCAATGCGGCTTTCGCCTCCAGCGCCGCGTTGCGCTTTTCCTCGAAGTCGCGGCGGGCAATGGCGTTGTCACCGATCAGGCGCTCCGCGCGTTCCAGGTCGTGGCTGGTGTAGTCCAGCCGCGCCTCGGCGCCGCTCAGCTGGGCCTGGGCGCGCGCGACCTCCGCCTCGAACGGCCGCGGGTCTATGGTGAACAGCACGTCGCCTTTCTTCACCAGGTCGCCGTCCTTGAAATGGATCTTGGTCAGCGTGCCGGAAACCAGGGGACGGATTTCAACGCGCTCGACCGCCTCCAGGCGGCCGGAATAATCCTGCCAGTCGGTGATGTCCTGCTGCGCGACAACGGCAACGTCCACGGTAGCGGCATTTGTTGCGGCAGCGGTGTCGGCCTGGGCCTCGTGGCTTGCGGGCGACCACAAGATGACGCCGCCCGAGATTGCCAGGGCGGCCGCCAGCAATGCGGCGAATTTCTTTTGTTGGAGTGGTTTAGACATGATGTTCCTCATCTTCAATGTTGAAATCAAAATTTAGCGCGGCTGACAAAACGCTCCTGTCAGGAGCACTTCGCTGAGTTCTGTTAGCCGCTGTTGATAGGTAAACCGGCGTGTCCCGCCTGGCGTCGCAGGAACTCCACCACCTCGTGCAGCATGGGCTGGTGGGCGGGCAATTCGGCATGCTGGACACCGGCAAAACGTGACACCTGGGTAGGGATGCCGGCCTTGATCAAGGCGCTGGCGTATTTTTCCGCCTCGATATGCAGCACGTCGCATTCGGCAGTGGCGATCATGGCGGCGGGCAGGCCGGCAAGGCGCAGCGATTCCAGCGGCGCGGCATAGGGGTGCATGCGTTGCGTGCACTTGGGCAGGTATTGCTGGTATCGCTGCGCGCATTGCGCCGCGGTGAGCTCGGATTTGAGCCTGGCGGCGTCGCCCAGCAGGGTCATGCTCGGGTCCAGCATCGGCGCGATCAGCACTTGCGCGGCAATGCTGAATTCCCCGCGGTCGCGCGCCATCATGCTCAGGCCCGCTGCGATACTGCCGCCCGCATCGTCCCCTGCGACCACGAGCAGCTTGGCGGCCGTGTTCAGGCGGCGCGCGTTGCGCGCGGCCCATTGCGCTGCGGCGTATGCATCTTCCGGCGCTGCGGGGAACGGATGCTGCGGCGCCAGGGCATAGCCGACGGAAAGGACGACGGCAGGGCAATGGTGCGCGATGAAACTGGCGGGAAAGTCCGCATCGTCGAGGCAGCCCGCATTGAATCCGCCGCCGTGGAAGTACAGCACCAACGGCACGTTGTCTTCCACCTGCGCACGACGGTACAGCCGGACGGGGATCGCTCCCTCGGGTCCGGGGATGATGAAGTCTTCACGGGAAACGCGCGGTTCGTTCACAATCGGTCTGCATTGGCTGATATTGGATGCGACACATTGTGATCGTTTTTGCTAATTTAATAATCTACATAAATGTGGAAACACTATTCGTAATTCGCAAACAATGGGATCCAGCGCGCGGGACGTACGGCCAATACCGTAAAAAATTGCATGAAAACAACCACACGGATGAGTTTTCCCGATTTATTGATTACAATGGGAACTGATTCTTATTTCCAATCGTGAACCTGTCCTGATGTCGCATTTTCCCTCGCACCTGCTGGCCGAGCAGCTTTACCAACAGCACCAGCACTGGTTGCGCTTGTGGCTCAATCGCCGCCTGAATAACCATTCCGAAGCGGCCGACCTTGCCCAGGACACCTTCATGCGCATCCTGCTGATGCCGGAGCTCTCGTCGAGCAACCTGGAAAACGAGCCGTTGCGCGAACCGCGCGCTTACCTGGCGACAGTGGCTCGCCGGGTGCTGTTGAACCATTTCCGCAGGGCGTCGCTGGAGCGGGCCTGGCTGGATGCGCTGGCGCTGATGCCGGAGGCGGAAGCCCCGTCGCCGGAACAGCAGGCGCTGATCGCCGATGCGTTGAACGAGGTGGATGCCATGCTCAACGGCTTGTCCCCCATCGTGAGGGAAGTATTCGTGCTATCGCAGGTCGAGGGGCTGACCTATGCCGAGATCGCCGAGCAGCTCGACATCGGCTTGCGCTCGGTCAAGCGCTACATGGCGCAGGCCATGGCGGAATGCATCGTACTGGCCTCAAGCTACCAAGGCAGCATCTGACGCCATGGCTGCACCGGAGCTTGTAATTCGCCAGGTCGCCATGCAGGCTGCGGAATGGTTCGTGCTGATCGATTCCGGAGAAGCCACGCCACAGGAGCTGGTTGCCTTCGAACAGTGGCGGGGCGCTGATCCCGCCCACGAGCAAGCCTGGCAACAGGCCCGGCGCATCAGCGGCCTGGCGTCGAACCTGCCGCAGCAGACGGGCAGTACATTGCGGCGCAAAACGCGCCTGGACCGGCGCAAGGCCATCAAGCAACTGGCGATACTGATTGCAGCCATGCCTGCCGGCTGGCTGGGCTGGCGTTCCGGCGAGCAGCAAGGCTGGCTGGCCGATTACCGCACCGCCGCGGGAGAGCAGCGCCGCATTATCCTGGCAGACGGCACGGTGATCCAGCTCAATACCGCCACCCGCGTTGACATTGACTATAACGCCGCATCACGCACCGTACACCTGCGTGGCGGGGAAATCCTCATCGCAACCGCCCCCGATCCCGATGCCCAGCGGAATGGCAAGCCGCGTCCCTTCACCGTGCAGACCGCTTATGGGCGAGTACAGCCGTTGGGCACCCGTTTTGTCGTGCGCCATATCGATGACCATGTGTTTGTGGCGGTGCAGGAGGGGGCTGTGCAAATCAGCAATGGGGCCAGGACTGACATCCTCCATGCCAATGAAGAAACCCGCTTCGATGCCGATGCCATCGACCAGCCGCAAGCATTGTCTCCCCGCGAGTTGAATTGGACGCGCGGCGTGATTTCTGCCGATGAAACCCGCCTGGGCGATTTCATTGCCGAACTTGCGCGCTATCGTCCGGGCATCCTGCGCTGCGATCCCGCCGTGGCGGATATCCGCGTGACGGGGGCTTACCAATTGCAGGATACCGACGCCATCCTGCTCAACCTTGCCAAGGTGTTCCCGGTCAAGCTCGAATACAGAACGCGCTATTGGGTCACTGTGGTAGCGCGGTAGTTTGATGCTATAAAAAATAATCCTCTCGTTCTGGCCCCTTTTACCTGCCTGTCGTGTCCTGTCTGTTGACGTAACAAAAACGATTAACATTACAGGAAGGAACATATGTCATTGCGTCATCAACCCCAAAGCACGGTTTCCCAATACGTGCAGGCTGCAAATATCTCATCGCGCTTTCGCATCCATCATGCTGTGCATGCGGCAGTGTTGGCTATCGGCATGGCGGCTGGCACTGCCAACTGGCATGAGGTGCATGCCGAACAAGTCACAAGGCAGGCCGAGGTCAGGGAGCTGAACATTGCCGCTGGTTCGCTGGCTGCCGCTATTACGGAATTTGCCGTGCAGACCGGCATCAATATCACTGTGGAGCCCGCGCTGGTCCAGGGGCGTGAAACCCCGGGTTTGCACGGCGATTATTCGGTGCGGCAAGGTTTATCGTCATTGTTGACGCCGCTGGGACTGCAGGCAGAGGAACAGCAACAGGGCAATTTCATTATCAGAGTGATTCCTGAACGGCAGATGGAGCGGGGATCAGTTGCCGTGTTGCCCGAGGTGGCAGTCAGCATTTCCGGCAAGGCGCCGGGTTCGACGACCGAAGGTACGGGGTCTTACACTACCTGGTCGACAAGCAGTTCGACACGACTCAATTTAACGCCGCAGGAAACGCCGCAGGCTGTCACTGTGATGACGCGTCAGCGCATGGATGACCAGAAGCTTGATACGCTGCTCGATGTGCTCGATGCCACACCGGGCATCATCGTTCAGAGAACCTTTATTGGTGAAGGTATTGATGGCACCGACATTTTCGCGCGTGGTTCCCGCCTGCGCAATTATCAGATCGAAGGTGTGCCGACCTCGCTTGCGGTCGGACCTCTGTTGTCAAATACGGCGGCTTATGACCGGGTTGAGGTGGTGCGCGGTGCTACCGGCATTATGAACGGACTGGGCACGCCCGCTGCGACGATTAACCTGATCCGCAAACGTCCGACTGCCGTGCCACAGAAGTTCGTGACTGCCCAGGCAGGCAACTGGGATCGCTATGGAGTTGGCATGGATATTTCCGGCCCGCTGAACGAAAGTGGTACTGCGCGTGCCCGCCTGGCGGCAAACTACAGCGAAGAAGGCGCGTGGGCAAAGCGTTTCGACCAGAAGAATCTTGCGCTATACGGTATCGCTGAATTCGATCTGAGTGAACACACTCTGTTTACCATTGGTTTCAACCATTTAGACCAGAAGACCGATTCCACCATCCTGGGGCGTCCATTGTTCTTTACGAACGGTCAACGGATCAAGCTTTCGCCATCCGACGATGGAACGACTTCATGGAATTACTACGATCATGAGTCGAACAATATTTTCGCCTCGCTCGAGCACCGCTTCGGAACAAACTGGATAGGCAAGGTGGAATACAGCCAGACGCGTTATGATGATGATGCCATCACTGTGGGCGTCACGCAGACAATTGACGCGGCAACCGGAAATGGCATGGAAGTCTGGCCTTACCGCTGGAGCAGCAAAACCCGTCAGAACAACCTTGATGCATACGTGAGCGGCGTGTTTTCGCTGTTCGGACGAGATCATGAACTGATCGGCGGCGTCACATTGTCGCGCAGCCGTTCCAGTACCACTCTTTTCGATTATGATTGGATGAGCTATCCGGCCGACTTTAATATCTATGACTGGACAGATACTGCGCCTGCCCCCGAATTTTTCAAAACGGGCAAAGGAGGTTTTCGTGAACGTCAATATAGCGCTTATCTGAACGCTCGCTTCCAACTCAGCGATGCCACCAGCCTGCTGCTGGGCGGACGTAGTGCGCATTGGCAACTGGACGAGGGATCAGGCAAGCGCAAGGAAGATGTGTTCGTGCCATATGTAGGGCTTGTCCATGCACTCAACGACACTTGGTCGGTATACGGTAGCTACACCAAGATATTCCAGCCGCAGGAAGGCGTCGTATTCTTGTACGGCCGCCCTGGCGCTTCGCCCGACCCCGAGAAGGGGGAAGGTTACGAGGCGGGCGTCAAGGCCAGTTTCAATGGCGGCCGGCTGACCGCTAATCTCGCCGTGTTTCAGATGGATGTGGAAAATCTGGCCTTCTGGGACCCCAATGTCCGCTTTTACGAAGTGCAAGGCGAAACCCGAACACGCGGCGTTGAGCTCGAGGTGAATGGAAAATTGACCGAAGGCTGGCAGACTGGCGCTGGCTACTCCTATGCGCGTACGGAAGATGAGCATGGCGAGCGTGCGTTTACTCGATTGCCGCTACACACCCTGAAGTTGTTCACCACCTATCGCTTGCCGGGTGCGTGGAACAAGCTGACGCTGGGCGGAGGCTTGAACTGGCAGAATTCCATCCGGAGCGGTAGCGCCATCGAGTACACGCAAGGCAGTGTGGCCCTGGTTAACCTGATGGCGCGTTATGAGGTGAGCAGCAATCTGTCTGTTTCGCTGAATTTAAACAATGCGTTGGATAAGGAATACTACTCGACGGTAGCCAACAACTTTGGCACTTTCGGCGCGCCGCGCAACTTCATGGCTTCCATGAAATATACCTTCTGACCATTTTCAAGAGGCGGATGCCGGGTTTGACCCGGCATGCAATTCATCTCCCAAAAGCACAGCATCACGATAAAGATCATGCTGTGCTTTTTTTGTTATAGGCGCATCCCAGCGATATAGCCTGCAAGATACTGAGCAGGCGTATTGGGAATGCTTCGTGTCATTTATCGGACCAGATGAATAAAATGCAGGTGGAGCGCGTCCTCGTTCGAGATATTACGATAAGGGGATGTAACAGCAGGTGGTCACAGCCCGAAATCTTCCCGGAAGCGATCGATCTGGTGCATGCGCTCATGCAGAATGGTCACGATACCGATGTCACCGTTCGATAGTTGGCGCCAGTAGGCGAAGTGTCGCTCGTACTGGAAGAAGTAGCCATCAATGCCGAACTCGGCTGGAATGACGCGGGAGGCCGTCTGGTGAGTTGCGATACTGTCAAATGCCTCGAACAGGCCAGTGATGTAGCGATCGGCCTGCTGCTGGCCCCAGCGGTCGCGAGTGTGGCGATAGATCTCATCAAGCCGCCAGGATGCGGCCTCCTGGATGCGTATCTGTGCCATGGCTGGTTCAAGTCCGGTTGCGTGCGATGACTTCGGATGCCGTCAACGGTTGGTACGAGGACTCCGGAGCGGAGTAAGCATGGGATAGCTCTGCCTTGAGCCGCTTGAATGCGGCAGTTTCCTTGGCTTCCTTGTCGCGGCGGATGAGGTCGCGCACATATTCACTGACATTCTCATAGTTGCCTTGTTCGCCTACGTTGGCAGAGACGAATTCACTCAAGGGGCCGCTCAGGCGCACTGTCATTGTGGTGGTCTTCGTACGGGACATGGCTGGATCCTTATTTTGTGAGTTGTCATCAATATAATCAAAAATGAAGACGTCGCCAAGATTTTAATTCCAATGTGTACGGAGGATCAATGAGCGCCCCCGTATCGACTTGTCTATATTTAAAACAATTTATCAATTTTTAGTGAATTGTTAGTATTATTCATAATAATTGTTGATCTAAGTATGAAGGAATGTCTTAAATATGGACCGATTCCAGGCAATGCAGGTATTCACCCGGGTGGTGGATGCCAACAGTTTCACGCGCGCGGCGGATAGCCTCGGCTTGCCGCGCACGACGGTGACGACCACCATCCAGGCGCTGGAAGGCCTGCTCAAGGTGCGCCTGCTCAACCGCACCACGCGGCGCCTGAGCCTGACGCCGGACGGCGCGGCCTACTACGAGCGCTGCATGCGCATCCTGGCCGAGGTGGACGAGACCGAAGCCTTGTTCCGCGACGTGACGCGCGGGCCGAGCGGGCGGCTGCGCATCGACGTGCCGCCCTCGATCGGCCGCCTGATCATCATTCCGAAACTATGCGATTTCTACACGCGCTACCCGGACGTGGAGCTGGTGATCGGCATGAGCGACCGCCCGGTGGACATGGTGCAGGAGGCGGTGGATTGTGTGGTGCGCATGGGCGGGTTGCAGGATTCCAGCATGGTCGCCCGCCGCATCGGCGCGTTCGGTGTGGTGACCTGCGCTTCGCCGCGCTACCTGGAGCAGCACGGCGTGCCCACGACACTGGAAGACCTGGAGCAGCACCATGCCGTGAATTATTTTTCCAGCCGCACGGGGCGGAACATGGACTGGGATTTTGTCGTGGACGGCAAGGTGATGGAAGTGCGCGGCGTCGGCAAGGTCGCGGTCAACGACGCCGAGGCCTATGTCGCCTGCGCATTGCAGGGCTTCGGCCTGATCCAGGCGCCGCGCTACATGGTGCTGCCGCATCTTCAATCCGGCGAGTTGGTGGAAGTCCTGCCGCAATGGCAGCCGTCCAGCCACCCGATTTCAGTGGTCTACCTGCACAACCGGCACTTGTCGCCCAAGGTCCGGGCTTTCGTGGACTGGATCGCCGAGCTGTTCGCCAGTTGCCCCTTGCTGGGCGGATGCAGCAGCGACATGGTGGATGCGGAGTGCCGCTTTGCCCAGTGCGAGCAAGGCAACACCATGCGCGAGATCATCGACCGCAACAATACGGCCGAGGCGGTATTTTAGAGTTCTTAGGTTTACGCGTATAGCAGCGAGGCGTATGCCTGGCGTACGACCTGGTAGCACTCGCATGCCATGCGTTCGAGGCCTGGCCGGTTCAACACGTGGATATGGCCGCGGCTGTAGCTGATCAGCCCTTGTTTCTGCAGTTTCCCCGCCGCTTCGGTGATGCCTTCGCGCCTGACGCCCAGCATGTTGGCGATGAGCTCCTGCGTCATGATGAGCTCGGTTTTGTGCAGCCGGTCCAGGCTGAGCAACAGCCAGCGACATAGCTGCTGTTCCAGCACGCAATGCCGGTTGCAGACGGCGGTCTGGGTGATTTGGGTGATGAGGGCCTGGGTGTAGCGCAGGAACAGGTGCGCGACGGCAGGACGGCGGTCGAAAATCTGCTTCAAGGTGCCGGCGCGGATGCGGTAGCCATACCCGGCGCTCTGCACCACGGCGCGGCAGGAAGAGGTATTGGTGCCCATGATGACCGGCGTGCCGACCATGCCTTCCTCCCCGACCACCGCAATTTCCGTCGATGCGCCGTTCTCCATGACGTAGAGCAGGGAGACGATGGCATCGACAGGAAAGAACACGTACTTCAATAATTGTTCCGATTCGTACAACACCTCGCCCAGCTGCATGGAAAGCGGTTCCAGGCTTGCTAACAGCTGCCGCTGATCCTCCAGCGGCAGCGCGTTGATCAAGGTATTGCCATGCGGGCTGAACGGAATGTCCATTTGGCCTCCAAGCAGGTGCTGCAATGCAGTATATGCCGATCGATCCGGCTTGGAAGGGCCAATTGCCGTGTATTAGTCCGATTGGGCTAATTTTCCTATAAATCATCAAGTTATGTGCGCTAGCGCACAGTAAGGCACATGGTTGCCATGCATGCTCGGTCCACCTGGCGCTCATAGCCGGGCAAACGTACTTTTCTTAAAGCAAATGACGATGAGAAGGAAGAGAAAATGAATAAACTGACTATGGCGATTTGTGGGGCGCTACTGGCTGCAAGCAGCGGGGTGAATGCAGCGAACATCGTGGTGAACGGGGGCTTCGAGGCTGATGCCATCTCGGGTTCCTGGGAACAGTTGCCTGCGGTGACTGGCTGGAGCTCGGACGGCGTGTTCGAAATACAGCGCGGCAGCGATCATGGCGGTTGGCCCGCATTCAATACTGCATTCGAAGGGGAACAGTACCTGGAGCTGAACTCGACCAACCTGACCTCGATCTGGCAGGACCTGACAACGACTTCCGGCGGTTTGTACAACCTCAGCTTTGCCTATTCCGGCCGCTCGGATACTCCAGGCGACCTGAACAGCGCATTGGAAGTGTATTGGGGCGGGAGCCAGGTGGTGGCAACCTCGGTCACCTCGCATAGCGGATGGGTGGAGTACCACTTCACCAACCTGCTGGCCTCCGATAGCCTGACCACTTTGAAGTTCGTCTCGATAGAGCCGCAGAATGCGCCTTCGTACGGTTCATTCCTGGATGGCGTGGTGGTCACTGCCGTGCCCGAACCCAGCACCTACGGCATGCTGGCGCTGGGCCTGGGCGTGATGGGCCTGATCAGCAGGCGCAGACGCCAGCACCAACATCCTCTCTACTAAAATACATTTCTTCTCAATGGGCCAGGCCGACGCCTGGCCTTTTTCATTCCGCCGCCAGCTTGTCGCGGATGGCGGCCACGGCCCGGTACGACTGCAGCCTGACCGCTTGGTCGAATACATGGCCGGTCACCATCAATTCGTCGGGCGCAAGGTCATTGAGCAATTTCCTCAAGCCGGCTTCCACGGTGGCGGCGGAGCCGACCAGCGAACAGGCCAGCATGCGTTCCACGCCGATTTTCTCGGCAGGCGTCCAGTATTGCTCGATGTCGTCCACCGGCGGCGGCAATTGTCCCGGTGTGCCGCGGTGGAGGTTGGTGAAGCCTTGCTGCTGGGAGCTGAACCAGTAGCGCGCTTCTTCATCGGTGTCGGCGACCAGCATATTGGCCGTGACCATGAAGTAGGGCTTGTCCAGCGAGGCGGAGGGCTGGAAGTTGCGGCGGTAAGTGTCCAGCGCCTGCAACAGGAAGGTGGGGGCAAAGTGCGAGGCAAACGCGAATGGCAAGCCATGGGCTGCGGCAAATTGGGCTCCGTAGAGGCTGGAGCCCAGTATCCAGATGGGGATGGTCAGCCCTGCGCCGGGCACCGCCCTGATGCCTTGGCCCGGCTGTGGCAAGGCGAAGTAGTCCTGCAGTTCGGCCACCAGTTCGGGGAAATCCTCACCATGCGCATGCAGGTTGCGCCGCAAGGCACGCGCGGTAGCCATGTCGCTGCCAGGTGCGCGGCCCAGCCCGAGGTCGATGCGCCCCGGGTAAAGCGATTCCAGCGTGCCGAATTGCTCCGCGATCGCCAGCGGGGCATGGTTGGGCAGCATGATGCCGCCCGCGCCGACGCGTATGGTCTTGGTGTGGCCGGCGACATGGCCAATGACGACGGCAGTCGCCGCGCTGGCGATGCCCGGCATGTTATGGTGCTCCGCCAGCCAGAAACGCCGGTAGCCTGACTCTTCCCCAACTTGCGCCAGTTCAATGGAGTTGTTGAAGGCCTGCGCGGGCGTGCTGCCCTGCACGATGGGGCAGAGGTCGAGGATGGAAAATGGAATCATCGCTTGCAAGTGTCGTTCATCAGGATGTTGTGGAAGACAGGTGTTTGCCCTTGAGGTTCGGTGCAAGCCCGATTATGCACCGGCCTCAACAATTTCTGTGGGTAACTTTGTGGGCATGATGGGCATTGAATAAATAAGCCGCTGTTATGCCATGCATAAATTGATCCTGCTTGTTTTTTAAGCATCTGCCAATTTAATTTATCTCACGGGAGAACATACAATACGGGACGCTGTCATTCCTATATACCTTCCCTGCTTCTTGAACCTTATTGATCGGCCCCCATACTTTGACCATGCTTACTTTTGATAACCGTTTCTTGCGAGAGCTGCCGGGCGACCCGGAAACCAGCAACCAGTTGCGCCAGGTATATGGCGCCTGTTGGTCCAGGGTGATGCCGACTTCGGTGTCTGCGCCCAGGCTGCTCGCCTATTCGCCCGAGATGCTGCAAACGCTGGGGCTGAGCGAGGAGGAGATCAAGTCGCCGGCGTGGGTAAGCGCGCTGGGCGGCAACGGCCTGATTCCAGGCATGGAGCCCTATGCCATGTGTTACGGCGGGCACCAGTTCGGCAACTGGGCGGGGCAGCTGGGGGATGGACGGGCCATCAGCCTGGGCGAGGTGGTCACTCCCCAAGGCCAGCGCTGGGAACTGCAGCTCAAGGGCGCGGGCGTGACGCCGTATTCGCGCATGGCGGACGGGCGCGCAGTGCTGCGCTCCTCGGTGCGCGAATTCCTCTGCAGCGAGGCCATGTACCACCTCGGCATCCCCACGACACGCGCCCTGAGCCTGGTGCAGACCGGCGACGTCGTGATCCGCGACATGTTCTACAACGGCAACCCACAGGCGGAAAAGGGCGCGATCGTCTGCCGGGTGTCGCCTTCGTTCATCCGCTTTGGCAATTTCGAGATTTTCGCCATGCGCGACGACAGGGAAACCTTGCAAACGCTGGTGGATTTCACCATCGACCGCGATTTTCCCGAACTGAAGGATTACCCGGAAGAAGAGCGGTTTGCAGAATGGTTCGCCATCGTCTGCGTGCGCACCGCGCGCCTGATCGCGCAATGGATGCGCGTGGGCTTCGTGCACGGCGTGATGAACACCGACAATATGTCCATCCTCGGCCTGACCATCGATTACGGCCCGTACGGCTGGGTGGACAATTTCGACCCGGGCTGGACCCCCAACACCACCGACGCGGCAGGCCGCCGCTATTGCTTCGGCCGCCAGCCCGACATCGCGCGCTGGAACCTGGAGCGCCTGGCGCAGGCGCTATATGCCTTGAAGCCAGAACGCGAGATCTACGACGAAGGCCTCATGCTTTACGACCAGGCTTACAACAAAGAGTGGGGCGCCGTGCTGGCGGTCAAGTTCGGCTTCAGTGCATGGCGCGACGACTATGAGCCCTTGCTCAATGAAGTGTTCGGCCTCATGACCCAGGCCGAGATCGACATGACCGAGTTTTTCCGCAAGCTGGCTTTGGTGGATGCCGCTCAGCCCGACTTGGCCGTATTGCAGAGCGCAGCCTACAGTCCGGCATTGTGGGAAACCTTCAAGCCCAGGTTCGGCGACTGGCTCAAGCTATACGCCCAGGCGACGATCGCGGACGGGCGCGACCCTGCCGAGCGGCGCGAGGCCATGAACCGGGCCAATCCGCGTTACGTGCTGCGCAACTACCTTGCCCAGCAGGCCATAGACCTGGCCGACGCGGGCGATACCAGCATGATAGAAGAGCTGCTGGACGTGCTGCGCAAGCCTTATGACGAGCAGCCGGGCAAGGAACGTTTTGCCGGCCTGCGGCCGGATTGGGCCAGGCACAAGGCAGGGTGTTCCATGCTGTCTTGCAGTTCTTGATTCAAGATTCCGCCATAGGCCATTTGTCTCCAATAATCAAGGGCGAGCGCAGCGAAGCCAAGTCGCTGTGGTTTTTCCTCCCCGTCTGGCTGCGCCGAGTAGCACAGCTTTTAATGGATTAAGGACTGGCGTCTGTCTGAGCGCAGCGAGTTCAGCCAGTCCCCATTAAAAGCGAGCAACGCAGGTTGCCCGGAACGTAGTGTAGGGACGCAGACAATCGGGTCGCCTTTTCTTTCACCTATTTCTTTTGGCGAAACAAAAGAAATAGGTTCGCCCGACGGGGCGAAACCCATCCTCTCGTCAATCACAATATGGATGAAGACTAAAAACCGTGAAGTTCGGTGGGTCTGGGGCTTGGATAATGAGTTAAGCAAACATGGTCTTGCCCCTTATCGCAAACCATTGAATCGTTGCCTTTCGCTTGTCAGCGAGTTACTTTCATTTGCTTCGCCAAATAAAAGTAACCAAAGCAAAGGCGACCCCGGAGTCTGCGCCGGGAGCAAGCTCCCGGTCCCCTGCGTTGCTCAATCTGTCTGGGAGCTTGCTGAACTCGCTGCGCTCAGACAGACGCAAGCTCTTTTTCCAGACAGATCTGCGCTACTCGGCGCAGCCAGACGGGGAATTCAAAATCAAACCCACACTTGGCATCGCTGCGCTCGCCCTTTTGGTTGGCTAGCTGACTTTAGAGTTGTTCCCGGTCCAGCCTGCGGCTTGCATGTGCCAGCGCGGCAAGTTCGAAGTGTTGTTTGCGTCGCTTGATCAAGCGGGTGAGGGCGATCACCGCGACAGGCGTCAATGCGGCCAGCAGGAAGGCTTCGAGCAGGTGGGTGGCGGGCTGGTCCGGCATGGGGAACATGAACAGTCCGGCCGCCAAGCCCGCTACCGTCCCGGTCACGGCCTCCGTGCCTGTATGCGAGCGGCTGAACAGGCCGAAGAACACGGGAAATGCCGCGGCGGCGCATAGCAGGTCCGCCAGCAGGAACAGGTAGAGCACGCTGTAGCCTTGCGCGGCGACAATCAGCACGGGTATTGCAACCAGCAGCACCAGCCAGCGCGACAGGCGCATCAGGCTGGCGGCGCTGCGCTTCGGCATCACCCGGCCGATGTCCACTGCCACGATGCTCGAAATGGCGCTGATGGCCGTGTCCGCGCTGCACATCACCAGCGAGATGCCGAGCGGAATCAGGGCGACGGCCAGCCAGAGCGGGATATTGGGCATGACCACGCTGAACAAGGCCACCGAGCTGTCGCCATCCGGTGTCGTCGCCATGAAGGCCAGCCCGAAAAGGCCCATGATGAAGATGAAGGGCACGACCAGCAGGCCGCCGAGCAGGAAGCCGTTGCGCATGGTGGGAATGTCCTTGGCGGAGTAGATGCGCTGCCAGTTGCCCTGGTGGAAGATGCCGGTGAGCAGGATGGCGACGAAGAAGGTCAGCCCGGCCTTGATGCCGCCGATATCCTCAAGGTTGATCAGCTGCGGCGCGGTTTGCTGCAGCTTTTCCGCGACCGGGGCAATGCCGCCGGTGGCCTGCCAGCCGATGAAGACCAGCGCCGCCAGCAACGGGATGATGATGACGATCTGCACCTTGTCGGTAAAGATGGAGGCGCGCAGGCCGCCGTAAGTGGTGTAGAGCAGGGTGAAGCCGAGCACGATGGCGGCGGTGGCCCAGAGCGGCACGGGCGCCAGCAGTGTCACCATCTTGGCGATGGCCGTGATCTCGGCGCTCATGGCGATGAACAGGTAGAACAGCATGATGGTCAGCGCGAGCAGGTACATGGGCTTGCCGTAGCGCGCCGCCAGGAACTCGGTGAGGGAGTGGCCGTTGGGCATCAGCTCGCGCATGCGCTTGCCGAGCGGGATCATGGCGATGCGCGGCGACATCGCGCCGATGGCGTAGCCGATCACGGCGGTCAGGCCGCCCCAGGTCGCCGCCTGCGCGGGCGAGAACAATATCCATGCGCCCAGCGACGAAGCCAGCAAGGTCATGATGCTGGCCAGCGTGCCCTGGCTGTTGCGCGCGACGATGTATTCTTCAAGGTTGCCGCGGAACCTGCGCGAATAGGCCATGCCGGCGATGGCGAAAACGGCGGCGAAAAAGACTAGCCAGGCGAGGGCGGCTTGCGTACTGAGCATTGTGTGGTGACTCCTATAATCGACGAACGGCAAGGAGTACGCCCATATGCGTGATTTCCTTCCCTTCGCCAGCATGATCTGGATCAAGTAAAGAGCCTGTTCACGATATTTTCATGGTTCCCGCAATTCAGCAAAAAAACGCAATCAAGACGTCTGCCGTAGGCCATGCTGATTGCCTGGTCAAGGCAGGCAACGCCGAGTGCGATTTTTTGCTGAATTGCCCACAGGGTTGCTTCGCCTCAAAAGTGTATGCTGCGTTGCAAATCCTCGCAGGGCAATCAGCCCTGCTGTGGTTTGCGCCTTGCATCCACATCTGATGCAAAGCAACGGGAACGATGAAAATATCGTGAACAGGCTCTAAGGGTCATGGCAATTGCCATTTCTCAGCCGCAAGCGGCTCCCCTAGGATTGAAACGGCAAAATTAAGGTGTTGCCGTTTCGCTGCCAGATTATAACGATTTTCATGGTGATTTTCACATGGTGCCGGATGTGAATTCTTTATATTCCATGCTATGGTTCTGTCTTTCGGCACGGGGTGCCCTGTTGCAGTATCTGCTTCAGGGCTGAGACCACACCCGTAATACCTGATCCAGATCATACTGGCGGAGGAATGCCTGTCGCAGCTTGTTTGCTGCGCATTCCTTTGCCATGAAAAATTGCAAAGGAATCGCATGGGCAATCCATCTTCACCGCTACTCCCGATTCAAGAACAACTCGTGCTCGTCACCGGCGCAGGCCGTGGGCTGGGCCGGCATATCGCCCGCGCTTTCCTCGATCAGGGAGCGAGCGTGGTCGTGAACTATCTGCATAGCGCGGACGCTGCTGCGGCCTTGGCGGACGAAGCGCCGGGGCGGGCCCTGGCAATCCGGGCGGACGTGAGCGACGCCGACGCCGTGCGGGCGATGGCGGAGCAGGCGCAAGCGCATTTCGGCAAGGCGATCACCACGGTGGTCAACAACGCCCTGCCCGACTTCAGGTTCAACGGCGATGCGCGGGCGCATGCGCATGATCTCGGCTGGGAAGGGTTGCAGCAGCAATTCGAGGGCGTGGTGCGCGGCGCGCTCAATACCGTACAGGCCTGCTTGCCCGGCATGCTTGCGCAGGGATGGGGGCGGGTGGTCAATATCGGCACCAACCTGTTCCAGAACCCGGTGGTGCCCTACCACGACTACACCGCCGCCAAGGCGGCGCTGCTTTCCCTGACGCGCACCTTGGCGCAGGACCTGGGGCCTGGTGGCATCACCGTCAACATGGTGTCGGGCGGCCTGCTGCGCACCACTGACGCTTCTGCCGCCACGCCGGATGCCGTGTTCGACCTGATTGCCGCGAGCACGCCATTGCGCCGCGTCACCACGCCGGAAGAGTTCGCCGACGCGGTGCTGTTCTTCGCCTCGCCCTGGTCGCGCGCGGTGACGGGGCAAAACCTGGTGGTGGATGGCGGCCTGGTCAAGAATTAGAGCCTGTTCACGATCATTTCATAGGGCAGGCTTTTAGCAGCTGAAAAGCTTCCTGGCATTGTTGCCCTGCCTTGCCGTACCAGTTGTACTGTCTGCGGCAGGGCGCCTAGCCAGGATCGCTACGCCAAGCTTTGTTAGCCGCTCTTGATCGCACATGCTATCCGCTGACTCAGCGCCTGCCATTCCTGAATTCACTAAAGAGGCTCTTGTTTTGCCATGATGCACATCAACCTGTTCCTGTTCGGCTGCGGCCACCACAACGCGGCCTGGCGCCACCCGGATTCCCAGGTCGAGCGGCTGGGCGATATCCGCTATTACGAGGAAATGGCGCAACTGGCCGAGCGCGGCAAGCTGGATGCCGTGTTCTTTGCCGACGGCCACGCCACCAACAACATCACCGACGGTCCGCGCTGGTTCCTCGAACCGGTGACCATGCTCACGGCCATCAGCCGCGCCACCCGGCACATCGGCTTGGTGAGCACCATTTCCAGCACTTTCTTCACGCCTTTCCATGCCGCGCGGCTGATGGCTTCGCTCGACCATATTTCCGGCGGGCGCGCGGGCTGGAACGTGGTGACTTCCATGTTCGACGTCGAGGCCAGGAACCACGGATATGAAGCCATGCCCGGCCATGCCGAGCGCTACGCCAGGGCGGAAGAGTTCATCCAGGCGGTGCTGCAGCTGTGGGATAGCTGGGACGACGGCGCGTTGCTCAACGACCGTGCAGGGGATTATGTCGATGAAAGCCTGGTGCGCCAGATCAACCACCGGGGCACGCATTTCCTCGTCGATGGGCCATTGACCGTGCCGCGTCCGCCGCAAGGCAACCCCGTGCTGTTCCAGGCCGGCGCTTCCGAGCATGGACGCGCGCTGGCGGCGAAATACGCCGAGGCGATCTACGCAGTGGCCTATGACCTGCCATCGGCCCAGGCCTATTACAGCGACGTCAAGGCCAGGGTCAAGGCCGCCGGGCGGCAGGTGGACGTGCCTATCCTGCCAGGCCTGGTGACTTTCATCGGCTCGACTGAAGCCGAGGCGCGCGCCAAGCAGCGCGAGCTGGATGAACTGCTGCCAGCGGAAACCTCGTTGCGGCAATTGCAGTTGTTCATCGACCAGGACTGCCTGGACTGGGAGCTGGATGGCCCGGTACCGCCGTTGCCGCCGCTGGAGGCCTTCACCGGCCCCAAGGGGCGCTATGCCACGGTGCTGCGCATCATAGCAACCGAGCGGCCCACGGTGCGCCAACTATTGGGCCGCCTGGCCGCCGGGGGAGGGCATTGCACCATGGTCGGCACGCCGGAACAAGTGGCGAACCAGATGGAACATTGGTTCCGCAACGGCGGCGCCGACGGCTTCAACCTGATGCCGCCGGTGCAGCCCGACAGCGTGCGGGACTTCGTCGACCACGTGATTCCCATCCTGCAGCGGCGCGGCCTGTTTCGCGAGGATTACGAGCACGCGACATTGCGCGGCCACCTGGGGCTGGCGAGGCCTGGGAGAAAGTAGCGCGGCTTCGGCTTTGCCGTTACTGGAGCCTGTTTCGGATATAGCGCCCTCATGTATGATGCAATTCATTGTGTGAGAAAGCTGCCTTATGCCTGAGTCCGTTTCCGTAGAAGTCATGTTGCACCTGCTCATCGCCCTGGGGGCAGGGCTATTGATCGGCGCCGAGCGCGGCTGGCAGGAGCGCGACGAGAAGGAGTCCTACCAGAGCGCGGGGATACGCACTTTCGCCCTCACCGGCCTGCTCGGCGGCTTGAGCGCCTTGCTCAGCCAGCATCTCGGAATCGCGGTCTGGGTGACGGTGCTGGTGGCGCTGATGCTGGTCGTCAGCATCGCCTACGTCGGCGATTTGCGCCGTACCGGCGACCAGGGCATTACCAGCGAGCTGGCGCTGCTGATCACTTTCCTGCTGGGCAGCCTGGCGCTCTCGGATTACGTCATGCTCGCCAGCGCCGGGGCGGTGGTGGTGGCCTTGCTGCTCAGCCTCAAGAATGTGCTGCATTCGCTCCTCAAGCGCTTGAGCGAGACCGAGCTGTCCGGCGCGTTGAAGCTGTTGTTCATCTCGGTGGTCATGTTGCCGGTGCTGCCTAACGAGAGCTACGACCCCTGGCAGGTATTCAATCCCTATACCACCTGGTGGATGGTGGTGCTGATCGCCGCCCTCAGCTTCATCGCCTATATCGCCGTGCGCCTGACCGGCACGCGCTACGGCTTGATGATCACCGCCATCCTCGGCAGCCTGGTTTCCTCCACGGCCATGACATTGACCCTGTCGCGCTTGTCTTCCAAGAACCTGCACAAGCTGCTCGCTGCGGGGTTGCTGGCGACGTCGGGCCTGATGTTCCCGCGCGTGCTGCTGGAAGTCGCGGTCGTCAATGCCTCCCTGTTGCCGCCGCTGGCCTGGTCGCTGGGAACGATGTTCCTGGTTTATATGGCAGGGGCGGCTGTTTTCTGGCGGCGCGCTGTCAAGGACGAGCCCGCAAACGCTGAAACCCCGCTGCGCAACCCGTTCGAGCTGGGGCCCGCGCTGCGGTTCGCCTTGCTGCTGACATTGATCCTGTTCCTGGTGGAGGCGGGCAGGCGTTACTGGGGAGATGCCGGCGTCTACCTGGTTTCCCTCCTGGCCGGGATCGCCGATGTGGATGCGATCACCTTGTCCCTCTCGCGCAGCGCGCGCAATGAGCTCGGCAGCCATGTCGCGGTGCAGGGCATCGTGCTGGCGGTCATCAGCAACAGCATATTCAAGGCGGCCTTGGTGGGCTTCATCGGCGGGCGGGAGCTTGCGTTGCGCACTTATCCGGTGGTGACGCTCGGCCTGGGTGCTGGCATATTGGTGATGCTGATGACAGCCTGATCGGCTGGTGGAAAAACAAGGGCTGCATTTGCAGCCCTTGTGTCGATTCAAACGTTAGTAGGATATCGTAAATAGCGTTTAAGGCGCAGGCACGCCGTATTTGTCCGCCTGCATCTTGCCGTTCACGCTGTGCGAGCGCACATCCGGGGTGATCGGCAGCATGCTGTTGTTCCACTGCTGCCATTTTTCCTTGAGTTCGGCCAGCACCTGCGGATGTTTCTCGGCCAGGTTGGCGCGTTCGCGCTGGTCCTTGCCCAGGTCGAACAGGAATTCGTTGCCGTTGATTTTCAGGTATTTCCAATCCCCAGAACGGACGGCTGCCTGTTCTTGTCCTTTGTAACGCCAGAACAAGGTGCGGGGGCGGATGGCGGCTTGGCCCAGGACCACGGGCAGCACGTTCTCGCCATCGGGCTGATATTGCGCATCGGGCTGCGTACCGGCAGCGGCAAGCAGGGTGGGCAGCCAATCCATGCTGGTGACCACCTGGTCGGAAACCTGTCCCGCCTTGATCTGTGCAGGCCAGCGGATGATGCCCGGCACGCGGATGCCGCCTTCCAGCAGTTCGGTCTTCTGGCCGCTGAACGGCCAGGTGTTGGAGAAGCGTTCGCCGCCGTTGTCGCTGGTGAAGACGACGATGGTATTGTCCGCCAGCCCTTGTTGTTGCAGCGTGTTCAGCACGCGGCCCACCGCTGCGTCCAGGGCCTCGACCATCTTGCCGTAGGTTTCGAGGCTGCCGCCGTCCAGGTGGAACAGGTTCTTGATCTCATGCGACACGGCTTCATCTCCCGGGCCTTCCCAGGGCCAGTGCGGGGCTGTGAAATGCAGGGAAAGGAAGAAAGGCTTGGCGGCAGTTTGCTTGCCTATGTATTGGCTGGCGTGGTTTGCCACTATGTCGGTGTAGTAGCCGACTTCCTTGACCGGCACTTCGCCCTCATACAAGCCGTCAGGCACATCGGAACCAACGCCTGGCTTGTGCGTGAAATAGTCCAGCGCCCCGGCGTAGTTGCCGAAGAACACGTCATAGCCGCTCTTGAGCGGCCCGAATTTCGGCAGCGAGCCCAGGTGCCACTTGCCGAACAGCGCGGTGTTGTAGCCGGCTTTCTTCAGCAACGAGGGCAGGGTCGGGTGCTCGGGCGGCAGACCTAGATGCTCCACGCTGCTGCCTGCAAGCGGTTCTTCCAGCCCGCCGCGCAGGCGGTACTGGTAGCGTCCGGTGATCAATGCGAACCTGGTGGCCGAGCACACGCAGGAATTGGCATAGGTCTGGGTGAGGCGCAATCCTTGCTGGGCGAGCTTATCGAGGTTGGGCGTCTTGAAGGCGGTCTGGCCGTAGACGCCCAGGTCGGCATAGCCGAGGTCGTCGGCCATGATGAAGATGATGTTGGGTTGATGCTTTGTCCCGTTGCTGCCGAGCGCAGCATTTGCCAGGCCGGCGTAAGGCAGTATCGCCAGTGCGGGAACGGCTTGCAGAATCCGGCGGCGTGTTGGTTTGAATTGTGTCACGATGTTTTCCCTTCAATCAGAGCATAAAAGTATGCAAGCCCGGCAATGCCAACATTGCCGGGGCGTGTTTCACTCACTTGGAGCGGCTAACAAAACTCAGCGAAGCGGTCTTGGCTAGGCGCTTTGCCGCAGACAGTACAAGTTGTACGGCAAGGCAGAGCAACGACGCCAGGAGCGCTTCGCTGAGCCGCGCTTAGAACTTGGTGCGGAATACCACGCCCAGATAGCGGCGCTGGCCGATACCGTCCCAAAGCACTGGGGTCGTGGCGTTATAGGAGCCGACGCTGGTGGTGTACACCTTGTCGAAGATGTTCTTGCCGACGATGTTGAGCTCCCAGTTGTCCTTCTTGCCGCCGATGATGCCGAAGCCGCCGTCGGTGACGGAGTAGCCGCCTTGCTCGCCGTATTCGGAAAGCAGGCCGTCAAGATTCTGCTTCGAGCGGACGACGGTGCTCATGAAGGCTTGTGCCTTGAGCCCTCCCCAGATCGGGCGCGTGTAGTGGAAGCCGAAAATACCGGTCAGCTTGGGCGCGGAGGAAATCTGCCTGCCGGTGTTGTCGCATGTGGTGGTGATGGGAAGGTTGAGCTCGGTTGGGCAAGTGGCGCCATCCCAGTCTGCGTATTTGGCGCGGTTGTAGGCGCCGGCAAAGGTGAACGTCCATCTGTCTGTCGCCCGGTATGCGCCTTCCAGTTCCACCCCTGTGGCGGTGATTTCAGGAATGTTGCCCAGCTGCGAGCTGTAACCGCTGGTGGAAGAGGGGTCTATGACCGTGGTGGTGGATTGGTAGCCCCTGACGCGGGTGCGGTAGAAGTTGGTGTTCAGCATCAATTTGCGGTCGAGGAACAGCCCCTTGAAGCCGAACTCGAAGTCCAACACCTTTTCCGGATCGGCATTGAGCGGCTGGCCGGTGCCGGTGACGAATGATACGCCGCCGGATTTCTCCCCGCCGGCCGCAGAGGCATAGAACATCAGGTCGTCGTTGACCTTGTAATTGGGGCTGATGAGCCAGGAGACGGAGTTGTCCTTGATCTTTTCGCCATCACGGCGGCCATATACGTTGCCGATGACATTGCTGCGGATGGCTTCGGCAGTGGCATCGCCAAAACCGCCGTCATTGCCCTCGGTCCATTTCTCGCCTGTGCTGTCCTTGATTTCATAGGTGTTGCGCAGGCCCAGGGTCAGGGTGGATTTCTCGGTCAAATGCCAGTTCAACTGGCCGAATGCGGCGTAACTGTCGGTTTCCGGCGTGAAGCGGCTGTACGATCTCAGGCCGTTCAATGATTGCCGCAGCAGGGAAGGGTTGCCGCTCAATGCATTGTATTGAGCTACGTTGGCATAGAATGCGCCGGCATCGCTGCCGTACTGGGTATGGTTGATCTGGTTGGTTTCGCTGTGCAGGTAGAAAAAACCGACCTGGTAATCGATGACCTCGCCGATATCGGAAGCCAGACGGAACTCCTGCGACCATTGCTTGGTGTCGACGAATGCGCCGAATTTGGCAATGTCGAACCGGGTCTGGTCCAGATCATTGATGCCGGTGAAGGAATATTTGCGATAGGCGGTGATCGAGGTCAGCACATGCGAGCCCAGGTTCCAGTCCAGCTTGGCTGAGGCGCCGTAGTTCCTGGTTTTCACAGGCTCCACCTGGCCGACGTCGAGCTTGTCCTTGGAGCCGATGATGGGCTGGTAGCCGTTGAAGTACCCTCGGGCCAGGCGCGAGCTGTAGCTGATGGGCCGGTTTGCGCCGGTGGCAAATGTCGTCGGGTCTTCCTGGAACGGCCGGGTATTGCTGTATTCCGACAGTTCCGAATAATCCACGCTGAATTTCGCGCTGAAATCCTCAGTCGGCGTCAGCAGCAACTGCACTTTGCCGCCCCGGCGGTTACGTTCGTGGAAACGCTGGTCGGAAAGCGTGTTGGGATTGGTGTTTTCCAGGTCGCCTTCCTGCCGGTCGAAGAAGAATGAAGCGCGGTAAGCTGCTACGCCATCCACCAGGGCGTCAGAGATGGAGCCGCGTGCGCGCATCGCGCCCGGGAAGTCGCTGCCGTTCTGCTGCGCGCCGACTTCACCCTCGAAATAGGCCTGGCGCGTGAAGGTGGGCTCCTTGCTTACGTACTGAACTACGCCCAGGGTGGTATTCTTGCCTTTCAAGGTGCCTTGCGGGCCGCGCATGACCTCGACGCGGTCGATATCGGTGAAGTCGAGGAAGCTCATGCCGGGATGGCTGAGGTAAACGTCGTCGACGATAACGCCTACCCCGGCCTCCATCGCCTCATTGACGGTGGTTTTGCCGATGCCGCGGATGGAGATGCCGGAGCGGCGGGAGTTGGGGATGGTCGCGGTCAGGCCCGGGGTGATGCGCGTCAGGTCGTCGATGGTGACGATACGTTCACGGTCCAGCTTTTCCGCACCGAATACGGACACCGGAATCGGGATGTCCTGGGCGATTTCCTCGCGGTTGCGCGAGGTGACGACTACCACGCCCAGCGCCGGGGTGCTTGCCTCTTCCAACTCTGTTTGCTGCGCGGCGTCCAAGGCCAGCGGCTTGTTGTCAGCGGCCGACTGCGAAGTTCTCTCCAGGGTGTAGCCTGCCGCGCTTCTTCTTGCGACCAGGCCGGTGCCCTGGAGCAGGGTGCTGAGGCCTGATTCCGTGGTGTAGCTGCCTTGCAGGTCGTGGCTGCGCAGGTTGCGTACCTGCTCTGGCGTGAACAGGATATTGACGCCGGCTTGCTTGGCGAACTGGTTCAGCGCATCGGTCAGCGGTTCGGCCGGGATATGGTATTCGCGCTGCGCGGCTTGCTGCTGGGGCTGCGCTTCTGCCGCTTGTAGCGCTGCGGGCAGCGAGATGCCAAGTGATACGGCAATCAGGCTGCTGGACAGCTTCAGCGCCAGTCTGGATCGTTGTGGCTTCTTGTGGGCGTGCATGGGGTTCCTTTGCATACATTCATGGACGGCATGATTGCCTTACATGGGATATGCCGAACCGCAAACTCAAACCCGACAAAAATAATGAAAAAATTTAAATTGATGCCCGGCGGCCCACGTTGATCCACCAGCGTGTTTTGTAATGGATGGCAACCGGCAGCCTGCGCGGCAAAAGGCTGAGCAGCTTGTCGGTGTCGTCGAGCTGGAATACGCCCGAAAGGCGCAGCTCGGCGACGGATGGGTCACACTTGATATAACCCTGCCGGTAGCGGGCGACTTCGGCAATGAAGTCCGCCAGGCGCATGTCCTTGACGATCAGGGCGCCATGGGTCCAGCCGTCCGCCTCGATGGGCATTTGCACAAGGTCGAGATGATCTTTGTGGATGAGAAAATGCTGGCCCGCTTCAGCCACTTCCTGCGGCGACTGAAACGCCGAAGGCGTCATGGCGACTTTGCCTTGCTGCATGTTGAGCAGGGTCGCGTCATCTTCCAGCCGCACCACGAATCGGGTGCCGATCGCCTCAAGCAGCACATCCCGGGTTTGCACACATAGCGGTCTTTTGTGGGGGGAGTGCGCATCCGGGCCGCTTGAAACCATGATTTCGCCCTTGTTCAATACAATCAGGCGCCGGTTCTCGTCAAAGCGGATGTCCACGGCGCTATCGGTATTGAGGAACAGCTCGCTGCCATCGGCCAAGGTGAGACTGCGGCGCTCCCCGATGCCGGTGCTGTAATCCGCGATCCATTGCTGCCACGGTGCGATCTCGCGCCCGATCAGCGTCGAGCTGCCGGCGAGTATTGCCAGGGTGAGCAGTTTGAGGGAGCGGCGTTTTTGCGTGCGCTGCATGGTGGTTTGCAGTACTTGCGCCGCCTGGGCGTTGTCCGGCAGGGCGTGCAGGTTTTCCCGCATCTCGCCGTGCATGAGGCTGACGCGCTGCCAGGCCAGCTCGTGCCGCGGGTCTGCCTGGCGCCATGCCGTGCATGCTGCAAACACGGCGGCATTTCCGCGATTGCTTTGCAGCTTCACCAGCCAGTCGATTGCCTGCTTGACCAGTGTGTCGTCAAGTCGCGGCGATGTCATCGCTGAAGCGCAGTTGGTAGCATTGAAAAAGCGCCTCTGCCACATAGCGTTCCACCGTCCGCACGGACACGCTGAGCGCCTTTGCGATCTCCGCGTAAGGCTTTTCCTCGAGCTGAGCAAGGAGGAAGGCGTGGCGCACCCTGGGCTTGAGCTTTTCAAGCGACTGGGCGATGGCTTCCAGCGTCGACAACACGATGTGCTGCTGCTCCAATGAAGGTACGGCGTCCTGGGGCAGGGCATGCATCGCCTCCTGCCAGGCCCGGTGCAGGTCTTCGCGCCGCCAGTGGTCTATGACCAGGCCGCGGGCGATGGTGAGCAGGAAGGCGCGAGGCTCCTGCAGTTGCGTTGGATGTGGTTTGAGCAGCAACTTGAGGAAAGTGTCATGCGCAATATCGGCCGCCTGGGCATGGCAACCGAGCTTGCCGCGCAACCAGCCGAATAGCCATGAGTGATGCTGTAGATATAAATGTTCAGTATTCATGACGCAGTTATTTTTTGAACAGACCCTAAGCGAGGCTAACAAAACTCAGCGAAGCGCTCCTGGCTAGGCGCTCTGGCGCAGGCAGTACAGCTAATACGGCAAGGCAGAGCAACAATGCCAGGAGAGTTTTTTTAGTCTAAATGCGCAATTGATGCTTCCTGATTTATTTATTAAGTTATCACATCATTGTGCGGTCTAAATATAATTAATAATTATTAATATAGACGTTTGTTGCCATCGCCCGACAGTCAGATTTTTTGCTTTGCTGCGAAAATATCCAGCCTGGTAACAACATGAAGGTTTTTCCATTAGGGCTTTAGACAAGCTGAAAGCATGCTACCCGGGGCACTTGAATTCGCATTGGCTACGTGAAAATTTGCAGTGCATCGGATATGCGCATATATTGGAGGGGCGTTTAATGTGTCTTTTGTTTTTGATACTCGGGCTCCCAAAAAGCCGGCCAATGTCACTATTAATAGCGATCTGCTGGCTAAACCAAGGGGTTGAAGGTCAACTTGTCCGCGACATTGGAAATCGTTCTGGTCGAACTGGTGACTGCTAGACAGCGTGAACTTTGGAAGCAGGAAAACCAAGCCGCTATTGAGCGTTACAACGAAATAGTGGAGAAGCATGGTAATTTCAGTGATGGCTTGAGGCGTTTCTGATGGCGCAGTTTTCTGTCTATAAGAATCCTAACCGGGTCACCAGTGAGGCCTATCCTTCTTGCTGGATATCCAGACCAACCTGCTCAATGACTTAAGAACAACGGTAGTTATTCCCCTTTGTCAGTCAGACCTGACTGGGCATGCGGCGATTACCAGACTCTGCCCGGTGATCAAGGTGGAAGGAAGAGCCTATATTGCACTAACCCAGCAAATCGCAGGAATTGACCGTAAAGCTCTCGGCAATGAAGTAGGGGATTTTTCGCAATACCGGGACGACATCATTGCTGCATTGGATTTCATGGTTTCCGGGATATGAAACCTGGATGGATCAGAATTGCCAGGAAAGTTGTGGATCACTGACGTAAATTCGCACATTTGGTTTTAATTTTCCGGGACAAGGCATAAACGAATCATCAATCACCTCAATGCGATCGAATAGAGAAGGCTGGGTCACGCAAACCTGAATGGATCGTCCAACCCTTTTCTCCAAAGTCTTCGTGGTGATGCAGAAATGCGTGCTCAATGCCTGCTTGTCATGGTCAAATTGATCAAAGCTCACGATATAAGCCTTGGCTTCCGAATAGCTTCTCGTGATCAATTGTTGTTTTTCTCTGCTGCTTTCATTCCATAGCAAATAAAATAATGGGTTGCTGTTTTCCGGGGCGGGGATATCTATTCCCCTGAAAGAATCTTCTTCATCAAATGCATGGATACGCAAAGCGTATTTAAGGCGGTAATCCATTCTTTTGATGAAACGGATAGTCAGCCATGCTGGCACCCAGCCCTTTTCTTCTGAGTAAAGGTCAGGATAGCGGCCATGAGCTGCAAAAAATTCTTCCAGCAGCAGATATGTTTCATTTTCCATATCCATCATGGAATATTCCCCGGCGGATTGATAAACAATACGCCTTAAATCTTTTCTAATGGCCGATAAAAAATCATTAAAAAACATGAGATCCATACAGCATTTAATGCTCAATGTGATGATTGCAGAAATTTCTTATTAATTAGGAGTCGACAGCCTCCCGACTGCAACACAGTATAAAGCGCTCTGGGAAAACTGCCAGGCAGCTTGTGCTGCGTAAATTGGTTGGTATAAGTGATGGAACAGATGGGGTGCGTTAAATTTTGGATTCCTCAATTGGCGATTTTCAAAATTTAATAAGGAATCAAGTATGAAACATCACGAAATGACGGTAACAAGAGCACAAGGGTCGTGGTCGATACGTTGGCCATCTGTGGGAACAGATGCGTTAAATGCGTTATATAGCATTCCGATTGTAATTGATGCCCATGTGATTCTGGAAACTGGTGAATTTGTTGCAATTTCCTATGTCTGCGAGGAAGGAAAGACATTCTGGGCAACAGAAGAGGTGCTTGCTCGCTTCAATTTAAGACGATTGTAGCAGGGCTGCTTTGGTAAAAGCCCGGTTTCCCCGGGCTTTGCTATCTTCCGATGACGTACAGCGAGGATCGTGACTGGCATCTATGTCGATGCGATAGTGCTCGACGTAGCCGCTGTCGCCGAAGTCGATCATCTGTTCCTGACACTCTTCGGGCAGATCTTGGGTAGAACGACTGGGGTACTAGTGGCAGGCTGGAGCGGCGCTAGTACCTGCATCTCTTCGCGAAAAGCGCTTGGCAGCATCGAGGTTCCATGCAGCCTGATGGTCCGATACTCTTCCCAAGCCTTGCGCGTGTCTTACCGGAAAGCCTCTCGCTTTTCTTTGCGCTTGATCGTCTTGGTCATTGGCTGAAAAGCCTCTTTAGTAGGTGTGTTCTAAAATCTTTTCTTGTTCCAATGAACATGTGAATGATGATCAGGTAATTATCGAATTCATAGACAATTCTTGTTTGCTGCACCAACGCATATCTGATATTGGTAATGCCAATCTCTTTCAGTTCATCGATATGGCTTCCAATTTTGGGATTTTCCTTGATGAGCCTGAAGCAGCCTTTATATTCTGCGTTGATCGTGTGCCAGACGGAATCGCCAAATTCTCTTTTGACATACTTCTTGATATCTTTGAATTCTTCCTTGGCGCTATCAAGGATGACGAATCTTCGGGACAAGATTAATCGTCCATTTCATTAAGGAAGGCTTCGGCATTACTGAATTTGCCTTCATTGAATTCTTTCTTTCCCAGTGCAAGCAGCTTGAGAAGCGCCATGGTCTCTTGCTGTTTTTCGTACTCGCCGATATCCATCACGACCATCTTGGCTTCACCATTCTGGGTGATGATGACGGGCTCAGGGTTGGTGGCGAATTCCTTGACGAGCTCCGCCGCATTGGACTTCAAATAGGTGATAGGCCTGATTTGTTCTGCCAGGGACATGGAAATATCCTTTCATTGCATGCAATAGGACAGGATACAGGCCGAATTCAGTCTTGCCAAGCGAGGGTTGGCATCGTGACTAGCCTGGCATCGAGCAGTGCCTGGAGTAGTCAATAAAAGCTTTATAGTAATAATCTTTCAACCTGGGCAACGGGGTTTGATATGATGCCGCCCTTTTAAGGAGGAGTGCGCATGGCAGACAACCAGAAAAAAGCCAATATGGTGATCCTAGACCGGCCGATGATCTCGGTGGAAACGACGGAATACAAGGAAGTCAGAATCACAGTGATCGGCATGGATGGGGCGATGGAAAACATTCGCCAGCAGGAGTTGTTGTTTCCGCTGGATTGCGCGGAGCAGGTGGGGCAGTTCTTGTTGCAGTTGGCGGGGCAGGCAGGGAGTGTCGAGACAGGCAAGAAACCTGGCTAGTGAAAGAAAAACAGGGGCTTGACATTTTGTACATTCGTACAGTAAATTTCCATCCATGGGACAAGACAAAGATTTTGAATACCTGGGCAAGATCCAGGACTATTTCGCTGAGCACAAGACATTGCCTACGTTCAGCCATGTGGCGCAGTTGCTCGGGTTCAAGTCAAAGAATGCCGTGACTTCGTTCGTGGCACGCCTGAAGCTGCAAGGCTTCATCGACTACGCGCCGGACAAGCGGCTCAAGCCGGGCAGGCGCTTCTTCGAGCGCATCATTGCCGAGAGCACGGTGCAGGCCGGGTTCGCCACCCCTACCTATGGCGACAGCCTGGACACGATGGGGATAGACGATTTCCTGATCGAGAAGCCGTCGCAGACCATCCTGATCACGGTGCGGGGTGACTCCATGAAGGACGCGGGCATTTTCGACGGCGACGTCGTCATCGTCGAGAAGCGCGCGTTCGCCAATGTCGGGGATATCGTCGTCGCCATCCTCAACAAGGAATTCACGCTCAAGACCTTGGGCAAGGAAGGCAACCAGTTTGTGCTGATTCCTGCCAACAAGGATTTTCCCGTTATCCGGCCGAACGGGGATTTCGAGATATTCGGCGTGGTGGTCGGCCAGTTCCGCAAGTATTCCTGAGCGTTTATCCTTAATCTCGACGGGCTGCCTATAAAACGGGCAGTCCTGTTTCTTTCCATCGTATCAGCCGCTTGGCTGCTGTTTCCCCAGGCCGCCCACAATGTTATGCACAGACTTTGTGGGCAGGTGTTGATGGTTTGCCCGCCAGCATATCAACGGGTTGGTCCGCCACCTGAGGCAATCTGCCTTACTCTAAATTCGAACAAAAACTGCATGTTGCCGTGGCCAATGGCCGGTATGGCTTCCCGCTGATTCTTGTTTTGTTCTTGAGCAGCTTTTGCTGCTGCTTGTCAGGGCAGGCCTGCTATTGAACGCCTTGGGTTTGCAGGCGCAGCATCGAAGGCGTCAGCCCGGTCCAGCGCTTGAGCGAGCGGCGGAAGTTGTTGACGTCGTGGAATCCGAGGTAGGCGGCGATCTGGTCGTTGCTGTAGCCGTGTTCTTGGATCAGCTGCAAAGTGACGTGGATGCGCACCTGGTCGAGCTCGGCCTGGAAATGGGTGCCGTGCAGCGCGAGGTGGCGCTTGAAGGTCGCGGGGCTGACGCCGAATTCGGCGCTGGCTTTTTCCAGCGTCGGGCCGGTGCGGATATGCTCGAGCAGATAGTCGTAGAGGCTGGCAAGCAGGCTGCGCCAGTATTCCATCTCCATGCCAGCAAGGGCGGCGGATACCGCGATTTCGCTGCCGCGCGGCCATGGCTGCTCCAGCCATCCCAACGGCAGGCTCATGGCGTCCAGGTGGTCGTTGAAATGCAGGTCCTGGCCCAGGTGCACGACATATTGCTCGATATGCGCGGGACGAGTGCGGTTGAAGCGGTAGCGCCACGGCAGTTTGCTCTCGCTTAGCCAGCGGCTCATGCCGGCGACCGCGGCCATCATCATTTCGACGGTGAAGCCGCGCAGGCGCGGCGTGATGCAGCTATCCGTCCAGTAGATCACGGCATGCCCCGAATGCTCCACGAGGTGCGGCGCGAGCAAGGGGCTCAGCCACGACTGGTACGCGACCAGGATGTTCAGGGCCTGGCGCAGGTTGCCTGCCTGCAGCATGGCATGGCTGAGGTTGCCGTAATGGCCCGGTAGCAGTTGCTGCCCGAGCATGAAGCTGGTGTCGGCCGCAGCTAGCCCGCTTTGCAGGTTGGAGAGCAGTTGCAGGTAGTCCGAGGGGCTGACCAGGGTGGAAGGCGCAAGGATATCCTGCTCGGAAAGCCTGGTACCGCGCAGCAGTTCCTGTGCCGCCATATCCCGGCTGAGCGCGTATTCGAGCAGCAAGGCGGCCTGGTGCCTTGCCGGGATGAACGGCGTCGTTGTCAGGTAATAGCGCTGTATGGTCGAGGTCACGATACGGCCGGGGTTGCGTGCATAGCGGTTTGCGATGGCGCTTCGAGCCTGGCGTTCATCTTGGCGAGCAATTGCTCGGGGTCCTGGTCGGCGCGGGCGCAGGCTGTCCTGGCGGAGAGGTTGATGCGGTGTTTGCCGTCGCGCGTGTGGTGGGCCAGGGTGGCGATGGCCTGTTGCAGGTGGGCGGCGCTCCACCTGGCCTGGATTTCCTCCATGTCCGGCAGCAGGATGGCAAAGCGGTCGCCGGCATAGCGGCAGACGAGGTCCTGCGGCCGCAGGTTGAGCAGCAGCAGGTGGCTGACGGCCTGCAGCAGCCGGTCTCCCTCGCGCTGTCCATATTCGCGGTTGACCTGGTGGAAGTTGTCGAGATCGAGCAAGACCAGCATACCTTCGTCGCCGAGGTGGTTTTCCTGCTGCATGCGGATCTGCCGGTAGAGGTAGCTGGCGTCGGCGAGCTGGGTGATGCGGTCGAACGAGCGATGGTCGCGGAACAGGCGCTCGCGCTTCTGCATGTGCTCGTTGAGGACGGCCTGCTCCTGCCGCCAGTAGTAGAGGCCTACCGTCACGATCAGCATGCCTACCGGCATGAGCGCTTCCAGCCAGTTGTCCCAATATTGCGTGGAGGGAATCGCGAAGAATTCATCCAGGCAGTCGGCCCAGGCGCCGAGCATGATGGTGATGAGCCCGCTCGCGAGCAGCATGGTGACACGGCCGCCAGGACGGCTGCTGACGATCAACAGCGCCCAGAGCGCCGCCATGGCGGCGGTGCCGCCTTCGCCGACGATATCCATCCATTTCCAGGCGGACATGGGATGAGGCTGGCCCAGGCTGGCATAAAGCAGCGAGGTGGTGAGCAGCAGCGCGAAAATGCTGAAAAGCGCGGTATGGTTGAGTTGGGGCATGGTGGATTGCCTTGTATGGACTGATGGCAATCCTAGGACATTTGCATGACAGAACGATGATGAAACGGTGAATGGCGGGGAGGGGGTGCGATCGGCTCACGGCTTTGCGGCAACTTCGGATGCGCAAAGGCAAGATTCGGCTAACTCTTTGTCGGTGAGGCGCGTAGTGCAGGGAAGTGCCAGGGTCTTAAAAGCTCAGCTTGAATTGATTTTTAACGTAAGTAGTTGATTTTTATTTTTTAATTTTATCACTGTCATGGAAATGAAATTTTTCACGGTTAGCTTGTGCGGCATTCGCAACGACTCAAGCAGTTTTTTAAAGGGGAATGACCGTGCAGGAAAATCATGTTGAATTGAAGCTGGGCAAGGCAAGGTGTGGCCTGCCGACCAGAGCGATTGCGGCGGCGATCGCGCTGATGGGCGGGCTGGCGCAGGCGGACGATACGCCCGAGCTGGTATTGCCCGTGGTGTCGGTGGTAGGGCAGGCGGCCAGCATGAACAGCGCGCTGGACGTGCAGCAGATGGCTGACAATATCGTCAGCGCGGTACATGCGGACGATATCGGCCAGTTGCCGGATACCAACGCAGCGGAAGCCTTGCAGCGTATTCCCGGCATATCGATCGAGCGTGACCAGGGCGAGGGGCGCTATGTGCGCATCCGCGGCCTCGGGCCCGACCTCAATGCCGTGACCATCAACGGCAGCCTGGTACCGGCGCCGGAAAGCGACCGCCGCGCGGTATCGCTCGACGTATTGCCTGCGGGCCTGATCCGCTCGCTGGAAGTCAGCAAGACCTTGATGCCGAGCCAGGACGCGAATTCGATCGGCGGCACGGTCGAGGTGAAGACGATCTCGGCCTTCGACCATAAGGGCATGTTCTATTCGCTGGAGGCGGGCGCTTCCCACGACAGCAATACCGACCAGGAAGGCCCCAATTTCGCGGCGGCGTGGAGCAACCGCTTCCTCGACGGCAAGCTCGGCATCGCGTTGGGGGTGAATTCCTCCAAGCGCAAGTTCGGCTCCGAGAATGCCGAGACCGGCGGCGCATGGGATTTCTCCGGCCCGCGCCCGGCACTCGAGGAGTTCCAGCGCCGCGACTACGACATCACGCGCGAGCGCCAGGGCGGCATTCTCAACCTGGACTATCGCCCCAACGACAATGAGTCCTACTACCTGCGCACGCTGTACAGCCGTTTCGTCGATAACGAGATACGCCAGCGCCACAACATCGAGTTCGATAATCCCCAGTTTGCAGGAGAGCTGGGCGACGCCGAGTCCTCGCGCGAGTTGAAGGCGCGCGAGGAAACGCAGGATATCGCTTCCATTGTGCTCGGGGGTGAACGCACCTTCAAGGACTGGAAGGTGGCGGTGGCGTTCGGCACCAGCCGCGCGAGCCAGGATACGCCCGATGCGATCGACGCGGCCAGCTTCGAATCCGGCGAGACCTATAACGCCGGGTATTCCAGCTCCAGGCTGCCGCGCCTGATCGGCGGCAGCGGCATCAACAACGCAGCCGACTACGAGCTGGATTCCATCGAGCTGAGCAAGCAGAAGACGGTGGACCGCGAGCGCAACCTCAAATTCGACATCGACCACAACTGGCAGTTATTCGGTATCGATTCCGAGCTGAAGTTCGGCGCCAAGGCCAGCCGCCGCAAGAAGACCAATGAAATGACCGCCTGGGAGATCGACGGCGGCGATTTCGGCAATCCATCGCTCGCGGGCTTCCTCGGCAGCAACGTGGATTATGCCTATGGCAATTACGGCTCGTCGATCAACCGTTCCGCGGTCAAGCGCTTCCTGTCGGGGGTGGATATGTCCGGCTACGTGAACGAGGAAGAATCGAGGATCAACGATTTCTCCATGCGCGAGGATATCAACGCGGCCTACGCGCAGAACATCTTCAACCACGGCATGTGGCGCATCCTCGCGGGCGTGCGTTACGAGCAGACCAAGTTCAGCGCCAACGGCACGTCGGTCGAGGACGGCGCCTATAGCGACGTCAGGGCGTCGCGCAAGTACGATCACTGGTTGCCGGCATTGCATATCCGCCGCGACCTCGACAACGACACCTCGATCCGCGCCGCGCTGACCAACTCCGTCGTGCGCCCGACCTTCGGCCAGCTCGCGCCGGGCGTGGTCATCAACGCCGACGAAGCCAGCTTCGGCAATCCCTCGCTGAGTCCGATGGAATCGCGCAACCTCGACCTGGGCATCGAGCACCGCATCGGCTACGCGGGCGTGCTTTCCGCCTATGTCTTCCACAAGGACATCAAGAACTTCGTTTATCGCACCGACCTTGCCGGCACCGGCATGTGGGCGGACTTTACCCATGCGGACACCTATGCCAACGGCAGCTCGGCCAAGGTCAAGGGCCTTGAGCTCAACTACATGCAAAGCTTCAAGGAACTGCTGCCTGCGCCGTGGAACGGCCTGCTGCTTTCGGCCAATGCCACTTTCGTCAGCTCCGATGCCAAGATCGACGGCTATAGCGACGGCGTGCTGGCGAGCCGCAAGATCTCGCTGCCCAGCCAGTCCGACCGCACCATGAACCTGATGGTCGGTTACGAGCGCGGCCCTCTGAACATGCGCCTGGCGGCCAATTACAAATCTAAGTACCTGCTCGAGGTGAACGACATTGCCGATTCCCGCGGCGACCAGTACGTCGATGCGCAGACGCAGTACGATTTCTCCGCCCGCTACAATATCGCCAAGCAGGCGCAGATCGTGTTCGAGGTGCTCAACCTGACCAACGAGAAATATTACGTCTACACCGGCAGCCGCAGCCTGAACGCGCAATACGAGTCCTACGGCCGCACTTACCGGTTGAGCATGAAGATAGCGACGTTCTAGGCGAGGCTGACGAAAGAGCGGCTCACAAAACGCTCCTGGCGTTGTTGCCCTGCCTTGCCGCACTCCTGTACTGCCTGCGGCAGAGCGCCTAGCCAGGACCGCTTCGCTGAATGTTGTTTGCCGCTCTAAATGTCGAGTGAACAACGCTTGAACACATGGCGCGGAATTGCCGCGCCTTTTATAACACCTGATGATTGAGCCACTATGCCGCGATTGAAGATATTCCTGGTTTTTTCCTTTTTATGCATGCTGCATTCCGTGGCACAAGCGGCTGATGCCCCACGCCCGTTGCCTGTGCTGAAAACGTTCAAGGAGGTGGCCGCCTTGCCCGGCGGCCGCTGGCTGGTCGTCGACAAGCGCGCGGTGCGCCTGCTCGACCGGCAAGGCGCGGAGCAGGGCAGCCTAGCCGTGCGTGCGCAGCACCTCGATACCCGCGTATTGCCGGATGGCATGCTGGCGGTCGTGTTCGATGCCGACAAGCAGCAGCCGCTGCTGCTCAGGGTAGATGCGAAGCGGCTGCGCATTGATAAAGAATTGGCGCCGGTCGATTTCGCGCTGGACAGCATGTGCCTTTACCGCGACGCGCAGCAGCTCAACCACCTGTTCCTGATCGCCAAGGACGGCCAGGCCGAGCAGTGGCTGCTGACCGGCAACGCGCCCAAGCGCCTGCGCCGCCTCGCCCTGCCGCCCGGCGTGGAGTCCTGCCGCGCGGACGATGCGCGCCAGGCGCTGTACGTCAGCGAAGCAGGCTTTGGCGTATGGCGCTATGCCGCCAACGGCGAGGGCATCCCGGAACGTGAACTGCTGCTGGGACGGCGGCCGCATGGCGATATTGCGGGCGAGCCTGGGGCATTGGCCGTGCTGCCGCATGGTATTGCCGTCATCGACAGCAACGGCGGGGAGGTGCATCTGCTGGACCATGACGGCAGCTTCCTGCCGCAGCAACTGTGGCTGAAATCCGCCGAGGCGCTTGCCGTTGCGGGTTCGGACTTGCTGGTGCTGGACGGCAAGGGCTGGCAGGCGCATGCGCTGGCGGGAGAAAGCCAGATACAGGAAAAAGCACAATCGCTGCCGGTCGTGGTGGCGCGCGGACAGACCGAGACCGTGGCGCGTTCGGGCGATGCCGCCGACGACCCCGCCATTTGGGTGCATCCGCAACACCCGGCGCAATCGCGCATCATCGCGACCAACAAGAAGCAGGGGCTATTGAGTTACGACCTGAAAGGCAGGCAGATGCAGCTGCTTGAGGCCGGACGCCTCAACAACGTCGACGTGCGCCAGAACATCGCCTGGCCGGGCGGCAAAGCCGATCTTGCCGTAGCGACGCAGCGAGACGAGGCGGCGCTGGCCGTGTTCGAGATCGACCGCGACGGGCGCATCCGCGACGCGGGCAGGATTGCGACCGGCCTCGACGACATTTACGGCACCTGCCTCTACCAGCCGCCGGGTGGCGGCCTGGAGGTGTTCGCCAACGACAAGGACGGCCGCATTGAGCATTACCGGATCGAGCGCGCAAAAGGCGGCTATCAGGGCAAGCTGTTGCGGGCTTTCAGCGTTGATAGCCAGCCGGAAGGCTGCGTGGTGGACGACCATGCCGGCCGCCTGTTCGTCGGCGAGGAAAAGCACGGCATCTGGGCCATGCCTGCAAGCGCTGGCGAGGCACAAGCGCCGCAATTGATCATGCCGGTAGGCGAGCAACTGGTGGCGGATGTTGAGGGGTTAGCAATTTATCATGGCCAAGGCGCAAGCTACCTGATCGCCTCGAGCCAGGGCAACAGCAGCTATGTGGTGCTCGATGCGCAGCCGCCTTATGCCTATCGCGGCGCTTTCCGTATCGGCATTAATGCCGACGCGGGCATCGACGGCGTCTCGGATACCGACGGCCTGGAAGTGAGCGCGGTGGATTTCGGTGGCGCGTTCCGCAAGGGCCTGCTGGTGGTGCAGGACGGCTACAAGCGCCTGCCGGATGGCGCGCAGAACTTCAAGTACGTTGCTTGGGAGGATATTGCGCGCGCCTTGAATCTGCCATAGCAACCCGTTAATCCATTGCCTGTCAACTATAATAGGTTGGCAGGCACGGACTATACCGTTGTTAGAGCCGCTAAAAACCAGCGTAGCGATTCTGGCTAGGCGCTCTGCCGCAGACAGTACAACGATGACAGAAGGGTTTTGTTGGCGGCTCTTATTGGGCCTGCAGCGCCTTCCAGCCCATTTCCCTCATGCACAGCAGCAGCCCGCGCGTCGCCTTGGCGGTGGTACCCGACATGTCGGGCTGGTGCTCCGGCCCGAGCTTGGCGACGCATTGCTGGATATCGCTTTTCAGGTTTTCCGCTCCCTTGCCGATCTTCCACCAGGAGCTGACGGTAAAGACGTCCAGCGGGCTTTTCGGTGCGGGAGCGGGTGCTTCTTTGGCTACGCCAGCTTCAGTAGTGGCGGTATTTGCAACGACAGGTCCTTGCTCCTGGGCGGGTGAGGTATCACGGTAATCATTCTTCAGTGATGCCTTGATCACCGGGTCGTCATCGTCCAGGCTGTCTTGCGGGTTATGGAATACCCAGCCGTTGTCCTCCATGCATTGTGCAAACGCACTCCCTTGCAGGCCCTTCGCCTGGCATTCGTTTTTCGCCGTATTGAGGTCGTGTACGCCGGCCCCTCTTTTGTAGGCGAATTCGCCGCCGCACCCGGCCAGCGCCAGGCACAGGATGACTGCGGATAACGGCTTTTCTCTTCCTTGATTCTTCATATGATTTTCCGGTGTTGGCATGCCCGTCGGGTGGCGGGCATCAATTGTCGACGAGGCCAAATTACCACGCTGTCTCATTCTGGCATGTACGCAATATGACGTATTTAAGCCGACCCCCTCAATCGCTAATCTGGCAACACGAAAGATTTGGCGGGTAGTTCACCGTTCACTTTGATGGTTTTTGGTGAAACTTGATAAAGGGGTAAGAGAAATGAAATTCAAGATGAAGAAGTGTGCGCTGATGGTGGCGCTGGCAACGTCTGCCGCATTGCCGTCCATGAGCTCGCAGGCTGCTGGCACGATCACCTTCGGTGAAGACAAGTCCATCAGCATCGGCCTAGGCATCCGTACTGCGTTTACCAGCACCGAAGATGCTGCGCCCAACGGCAGCTCCCGTTCCAAGGATTTTGATGTGGATGATGCGCGTATCTACATCAACGCGTCCTTCAACAAGTACATCAAGGCGACATTCAATACTTTCACGACCACTAACGATGGCAGCGGCAAGGATGATATCAGCACCCTGGACGCCTACCTGCAGTTCGAGTTCATGGATGAGTTCAATGTCTGGGTCGGTCAGCTGTTGCCGCCAACAGACCGTGCCAACCTGGATGGTCCGTTCTTCCTGAATGCATGGTCCTATCCAGGCGTGGTTTCCCGCTACCAGAACAAATTCGTTGGTCGTGATATTGGCGTAACGCTCTGGGGTAAGTTGCTGGACAAGCACTTGGTCTATTCCGTAGGGGCTTATGAAGGTAATCATGCTTCATCTTTTACTGGCGCAGCCAGTCCCAACCGTTCTGACGATTTGATGTATAGCGGCCGCATCCAATATGACTTTTGGGATGCGGGCAATGACCCTGCGTATTACACCAGCAGTACTTATTACGGCAAGGATGTGTTGTCTGTCGCGCTGGTTGGCATGTATCAAAAGAATGCGGTTGGTGCAATCGGCGCCAGCGATGATTACTGGGCCTACAACATTGATGGCCTGCTGGAAAAGAAGTTTGCGGCAGGTGTTCTCAACATTGAAGGTGCTGCGTACAAGTACGACTTTAGTACTACTGCATTAGCCGCGGATCCTGCAGGCGCCAAACCAGGTAAAGCATACCTGGGCCTGGTTTCCTGGATGTTCGGCGATACCGTTGGCTGGGGCAAGTTCCAGCCCTACGCCCGTTACCAGCGTTTTAACGCGGACGGCGACGTGGCTTTCAATCCAGATGTGAAAGAGTACGACATTGGCCTGAATTACATCATTGATGGCCATAACGCCCGTATCAGCGCGGTGTACACCAAGAACAAGACTGAAAACGCAAGCGACATCGATCGGTTCACTGTCGGCCTGCAGTTGCAGTTCTAGTTGGGGGATGGCCGCCGTCCCTTGATGCGATGGCGGCTGTCGTGAGTTTAGTTGTTAAAGGAGACGTATAGATGAAGACCTTGATTAAGCTGGATTTCGACAAGCCAGCCTGGGAGCAGGACGGCCAGATCCATAACCGTTGGCACCCAGATTTGCCGATGGTGGCCATGGTCAAGCCAGGCGACGAGTTCCGTGTCGAGTGCATGGACTGGACCGGCGGCCAGATTGGCAACAACGACAGCGCGAACGACATCCGCGATGTCGACCTGTTGCAGGTGCACTACCTGAGCGGGCCGATCGGCGTCGAAGGCGCGGAGCCAGGCGACCTGATGGTGGTGGATATTCTGGATGTGGGCACTTTGCAGGACCAGCAATGGGGCTTCAATGGCTTGTTTGCCAAGGAAAATGGCGGCGGCTTCCTGACCGACCACTATCCCGACGCCTCCAAGAGTATCTGGGATTTTCACGGCATCTATACGACTTCCCGCCATGTGCCCAACGTGAAGTTCGCCGGCATCATGCACCCGGGTCTGATCGGCTGCCTGCCATCCCGCGAGTTGCTGGACACATGGAACAAGCGCGAGGCAGACCTGATCGCCACTGATCCCGACCGAGTGCCCGCGCTGGCATTGCCGCCGAACGAAACCGGCGCCGTCATGGGCCGGTTGAAGGGCGAGGAAGCCAAGGCAGCCGCGCAGGAAGGCGCACGTACCGTGCCGCCGCGCGACCACGGCGGCAACTGCGACATCAAGAACCTGACCAAGGGCTCGAAGATTTTCTTCCCGGTCTACGTCAAGGACGGCGGCCTGTCCATGGGCGACCTGCACTTCTCGCAGGGCGATGGCGAAATCACGTTCTGCGGCGCGATCGAGATGGCCGGCTACCTTGATATCAAGGTCAGCCTGATCAAGGACGGCGTCAAGAAATACGGCATCAAGAACCCATTGTTCCAGCCTAGCCCGTTGACGCCCAACTACCGCGACTTCCTCGTGTTCGAGGGCATCTCGGTCGACGAGCAGGGCAAGCAGCACTACCTCGACGTGCACATCGCTTACCGCCAGGCTTGCCTCAACGCCATCGAGTACCTGAAGAAGTTCGGTTACAGCGGCGAGCAGGCCGTGGCGATCCTCGGCACTGCGCCGGTGGAAGGCCATATCAGCGGCGTGGTGGATATTCCGAATGCCTGCGCCACCTTGTGGCTGCCGACCGAGATCTTTGATTTCGACCTGAAGCCGAATGCGGATGGCCCGAAGAAGATCATCACCGGCACCGCGGATGTCGCCAAGACATCCTGAACAGCGTTTCTTGATTGACGATTTGAAAGCATAAGGGGAAGAGCCATGCCTATGTATGAATACCGATGCGACGAGTGCGGCGTGTTTTCCGCACTGGGAAAAATGAGCACATCCAGCGAGCCCACGATCTGTCCGGATTGCGGCGAGTTGAGCGAGCGCATTCTCTCGGCGCCGCGTCTGGCCGTCATGGGCAAGGCTCAACGAAGTGCGCATGAACGCAACGAAAAATCTGCCCATGAACCCCGGTCTACCCGCCGCTCCAGCTGCGGATGTTCCGGGAGTCATACCTGCGGTTCATCCTCCACTTCGAAGCAGTCCACTCAGGGAAAAGAGAAAGGAAGCCTATTGCAGATGCAAACGAAGAAAACCGCCCGCCCCTGGATGCTGGGGCATTAGGGATGTCCAGCATTGCGCGAGCGGCGTTGCGCCTCCTTGCCGTACTTGTTCGTACTGTCTGCGTCGGCGCGCCTTGCTCTCACACAATGCTGAACATCCTCGGTAGTTAAGTTAATTGAACACCCCACTTTTTTAGTTTTTTCAGGAGAAATCTGATGAGTAAGACAAATCGACGCCAGTTCATCACCAAGACAGGCGCCCTGATGGGGGCAATGCTCGCAGCAGGCATTATTTCCGGCAGCGCTTATGCGGCCGACTTCCCGACAGCCAAGGTCAACACCACCAAGCTGGCGGTGACCGATACGACAGTCAAGGTCGGCATCCTGCATTCGTCCACCGGCACCATGGCGATCAGCGAAACCGGTTCCATCCAGGCCGAGAAGCTGGCGATTGCACAGATCAACGCCATGGGAGGCGTGCTGGGCCGCAAGATCGAGGTGATCCAGGAAGACGGCGCCAGCGATTGGCCGACTTTCGCCGAAAAATCCAAGAAGCTGCTGGAGAAGGACAAGGTAGCCGCAGTGTTCGGCTGCTGGACTTCAGCTTCACGCAAGGCGGTGTTGCCGGTGTTCGAGAAAGACAATGGTTTGCTGTTCTACCCGACTTTCTACGAAGGCCTGGAGCAGTCCAAGAACGTGTTCTACACCGGCCAGGAAGCCACTCAGCAAATCCTCGCTGGCCTGGACTGGATCGCCAAGGAAAAGAAGGCCAAAACTTTCTACCTGATCGGTTCCGACTACATCTGGCCGCGTACTTCCATGAAGATCGCCCGCAAGCACATCGAGAACAAGCTCGGCGGCAAGGTGGTGGGTGAAGAGTACATCGCGCTGGGCGACACTCAGTTCGGTTCGGTCATCAACAAGATCAAGCTGAAGAAGCCTGACGTGATCTATGCAGCGGTTGTGGGCGGCAGTAACGTGGCATGGTTCAAGCAGTTGAACGCCGCTGGCCTCAACTCCAAGAAGCAGAACATGCTGACCATCTCCGTGACCGAGGATGAAGTCCTGGGCATCGGCGGCGAGAACCTCGAAGGATTCTACTCCGCGATGAAGTACTTCCAGACCTTGAAGAACCCGAACAACGAGAAGTTCGTTGCCGAGTTCAAGAAGATGTGGGGTCCCAAGGCTGTGATCGGCGATGTGACGCAGGCTGCCTACCTCGGCCCATGGCTGTGGAAGGCTGCGGTCGAGCGTGCCGGCAGCTTCGATGTGGACAAGGCAGCCGCGGCATTGCCAGGCTACGAGTTCAAGGAAGCGCCTGAAGGCTATGTGAAGGTCGATCCCAACCATCACCTGGAAAGCAAGCTGCGCGTAGGCAAGTGGCGTGCTGACGGCCAGGCGGACGTGGTGTACGAATCCGAGCTGATCAAGCCTGATCCGTTCCCAAAGGGCTATCAATAATCACCTGGTGGTTTAAATGTAAGGCCTGCAACAGCCCCGCTTGGGGTTGTTGCAGTGTGTAAGTGCAACACTCATCTGTAAGTAAAAGGCTGGAGGCCGATTATGTTTGATTATTCAATGGCAGAGATAGGCAATATCGTTGTCATGCAGGCTTTCTCGGGGTTAAGCCTGTTCAGCGTTCTTCTCCTGATGGCACTTGGCCTGGCGATCATCTTCGGGCAAATGGGCGTGATTAACATGGCCCATGGCGAATTCATGGCGATAGGCGCCTATACCACCGTGTTTCTTTCCCGGGTGGCCGAGACTTACGGAATCGTCAATTACTACTTCCTGTTTGCGATCATCGCCGCGTTCATTGTGGCGTTCATCATCGGTTATATCGTCGAGTTCGCCCTGATAAGGCACTTGTACAAACGGCCTCTCGATACCTTGCTTGCCACCTGGGGCTTGAGCCTGGTGATGCAGCAGATTTTCCGTTCCACCTTCGGCGCCAAGGAGGTCAGCGCCGTGCTGCCAGAATGGCTCATGGGCTCCTTCCAGCCGACGCCTGACATCGATATCCCGATCAACGGGGTGTTCGTGCTCGGGCTGGCGTTGGTGGTCACCGTAGGCGTCTTTATCTTCATGTTCCGTTCCCGCTGGGGCCTGCGCGTGCGCGCTACGGTGCAGAACCGCGTGATGGCGGGTGCCGTCGGCATCAATACCAAGAAGGTTGACCGCGTGACCTTTGCGCTTGGCTGCGGTATCGCCGGCGTGGCAGGCGCGGCGTTCACCACGATCGCTTCCACCGGTCCCACCACAGGCTCGCTCTACATCGTCGACAGTTTCATGGTCGTCGTGTTCGGCGGCGCGGCCAGCGTATTAGGCACGATCGCTTCCGCCTTCGGCATCGCCCAGGCGCAATCCATCCTGCAGTTCTTCATGACCAGCTCCATGGGCAAGGTCGCGACCCTGATGGTGATCGTCGGCATCCTCATGATGCGTCCGGAAGGCCTGTTTGCATCCAAAGTACGTAAGTAAGGGGAACAACATGAATGAAACATTGAGCAAAATACTAGGCGGAAAGCAGGGGGCCATCGGCCTCGGCATCCTCGCCGCGTTCATCCTGGTGGTGCTGCCGCTGGGCCTGGACCCCTTCCGCCTTGGATTGGTCGGCAAATACCTCACTTACGCCTTCGTCGCGGTCAGCCTGGTGCTGCTGTGGGGTAACGGCGGCATCCTGAGCCTGGGTCAGGGCATCTTCTTCGGCCTGGGCGGCTACGCGATGGCGATGTTCCTCAAACTGGAAGCGTCCGACCCGGTCAGCACCGCGATCCAGTCCACGCCCGGCATTCCCGACTTCATGGACTGGAATCAGCTCACGGCCCTGCCGTGGTTCTGGGAGCCGTTCAAGAGCTTGCCGCTGACTATCATCGCAATCCTGGTGGTGCCTACGCTGTTCGCCTTCATCATTGGTTATGCGATGTTCAAGCGCCGTGTCGGCGGCGTGTATTTCGCGATCATCACCCAGGCGATTGCGCTGATCCTGTCCATCCTCATCATCGGCCAGCAGGGCTATACCGGCGGCGTGAACGGCATCACCGATCTCAAAACCGTGCTGGGCTGGGATATCCGGACCGAGAACGCCAAGTATGTGCTGTATTACCTCAATGCCGCGCTGCTGATCGGCTGCATCCTGCTCTCCCGCTATGTCCTCAGCAGCAAGTTCGGCATGCTGCTGCTGGCGATGCGCGACAAGGAAGAGCGCGTGCGCTTCTCGGGTTACGACGTGTCCAACTTCAAGATTTTCATCTTCTGCCTGTCTGCCCTGATTTCGGCCATCGGCGGCGCGATGTTCACCTTGCAGGTCGGCTTCATGTCGCCATCCTTCATCGGCATCGTGCCTTCGATCGAGATGGTGATCTTCGCAGCAGTGGGCGGGCGCATGTCGCTGATCGGCGCAGTGTACGGCACCTTGCTGGTCAACTTCGGCAAGACCATGTTCTCGGAAACCTATCCGGAACTGTGGCTGTTCCTCATGGGCGGCCTGTTCATCGCCGTGGTGATGTTCTTCCCGAACGGCCTTGCCGGTATCTACGACAAGTATGCAAAGAAGGTGCCTTTTCTGCGCAAATTGTCGGAAGAAACGCCCAAGGCCAAAAAGGCTGAAGCTGTACCAGCCGCGCCGATTGAAACCAAGGAAGTGGGGGTAAAAGCATGAGTAATACCGATTTCGTACTGGCTGTCGAGGACCTGACCGTGTCGTTCGACGGTTTCAAGGCAGTCGACAAGCTCAATATGTACATCGACAAGAACGAGTTGCGCGTGGTGATCGGGCCCAACGGCGCGGGCAAGACCACGGTGCTGGACCTGATCTGCGGCAAGACCAAATCCACCGAGGGTTCGATCAAGTTCAAGAACCGTGAGTTGACCAAGCTTTCCGAGCACGAGATCGTGCGCGCCGGGGTAGGCCGCAAGTTCCAGACGCCGTCGATCTACGAGAACCTTACGGTGTACCAGAACCTGGAAGTGTCCTACCCCAAGGGCCGGGGCGTGTTCGGTAGCCTGTTCTTCAAGCGCAGCGACGAAGTCGTGGCGCAGGTGCACAAGATTGCCAAGGAAATCATGATGGAAGACATCCTCGGCATGGAGGCGGCGCTGTTGAGCCACGGACAGAAGCAATGGCTGGAAATCGGCATGCTGCTGATGCAGGAGCCGGAGCTGTTGATGCTGGACGAGCCGGTGGCGGGCATGAGCGCCAAGGAGCGCGACCAGACGGCCGAGCTGCTCAACCGCATCTGCCAGAACCGCTCCGTGATCGTGATCGAGCACGACATGGAATTCGTCAAGAAGATCGCGCACAAGGTCACCGTGCTGCACCAGGGCAAGATTCTCGCCGAAGGCGCCATGGACAAGGTGCAGGCCAACGAAAAAGTGATTGAGGTCTATCTGGGCCATTAATGCATGAAAGATGCGGCACTGGCTGACTAGGCCAGTGCCGCCAGCCCGGACAACGAAAGGATAGAAAATGATTGAGATTGAAGACCTGACAGTCAGCTACGGACAAAGCGAAGTCATCCACGGCATCAGCTTCAGCGCCGCCAAGAACGAAACCCTCGCCATCATGGGCCGCAACGGCATGGGCAAGACCACCTTGTTCAAGTCGTTGATGGGCATCCTGCCCAGCAAGAGCAAGAAGGCCAACGTGGACGGCGTGGACATCGGCGGCAGCGAAACCTTCCAGCGCGTGCAGAAAGGCCTGGCCTACGTGCCGCAAGGCCGCATGATCTTCCCGACCATGACCGTGCAGGAAAACATCGAGACCGGCCTGGAGAAGTCAAAATCCCGCCAGATTCCCGAGGACATCTATGCCTTGTTCCCGGTGCTTTACGACATGCGCAACCGCAAAGGGGGCAACCTTTCCGGCGGCCAGCAGCAGCAATTGGCGATTGCCCGCGCTCTGGTGACCAACCCCAAGGTGCTGCTGCTGGACGAGCCGACCGAGGGCATCCAGCCGTCCATCATCAAGGACATCGCCAAGGTGCTGAATGAAATCCGCAAGATGCGCGAGATCACCATCATCGTGTCCGAGCAGGTGCTGAGCTTCACCATGGAGATCGCGGACCGCATCATCGTCATCGACAAGGGCAACTTCATCCATGAGAACAAGCGCAGCGAGGTGGATGCGGCAAAAATCAAGGGCTACCTCTCGGTCTGAGTGGAACAATCAACAAGGTCTGCTGGCGGCGTTGCGCCTCCTTGCCGTACCGGGGGTCTGTTAACCTAATATTTTCGTCTGCGCCGGAGTCATTGTGCGTGTGGGGCAAGGCATGAGGAGAGAAGTTTGGTCATTCCAAATGAACGACGAGTAACGCAGCGGCACGCGCACAATGGCCCGGGCCTTTGGGTTGCAACCTTCAATGGCGCCATGCTGCGTTGCGGGGCTCGGCAATGGAATAACCATTACCAGCGCCCCGCGTCTTGCCTGACACCATTGAAGGTTGTAACGCAGGACGAAAATATTAGGTTAACAGACCCCTTTGTACTGTCTGCGTTGGCGCGCCTTGCCAGCACCGTTTCACTGACCTTCTTGATTGTTCTTACATGCCAGGAGGGCAATTGTAATTATTTATGATGCTGGCGTTTTTATGGCAGGATGCTGCCGATGGATGACTCACAAACAAAAACGGCGGCATGGGCGGATAAGCGCTGGCAGGCATTGCTGGCGCTAGATTTTGCAGCCAGGGCAGGGCGGACGACGCTGGTAGGCAAACGCCACCAAGGGCCGCTGGTGGTGCAGAAAATGCTCTACCCGGAAGGAGACGAGGTCTGCCACGGCATCATCATCCATCCGCCGGGCGGCGTCGCGGGCGGCGACCAATTGCAATTGGTCGCAACCTTGGGAGCATCAGCTAAAGCCTTGTTGACTACGCCGGGTGCCGGCAAATGGTACAAGGCCAACCAATTGAGCGCGAGCCAGGAAATACGGTTCCAGTTGGCGGCCAATAGCTGCCTGGAATGGCTGCCGCAGGAAAACATCCTGTTCGACGGCAGCGATGTGCGCTTCAGTAGCGAGATTGATCTTGCAGAAAACGCAGTGTTCTGTGGCTGGGACATCATGTGCTTTGGCCGCCAGGCGCGGAGCGAGCAATGGGACGAAGGTGAGCTGCGTCAGGTGATGCAAGTGCGGCGTGAAGGGCGCTTGATCTGGAACGAGCGATTGTTTGCCCGGCCCCAAAGCCTGGTGATGCGTTCCGATATCGGCTTGAAAGGCATGCCGGTCAATGGCAGCCTGGTGGTGGCCGCAGGCGCGGTGCCTGTGGATATTGTCGAAGCCTGCCGGGCGATCGAGGCCCGCGGCGATGCGCATTACGGCGTGACTGCCTTGCCGGAGATATTTTCGGCGCGTTATATTGGCCGTTCCTCGGAAGCTGCGCGGGAGTATTTCGAGCGGCTCTGGCAAGTGCTCAGGCCATGGTATGCTGTGCGCCCTGCCGTCAGGCCTCGGATATGGAATACCTGACTGGCATCACATTGAATCGATGAAGAAGAACTGTCTATGGAATTAAGCCCAAGAGAAAAAGACAAGCTGCTGATCTTTACCGCGGCCTTGCTGGCGGAGCGGCGCAAGGCGCGCGGCCTCAAGCTCAACTATCCCGAGTCGATTGCATTCATCAGCGCCGCCATCATGGAAGGCGCGCGCGACGGCAAGACGGTGGCTGAATTGATGGGGTACGGCGCGACGCTGCTGACGCGCGAGGATGTGATGGAGGGCGTGCCGGAGATGATTCCGGAGATACAGGTGGAGGCGACGTTTCCGGATGGGACCAAGCTAGTCACCGTCCACCAACCGATTCCTTGAGGTCGTGTTTCACAATCCATCGCTAGCGGCGTTGCGCCTCCTTGCCGTACTCATCCGTACTGTCTGCGTCGGCGCGCCTTGCTAGCAATGGATTGTGAAGCACTCAGGACAGTGTGAAATTGAAAAAAGTAAATGAGCGCGACTGGAGCAATACACATGATCCCAGGTGAAATGAAAATAGACGCAGGCGAAATCCTGCTCAACGACGGGCGCGAGACGGTGACGTTGGAGGTGGCGAATACGGGCGACCGGCCTATCCAGGTGGGTTCGCATTACCATTTTTACGAGACCAATGAAGCCTTGTCGTTTGAGCGGCAACTGGCCTATGGCTTCCGCCTCGATATTGCCGCAGGCACGGCGGTACGTTTCGAGCCGGGGCAAAGCCGCACGGTACAATTGGTTGCCTTGGCCGGAGATCGCAAAGTGTATGGGTTTGCCGGCAAGGTGATGGGAGCGCTGAAATGAGTGTGAAAATCGACAAACGTGCCTATGCCGAAATGTTCGGCCCGACGGTGGGCGATCGCGTGCGCCTAGCTGACACTGAGCTGTGGCTGGAGGTGGAAAAGGATTACACCATCTACGGCGAGGAGGTGAAGTTCGGCGGCGGCAAGGTGATCCGCGACGGCATGGGGCAAGGCCAGGGCGTGGCGAGCGAGGTGGCGGATACGGTGATTACCAATGCGTTGATCGTCGACCATTGGGGCATCGTCAAGGCCGATATCGGCATCAAGGGCGGCTATATTTCCGCCATCGGCAAGGCGGGCAATCCCGACATCCAGCCCGGCGTGGAGATTGCCATCGGCGCGGGCACAGAGGTGATCGCGGGCGAGGGCATGATCGTCACCGCAGGCGGCATCGACACCCATATCCATTTCATCTGCCCGCAACAGATCGAGGAGGCGCTGATGTCCGGCGTCACCACCATGATAGGCGGCGGCACCGGCCCGGCGACCGGCACGTTTGCCACTACCTGTACCCCCGGCCCCTGGCATATCCACCGCATGCTGCAATCGGCGGATGCCTTCCCGATGAACCTGGGTTTTCTCGGTAAGGGCAACGCCAGCCTGCCGCAGCCGTTGCGCGAGCAGGTCGAGGCGGGCGTGGTCGGGCTCAAGCTGCATGAGGACTGGGGCACAACGCCAGCCGCGATCGACAATTGCCTGAGCATTGCCGAGGAAATGGATGTGCAGGTGGCAATCCATTCAGATACCCTCAACGAATCCGGTTTCGTCGAGACCACGCTGGATGCGTTCAAGGGCCGCACCATCCATACCTTCCATACCGAAGGTGCGGGCGGCGGCCATGCGCCGGACATCATCCGCGCGGCGGGGCACCCCAATGTATTGCCCTCGTCCACCAACCCGACCCGGCCTTTCACCATCAACACCATAGACGAGCATCTCGATATGCTCATGGTCTGCCACCACCTCGACCCGGCAATCGCCGAGGACGTGGCATTCGCCGAAAGCCGTATCCGCCGCGAAACGATCGCGGCCGAGGATATCCTGCATGACCTTGGCGCGTTCGCCATGATGTCTTCCGACTCGCAGGCCATGGGCCGCGTGGGCGAAGTGGTGATCCGCACTTGGCAGACCGCGCACAAGATGAAGGTGCAGCGCGGCCCCTTGCCCGAAGACAGCGCGCGCAACGACAATTTCCGCATCAAGCGCTACATCGCCAAGTACACCATCAACCCTGCATTGACGCACGGCATCGCCCATATCGTCGGCTCGATCGAAGTCGGCAAGCTGGCCGACCTCGTGCTCTGGCGTCCGGCATTTTTCGGCGTCAAGCCTTCGACCATCCTCAAGGGGGGCATGATCGCGGCTGCCGTGATGGGCGACGCCAATGCCTCTATCCCGACGCCGCAGCCCGTGCATTATCGCTCCATGTTCGGTTCCTACGGTGGCGCGTTGCAGACCTCGGTGACGTTTGTGTCGCAGGCAGCGTTGAGCAACCCGGAAGTTGCGGCATTGAACCTGAAGAAACCGTTGATAGCGGTCAAGGGCACGCGCGAGGTGAGGAAGTCGGATATGGTGCACAACGGCTGGATGCCAGAGATTGACGTGGACCCGGAAACGTATGAAGTGCGTGCCGATGGTGTGGTGCTGAGTTGTGAGCCGGCGGAGGTGTTGCCCCTAGCCCAACGCTACTTCCTGTTTTGACGCGTGCAGACTAGCGCCCCTGGCGGCGTTGCTTTAGCTTGCCGTACTTAGCGTACTGTCTGCGCTAAAGCGCCTTGCCAGGAACGCTAGTCTGCACGCTCAAGTAAGAGTTTGAGTATTTGAAGTGTATGTCTACGGCAAAGCGCCTAGTCAGAATCGCTTTCTTGAGCGCTTGTAATGACTATTTCGGAAAGTGTAAAGAACTAAGCATGCTAGGAATCAGCAAGAAAATAGAAACCGCCAGCCAGGTTGACGACCAACTGGTGCTGCCGTTCGACCGTCGGCAGAAGAGCCGTTTGCGCGTCGTGCTGGCTTCGGGCACCGAGGCGGCGTTGCTGCTGGAGCGTGGCACGGTCTTGCGCGGCGGCGATTTGCTGCAGGCCGAGGACGGCAGGGTAGTGCAGGTGGTGGCTGCCGATGAACCGGTGTTATTAGTGACAGCAGAGACTGCCCAACAACTCATGCGTGCCGCTTATCACTTGGGCAACCGCCATGTGCCGCTTGAAGTCGGCAATGGCTGGCTGCGCCTGGAGCAGGATCATGTATTGCAGGAGATGCTGCTTGGGCTGGGCGTGCAGGTGGAAGGGCAGATGGCGCCGTTCGAGCCGGAGGCCGGCGCGTATGGCGGCGGGCACCGCCACCATCATGACGATGATGCGCCTTCGATTCGCCAGCCGGCGCGCTTGAGGACGCATGAGTAAATCCAGCTCATTGGTGCGCTTGCTGCAACTGGCAAGCCCGATGCTGCCCGTTGGGGCTTATAGCTATTCGCAAGGGCTGGAGTGGGGCATCGAGTCGGGCGAAGTGCATGACCTGGCAAGTGCCCAAGCCTGGATAGGCGACGTATTGCAGGTGTATCAGGGCGGTTTCGAGCTGCCGCTGCTGAGCCGGTTTTACCGTGCATGGCAGCGTGGCGACGCTGAGGCATTGAACGAATGGAATGCGTTTTACCTGGCCGGGCGCGACAATGCCGAGGCCTTGGCCGAGAGCAGGCAGATGGGGTATTCGCTCAAGCGTTTGTTGCTGGAGTTTGATGATTTGCCCGGTGCCTGGATGGCGATGCTGGAGGCTTTGCCGACAGCTTCTTTTCCTGCGTTGTATGCGGGCATCAGCCAGGTTTGGGGAATCGATGAACAAGATGCCTTGCAGGCGTATGCCTGGTCCTGGCTGGAAAACCAGGCCAGCGCGGCGATGAAGGCGGTGCCGTTGGGGCAGGTGGCGGGGCAGAAGATATTGTTGGGCGTGGCGGACAGGATTCCTGCATTGGTCGAAGAGGCTATGCACATGCCGGATTTTATGATGAGTAATTTTTGTCCTGCGTTGACTATTGCGGGATGTAGGCATGAGACGCAGTACAGCAGGTTGTTTAGGTCGTAGGGACTGCTGTTAATGAGAGGTTGCTTTTCGCCTGTAGGCGAGTCCCTTTATTTTGCGTCGCCAAAATAAAGGAACCAAACAAAAGGCGACCCCGATTGTCTGCGTCCCGGAGCTTTGCTCCGGGCAACCTGCGTTGCTCGCTTTTAATGGGGACTGGCTGAACTCGCTGCGCTCAGACAGACGCCAGTCCTGTTTCCATTAAAAGCTGCGCTACTCGGCGCAGCCAAACGGGGAAGATTGGGCGGATGGCGAGCCTTTTGCTTATAGATAGTTATCGTGTCGAGCTTTGTTGTTTTTGAGTGATTTTAAATATTGGATCAAGTAATGCAGATTAAGGAACCTTTACGCGTCGGTATCGGCGGGCCGGTCGGGTCGGGCAAGACGGCGCTGACGTTGGCCTTGTGCCAGCGCTTGCGCGATGTGTACAACATCGCGGTGGTGACCAACGACATCTACACGCGGGAGGACGCCGAGTTCCTCACGCGCAACGAGGCGTTGGCGCCGGAGCGCATCATCGGGGTGGAGACGGGCGGCTGCCCGCACACGGCGATCCGCGAGGATGCCTCGATGAACCTCGAGGCGGTGGCGCAGTTGAGCGAGCGTTTCAATCCGCTGGATATCGTGTTTGTCGAGAGCGGCGGCGACAACCTCGCGGCGACATTCAGCCCGGAGCTTTCCGACCTGACGATCTACGTGATCGACGTCGCGGCGGGCGAGAAGATCCCGCGCAAGGGCGGGCCGGGCATCACCAAATCCGACTTGCTGGTGATCAACAAGATCGACCTGGCGCCGCTGGTGGGGGCCTCGCTCGAGGTGATGGACCGCGATGCGCGCAAGATGCGTGGCGATCGTCCTTTCATCTTTACCAATCTCAAGAGCGGGCAGGGCCTGGAAGAGATTGTCGGCTTTATCGAGAAACAAGGGTTGATGCTTTAACAGGTCAAACAAATAAGGAAAACATATGAAAATTCATCGTTTCGCAGCACTGGGCCTGTTGGCGTTCTCCCCGCTGGCTTTCGCGCATCCTGGGCACGAAGCCCAAGGCTTGCTGGCCGGCTTCATGCATCCGCTCACCGGGCTGGACCACTTGCTGGTCATGCTTGCCGTCGGTTTATGGGCTGGGCGCATCGGCGGCGCGGCGCGTTGGCAGCTTCCGGCTACCTTCGTTGCCGTCATGGCGTTGGGCGCCGTCATCGGCATGGCGGGCTACCGCCTGCCTGCTATTGAAACGCTGCTCGCCGCCAGCGTGATGGCGCTGGGCGCATTGCTTGTCATCAGCCTGCGCCTGCCAAGGGCGCTGCAAGCCGGGCTGGTCGCCTTGTTCGCCCTGTTCCACGGCATTGCCCATGGCAGCGAGCTAGCTGCGGATCAAGGCTTGGCGGTGATGTTCGGCATGCTGGCCGCAACCGCGCTGCTGCATATGCTTGGTCTGGCATTGTCCAGCCGCCGCTTGCGGCTTCCTGTTTTGGTGCATTCAATTTTTGGATGCACCATGATGGTGCTAGGCGCATGGTTGTTGGCAAGCTGATTATCGCCATGGGTGTATGCCCGGTTGATTAGCCGGACAATAGAGGGAATATGGTTTTCTAGTGCCTGACTGGCTTGAAACTTGCTGCATTGATGGCAGGCATTAACGGAGAACAATACGGCTGCATGACGGCGATTGACTATCAGGCGGGGGCAAGCGGGGGCGTTGGCGAGGTGATGGAACCCACGCAGCGCATCGTCAAGGTGCGCCGCGACTACAACACCTGGGTGGTCAACGAGACGCTGGAGGATTACGCGCTCAGGTTCACGCCGCGCTCCTTCCGCAAGTGGTCGATCTTCCGCGTCGCCAATACCGCGTTCGGCGCGATTTCCTTCCTGGTGCTGGAGGCGATCGGCGGCACGCTGGCCGTCAATTACGGCTTCACCAACGCTTTCTGGGCCATTCTCGCCATCGGGCTGGTGATCTTCATGACCGGGTTGCCGATCAGCTATTACGCGGCCAAGTTCGGTCTGGACATGGACCTGCTCACGCGCGGCGCGGGCTTCGGCTACATCGGCTCCACCATCTCCTCGTTCGTCTACGCCTCGTTCACCTTCATCCTGTTCGCGCTCGAGGCGGCCATCATGGCCTATGCGCTGGAGCTGTATTTCGACCTGCCGCTCTACATCGGCTACCTGGTGAGCGCGCTGGTGATCGTGCCGCTGGTGACCCACGGCGTCACCCTGGTCAGCCGCATCCAGATGATCACCCAGCCGGTCTGGCTGTTCCTGCTCGCATTGCCTTACGTGTTCATCATCTACAAGGACCCCGGCGTGCTCGGCCGCCTGGGCGAGTTCGCGGGCAAGTCTGGCTACGACAGCGACTTCAACCTGTTGATGTTCGGCACGGCGATGGCGGTCGGTATGGCCTTGATCCCGCAGATCGGCGAGCAGGTGGATTTCTTGCGCTTCATGCCGGAAAAGACGCGCAAGAACCGCTTCCGCTGGCACCTGGGCGTGTTGGTGGCGGGGCCGGGCTGGATATCGCTCGGCATGCTCAAGATGCTGGGCGGCGCCTTGCTGGCCTACCTGGCGGTGGAAGGCGCCAGGTCTTTCGAGCAGGCGGTCAACCCCAACCAGATGTACATGGCAGGCTTCAGCCAGGTGTTCTCGAACCCCGAAGTCGTGCTGGCGGTGACGGTGTTCTTCGTGGTGATCTCGCAGATCAAGGTCAACATGACCAATGCCTATGCCGGTTCTCTCGCGTGGTCGAATTTCTTCGCTCGCCTCACGCACAGCCACCCGGGCCGCGTGGTGTGGGTGGTGTTCAACGCCATGATCGCGATCATCCTCATGGAAATGGACGTGTTCCAGGCGCTGGAGCAGGTGCTGGGCCTGTATTCCAATATCGCCATTTCCTGGATCACGGCGGTGGTGGCCGACCTCGTCATCAACAAGCCGCTGGGCCTGAGCCCCAAGGGCATCGAGTTCCGCCGCGCCTATCTTTACGACATCAACCCGGTCGGCGTCGGGGCGATGGTGATCGCCTCGCTGCTGTCGGTGGCCGCGTTCTTCGGCGTATTCGGCGTCGAGGCGGAAGCGTTCTCGGCCTTGATAGCGCTCGGCACCGCGCTGGTGGTTTCCCCGCTGATCGCCTGGCTGACCAGGGGCAGGTACTACATCGCGCGCCGTCCGGTCAGCTACCAGCCGGTGAGCGGCGTGCAGCGCTGCAGCATCTGCGAGAAGCAGTACGAGGTCGACGACATGGCGCATTGCCCGGCCTACCAGGGCGCGATCTGCTCGCTATGCTGCTCGCTGGACGCGCGCTGCAACGATATCTGCAAGCCGCACGGCCGCATCGAGTACCAATGGCAGCGCGTCATGCGGCGGGTACTGCCGGAACGGTGGGTCGAGGTGATGCAGAGCGGCCTGGGGCATTACCTGCTGCTGATGGCGGTGACGCTGGCGTTCCTGAGCGCCTTGTTCGGGCTGATCTATTTCCATGAGTCGCTCACCTTCACGGGCGAGAAGGAAGTCCTGCTGCCCGAGCTCAGGCTGGGCTACCTCAAGGTCTTCGCCGCGCTCGCGTTCGCGAGCGGCATCATTGCCTGGTGGATAGTGCTGACCTCGGAGAGCCGGCGCGTGGCGCAGGAGGAGTCCAACCGCCAGACCAATTTGCTGCAGCGCGAGATTACCCTGCATCGGCAGACCGACGCCGAACTGCAGCGCGCGCGCCAGGTCGCGGAACAGGCCAACCAGGCCAAGAGCCGCTACATCACGGGCATCAGCCATGAGTTGCGCACGCCGCTCAACAGCATCCTCGGCTATGCCCAGCTGCTGGACAACGACCCCAGCATCCCGGAGAGCCGCCACCAGTCGATCCGCGTGATCCGCCGCAGCGGCGAGCATTTGCTGTCCCTGATCGAGGGCACGCTAGACATCGCGCGCATCGAGAGCGGCAAGCTCACGTTCGACCTGCGCCTGGTGCGTTTCCCCGAATTCATCCAGCAGCTCGTGAGCATGTTCGAGCTACAGGCGCACAACAAGGGCATCGGCTTCCATTACGAACTGCATGGCGATTTGCCCAAGGTGGTGCGCATCGACCAGAAGCGCCTGAGCCAGATCCTCATCAACATCCTCGGCAATGCCGTGAAGTTCACGCGCCAGGGCGGCGTTTCGTTCAAGCTGCGCTACGCGCGCGAGATGCTCAATATCAGCATCGAGGATACCGGCCCGGGCATTGCGCCCGAGGAAATCGAGAAAGTGTTCGAGCCGTTTGCGCGCGGTTCGGCTGCCGCCAACAGCAATATCGGCGGCACCGGCCTCGGCCTCACCATCAGCAAGATGCTGACCGAGCTCATGGGCGGCCAGCTCACGGTGCGCAGCACGCCGGGGCAGGGCAGCCAGTTCAATATCCGCCTGTTCCTGTCCCAGGTGCGAGTGGCTGAAGAGATCGAGAACGCCTCCATGCCCATGCCGCTGGCCTACAAAGGCCCGCGTCGGCGCATATTGGTGGTGGACAACGAGCAGGTGGACAGGGAGCTGCTCAAGAATATCCTGCAGCCCCTGGGCTTCGAGGTGGCGGAGGCGGCGAGCGGGCGGGAGTGCCTGCAGGTCTACACCGAGTTCAAGCCCAACGTGATCCTCATGGACCTTGCCATGCCGGACATGGACGGCTGGGAGGCGAGCTACATGATACGCAAGGTGCACCAGTCCGACGTGCCGATCGCGATCGTCTCGGCCAATGCGTTCGACAAGGGGCTGGAAAACACCGCAGGCATCCCGGCCTCGGATTTCATCGTCAAGCCGGTGAACGTGATGGAACTGTTGCGCTGGATCGGCGAGCAGCTCAAGCTGGAATGGGTGACCGAGATGGGCGACGCGGTTGCCGATGCAGGCATTGCCGTCGCTTCCGGACCTAATGCCGTGGAGGCGCCGTCCAAGGAGCAGCGGGACGAATTGATGGCCTTGATCAAGGTGGGCTACGTGCGCGGCATCACCCGCAAGCTCGACGAGATCGGGCAGGACGACCGATATGGGACTTTTGTTGCGGCCATGCGCCAGCTGTCGCAGCAGTTCGAACTTGAAGCAATGCAGAAAATGTTGGAAGAAGTGAATGATGGAGGCTAGAAAAGACACCGCGGTCGTGCTGATCGTGGACGACGTGCCGGATAACCTGGCCGTGCTGCACGATGCGCTGGACGAATCCGGCTACATGGTGCTGGTGGCCAACAACGGCGAGACCGCGCTCAGGCGCGCGGAAGAGGCGCGCCCCGACATCATCTTGCTGGATGCGATTATGCCGGGGCTGGATGGTTTCGAGGTCTGCGCCAGACTCAAGGCCAACCTCAACACCCGCCATATTCCGGTGATCTTCATGACTGGGCTCACCGAGTCCGAGCACGTGGTGGCAGGCTTTGCCGCCGGCGGCACCGATTACGTCACCAAGCCCATCCGCACTGCCGAAGTCCTGGCGCGCATCAGCACCCACTTGCAGGCGTCGCGCCAGATGCATCAGGCGCGCGGCGCCCTCGATGCCTTCGGACAGGCGGCCATCGCCGTATTGCCCGCGAGCGGCCGCATCGTCTGGCAGACACCCCTGGCGCGGGACTGGATGCAACGGTATTTCAGCACCAGCGAGGCCGATGCCGAAACGCACACGCCGCAGCCCTTGCTCAAATGGCTAGTCAGCCTGAAAGCCAGCGGCGCCGAAGCCAACCCGCTGACCGTGGTGCAAGGCAGCGGCCGCCTGATCTTCTCCCCGGCCGACCTCAATACCGAGGAGCAATGGGTCATCATCCTCAGGGAAGAGTCCGACGCCGCCCAGATCGAAGCCCTGATGCAAACATTCGGCCTGACCCAGCGCGAATCCGAGGTGCTCTACTGGGCGATCAAGGGCAAGACCAACCGCGACATCGGCGACATCCTCGGCACCAGCCCTCGCACCGTCAACAAGCACATGGAGCACGTCTTCGCCAAGCTGGGCGTTGAAACCCGCACCGCAGCCGCAGCGCTCGCCACCAGCAAGATGCGCAACCTCAAGGCGGGCTGACGGCCAGACTTGGAGAGCGGCTAACAAAATTCAGCGAAGCGATGCTGGCTAGGCGCCCTGCCGCAGGCAGTACAAGCAGTACGGCCAGGCAGGGCAACAACGCCAGCAGGATTTTGTGGCAGAGCTTAGGCCGCCTGTTCCAGCATATCCCCTGCCTCCGCAATGGATGCGGTGGCATGCGAATTCACCTGCTGCGCCGCTTCGCTGATGCGCGTGATCAGGTTGACGGCCGATAGCAGGATCAGTAGGTTCTCGCCTTTTTCCGTCATGACCTTGGCAATGCCTTCGGCCGGGATGTTGATGGTCGCGAAGAAGGCCGAGAGCGGCTCGATCGCGTGGGGGGCGATGGCGGGGATTTCTCCGAGTGCGCTCACCAGCAGGCCGAACTTGGGCAGCTTGGGGCCGGCCTGGACAATGACGATCTGCTTGTCCTGCTCGGGCGGCTGGAAGTCTATGCCGGTCAGCCGGGCGAGGTTGAGCACCGGCACGACATTGTCCTCATGCTTGAGCATGCCTTCCAGCACCGACGAGGTGTCGGGCAACGGCTTGATGTTATTGGCTTGTACCGCTTCGACAATGTGCGAGGCGGGCAGGCCGAGCCAGTGCTTGCCGATGTAGAAGGTGGCGTATTCCTCGGCATCCGCGGCGGCGGCCTGGTTGCTTGCGGGTTTGAACTGGTTCTGTTGCAGCAGGTTTTCCGAGTCTATCATGGCGTTGATGTCTGTAGCCTTGCCCAGGGGGATGAAGATCAGCGCGGTCACGTGGTTCTTGTAGCTGTCGCCGTCGCCTTTGTATTCGCGGTACCCGGCCGATGCGCGCGCGCCCACGGCGTAGTAGTTGCCGTTGTAGAGCGCGATGTCGAAGCCGGTGCTTCCCGGCGTCAGCTTGCACAGCTCCGGATGCACGGCGAAGTGGCTGCCGACGGCGAAATCGCGCGAGGTGGATGAGATCACGCGCAATTTCTCATCCACGTAGAGCGTGAAGCTGCCTTTGACGACATCGTTGTCCGCGCCGCGAGGCAGGGCGTCCGCGAGCATGGCGGAAAACTGCGGCGTGCTGTCGAACACGATGCCGATGCCGCCCACGGTCTGCTCCTGGTGGCGGATGGCGGCGGCATAGATGTAGGTGGGCTGGTTGCCGTAGAGCGGGCTGGGCTCGAAATCCGACACGACGTAGTCTTGCGAATGGCGCAATTGCAATGCCGCCTTGACCCAGTCGGCGGTGATTGTTTCGCCGACCAGCCGCTGATAGGCCGGGTTGGAGGCCGCCACGATACAGCCGTGGCGGTCGAAGACGACCAGGTTGGAGTACACCGTGTAGGCCTTGTTGATGTAGACCAGCACCTTGGTGATCGCATTTTTCTCCTGCATGCTGAGTTCCGGCTGGGACAGCAGGCGCTGGAACGTCGCGGTCAATGCCCACCAGCGGCAGTCGTTGGCGCGCTCGTACAGGTTGCGGTCCATGATGTCCACCGCCAGCGAGGCGAAAAAGCGCGAGTTTTCCAGCATCACGGCCACCACGGTCTGGTAGAGGTCGGCCACCGTCTTTTCCACCACGTTCTGCGTCTTAAAGCCGGTATTGCTGATTTCCCACAACAGCATCTTGGAGAAATTGTTCTGCTGCGCGTTGTGGCTGGCGTCGCGCTTTTGCCAGATATTGCCGTTCCATACCGATTGGTTGAGCTTGCTCTGGATGGTGGCGGCCTGTTTGGGAATGCCCAGCAATGTCGCTGAGAACAACAGCGGGCTGCGCATGACTTTCTTCAGCAGCTTGCCGTCGATGCCGGCAATGATGTTGGCGACATTGTCTTCGAAGGCGTGCTCGAGCGGGATCATCACATGGCCGCGCCAGCCCGGGCCCATGTAGCCTTGGTAGCCCTTGGTTTCACGCGTGACGGCAAGATAGAGCCTGCCGGCGAAGCGCGTGAGTATCCAGTCCTGGCCTTGGGCATGCTCCAACGGGGCGCCCAGCGGGATCTGGTAGTGGTCGCTGCTGGCGACGACCCGGTCTTGTTCGTCCAGCAGCAAGCCCACGCACCATTCGTTCTTGCGGATCAGATCTTTGAAGATGCCATCCATTTCATTTTCAAACTTGAAGCAGAGGCAGAGCACGCCCAGCGCGTCGTCGCTGTCGTCGTGGCATACCCTGCGGGCATAGATCAGGCTGGCATCCTGCCCGGGTGATAAGTCGCTGTGACGGAATACCTCGATATAGGGTTCGTCGGAATGCAGGGCTTCCTTGATCAAGGGGTCGTGCGATTGCCTGGCCGGGTTGTCCTCATCCAGTTGCACCAAAATGTTGCCTCCTGCATCAAGCAGGATCACGTTGAAGTACACCGAGTACTTCTGGACGTACTCGCTGAAGCGTTCGCGCAGCAGCATGTAGTCATCCTCGTCGGCGCTGCCCGCAAGGTGCTTGTCGAGGAAGTTGCTGAGATTGTCGTCGGTGGAAAGAAAGCCGATATCCGCCGTGCGCTCGAACAGGTTGCGCACCACGATATCCACCGCCACCTGGGCCTTCGCCGTGATCGCTGTGATGGTCTTGTTCAGGGTTTCCCTGGCCAGGCTGTCCAGCACGTCGGTCGTGACCTTACCGAAGGCCTGGCGCGTCTCGCTCATGTCGGTGCCTGTGCCGGAAAGCTGGCTGAGCAGGGAGAGATTGTCCCATGTGCTCTGCAACTGCTGCAACGATTCGCGATAGCGGTTGAGGCTGCTCATGCTCTGCGTCATGGCAGGGATATTGTGGTTTGCGGTGGTCATGCTTTGCTTTCTTGTAGTGATGCCTGTCTCCAGATCAGCAATTATCATGCCCGCTGTTACGGCCCGGATTGGCCCTTGATTTCTCCCGAAGCTGAAAGTGCGCTTAGCCAGGGAGTAGGCAAATGTATTGTACGAACGTACAATATGCCGATGCAGGTGAAACAGAAACTAGAAATCCTGGCCGATGCCGCCAAATACGACGCCTCGTGCGCCTCCAGCGGCACCGAGCGGCGCGACTCGCGGGACGGCAAGGGCATAGGCTCGACCACGGGCACGGGGATTTGCCATAGCTACGCGCCAGACGGCCGCTGTATTTCCCTGTTGAAGATATTGCTCACCAATTTTTGCCTGTACGACTGCGTTTACTGCGTCAACCGTGTCAGCAGCAATGTGCCGCGGGCGCGCTTCAGCATAGACGAAGTGGTGCAGCTGACGCTGGCGTTTTACCGCCGCAACTACATCGAGGGATTGTTCCTGAGTTCGGGCATTATCCAGAACCCGGACTACACCATGGAGCAGGTGGTCGAGGTGGCGCGCATCCTGCGCGAGGAGCATGGCTTCCGCGGATACATCCACCTGAAAACCATCCCGGATGCCGCCCCGGAATTGCTGGCGCGCGCAGGGCGCTATGCGGACCGGCTGAGCATCAATATCGAGCTGCCGACGGCGGCAAGCCTGTCCGCGCTGGCGCCGGAAAAGGACGGTGCGGCCATCCGCATGTCGATGGCGCGGCTGCGCGAACGCATTGACGCCGGGAAGGACAAGACCGCCAGCGGCAAGCGCCCGCCGAAATTTTCCCCAGGCGGACAAAGCACGCAAATGATCGTCGGGGCGGACGCTACGGACGACAGGACGATACTCAGCGCCAGCGCCGAGCTGTATGGGCGCTACCGCTTGCGGCGCGTCTACTATTCCGCGTTCAGCCCCATCCCCGATGCGAGCCCGGCATTGCCGTTGCAGTCGCCGCCGCTGGCGCGGGAGCACAGGCTGTACCAGGCGGACTGGCTGATGCGCTTCTACGGGTTCGAGCCGCATGAAATCATCACCGGCGAACAAGGCATGCTGGCGCTGGACATGGACCCCAAGACGGCATGGGCGCTGCGGAACCGCGCCATGTTTCCCGTCGACCTCAACCGTGCGCCCAAGTCCACGTTGCTGCGCGTGCCAGGCCTGGGGGTGCGCAATGTGCAGCGCATCCTGGCAGCTCGCCGCGTGCGTGCAGTGCGGCTGGACGACCTGGTGCGCATGCATGCCCCGATCAACCGCATGCTGCCGTTTATCCAGTTGCCGGACCATCATCCCGGCACGACGCTGGATGCAGCGGGTTTACCTGCGTGGCTCAAGAATATTCATGCAGCCCCGCAACAACTTGGATTGTTTATGTAGGGTGATGCATGCATAACGTTTATCTCAAGGATGAAACCGACATCGAGGGCTGGCGCGCCGCGGCGCGGCGGCTGATTGCCCAAGGCGTTGCCCCACAGGAAGTTGACTGGTACGTGAGGCCGGCTGCTCATGATGTGTTTCAGGAAGATTTTCTGGCGATGGCGGATGATGCAGCGAACCCGGATAGCAATCAGTCTTGCGTTACTGTCCAGGGAAAAGCCGATATTGTGCCGCCAGCCATGTCAGACGGGCAGCCCGCCAACAGCGTGCGCCTGATGGTGCCGCGCCAATTCGTCGAACTGGTGCGCCCGGTAATCCTGCACCGGGTGCCGGAGCGCTTTGGCTTGCTCTACCGGGTGTTATGGCGCTTGCAGCGGGAGCGTGGCCTGATGAGGCTGGCAGGGGATGCCGATATTGCCCGCCTGAATTCCATGGTCAAGGCAGTGCGGCGCGATATGCACAAAATGACGGCATTCGTCCGTTTCCGGGAAGTCATGGTGGAGGGGAGGCCGCGCTATCTGGCCTGGTTCGAGCCGGAGCACCACATCATGGCGGCAATCGCGCCTTTCTTCATCGGGCGTTTTGCCGCGATGGACTGGACCATCATGAGCCCGCGCATGGGCATGCGCTGGGACGGCAACAGGCTGCATTTCCTGCCAGGGGGCAAGCCAGAGGCGCTGCCCGCAGAGGATGCCGGCGAAGCGTTGTGGCTGAGCTACTACCGGCATATCTTCAATCCGGCGCGCCTCAAGCTCAAGGCCATGCAGAAGGAAATGCCGAAAAAATATTGGCATAACCTGCCTGAGGCAGGGCTGATTACCGCGTTGGTCGCAGGCGCTGGAACGCGCACGCAGGCGATGCTGGAAAGGGTGCCCGAGCCGCCCAGGCGCAAGATTATCGGCTATCAGCGAAAGTCGCGGTGTCTGGATATCGCTAGCGGAAACGAATAACGGCATTCAGCATGCGATAGAGAGCCGATAAAGCAGCAAATGTCGTGGCTGGCATTTTTCGTGCTTTTGCTCGGGTAACCCGCAAACCGCGAACAACCATAAGAAGCCGCCATGCAAATATTCCTGTTCCCACTATCCGCTTTTTTCTGCCTTTACTTTCTTGGTCTCCCAGCAGTATCCGCAGGCGATGGCTCATCCCAGGCGCAGGCCATGGATAGCGTGTGGGTGGCGATTTCCGGCGCGCTGGTATTCATGATGCAGGCGGGGTTCGCCATGCTGGAGAGCGGCATGGCGCGCGCCAAGAACGCCGTGAATGTGATGATGAAGAACTATATGGATCTGGCGGTCGGGGCGTTGTTGTTCTGGCTGGTGGGATACGGCCTGATGTTCGGCGGCAACCCCAGCGGCTGGATCGGCACGGACCATTTTGCCTTGGCCTACGGCGACGACTGGAGCGCCAGCATGCTGTTTTTCCAGTTGATGTTCGCGGCGACGGCAGCGACCATCGTGAGCGGCGCCATGGCCGAGCGCACGAGTTTCGTCGCCTACCTGCTGGGGGCTTGCGGCATCATGGCCTTGATCTACCCGGTATTCGGCAGCTGGGCCTGGAATGAGCATGGCTGGCTCAGGCAGATGGGCTTCATCGATTTTGCCGGCTCCACAGTGGTGCATTCGGTCGGGGCATGGTGCGCGTTGGCGGGCATCATGGTGCTTGGCCCCAGGCTGGGGCGTTTCGGCAGCAAGGGCGAGGTGCACATGATCCCGGGGCATAACCTCAGCCTGGTGGCGATGGGCGGCTTCCTGCTCTGGTTCGGCTGGTTCGGCTTCAACGGCGGCAGCACGCTGGCGGCAGGCGCCGAGATCGGCCCGATTCTCTTGAATACGCATATGGCCGGCGCCGCAGGCGCGGTGGGCGCATTGCTGACTGCGCTGGCCATGCGCCAGCCGGTGCTGATGGCCTTCGTGGTCAACGGCAGCCTGGGCGGTCTGGTGGCGATTACGGCAGGTTGCGCCAGTATGGATGTGCCATATGCGGTACTGACCGGTTTCATGGGCGGGATCGTCACGATGTTCGGGGTATGGGCGCTGGAAAAATTAAGGCTGGATGACGTGGTGGGCGCGGTGGCCGTGCATGGCTTCAGCGGCGTATGGGGCACGATTGCGGCCGGCTTGTTCCTCAAGGGCAATATGTTCGACCTCAACCAGGTCATCGTGCAGCTGATCGGGGTGGCCGTGGCTTTTGTCTGGGTCTTCCTCAGCGCGTTGCTGATGTACGGGTTGCTGGCGCGCACGATCGGCTTACGCGTCAGCACCATGCACGAACAGCGCGGGCTGGACATCACGGAGCATGGCGAGGTGGGCTATCCCGAGTTCAACCGCGATGCCGCCTACCAGCGCGAACATGTTCAGCAACTCAACCGGCTCTGAGTCGATCTATGGATATCGTGTTACGCCGCCGCGCAATCCTTACCGGGCTCAGGCCATTCCTCAGCGATGAGGAGTTGCTGCCTGCGGTGGCGTTATGGGAGCGAGAGTATGCCGGGCAGCCAGTATTTGCCCTGAGCGGGTTCATCGCGAAATGCTGCACACGGCCGGCGCTCAAGGCGCAACGCGGCCAGATGCTGCGTGCCGTGATCGGCGCCATGGAGTTGCCGGAGAGACAATTGCTGTCGGACCCGGGCGCCCGGGAGGGCGATGCGGAAACGGCGCAACGCACGACAAGCTTGAGCGCAGATGATAAAACCAGTATGTTCGCCGTCCTGCTCCAAGCCATGCTATTGCTTATTGAGCCTGCATTGCAGGGTGCGGTTCGCAACCGCCTGTTGCAACAGCTCGACAAGCAAAAGTTTGAAGGCGTGCGCCAACAGGTATTGCAGGAGTGGCTGGCAGGCCATAATGCCACGCTGACCCACAGCTACAGCCTCGACCTGCTGCGGTCGTTCATCAACCAAGCTTATGTCGCGATGTGCGAAGCCCTGGGGCCGGTCAAGGCTGACCAGCTATTGGCGCAGGCGATCCGCCAGGCCGAGATACAAGGGTATCACCTGAGTTTTCGGGTGCATGATTTGTTGTAAGAGCCTGTTCACGATCTTTTCATAGGGTACGTTGCCCCGGCAGGGTAGGCGATGCAAGGCGCAAACCGCAGACGTGCTGATTGCCCGGCGAGGATTTGCAACGCAGCAGCGGCTGCGCTGCCGGGGCAATCCGAAGGGCATGGCCCCAACACGTGCCCGCTCTGCGTTGCAGTCCTTGGCAAGGCAATGAGCATTACCTGCGGACTGTGCCTTGATCGGACGTGCTTTGATGCCATGCGTGCCCTATGAAAAGATCGTGAACAGGCTCTAGAGCTAATAAAAAAGGGAGCAATTGCTCCCTGTTCAATGCAATCAATCGCTCTTACTTCACGCGGTTCTTGTATTCCAATGTGCGGGTATCGATTTCGATCTTGTCGCCGATGTCACAGAACAACGGCACTGGCAATTCGAAGCCGGTGTTGATCTTGGCCGGCTTCATCACCTTGCCGGAGGTGTCGCCCTTGACGGCCGGCTCGGTGTAGGTGATTTCGCGTACGACGGAGTTCGGCAGCTCGACGGAGATGGGCTTGCCGTTGTAGAACACCACTTCGCACTCCATGCCGTCTTCCAGGAACTTGAGCGCGTCTTCCATGGTTTCAGCTTCAACTTCGTACTGGTTGTATTCCGCGTCCATGAACACGTACATGGGGTCGGCGAAATAGGAGTAGGTCACTTCCTTCTTTTCCAGCACCACCACGTCGAACTTGTCATCGGCCTTGTATACCGCTTCGCTCGGGGACTCGGTGAGCAGATTCTTGAATTTCATCTTGACCACGGAGGAGTTGCGGCCCGATTTGCTGTATTCGGCCTTCAGCACGACCATGGGATCGTTGCCTACCATAAATACGTTGCCTACGCGAAGTTCCTGAGCTGTTTTCATGTGATGTCCTGGGACTTAAAAAGGGTAAAGTGTAAAAAGTCGCGCATTATACCCGAAAATCAAAAAAATTTCTTACAGTAAATCACCAGCTTAGCGGCCAAGCCGGTTTCTTTTGCACATGCCTGGGCATAGTTCTGCGCCTGCCGCTGCCAGCCAGGCAGGGCGGTGAGCAGCGCTTGCCAGGCTGAGGAAGTGAAGCCATACCGATTCCAAGCGCGATGGGCCGCCATGATGTGTACAGTCAAGTCTGACGGACTATCTTGACAATAGCGTTGCAGGAAGGCCTCCAGCTTGGCGAGGTGGGCATCCTCCGCTTGCAGATAGGGCTGCCAGATCATGGGCTTGCCTGCCCATAGTGCCCTGACCCAGCTGTCCTCGCCGCGCACGAAGTTGAGGTCGCAAGCCCAGAGCAATTGGTCATAGCGGTCCTGCGGGAGAAATGGGATGGTGGCGATCCTGAGCCCGCCTTGATTTTCCCGTTTTTCCAGCCAACGCATGGCATGGTCGGCGACAGGGCCGTGGGGAATAATGCAGAGGACCGGTTTATCCGCTTCCTTCATGGCATCCAGCAACGAGTCCACCGGCGCATGCGGGTAGCAGAACAGGCTGACGGTATAGGCATGCTGCGGCATGATGCCCAGGCTCTGCCAGAAGGCTGCCTGCAAGGCCGGGCTCTGCTGGAAGCGCGTGCGTTCTGCCAGCAGGCGGCCTTCGCGCAGCAATCCGCCGGAGGCCGGGCTGAACCCGGGAAAGAAGAAGTGCTTGGTCAAGCCAAGCTGCGGGTGCGGGGAAGGCCGGGCGTGAAAGTCGTCCACCCATTGTTCCGCGCTCAAGTATTCCAGATTGACCCACACCGGCCGGGCATCCTGCATGGCGTGCAGGTAGGGTTCCGGCAACGCGCAGCCGAATGCCTCGATCACGACATCGGCAACATCCACTTGCGGGAATGGCGCAGTCCAGTGGCGGATTTCCACCCCAGAGGTTTCCTGCGACGCCAGTGCCGGGTCCAATCCCTGGACCAGCTTGGCGGCGGTTTGGGGCCGGTCTATCCACAGCCTGACTTTTATCCCATGCTCGTGCGCCAATTGCCTGGCCAGACGCCAGCAGACGCCGATGTCGCCGTAGTTGTCGACGATGCTGCAAAAGATGTCCCAGCGCATGGCTTCAGTCAGCCTTGTCTGGCGCATGGTAGCTCACGTCGACGACCTCGAAGCTTTCTTCCCCGGCCGGCGTCTCCACGCGGATCACGTCTCCGGGCTGCTTGCCGAGCAACGCGCGGGCGAGCGGCGATATCCAGCTGATATAGCCCTTGCCCGGCTCGAGTTCGTCCTGGCCGACGATACGGTAATGATGCTCGCTGTCCTTGTCGATGGAGTAGAGCTCGACCCAGGCGCCGAAATAGATTTTCTCCAGGTCCTGCTGCTGCGCCGGGTCCACGACCACGGCAATGTCCATGCGCTTCATGAGGAAGCGCAGGCGGGAGTCGATCTGGCGCAGGCGCTTCTTGCCGTAGATGTAATCGCCGTTCTCGCTGCGGTCGCCGTTGCCCGCCGCCCAGGCGACATCGCTGACGACCTTGGGGCGCTCGATTTTGTAGAGTTGCTCGAACTCGTCCTTGAGCCGCGCGTAGCCTTCCGGCGTGATGTAGTTTTTCTTGTCTGCCATAGGCTCGCAAATTAGGCGGCAAGGCGCCGTCTGTCAAGCGAGCAGGCGTGAAAAGCCGTAGCCCATTGCATGAGCATGAGCTTTGGGGGTAAGCTCGACCCTGCCTTGCATGCAAGGCGGGCATCATCAATTTATATAACAGCAACAATAAATTAAGGGAGTTTCATGATGAGTGGGGAGCAAAAAACGCCTGTCGTGTTCACAGGCAGGACGGGCGAGTATTTCGGCATCTGGATCGTCAACCTGCTGTTGAGCATCCTGACATTGGGTATTTATTCCGCCTGGGCCAAGGTGAGGCGCAAGAAATACTTCTACCAGCATACCTTCATCGACGGCGTCGCCTTCGACTATCACGCTTCGCCGGTCGCCATCCTCAAAGGGCGCTTTCTCGCTTTCGGCTTGTTCGTCCTGTATTCGATCAGCGCCGAGATTTCTCCCGTATTGTCCGGCGTGTTCATCATCGCCTTTATTATCTTCCTGCCCTGGATCATTGTGCGCTCGTTGACCTTCAATGCGCGCAATTCCAGCTATCGCGGCTTGCGCTTCGATTTCAAGGGTAGGCTATGGGACGCAGTGCTGTATTACATCCTGCTGCCGATCCTGATGGTGCTGACGCTGGGCCTGCTGTACCCCTTCATTTCCCAGCGGCGCAACCGCTTCCTGGCCGAAGGGCACCGCTTCGGCAGGAGCCCCTTCACTGCCGGATTCAAAGTGAAGGACTTTTACTTCGCATACCTGAAAGCCTTATTGCTGCTGGTGGGGCTTTTATTGGCGGCAGGGCTTTCCATCGGTTTGCTGAACGTCAACAACACCGACGCCTGGGCTCGGGAGAGCATGCAGCAAGCCATCGTGCCCTTGATATTCATCTACCTGCTGATCCTGACCGTTTGCGGGGTCTTCCTGCGCGCGCGTTTGCTCAACCTGGTCTGGAACGGCACGCGCGTCGAGCATGTCGGGTTCAGCGCCAACCTGCGCTCGCGCGACCTGGTCTGGCTCTATGCGACCAACCTGCTGCTGATCGTGCTTTCGCTCGGCTTGCTGACGCCATGGGCGCAAATCCGCACCATGCGCTACCATGCCGAGCGCCTGAGCTTGGTGGGCGAGACCGATTTTGCGCATTTCGTCGGCGAGAAAAAGGCGGAAGTCAAGGCCGCGGGCGAGGAAATCGGCGAAATGTTCGATGTCGAGCTTGCCCTGGGATAATTCCAGGAACACACATTGGCCTGTCATGCGCGTTTTTGAAGCGGATTATTTCGACGGCATCACTGCCGATGCCAAGCCGGTGCTGGTGACGCTTGAAGCGCAGCACCTGAGCTTTGGCATCGGCGGCGAACCCGAGCGTTTCTTGCTCGCGGCAATCCGGCCGCAGGCACCGGTGGGCAGCGCCAGGCGCGTCATCGAGCTGCCGGACGGCGGCCGCCTGGAAACGCGGGACTATGCCGCTTTCGACAGCTTGCGCCTGCCTGCGGGCAACCGTTTCTGGCGCCTGCTGCATTTCATTGAAAACCACCTGGCATGGGTGCTGCTCGCATTGTTGCTGGCCGTGCTTGCCGGCTGGGGAATGATACGCTACGGCGTGCCGCTGGCCGCGGAGCAGGTGGCGCGCATGGTGCCTGCGGGCACGGAATCCGGCCTGGGGGAACAGGTACTCAAGGCCATGGACCACAAGTACGGCTATTTCAAGCCGACCAGGCTGAAGCCCGAACGCCGGAAGGCCTTGGAACAGGCCTTGGCTGCATTCTGCGCCCGCCAGGAGAGTTGCCCGCCCCATCGGCTGGAATTCCGACGCGGCGGCGACATCGGCGCCAATGCCATGGCGCTGCCGGGCGGCATCATCGTGGTCACCGACGAGCTGGTGGCGTTGAGCCGCAGCGACGACCAGGTGCTGGCCGTGCTCGCGCACGAACTGGGGCATGTGCAGCGGCGCCACTCCCTGCGCCACGCCTTGCAGGCCACATTGTCGGGATTGGTGCTGGTGGCGCTGACCGGCGATTTCGACACGCTGGCCTCCGGCCTGCCGGCCGTGCTGTTGCAGCTCAATTACTCCCGCAGCATGGAAACCGAGGCCGATGCCTACGCCCTGGCAGCATTGCGTCAGGCCTGTATTCCTCCCAGTGCGTTTGCGGAAATCCTGACTGCGCTGCAACGCCAGGCCAAGGGTGGGAGGGTGCCGGAGATGCTTTCCTCGCATCCCGGTACGGTAGCGCGCATTGCGCCTTTCAAGGACGGTCTGCCTGCAGGTTGCGGAATTTAAGCAAGAGCGGCTAGCTAACATCCTGACAGAGCTGTTCTGCTTGCCGTACTACTATAGAGCGCCTGGCCAGGATCGCTTCGCTGGGCCTTGTTGGCCGCGCTAAGTCCTGAATGCCGATGCATAATCAAGTAAAATCCCGCTGATGAGTACCGACCACTTAATTCTTTGCGCCACGGCGCGGCTGGCGCGCGCATTGCAGTTCGACCATGCCAGGGCGCAGTCGGCCCGTGGCATGAAGCAATGGGCGCTGCTGAACACCATGACGGTCAGTCAGTGGCTGGACGCCTTGTTCGAGGAAGCCATGCTGACGGGCGGGCTGGACGTGCAGCAGGCGCCGCAAGGTGTGCTGAGCAATGTGCAGGAGCGCATGCTGTGGGAGGCGGTCATCAAGGAGATGTTGTCAGCCGAGGTGGCTGGCGAACTGTTCGACGTCAAGGGGCTGGCATGCATGGCGCAGGAGGCAAACCAGTTATTGCTGGAGTGGCGCCTGCCCTTGCCCGATGCCGGGTATAGCGAGGAAACGCGCCAGTTCCTCGCCTGGCGGCGCGAGTTCGTATCACGTTGCAGGCAGGGCGGCTGGATGGAGGCTGCGCGTTATCTCGACTGGCAGATCGACATGTTGGCGAACGGAGCGGGGCGCCTGCTGGACAGGATTGCGTTCGCGGGCTTTGACCGCATCACGCCACAAATGGCGCGATTGCAGGAAATATTGCGGCAGCGCGGTGTCGATGTGCAGCGGCACCACACCGGGCTGGCTGAGCCAGGCCATGTCCGACGCGTGCTGCTGGCTGACCAGGAGGCGGAATGCCGCGCCGCCGTTGCCTGGGCGAAGCGGCAACTGGCCGAAAACCCCGGTGCCCGCATCGGCATCGCAGTGCCTGAGCTGGCCAAGCTGCGAGGCACGCTGGCACGCTTGCTGGACGATGCGCTGCACCCCTCATGGGTGCGGCCTGCCATGGTGGAGGCGCCGCGGCAATATGATTTTTCCCTGGGGCAGCCCTTGCACCGGGAGCAGGTGGTGCAGACTGCGCTTGAGCTGCTGCGGTTCTTCAGCCAGTGCCGGCACCGGGACAAGGTAGAACAGCAGGATTTCTCGCAATTGCTGCAGCGGCCTTATTGGTCGCATGCCGTGACCGAGGCGGATGCCCGCGCCCAGCTGGATGCGCGCATGCGGGAATGGCTGCCGTTGTCCATGAGCATGCCGCGCCTGATCCGGTTCATCCGGCGCGAAGCGAGCAGCGAGAAAGCGCCGTTATCGTTGGCCGGCCTACAGGCGCACATCAATGCAGCATTGGACATTCTGCAAGCCCAGTCCGGCCAGCAGCTGCCTTCGGCCTGGGTCGATGTCATGCAGCGCACCTTGGAAGCGCTGGACTGGCCGGGCAGGCAGCGCAGCCTGTCCAGTTTCGAATTCCAGGCCATTCAGGCCTTCGACAAGGTCTTGCAGGCGATGGCGGCGCTGGATGTGCTGCAGCAGCCCATATCTTTTCAGCAGGCATTGGCAAGGCTGCGCGAGCTGGTGCAGGAGCAGATCTACCAACCGGAAGCGGAAGGCGAAGTCAGGTTGCAAGTCATGGGCATGCTGGAAAGCGTCAGCGAGCCGCTGGACGGCTTGTGGGTGATGGGCATGAACGACCATAGCTGGCCGCCGCCGCCGCGGCCCAACCCCTTGCTGCCGGCCGCGATGCAACGCCAGCATGGCGTGCCGAACGCCGATAGCGCGGTGCAGGCCGCATTTGCCCAGGTGATCCATCAGCGCCTGCTGCATAGTGCGCATCGTGTCGTGTTCTCAAGCGCAGCGAAGGAGGGCGAGCGCGAGTTGCGCCTGAGCCCGTTGGTGCAGGCGATTCCCTTGCGTGAAGATATGCCGGAAGCCAGCCAGAGCCTGGCGCAGATGCTGGCAGAGCACGATAACAAGCCGCTTCAGCGGCTGGATGACCACCAAGCGCCGCCGGTTGCGGAAGGGGAGCATCTCTCGGGCGGCACAGGCCTGCTCAAGGCGCAGGCGGTTTGCCCGGCCTGGGCCTATTTCCAGTACCGCTTGCATGCGCGGGCGCTGAAGACCCCTGTCAACGGCCTGGACGCGGCGGAACGCGGCACGCTGGTGCACCTGGTGCTGGAGCATTTCTGGCGCGGAAGAGGCCTGCACGACCTGCAGGCGATGGACGAGCTGCAACTGGAACAGGCGCTTGCCGAAGCGGTGCGGTCCGCCTTGGCTACTTATATGGAAACTTGCGGCGAAGTATTGAGCGACGCGTTCGCCGGGCTGGAAACCATGCGCCTGACCCGCTTGCTGAAAGGCTGGCTGGCCTTGGAGAAAATGCGCGAACAGCCGTTTACCGTGCTGGCAAGCGAACAGCAACAGAAGGTGGTCATCGAGGGGGTGGAAATCAGCCTTGTCATTGACCGTATCGACCAGCTGGAAAACGGCAGCCGTATCGTCATCGACTACAAGACCGGCCGCAAGCCCGATACCCGCAACTGGGCGCAAAACCGCATCACCGAACCGCAATTGCCGGTCTATGCCGCCTTCGTGCTGTCGTCGCCTGACCCGGCAGATGCGGGAGCAGGCAGCACGGGCGGCGACAGCGCCGAAATCTCCGCTATCGCCTTCGCCATGGTCAAGCTAGGGGAGCACGGGTTTGCCGGGCTTTCCAGCGAAAGCGTGCTGCCGTCGATGCCGGTGCTGGACGACAAGAAGACGCGGGAAATCTTTCCCGAGGCGGATTTCCCTGATTGGCACAGCGTGCTCGCGCACTGGCGCGGCAGCATCACCGCGGTGGTCGATGAGTTGAAGCGCGGCGAGGCGGCGGTGCTGGTGCAGGACGAAAAGGAACTGGCCTATTGCGAAGTGCTGCCCTTGCTGCGCCTGCCGGAAAGGCGGCTGCAGTTCGAGTACATGCAGCAGGGAGAAGGGAAATGACTCAAACGACAGGTCAAGCCTTGGATTTGCTCGAGCTGGACCGCGTCAGCCGCGAACGCGCCCTCGAGCTTGCCTCCTTCATCGTGGAGGCGCCTGCAGGCGCCGGCAAGACCGAGCTGCTGACCCAACGCTTCCTGCGCCTGCTCACCACCGTATCTGCGCCCGAGCAGATCATTGCGATCACCTTCACCAACAAGGCGGCCGCTGAGATGCGCTCGCGCATCCTCGACAGCCTGCTCATGGCGGCGAGCGGCAACATGCCGCTGGCGGCGCACAAGCAGCAGACCTTCAGGCTGGGCGTGGCGGCATTGCAGCATGCGGCCAGCCAGGACTGGCAACTGCTGGACAATCCCTCGCGGCTGAGGATATTCACGATCGACTCCTTATCCGGCCACCTGGCGCGGCAGATGCCGTTGTTGAGCCGCTTCGGCAGCCAGCCTGCCATCACCGAGGATGCCACTGCGCATTACCGGCTTGCCGCCGAGCGCACGCTTGCCTTGGTGGATGAAGACGGCTTGGGCGAGGCGGTACGGCTGGCGCTGAGCTATGTCGACAACGACGTGCAGAAACTCACGGGCCTGTTGGTCGATATGCTGGGCAAGCGCGACCAGTGGCTGGATTACGCCAACCACGGCGACCTGCAGCAGGCTGCCGAGCGGGCGCTGGAGCACTTGATCGCCCAGGACCTGCAAGCTGCTGCCAACCTATTGCCGGGTCGCTTGCAAAGCGCCTTGATGCCGGTGGCGCGGTATGCCGCCGGCAACCTGGCCTGCGACGTGCCCCAGGCCCTGTTGCTGGATTGGGAAACGCCATTGCCAGCCGCGCCTCAGGCATTGCCTGCATGGCTGGCGCTGTGCGACCTGGTGCTGACCGGCACCGGCACATTGCGCAAGACGGTCAATGTCAAGAACGGCTTCCCGGCAACGCCGGAATCCAAGCCGTTCAAGGAACGGTTTGCCGAGATCATTGCCACCTTGCAGCAGACCGCTGGCGCGGAAGCGGCCTTGCAGCGCCTGCGCAGCCTGCCGTTGCGGCAGGACGGGCAAAGCTGGCAGATGGTGGCGGCGCTGGCGCAGTTGTTGAACATCGCCGTGGCGCAATTATGGCTGGTGTTCCAGCAGGCGGGAGAAGTCGATTTCGTCGAGGTGTCGCAGCGCGCGTTGCGGGCATTGGGCAATGAGGACGATGCGCCCAGCGAGCTGGCCTTGAAGCTGGATTATGAGATCAGCCATTTGCTGGTGGACGAGTTCCAGGACACCAGCCCGGGCCAGGTCAAGCTGTTGCAGCGGCTGACGCAAGGGTGGACGCCCGGCGATGGGCGGACCTTGTTTGCCGTAGGTGACCCGATGCAGTCGATTTACCGCTTCCGCAAGGCCAACGTCGGCCTGTTCCTCGAAGTGGCCGAGGAGGGCATAGGCGAACTGCCGCTGGAGCGTCTGCAGCTTTGCCGCAACAACCGTTCTTCGCCGCCCGTGGTGGACTGGATCAATGCCACGTTCCGGCATGTGTTCCCTGCCGATGACAGCGTCGTGCAGGGCGCAATCCGCTACCGCGAGTTCGTGGCGACCCGCGGGCATGAGGCCGGTGCCGGCGTGACGGTGCATCCGTTGATCTGCGGAACTGAAGAGGACGCCGAAGCCCTGCGCATCCGCGAGGCGGCTACGGTGATCGAGATCATACGTAATACCTGGGCAAGCAAGCCTGATGCGAACATTGCGGTATTGGTGCGCGCACGCGCGCATCTTGAAACGCTGGTGGCGGAAATCCGCCGCCGCCATCCCGACCTGCGTTTCCAGGCGGTGGAAATCGAGCAGCTTACGGGACGCCAGAGCGTGCAGGACCTGCTGGCCCTTACCCATGCCCTGTTGCAGCGCGCCGACCGCGTCAACTGGCTGGCGATATTGCGCGCGCCCTGGTGCGGTCTGCAGCTTGCCGACCTGCATATATTGGCCGGGCGCGAGCGCTATCGCACGGTCTGGTCGTTGTTGCATGATGGCGGTTTGCTGGCCGCCATGAGCGAGGATGGCCGCTGGCGCAGCCAGCATGTGGTGCATGTGTTGTCGGAAGTCCTGGGGCAGCAGGGGCGCATGCCCTTGAGCCGGTGGCTGGAGAGCGCCTGGCTGATGCTGGGCGGCGCGCAATGCCTGTGGCAGCCAGGCGATATTGCCGACGTGGAAGCTTTTTTCGCGCTGGTTGACCAGCTTGACCAACAAGGCCGCTTCAGCCTTGAGCGCCTGGTGCAGGAGGTGGAAAAGCTCTATGCCGCACCGGATGTTGCAGCCGATGGCCAATTGCAGTTCATGACCATCCACAAGTCCAAGGGCCTGGAATTCGATACGGTCATCCTACCGGGGTTGGAGCGCCGCCCCCGCAACGGCGAAATGCCATTGTTGCTATGGGAAGAGGTGGCGGTGGAGAGCGAGGCGGGCGTCAGCACCGAGCTGGTCACGGCCCCTTTCATTCCCAAAGGCGCAGCGGGGCGGGACGAACCCAGTCCGTACAGCTACCTCAGGATGCTGGAAAAGGAACGCGCGGATAATGAAAGCGCGCGGGTGCTCTATGTCGCGGCGACCCGCACGGAGCGGTGCCTGCACCTGCTTGGCAGCGTCGCCCCGAATGCCAAGGGCGAGCTCAAGCCTGCCGGAGGCGCCTTCCTCGATTTGCTATGGCCGCATCTGGCGGGCGAGTTCCTGCAAATGGCTGCGCAAGATGTTCAGCCTGCGAATAATGCAAGCCAAGGCCCGCTGTTGGCCGACTTCATTCCCAAGCTGGTCAGGGTTGTAGAAGCAGGGATGCCCGCCATATATGCCGACAACAGGCACGAAGCCATTTCTTCCGGCCAGCCACATGGCGAGGCGCCGATGTTGGGCAGGCAAGCAGGGCTGGAAGCCCATATCGGCACACTTGCGCATAAATATGTAGAAATGATCGCTGCCGATCCTGATCTAGATGACTGGCTTGCGCGCCTGCCGAGCCTGAAGCCTGCGATGGCCCGCTGGCTGGTCCGGCAAGGGCATCAGCACCATGCCGCTCAGGCGGCGGCAGACCAGGTGCTGCAGTTGTTGGAGCTTACCCTGCAAAGCCAGGATGGCCGTTGGGTATTGTCGGCCCGTCCGCAGGCGGCAGCCGAGCTCGCTATCGGGCATATCGGCGATACAGGCTTCAAGCAGCAAATCGTCGACCGGTGCTTTATCGAGAATGGCGAGCGCTGGATTATCGACTATAAATCAACACGTTTGCCCGCCGACGCGGATACTGAAATGATACTGAACGCCGCTTCGGCATATGAAGCGCAATTGGCCGGTTATGCTGCGTTGTTTGCGGATGAGGGAATCACGGTTCGCAAGGCGATTTACTTCATGGCGCTAGGCAAACTCTGCGAGTTGCCTTGAAATGAAGTGTCAGGATTGACGAAATCATGACGCATAATTGTCAGAATTTTGATGGATGTGTGGAAATTTTGTCATATTGGCTGGCATGGTCTTTAACCACAATCAGGCGTTTTTAATTGAAAATATATAGCCGTTAATTTTTAAATTGTTGAATTTTAAATATATTTATCAATTAATCCTTAATTTGGCATACTGTCGATCCAGATTGGTACAGGGGTTGCTTATAGTAAAGCGAACGTAACCCCACTATAGGAAAACTGAAAGATGAAAACGAAGTTAGGTATGTTGGCAGTATTGGCAGCAATCTCTGCTCCGGCCGCTGCGGATACGATTGATCTCGGGGTTGCTTCCAACTACAACGTGTTTATATTTGATGGATATCAGAGTAGTAATGGCTGGAACGATATTGGTGGAGCATTGGCTGTTGGAGGGAATGCTAACCTAACTCATTCGAAAGTATTAAGTTCGAACGTCGATGGTTATGCCGTGGTAGTTGGCGGTAATCTGACAAAAGAATGGGGAGCCATTAACGGCGTTACTTGGGTAGGTGGCACTGTGAATGCTCCGCAATGGGATAGTTACAACAATTACAGCAGTGGCGCCGCACCGATAGACTTTGCCGCAGCCAAGTCCAGCTTGAGCGCCCTCTCCAGCAGCCTGTACGGCACGACAGCGACTGGCAGCGTCGAATACAAATATGGTACTGGCGGTTATCTGACCGGCACCAACTCGGCAATCGAGTATTTCACGCTTAGCAGCAGCGATCTGGGGTCTATCAACAATTGGAACTTCAGCAGCATTGCTTCCGGCGCGACGCTGATCCTGAATATATCCGGCGATTATGCTGCATTGACCGGCGGTTGGAACACGTTCGGCGACTATAACGTCCTGCTCAACTTCTACGATGCCACTACAGTTAACCTGGGCGGTATCAATTTGAGCGCAAGCATCCTGGCGACCAATGCCACGATTACTGGTGGCAGCGGTATAGTCAATGGTACCGTGGTAGCCAATAACTGGAACAATGCCCTGACTTTGGGAGCTAATAATGGGTTCGTGGCAATCACTACTGCAGTGCCAGAACCACATCACTACGCCCTGCTGTTGGCAGGCCTGACTGTTATCCTCGTGACAGCCAAGCGTCGTAGAAAGATGTTGACCGCTAAGGTCTGACCGTCTGAATCCCGGGGGGGATAGAGGAGGAGAAAGGCGTGGGGTAGCATTACCCACGCTTTTTTCCTTTCTGGCGTTTGCGTTTCTCTATCCGTTTTGACGGGATGCAGTCCGGATTAACGGTGGTCGTGGTGGTGTACGCGGCGGATGGCCTTGAAGTGGCGCCTGACGTACCACACGGCAAAGATCACGCCAACGACGACCAACACGATATGGAACTGGTGGAAGTAAACCTCTAAGGATTCCCAGTGCTGGCCGAATTTCATGCCGGCATATGCCAGCAGGAAGCACCAGATCAGGGACCCGACGAAGGTATAGGCGACGAACTTTCCTAGATGCATGCGTGCCACGCCGGCCGGGAAGGCGATGAAGGTGCGCACCGCAGGCAGCAGGCGGCCGATGAAGATGATGATGTCGCCGTATTTCTCGAACCAGCGGTCCGCCAGATGCAGGTCGTGATGCGAGATCAGCACCCACTTGCCGTATTTTTCCACCAGTGGGCGGCCGCCGAACATGCCCAGATAATAGGCGGGGATGGAGCCGACCACGCAGCCCACAGCCCCAGCCAGCGCCACGCCCCATAAAGTCAGCTCTCCCGTGAACACCAGGTAGCCGGCAAACGGCATGATGATTTCAGAAGGCAGGGGAATGCAGGCGGACTCGATCGCCATCAGCAACACGATGCCGCCGTAGCCCATGGTCGAGATGATGCCGATGATCCAGGCTGCAACTGCGGCAATGATTTTTTCCAGCATGTCAGGCGAGTTCCTTTAACAAGTTCTTGATGAAGTCGGCGCGTGGCGCAATGCCGGGGTATTGTACCGTAACCCTGAGCTTGTCCGGCCCGTTCATGCGGCAGCGGCGGTCGCGTTGCAACAGCGCGATGAGCTTGGTCGGGTCGAGGTCGGTGCTCGGCGCGAAATGCAGCTGGATCGCGGAGTCGCTGGCGTCGATCTTGTTGATGCCCAGCGGCTTGGCGGCAATGCGCAAGCGGTGGCAGGCCATCAATGCCTCGCCTTGTTCCGGCAGCAATCCGAAACGGTCGATCAGCTCTTCCTGCATAGTGTCCAGCTCATCGTCGTTGTTGCAGTTGGCCAGGCGCTTGTAGAGCACCAGGCGTTCATGCACGTCCGGGCAATAGTCGTTCGGTAATAATGCAGGCGTATGAAGGTTGATTTCGGTGGTGACGCCGAGCGGGGCCGAGAGGTCCGGCTCCTTGCCTGCCTTGAGCTGTTTCACGGCATGGTTGAGCATGTCGGAATAGAGGGTGAAGCCGATTTCCTGCATTTCCCCGCTTTGGCTGTCGCCCAATAGTTCGCCCGCACCGCGGATTTCCAGGTCGTGCATGGCCAAGTGGAAGCCTGCGCCCAGGTCTTCGAGCAGCTGGATCGCGTCCAGGCGCTTTTGTGCCTGTGGCGTGATATTGCGGTCGGGGTCGGTCAGCAGGTAGGCGTAAGCCTGGTGGTGCGAGCGGCCCACGCGTCCGCGCAACTGGTGCAGTTGCGCGAGGCCGAACATGTCGGCGCGGTTCATGATGATGGTGTTGGCCGTCGGCACGTCGATGCCGGTTTCGATGATGGTGGTGCACAGCAGCAGGTTGAAGCGCTGCTGGTAGAAGTCACGCATGACATGTTCCAGCTCACGTTCACGTAATTGGCCGTGGGCGATGCCGATGCGGGCCTCGGGCAGGATTTTCTCCAGCTTTTCCTTCATGACGAAGATGGTATCCACCTCGTTGTGCAGGAAATACACCTGGCCGCCGCGCTTGAATTCGCGCATGGCAGCTTCGCGGATGATGCCCTCGGAATAATGGGTGGCGAAAGTCTTGATCGCCAGGCGCTTCTGCGGCGGCGTGGCGATGACCGAGAATTCGCGCAGGCCTTCCATCGCCATCGACAATGTGCGCGGGATCGGCGTCGCGGTCAGCGTCAGCACGTCCACTTCGGCACGCATGGCCTTGAGCTGTTCCTTCTGCCGCACGCCGAAACGGTGCTCCTCGTCGAGGATGACCAGACCGAGGTTCTTAAACTTGACGTCCTTCTGGATCAGGCGGTGGGTGCCGATGACGATGTCGATACTGCCGTCTTCCAGGCCCTTGAGCGCCTGCGCTTGTTCCTTCGCGGTACGGAAGCGGGAGATTTCGGTGATCTTGACCGGCCAGTCGGCGAAGCGGTCGCCGAAGTTGTTGAAGTGCTGTTCGGCCAATAGCGTCGTCGGCACCAGCACGGCCACCTGCCTGCCGCCCATGACGGCGACGAAGGCGGCGCGCAAGGCTACTTCGGTCTTGCCGAAACCGACATCGCCGCATACCAGCCTGTCCATGGGGCGCCCGGACTGCATGTCGCCGATGACGGCCTCGATCGCGGCAAGCTGGTCGGCGGTTTCCTCGAACGGGAAGCCTTCGGCAAAGGCCTCGTAATCATGCAGGCCGAGCTTGAAGGCATGGCCTTTGCGCGCCGCGCGCTGGGCGTAGAGGTTGAGCAGTTCCGCGGCAGTATCGCGCACCTGCTTCAAGGCTTTTTTCTTGGCCTTTTCCCAATGGCCGCTGCCCAGGCGGTGCAACGGTGCGGATTCCGGCGGCCCGCCGGAATAACGCGAGATCAGGAACAGTTGCGACACCGGTACGTAGAGCTTGTCGTCGCCGGCGTATTCGAGCAGCAGGAACTCGGTCTCGCCTTCGCCGAAGTCGATATTGACCAGGCCGCGGTAGCGGCCTACGCCATGCTGTTCGTGCACCACCGGGTCGTGCTCGCGCAGCTCGGAGAGGTCCTTGAGCATGCTCTCGGTATTGCGCTGCTTTTCCTTGTCGCGGCGGCGCTGCTGGCGCACGGTGTTGGCGTAGAGCTCGGCTTCGGTGATGACGGTCACGTCCACCAGCCTGAAGCCGCCATGCAGGGGGCCGATGCCCAGCATGACGTGGGCGGCGCCAGCCTGGAAGCCTTGCCAGTCCTCGCAGGTCTCGAATTGGATACTATGGTCGTTGAAAAGCTGCGCCATGGTTTCGCGGCGGCCCAGGCTTTCAGCTGCAATCAGGATGCGGCCCTTGAAGCGGCGGATATAGTCCTCCAGCTTATGCAGCGGTTGTTCGGAACGGCGTTCCACTTCGAGCGCGGGCAGTTTCTTTTCCGCATCGAGGTTCAGTTGCAGCCTGGCCCAGGCGTGGCTCTGGCCGAAGAAATCCTCCGCCTTGATCAGCAGTGCATCCGGTTTGAGGATGGGGCGCTCGGGGTCGTGCGCCAGCTGGCGGTAGCGCGATTGCGCGTCGTGCCAGAAGGCTTGCGACGCCTGGTCGAGATTGCCATGCAGGCATAGCAGGGCGTCTGGCGGGACATAATCCAGCAGCGTCGCGGTCTGTTCGAAAAACAATGGCAGGTACCACTCGATGCCGCCGCTGGCGATGCCCTTGGAAACATCCTTGTAGATGCGGCTGCGCGAGGGGTCGCCCTCGAACACTTCGCGAAAGTTCTGGCGGAAGCGGGCGATGCCGGTTTCATCCAGCGGAAATTCCTTGGCCGGCAGCAGGCGGATATCGGCCACCGGGTAGAGGCTGCGCTGGGTATCGACATCGAAGGTGCGGATGGTCTCGATTTCGTCATCGAACAGGTCCAGGCGGTAAGGCAGGGCGCTTCCCATGGGAAACAGGTCGATGAGGCCGCCACGCACACTGAACTCTCCCGGGCTCATGACCTGGCTGACATGGTGGTAGCCTGCATCGGCACATTGGTTGCGCAAGGCCTCGATATCGAGTGTTTGTCCCTTTTTCAACAAGAAAGTATGGGCTGACAGGTAGGCATGGGGCGGCAGGCGCAGCAGCGCAGTCGATATCGGCACGAGTACGATATCGCAACTGTTCTGGCTGATCTGGTACAGCGTCGCCAGCCGCTCCGAGATCAGGTCCGGGTGCGGCGAGAAATGGTCGTACGGCAAGGTTTCCCAATCGGGCAGCAGGTGCACGCGCAACTGCGGCGCATACCAGGGAATTTCTTCCAGCAGGCGCTGTGCATCGAAGGCGTTCGAAGTGATGACGACGATAGGTGTCTTGGCTGATGCCTGTATGCGCTGGATGGCGAGTTGTGCGAGCGCCAGGCTGTCGGTGCCGGGCGTGAGTGGATCGATCCGGGATGTTTGGCCGGGTGCCGGGATGGGCAGGGAAAACTGCATTGCTTTGCCGTGACGTATTGGATAAACGGCTTATTATAGCCTTTTCACCTACCGGACAGGGCTAATACCGGCATCAGGCGGAATTCTGGGATGGGGTGTCCCAAATGGCATTCCAGGCTGTCCGCTTGCGGACATGCCAGGAGCCGGGCTTGAGAGAGTTACTTGCTGAGCAGCTTGCTGATTTGCGCTTCGGCAGCCGTCCAGTATTCCACCGGGCTGCCAGCAAAACCATTGCGTTCGGCAAGAAAATAGGCGGCTACTTCCACCATGCGATAGCGTTCTTCCGGGCTGATCTGAGTCACGGTATCGGTAATCTTGGCCTTGCTAGTGCTAGCCTTCCTGGTGGCGGTGGTTTTTTTGGGAGATGCTGGTTTTGCCGTTACGGCCTTGGGCGTTGCGGTTTTTTTTGCAGTAGTGCTCTTGGATGTAGCCATTTCGGTTCCTTTCTTGTAGTCGGGACTTCCATGCTGCTTGGAATGGGAGGCGAAGGCGGTAACCTTCGCTTCCCATCATATTAAACCGTTCCGCCTACCGTCAAGCCGTCTATGCGCAGGGTGGGCTGGCCGACGCCGACCGGGACGCTCTGGCCTTCCTTGCCGCAGGTGCCGACGCCGCTATCGAGCGCCATGTCGTTGCCGATCATGGACACGCGTGTGAGCACGTCAGGGCCGTTGCCGATCAAGGTGGCGCCCTTGACCGGGTAGGCGAGCTTGCCGTCCTCGATCATCCATGCCTCGGCAGCGGAAAACACGAACTTGCCGCTGGTAATGTCCACCTGGCCGCCGCCGAAGTTGGCGGCATACAGTCCCCTCTTCACCGACTTGATGATTTCCTCGGGCGCCATGTCGCCGTTGAGCATGTAGGTATTGGTCATGCGCGGCATGGGGATATGGGCGTAGGATTCGCGGCGGGCGTTGCCTGTCAGCGCCATGTTCATGAGTCGGGCATTGAGGCTGTCCTGCAGGTAACCACGCAGGATGCCGTCCTCGATCAGCACAGTGCGCTGGGTGGGGTTGCCTTCGTCGTCGATATTGAGCGAGCCGCGGCGGTTGCTGATGGTGCCGTCATCGACCACAGTCAGGCCCTTGGCTGCGACCTGCTGGCCAATCGCGTTGCTGAATGCGGAACTGCCCTTGCGGTTGAAGTCGCCTTCCAGGCCGTGGCCAATGGCCTCGTGCAGCAGGATGCCGGGCCAGCCAGCGCCGAGGACGACCGTCATGCTGCCTGCGGGGGCAGGGCGTGCCTCCAGGTTCACCAGTGCCTGGTGCACGGCTTTTTGTGCGTAATCCTGCAACACCTCGTCGGTGAAATAGCTGTAGTCGAAGCGCCCCCCGCCGCCGGCGGAACCTTGCTCGCGCCTGCCGTTCTGCTCGGCAATCACTTGGATGGAGAGCCGCACCAACGGACGTACGTCAGCCGCCATGACGCCATCGTGGCGCGCCACCATGATTACTTCGTATTCGCCTGCGACCGAGGCCATGACCTGGGTGACGCGCGGGTCCGCCTTGCGTGCATACAGCTCCAGGCGCTCCAGCAGCTTGACCTTGGCCTCGGCGCTCAGCGAGGCAATGGGGTCTTGCGACAGGTAGAGCTGGGGCGCGCTGATGCGCTGCACGGCCTGGCCCTGCTTTTCCTCGCCGAGCGCGGCGATGGCGCGGGTGGCGGTGGCGGCCTGTTTCAAGGCTGCCAGGTTGATGTCGTCGGAATAGGCGAATGCGGTTTTCTCGCCGCTCACCGCGCGTACGCCTACCCCTTGGTCGATGCTGAAATTGCCCGATTTGACCTGGCCTTCTTCCAATCCCCAGCTTTCCGCACGGCTGTATTGGAAGTACAGGTCGGCGTAATCCACCTGGTGCGACATGATATTGCTGATCACGCCCTGCAAATGGCCGACATCCAAGCCGCTAGGGTTGAGCAGGGCTTCTGTCGCAGTATGGAAATGCGAGTCGGTGGCGGGGCTGGAGGCGGTCGGTAATGTATCTGGCTTCATGGCGGAACGTCTTCAAGGTTGATTGATACCATCATAACAGCCCGCCGGGATGGCGGAACATAAGTATTTTCTGTAAATGATGATCAAGATATTGAGCTGTTTGGCTGTTTTTCAAGCCAGACAATTTAGAGCAACCAACGAACTCATCTTGCCGTTGTTGCCCTGTCTTGCCGTACTTACTTGTACTGTCTGCGGCAGAGCGCCTAGCCAGGATCGCTTCGCCGAGTTTTGTCAGTTGCTCTTTTACAGCTTGCGGTGCTTCAATGCCGGCAGGCTCTTGCGCAGGCTCTTCAGGTAGGCGGTATTGATGGATGAGATCACGATGCCCGACCCGCGCGGCAGCCTGTCCTGCACGACGCCCCAGGGGTCCACGATCATGCTGTTGCCATGGGTCTCGCGACCGGAAGCGTGATAGCCGCCTTGGCCTGGCGCAATCACGTAGCAAAGGTTCTCGATCGCGCGTGCCCGAATCAAGGTTTCCCAGTGGGACTTGCCCGTCGTCTCGGTAAAGGCCGAGGGCACGGCGATGATGTCGACATCCCCCATGGCGCGGTACAGCTCGGGAAAGCGCAGGTCGTAGCAGATGGAAAGTCCGAGCTTGCCGAAGGGGGTGTCCACGGTGACGACTTTGCTCCCGGGCTCTATGGTCTTCTTTTCCTGGTAGTGTTCCTGGCCTTTTTCGAAGCCGAACAGGTGAATCTTGTCGTAGCGCGCCACCTGCTTGCCCTTGTCGTCAAAGACTAGGCAGGCGTTGCGGACTTTTTCCGGGTTGTCGCATTCCAGCGGGACGGAGCCGCCGATGATCCAGACCTGGTGTTTTTTTGCCGTCTTCGAGAGAAAGCGCTGGATCGGGCCGCTGCCTTCCTTTTCACGGACGGCGACCTTGTCGGTGTCCTTGAGCCCCATGATGGCAAAGTATTCCGGCAGGGCGACGAGCTTGGCGCCCATGTTGACGGCAATTTCGATCAGGCGTTCCGCTTCGCTCAGGTTGGCGGCGACATAAGGCCCGGATGCCATCTGGATGGCAGCGATGCGGTTGATCCCGGGGATGGAGTTCTTGGTCTTGCTTTTGGCAACTTTTTCTCTTGATTTGATGGCCATATTTTAATTTCCGGACGGAATGCGAATTATCAGCTTGGTTTGTTGCATTTGTATGAGCAACCAGTCACCTGCCCAGCGGCAGCGGCGCCTGGTTGGCATTGTCCCGCTTGCTGCTTGCCTTGATTTCCACCGGGTTGTCCCAGGTGCCGACGAACTCGTACTCCGAGGAGGCGATCTGGTTCAGCGGGTCTTTCAGCAGTTTCTGCGCGAGGTAGGTGGCGGCGCCCACGACAGGGCCGCCTGCAAGCGCCGCAATCGAGAGGCTGTCGCTGACATAGGGCGTTACCTTGACCTTGATGTGCTGGGTTTCCTTCTGCAGGTCGGTTTCGCCTGTCATTTGCACCAGGGCGGTAGGGCCTTCCAGGCGGAAATCGTCGCTGCGCATGATGCCGTCATCAATGCGCACGTTGGCGCCGATCTTGTCGAAAGCAAAGCCGCTGCTGAACACGTCGCGGAAATCGAAAGTAAGGCGGCGCGGCAGGTTCTGCAATGTCAGCACGCTGAACAGGCGGCCGACGCCGGGCTGTATCTTGAGGATTTGCCCCTTGCGCACGTCGAGCTGGAGGTCGCCGCTCAGCTTGGTGGTTTCAAAGTCATGCGGGCTGCCGGGCCACTTGAGCTGGCCGGTGAGGTTGGCTGTGCCGTCCCTGATGGCGTTGGGATAGCCGAAGCGTTCCAGCGTCTTGCCTACGTTGCCGATTTTCCAGTTGATGTTGAGGCGGGTGTTGGGGGAGCGCTTCCAGTTATGCCATTCGCCATCGGCGTTCAGCTCGCTTTCCGGGGATGAAATGCGCAGTTTCTCTATGCTCCAGTCATTGTTGTGCTCGTTGGCGAGCAGCTCCAGTTTCCCCAGCTGCTTGGCGCCATATTCGAAGCTGTCGGCGACGATGTCCAGCGAGGGGTATTCGCTGACATTGCTTTGCTGGCTGAACTGGCCCTGCGTGCGCAACATGGCGGTATCCGGCGTCGAGGAAGGGATGCTCAGGCGTTTCAGGCGCGCCAGCACTTTGCCGTTGCCCTGGCTTAGCCACTGGATATCGCCGGTCAATTCCTTGCTTTGCGCCTGCATCTGCCAGCCGTCCTTGATCGCGGTGGCGGCCAGCTTGAGGTCGTTGATGCGGCGGTCAAACACGTCCAGTTTGTTGATGTCGAGGTCTATCTTGCGGATGTCGACACTGTTGCCGGCTTGCTGTTTGTCGCCCTTGGTGCTGCTTGCCAGCTCCCGCCATTCGTCCACATCCAGGTGCTCGATCTTGCCGTGCACCGTGATGCCCGACTGCTGGGCGAGGGAGGGCGCCACGTTGAAGCCGATGTCTCCGCGCTCGATTTTCCAGTCGCCGTTGCCCTGTTTGCTGCGGGTGAACAAAGCGCCGAGGTTGTTGCCGTAGCTGATGCTGATATTGTCCTGGTTGGGATTGGGCTGCTTTTTCTCGACGCGCAACGGCACGTTGTCATTCATGGCCTTGTTGAGCGGGAAGGGCAGGCTGGACGTCATGCCTTGCAGGTTTGAATTGATGGCGATGTCGACGCCATTGGGGCTGACATTGATATTGCCGTTCCAGTCCGCAGTGCCGAATATGCGGTCGAAGACGCCATTGCCGAAGCTGGAGCGCAGGCCGGCGTCGCTGACCTGCCCGCGTGCGGTGATGCGGACGGACTTGTCCTTGCCAGTGTTGAGGCTGACCTGCGCCGGGCCGCCGTACACCCAGGTCCCCAGGTTCTGGCCGCGCACGCCGTTTTCAGTGAAGTCCAGCTTGCCGTTGATACGGGTCAACGGCGGCATGTCGTCGCTGGAGAGGCTGCCGTTGATGATGGTGTAGCTGCCCTTGACCTTGGTGGTGTTGACGTCATGCAGCGGAATCTGCAAGTCCAGCGCCAGCTTGCCGTTGCCGCTGGTTTGCAGGCCTTGGGTGAAGCCGCCCGTGATCTTGACCAGCGGGCTGGAATTGAGGTACTGGATGCCGTTGCTGATCGGGCCCTGCCCTTCGCTCACCACGCTCAGGACCGGTTGGTGCGATGCCAGGTTCGGTATCACGACCTTGCTCCTGACCACTTGCGTGCCCAGCGTGCTGCCCTTGTTGGCATTCAATTCCATGCGGTTGCCCTCGAACAGCATGTCGAGGGCGATGTTCTCGATCTTGGGCCATTCCGGGGCGAACTTGAGTTCGCCGTCGTGAATTTTCGCCTTGACCTGGAACAAGCCGTTCTTGTTGTCGGCGAAAGGGAATTGGCGCACGTTGCCCTTGATGATGACGCTGACGTCCTCGCTTTTGCCGGCCAGGATGGAGTTGTCCAGCCATGACAGGGTATGCTCGCCCAGCAACAATGGGTAGTAGAAGCGCGCATGCTGCCCATCCACGCGGTTGAACTTGCCGATCAGTTCGAGTATGCCGCCCTTGGCAGGGTCGTGCTGGAAGCTGGCGTTGATGGCGCCTGCAAGGTGCCGGTTGGCAATATTGAGATTGTTGACGCGTACCTCCGGCTTGCCGTCGTTGGTTTTCCATTTCACCTGCCCGGTGAGCTTGTCCACAGGCAACGGCCAGCGCAGGATGTCCTTGAACTCAAGCTCCGTGTTGCGCGAGTTGAGCGTGAGGCTGCCGCCATCTTCATCAGCACTGATGGAGCCGCTCAACTGCTTGAAACCAGGTATCTTCATGTAGGGCTGCATGCCCAAGTCGCTGAACTGCGCGTGGAGCTTGTATTTTTCCGGAAAGCCGCCATGGCTGGTCCATTCCAGGCTGAGCTTGTGCAGGTCGCCCGCGGGCTTGATCTCTTCCAGGGCCTGTTTGAGTTTTTCCGGCAAGGGCAGGTGGGATGCGAGGAGATGGGCGGACGGCAGCGATATTTCATCGAGTGTGATGTTGCCTTCGAGCGATTGCTTTTCCGCAGCATGCCGTTCGCGCAGCGCAATCTGGCCGTTCTGCATATCCAGGCCGTTGGGCGTGACGATTTTGAGGTTTTCGCCCACCAGTTCCTGCCCGTCATTGCGCTTGATCCAGGTCAGCCTGCCGGAGAGTTTCTCCAGCCTTGTTTCGGGTTGCTCCTGGATAATGCGGCTAACGACGTTGTGCAGAATCATGTCGCTGACGAGCTTCTTGGGCTCGCCATTGGCAAACTCCAGCCATGCCCGCGTGGCGCCGTACCCTTGGCGGATATCGATCAGGTTGGCCGGCAGCCATTGGTGCCAGGCGGCGATATCGGTGCCGTCGGCGTGGGCATACAAGGTGCCGCGCCAGTCGCCCGGCCTGCTGATGTCCTTGCCGTAGAGGTTGCCGCGTACATCGATCGGCCCGGAAGCCGCCACCGAAGGAACGGCCTGCAATCCAAAGCGGTGGTGGCCGACCAGGCTGCTCCAGGCCGGGTTTTCGACATGCAAGTTGAGTTTGTCCAGGCTCAGCGGCGGGGCCTGGCGCAAGTCGTCATGCCAGGTGACGCTGGCATTGCTTACATCGATGCGGGCCTGGCGCAGCAGCCAATTGGCGAAGTCCGGTTTGGAGGGGCCGCCGGTTGCAATGCCGGCGATATAGACCGTGCCGTCCGCCTCCCTGCGGATGCTCAATGCGGGCTCGTGAATGACGAGCGAACTGAGGCGCGGCTCCAGCAGGGCAATGCTCAGCCACGATACGCTGGCCTCGATATGCTGGAAGGAAAGCGCGACGCGCTGCTCGGCGTCGTAAATATCGATGTCGCGCAGGGATAGGTGCGGGTTCAATCCGCTCCAGCTTGCATGTAGTTGCTTGATGGTGACGGTCTGGCCCAATGCCTCGCTGACCTTGGCGGCAATGCGTTCGCGGTATTCGCCGATATTGGGCAGGACGAGGTAGCGCAGGCTGAGGACGATGATGGAGAATGCAATGATGGCGAACCATAGCAGGGCAAGGGTGGCGCGGTAACACCATAGCAGGGACTTTTTAACCATATTTTATTGCACTATCATCGCCGGAATCCGCACGAATTGTGCCTGTGAGCAGCATGTCTATTTAATATGCCCAAAGTATTTCATTGGCACGATGGTTGGTCAACGCTTGAAGGGCGAAAGTTGCCAGGATTGGCTTACAATAACAATTGTTGACAATATATTCCCTGCAAGCGTCTATCTTGCATAGGGTATGACCGAGTAAAAGTTCTTGATTCAGCTAAAAAACATCAAATTATACCGTGGAGTGAAGTGCCTGGTCGAAGGCGCAAGCTTCCAGCTTCATCCCGGTCACAAAGTCGGCCTCACCGGTGCGAACGGTGCAGGAAAATCCAGCGTGTTTGCCATGTTGCGCGGCGAGCTGCATCCCGAGTCGGGCGAACTGGAGATTCCTGCCCATTGGACGATTGCCCATGTAGCGCAGGAAACCCCGGCGCTTGCCGACGCCGCGATCGAGTTCACCCTGGATGGCGACGTCGAGCTCAGGCAGGTCGAGGCGGCGTTGCGCGAGGCAGAGGCCGCGGGAGAAGGCGAAAAGGTCGGCGAGTTGCATGCCCGCCTGGGCGAGATCGATGGTTATTCCGCACGTGCGCGGGCGGCCGAGCTGTTGCATGGCCTCGGCTTCGCTACCGCCGATTTGCAACGCCCGGTTTCCGATTTCTCCGGCGGCTGGCGCGTGCGGCTCAACCTTGCCCGCGCGTTGATGAGCCGTTCCGACCTGCTGCTGCTGGACGAGCCGACCAACCACCTCGACCTCGACGCCGTGATCTGGCTGGAAAACTGGCTCAAGGATTACCGCGGCACCTTGCTGCTGATCTCGCACGACCGCGATTTCCTCGATGCCATCGTCAACCACATCGCGCATATCGAGCAGCAGAAACTCACCCTTTATCGCGGCGGCTATTCCGATTTCGAGCGCCAGCGCGCCGAACGGCTGGCACAACAGCAGGCAAACTACGAGCGGCAGCAGCGCGAAGTGGCGCACTTGCAGAAATATATCGACCGTTTCCGTGCCCAGGCCACCAAGGCCAGGCAGGCGCAAAGCCGTATCAAGATGCTGGAGCGCATGGAACTGATCAATGCGGCGCATGTGGACAGCCCGTTCAGTTTCAGCTTCCGCGAGCCATTGGCCGCACCCGATCCGTTGCTGGTGCTGGATGAGGCCGATGCAGGCTATCAATCCACCCCGATATTGCAGCGCATCATGCTGACCTTGCGCCCGGGCGAGCGGGTCGGCCTGCTCGGCCGCAATGGTGCAGGCAAGTCCACCCTGATCAAGCTGCTTGCCAATGCCATGACGCCCTTGCAAGGCAAACGGGTGGAAGGCAAGGATTTACGCCTGGGCTACTTCGCCCAGCACCAGCTCGAACAACTGCGCGCCGACGAATCGCCGTTGCAGCACATGCTGCGCCTGGACCCCGAGACGCGCGAGCAGGAGCACCGCAACTACCTCGGCGGTTTCGATTTTCGCGGCGACATGGCCACCAGCGCGGTCGGCGCATTTTCCGGCGGTGAAAAATCCAGGCTGGCATTGGCATTGCTGATCTGGCAGCGTCCCAACCTGCTGTTGCTGGACGAGCCGACCAACCACCTCGACCTGGAAATGCGCCATGCCCTGACCATGGCCCTGCAAGACTACCAGGGCGGCATGGTGCTGGTCTCGCATGACCGTGCCCTGTTGCGTGCCACCTGCGACCGCTTCCTGCTGGTCGCGGACGGCAAGGTGCAGGAGTTCGACGGCGACCTCGAGGATTACCGCAACTGGCTAAATGAGCAGCGCCTGCGTGACAAGGCCAAGGAAGAAAAAATCAAGCCCGAGGCGGCGCCCAATCCACGCGCGCAGAACAAGGCGGAACGCCATGCAAGGTTGCAGGAGCGCAGGCCATTGTTGAAAGAGCTGGAGCAGATAGAAAAGAAAATGGCCGCCTGGCAGCCGGAAAAGAACCAGCTGGAGCAAGCCTTGGCCGCGCCCGAGCTATACCAGGAGGCAGACAAAACCCGCCTGCAAACCCTGCAGAAGCGCCAGGCCGAGCTTGAGCAGCAATTGGGCCACGCCGAGGAGCGCTGGCTCAGCCTGCAGGAGCAACTGGAAGCCTTGCCGGAAATCAGTTGAATACGATCCGTCAAGATAATCGCCAAAAGAATTAAAAAGGAAAGCAAAGCAATGGAAATAAGTTATTCGCAAAGGCTGAGCCTGACTTACGCCCTGTGCCTCAACGAGGCGCGCACCAATGCGGGCGAGCCCCCCAGCACCAAGCTGGAAGATTATGATGCGCTGGAGGCTTCGACCTACCTGGCCTGCTACATCACTTTCCGCGCGATCCAGCAAGCCGGCCGCTCGCCTGCCGACGAGCGCGTAGAAAACTTCGACATGCTGGCCGTGTACCAGGCGTACGCGATGCTGGCCTATACCTACCTGACCCTGCCGTTGGGGGACGAAGGCATAGAGCCGGATTACAAGACGGCCGCCATCACCATTGCACGCTCATTGTTCGCCGAACTGGAAAACGAGGAACTGGCCGAGATCATCGAGTCGGGCAACCATAAATACCAGCTGATCGGCGATGCCGAAGCCGAGCACTGGATGAATTACCGTCAGGATATCGAGAAGGTGCTGATGGCCTTCGTGATTGCCGCGACGGATGAAGAAGCGCCATTCGACAAGGAGGAATTGGTGCCGATGCTAGGGGCGTTGCTCAGTATGTTATGTGAGGCGTTTGCTAGTGAGTAGAAGCAAGTCGTCTGTGATGGATTGTTGAGCTTTTTTCGGATTGAAGCTGGGGAGCTATTTTCATCCACGAAGCTTTGGACGGTCTAATATAATGGCTAGATTGATGATATTAAAACTAATGAAAATTGCATTATTGTCAAAGATCTTAAGCGCATGGACACCTTTCTATGTCAAGGACTGGGTGGGCAGAGATTTATAACTGTGCCGGAAAAAACCACTCGCTGACCAAAAAAATTCTTTCTTTTCAGAAAACTAACAGTCGCCTATATCAGCAGGGCTCTGTTTGGTAATCCTAAGGTGCTCATCCGGATGCGTTCGACGCTGGTTAGCTTTAAATATTAGGCATTAGGGGGAAGTTGTGACTGATTTCTTTCAAGGCGTCGTAGCCGAATTCTTACGTGCCGATCGTGGAGTGTTTGTAAATCCCGAAATATTGCTCCAACTTGAACCTGGTGCCAGTCCAAAGAAAGGCCGCTTTTGGTACTGCGATCTCATGGCAGTTTCCCTTCGAAAGCGTGAGGTATACCTGTGCGAAGTCACTTATTCGTCAAGCGTATCTGCCCTGATAAAACGCCTTAACTCCTGGAAAACATATTGGCCTGAATTGAAGCTTGCTTTGCAACGAGACTGTGGGGTTGATCCAACTTGGCATGTATCTACTTGGGTATTTTTACCGGAGAGTCGGCGCTTCATTTACGAACGAAAGCTTGCGGCGCTTGGAGTGTTTGCAGAGCCGGGCATGCCAAAGCCAAGATTCACAGCCCTTGAAGATGTTGTTCCGTGGAAATACTGCACGTGGGATAGGCAATCAGATACCTAAAATTCATTACAGCAGACCGCCACGGCGGTCACTGAATTTAAACGTTAGCTAGCTCAAGCAGCCAAGCTAAGCGAGCTGCTAACGCTAACATCATCACTGCTGCCATACGCCGCAATCAACTGCCCGATCTGCCGGTTGATGCTGTTTGCTTCCTGCTGTTTTGCCTGGTTGCTGTCGTTCTGGCGTTGGTATTCCATTGCTTCCTTGGCGCTTACCTTGCCGTCCTGGTTGGTGTCAGCAGCCTCGAAGTTGGCGGAGACACTGCTCGCCAGGCTGGCGAGGTTGGTATCAGATGTAGTGGAAGCAATGCTTTCCAGTTCTTCCTGGGTATAGCCTTCATCGTCCTCTTCGTTTTGCGGGGGCGGTGGAGGTGGCATGCCGCCTTGCACACGCGCATTGTTGAACTGGCTGTTCAGTTCGCTCAGCAGGTTGCTGATGCCGCCGCTGAGTTCCGATTCCGTCAGCTTGCCATCGCTGTCGCTATCCAGTGAGCTGAACAATTCGTCCGCATCGCTGCTGCCATCGTTGCCATTCAGTTTGCTGAGCACGGATTGCAGATCTGCTTGTTCGATATAGCCTTTGTTGCTGGTGTCCAGCTTGCTGAAAATCGAGCTGGCAATCTGGGATGCGTTGCCGGAAATGCTGTTGATCATGTTGTTCTCCTGATTGATCGCGCTGTCGGCTGGGCGGTTGCCCGGCTCCTGGAGTTTCTAACGGACATGATGCGCTTATTTTTTGCCTGCGAGGTGTAAAGCCGGGTAAAGCTGTGTAAACCCTCATCCTCTAAAAAATGCTCCTGGCGCTGTTGCCCTGCCTGGCCGTGCTACTTGCACCGTATGCGACAGCGCAAATAGCCAGGATCGCTGCATTGAGTGATTAAATGGGCCTGGGGCGATCCTCTTTCGGGCGGCCTTCCCATGGCTTGCTTGCAGGGAATGGACATAGCTCGGGCCGGCCCTTGCCCAGCTCTTTTCTTTCATCCAGCTTGCCAAGCTGCTCGGGCGTGAGCAGTGCGCGAATGCGCGATTCCGTACTGACTCGGGAGAAGATGGCATCACTTTGCACGCGCGCGAGCTCTGCGGCCAATTGCCTGGCTTTCTTTTCATCGAAGCTGGGCGCAGTGCCCAGTTTGTCTATTTCCTCGCGCAGTTTGCGCTGCTGCTTGAAGTTGTTGCGTATTGCGGGCGCTTCGGCATGCAGGAGATAGAATATTTTATCTTCCTGCGCCTCGCTGAGCTCCAGGCCGGCAAGGTGAGGGGGCAGGGCAAAGCCCGGGGCTTCCTGGATAAGGCCGGAGCCCGGCCTTGGCGGGCCGTCTTCGCGCAACGGGGGCTCGGCGCTGGCCCATGTGCTTGATATTGCGAATGCTGCCATGAGGATCATGGATGGGATGATGCGGGTGTTCATGTGCGTCCTTTCTATTCACGGTAGGTGTGGTCCAATGGGAGAAATTCTGCTGCCGCGAGTTGTTAGATGCTGTTAACCAGGGGTAAAGATAGGTAAAAGTAGGCGGCCGGGCATGTCGCCGGCACAGGCGAATCGTTATGATGTGATTGCGAAAATACTATTCAACATCTCAGCATTCAGAATCTTATGGCTAAAGTACTATTGATCGACGACGACGTGGAGCTGGTCAACCTGATCAGGGAATACCTCGTGCAGGAGGGGTTTGACGTGGAGTGCGCGCACGATGGCGAAACCGGGGTTGTCTATGCCGAGTCGCTCAAGCCGGCGCTGATCGTGCTGGATGTCATGATGCCCAAGCTCAACGGCATAGAGGTGCTGCGGCGCATTCGCGCTTCCAGCAACGTGCCGGTATTGATGCTCACCGCCAAGGGCGATGATGAGCACCGGATTGTCGGCCTGGAGCTCGGGGCCGACGATTACGTGCCCAAGCCTTGCACCCCGCGTGAACTGGTGGCGCGCATCCGCGCCATCCTGCGCCGCATCGTGCCGACCGACCAACAGCCGCAGGCCCATCATATTGCCGTGGGGCCGTTGACGCTCTGGCCGGAGCGGCGCCTGGTCGAGTGGGCGGGCCAGTCTGTGAACCTGACCAGCACCGAGTTCAACCTGCTGGAGGTCCTGGTCAGGCAGGCCGGGCGCGTGGTCAGCAAGAATGATCTGTCGACACTGGGCCTGGGACGGCCGTTGTCGCGTTTTGACCGTACTATCGACGTGCATCTGAGCAGCATACGCCAGAAGTTGGGTACGCTTGCCGACGGCCGTCAATGCATCCAAACCGTCTACCGCATGGGTTACCAACTGATCAAAGAGTAGCCATGGGCCGCCTGTTCTGGAAATTCTTCTCCTTTTTCGTGCTCGCACAGATGGCCTCCATCATCGGGGTGAGCCTGTTTTTCTGGATTTCCGCGCAGCAACAGGCCAGCGAAAGGCAGGCGCGCGAATTGCTGCGCAGCGGGCCGATGGAAATGGCATTGCTGGAGGCGGCGAAGGGCGCCTTGCATTATGGCGGGGAGGCCGGGTTGTCGGATTTGTTGCGGCTATGGTCGCAGCGGCAGATGCCCCAGGTCTTCGCCGTCGATGAGGCCGGGCAGGAACTGTTGCAGCGTTCCTTGCCTTCGGGCATCGAGGAGATATTGCGTTCCGGGCGCGGGGTCGCCGTCGGGCACGATAGCCAAGGCAAGGCTATCCGCCTGTTCACCCTGGACGGGCGCCGCATGGGGCCCGGCTTCGGCGCTATGCCACTCCCGCAGGCAATGTACGGAGATCGTCCTCCTCCCGGGCCACCCGGCAGGATGGGTGGCCCGCCCGATCCGCACGGCCCGATGTTCCCCTGGACGCCGGTATTGGCAGGCCTGATTGCCAGCTTAGTGTTTGCCGCATTGCTGGCCTGGTATGTTTCCAAGCCGATCAAGGAGTTGCGCGGCGCGTTTGCACGCGTGGCCGGAGGCAACCTCAAGGACAAGGTCAGCCCGGCCATGGGCAGGCGGCGCGACGAGTTGGCAGACCTGGGGCGTGGTTTCGACCGCATGACCGAGCAGCTGCATGCCCTCATGCGGGGGCAGAAACGTCTGTTGCATTACGTCTCGCACGAAATGCGCTCCCCGTTGGCGCGCCTGCAGATGGGTATCGGCCTTGCCAAGCAGAATCCGGAACGGCTGGGGGATACCCTGGACCGCATCGAGATGGAGTCCATGCGTATGGACAAATTGCTGGGCGAAGTGCTGGAACTGTCCAGGCTCGAGTCGGGCATCATGGCGGTGAAGAAGGAAAGGATCATGCTCAGCGAGTTGCTGGAAGGCGTGGTCGAGGATGCGCGTTTCGAGGCTTCGGCCAAGCATGTGGATATCCAGAGCTGGATCGAGGCGGACGCTGAAATAGAGGCGCAGCCTGATCTGTTGTACCGCGCGCTGGAAAACGTGCTGCGCAACGCCATCAAGTACAGTCCCGACTATAGCGAGGTCAGCCTGGAGACCCAGCGAAGGGAAGGGGGCCTGGCGGTGCTGGTGTCGGATCGCGGGTCTGGCATTCCTGAAACCGAGCTCGACAATATTTTCCAGCCATTCTACCGCGCCGATAGCGCTGGCAATGTCAGCGGGCATGGCCTGGGGCTGGCCATCACCAAGCAGGTGCTGGACCTGCACGGCGGCAAGATCAGGCTGCAGAACCGTCAGGGCGGCGGCTTGGTGGTGGAAATCTCGTTGCCCGTGGCTTGAGCAATGCCTGGCGGACTATATTCTATGCTTGGGTTCGCCAACTACGCCCAGTAAAGCGATTCTGCTGCAAGCACGAGCGCAGCAAGGCAGAGCGATATCATCAGAAGGGCTTTGCCGGCGCCTTATAACAGTTCGTTGAACAGTTGGCGGTAGGCCGAGATGCCTTGGCTCAAGGGATAGCGCTCAATGATGGTGGCGCGTGCGGCGTCGCGCATGGCCTGCAGTTGGTCTGGCGCTGCAAATACCCGGTCTATGGCATCCGCGAGTTGCTCGCCGGAGAAAAAATCCACCAGCAACCCGTTCTCCTCATGGCGAATCACTTCCTCCACCGGCGCGGTGCGCGAGCCTATCACCAGGCAGCCGGCGGACATGGCTTCCAGCATCGACCACGACAGCACGAAAGGCACGGTCAGGTAGACGTGCGCCGCGGACACTTGCAGCACGCGCAGGTATTGCTGGTAGGGCAGCTTGCCGAGGAAGTGCACGCGGCCGAGATCCAGGCCCGGCACTTCCTGCAACAGCTTTGCCCGGTAGGTTTCGCCCGGCGGCAGCTTGCGGCCGTAGCTGACGTCGTTGCCTCCCACGATCAATACATGGCACTTGGGCCTGCGCCTGAGGATTTCCGGCAAGGCGCGCATGAATGTGTGGAAGCCGCGATAGGGTTCGAGATTGCGCGACACATAGGTGATCACTTCGTCCTGGCGCGTGAGCTTCAGGCCGGAGCCGAGCTGCAGCCAGGCGGTAGGGTCGGGGCGGGCGGCATCGGTGTTGATGCCTTCATGGATCAGGCGGATCTTGTCCTGATATTCCGGCGGATACAGGCTGCGCTGCCATGCCGTGGGGCTGATGCCGATGTCGGCGGCATGCAGCGAGAGCAGGTTGGTGATGTTCTTGGTGCGGATGCGCAGGAAGTCGTCCAGCGCGAGCGGGTATTCGGGGTCGAAACCGGCATCGGCGCCTTTCGTTTGGTAAAAGAACTCGAAGAACGTGACCAGCGGCACGCCGGGATAGATGTCCTTGGGGTAGATCGCCTCGCCCCAGCCCATATGGGCGACGATGATGTCGGGCCGGTAGCCCTTTTCTTTCAAATGCAATAGTGCGCGAGCGACGCTTTGGCCGCGGATCACATGCTCTTCCACGGGCGCCAGGTAGGCATGCACGCCCTGGGTGGCGGCGCGGGCCGGTTTGTATTCCATGCGCTGCACGCCCTGCATGCCGGGGGCATGGGCTTCGCACAGGCTCAGGACTTGATGTCCGCCTTCATCGACCAGGGACTGGGCAATATGGCGGAATTGCCCGGGGAAGTTTTGGTGGATGAAGAGGATGTTCAATGGTCAGTCCCCGATGAAATCGCCATCCACATAGAACCATTGCCCATGCTCGCGGACAAAGCGGCTGTTTTCATGCAGTCTTTCCGCCTTGCCGTTCACCTTGTAGCGGGCAACGAACTCGACGTTAGCTTGGTCGCCGCCGCTTGCCTCATGCCGCAAGACCTTGAGGCCGAGCCATTTCAGCGGCTGGGCGTCCGCTTCTTCCTGCAATGAGGCCGGACGAGTAGAGGGATGCCAGGTATGCAACAGGTAATCCTTCAGCCCTAATGCATAGGCCGCGTAACGCGAGCGCATGAGCGCTTCGGCATCAGGCGCGGGCTCTCCCTGGTGCCAGCGCCTGCAGCACCGCTCGTAGGCGGCGCCGCTTTCACAAGGGCAGGGAGCGGTGTGTTTCATCGGGCTCAGAAAATCTCGCGGGTTTCGAGGAATTCGATGTCGGGATAGCGCTCCTGCGCCATTTGCAGGTTGACGCGGTTGGGCGCGAGGTAGACGTACTCCTCGTTGCCGTCCAGCGCGACGTTGAAGCCGTACTTGTCGGCAATCGCCTTGAGCTCGGCATCCGGTCCGCGCAGCCAGCGCGCGGTGGCGCAATCGTAGCTCTCGAATACGACGTCCACGCCGTATTCATGTTCCAGGCGGTGCGCCACCACATCGAACTGCAACAGGCCGATGGCGCCCAGGATGAGGTCGTTGGAAAGCAACGGGCGGAACAATTGCGAAGCGCCTTCCTCGGCAAGCTGCTTGAGGCCGATCTGCAGTTGCTTCATCTTCATCGGGTTCTTGATGCGCGCGCGGCGGAAATATTCAGGCGCGAAAGACGGAATGCCGATGAACTTGAGGTTCTCGCCTTCGGTGAAGGTGTCGCCGAGCTTGACCGTGCCGTGGTTGGGGATGCCGATGATGTCGCCGGAATAGGCTTCGTCCATGGTGGTGCGGTCCTGCGCCATGAAGGTGATGGCGTTGTTTACCGACAAGGTCTTGCCGCTCGCGACCTGCTTGATCTTCATGCCGCGCTCGAAGCGGCCCGAGCAGATACGCAGGAAAGCGATGCGGTCGCGGTGCTTGGGGTCCATGTTGGCCTGAATCTTGAACACGAAGCCGGAGAACTTCTCCTCCTTGGGGTCGACGCTGCGGCTGGCGGTATTGCGCGGCAATGGGGACGGCGAGAGGTCGACGACTGCGTCGAGCAGGGACTGCACGCCGAAGTTGTTGATGGCGGAGCCGAAGAACACCGGCGTCTGCTTGCCGTCGAGATAGGCCTGTTTGTCGAAGGCGTTGGATGCGCCGCGCACCAGCTCCACATCCACGCGCAGGTCGTCGGCTTGCGAGCCGATCAGTTCGTCCAGGCGCGGGTTGTCCAGTCCCTGAATGATTTCGGCGGTGCCTTTCTCGGCATGCGGGTCGAAGAAGCTGATGGTGTCGTTGTACAAATGGTAGACGCCGCGGAAGCTCTTGCCCATGCCGATCGGCCAGGTCATCGGGGCGCATTGCATGCCCAGCGTGGACTCGATCTCGTCGAGCAGTTCGATCGGCGCGCGCGATTCGCGGTCCAGCTTGTTGATGAAGGTGAGGATGGGCGTGTCGCGCATGCGGCAGACGTTGAGCAGCTTGATGGTTTGCGCCTCCACGCCGTTGACCGAATCGATCACCATGACGGCCGAATCCACGGCGGTGAGGGTGCGGTAGGTATCCTCGGAGAAGTCGTCGTGGCCCGGGGTATCGAGCAGGTTGATCATGTGCTCGCGATAGGGGAACTGCATCACCGACGAGGTGACGGAAATCCCGCGCTGCTTTTCCAGTTCCATCCAGTCGGAAGTGGCATGGCGTGCGGCCTTGCGCCCACGCACTTCGCCTGCCACCTGGATGGCGCCGCCGAACCAGAGCAGTTTTTCGGTGAGCGTGGTTTTACCCGCATCCGGGTGGGAGATGATCGCAAAGGTGCGGCGGCGCTGGACTTCTGAGCTGAAACTGGACATATCTAAATTGGGGATTTGGGCAAAGGGCTTATTTTACCTTTTTGCGCGGCAGTTCCGTTGTTATTTATATTTCCGCATTATGATGCGGGCTTTGGTCCGCTCGTTGTAAACGGCGACGCAAAATGATAAAAACACAAGGTCGCTGCAAAGGAAACATATGCATTATCGGCATCATTATGTGAAAAGTCATATTGTTAAGTATATGGTTTTTCTATAATGCAATTGCAGTTTATAAAAACCAGGGGGCAGCGTGAGTAACAATAACAACCAAGCTCTAGAGGTTTTATCAAGATTGAGGCAAGCCATCGCCGCACTGCATCGAAACATCGACAGTGCGTTGCCGTTAGCTGGCCTTGCCCCCAGCCCGCAGGATTATATCGCCCACTTGGAACTCAACTACCGCTGGTTGGCCAGGCCGAACCCTGGAGCATTGCCGACCTGGCGGACGCCCGCGACCTGCAGCATGAACTGCTCAAGGTGTGCAATGCGCGCAATGCGGAAAACGAGCGGGTGCGCCTGCAACTCATGGCGATCCTGGGGCATGATTTGCGCGATCCTTTGAATTCCATCAGCATGGCGGCACAATTGATGGAAATGCAGTCCGGGTCCTCGCGCATGAGCGCCCGGATCAAGAATTCAAGCAGCCGCATGCAGCGCCTGGTGAGCCAGGTGTTGGACATGGCAAGGCTGCAAACGGGCCTGGGTCTTAACCTCGGGTTTATCGAGACGGATATTTCCGCATTGCTGCATGATTTGGTGGAGGAAAACCTCACAGCCTATCCGGACGTTAGGATAGAAACGGAAATTGAGGCGCAGGTCAGGGCGCAGATCGGCCCTGACCGCGTCGCAGATGATCGCCAACCTGATCAGCAATGCGCGGCATCATGGCGAATCGGGTGGCCGAGTAAGGGTGAGAATGTGGCGTTCCGAAAATACGTGCGATATCAGCGTGCATAATGCAGGCGTACTGATCGAGGCGGAATGGTGGAAGGGTTGTTCAACCCCTTCAAGCGGCAGGAGCAATCCAATATGCGCAACCGCAATGGCCTCGGGCTTGGGCTCTATATCGCCAATGAGATTGTGAAGGGGCATCGTGGTGAAATCAGCTACCGTTACCAGGATGGGGAAATTGTATTCAATGTGGAGTTACCGCTACACCAGTAGCGAAAAGGAGCAGGATTGGACAGGCAAGTGCGACAGGCATTGATTATCGAGGATTACCAGGCAGCGGCGGAAACCTTCAAGGAGCTGCTGGAAATGCTGGGTTGCGAGGCAAATTATGTCATGGCGGGTGCGGAGGCGCCGCAGGCGCTTTCCCAGCGCGATTACGATGTGGTGTTCATGGACTTGAACCTGCCTGACATTTCAGGTGTCGCGTTGGTCAAGCAGCTGAGGACCTTGGCTGCCGGCCGGATGCCGAAGTTTGTCGCCGTCAGCGGCTATGCCGAGGCCGAGCTGGGAAAGGAGGCTAGCGACTTGTTTGACTTCTACCTGGAGAAGCCGCTGGATATGAATAACTTGGAACGCATATTGCAATCCTTTTGACTAAGCCATGGATTCTCCAATGACAATACAACAGCAGGAGTGGCTGGTGGCCGGCATCAAGCATGAGATATTCATGCGGATTTTCCCGACATTGCGGCATGGCCTTGTCGGGCCGATCTCCATTGCCCGCATGAGCGCTTCCATCGTCAGGCGCCTGTTGTCGAAAGGCGAGAGCAGCAAGGCAGCGCTGGGCGAGCCGGTCGAGCGTATCGATCAGCAACTGGCCGAGGCGGTAGCCGGCATACGCGCCTTGCAGGCATGGGAGCCGGAAGCCAGCGGCCTCGCGATTCCTGCCGAGATATTGCGTCAAGGCATTGCGCTGATGACGGCGCCGTTGGCTTTGCGCGATATCAAGATGGACTATGTGCCCAGCGATATCCAGGATCTTGAAGAGGTGCGGCAGCAACCGTTTCTCTATGCATGGCTTGCCTTGCTGTGCTATTTCGAAGACCAGCTGAACGAGCCTGCGACCTTGCGCCTCGAGCAAAAGGAGCCCAGGTCCATGTGCGTCCAGATCACCCGGCCTTTTTACGACGTCAATCAGGCAAAAGGCAAGGTCAAAGCCCATGCGCGCATCATTGACAAGTTTGCGTTGGAAACTGTCGCAAATGCCGGCGGGTTTCGCCTGAAATTCGGCCAGGAGTGGGCCAGTTTCAGTTGGGCATAACAGCCTAGCAAAGCAAGGGCCGGGGCTTGAGCGGCGCATAGAAATAATCCGCGAGGCTGGCCAACATTTTTTCATCGTAGATAGTCAGCGAATTGTTGTTGATGCTGTGCAGCCCGAGCTTTTCCAGTTTGCGCAAGGTCTTGTTGGTATGGGCGAGCGATAGCCCCAGCGAGTCGGCGATTTCCTGTTGCGTCAATGGAAAGGGAATCGTTTTTCCAGGCGTGGGGTAGATGGATTTATAGCGTTTGTAGAGATGCAACAGCAGCATGGCAATTTTCTCCTGACCATTGCGCGCGCCTACGTTGACCAGGTTGTCGTCGACGATTCTCTCTTCTTGCGCGCATAGCCAGGTGATATCGTATGCCAGCGAAGGGTGATGCTCGTAAAGCGACCAGAGCCTGTTCTTGTCCAGTTCGCATAAGGTAACGGGCGTCAGGGATTGCACGCTGCTGTCGCTGTTGTCCAGCAGGTTCTGCTGCAATCCGATCAAATCTCCGGGCAACAGGAAATTGAGGATCTGGCGGTTGCCGTTCTTCAAGGCGCGGTAGCGGTAGGCCCAGCCGTCAAGCAAAGTGTAAAGCTGTGTCGAGCTGGTGCCTTCTTCCACGATCAACTTGGCGGCCGGCAAAGTGAGTTGGCGCTGCTTGAGTTGTTCGATAAAAGCGATTTCCTCAGGCCGGTGGGTTTTAAAGGCTTTTTGTTGCCGCAGGTACTCGCTCATTGTATCCATAAATATTTCCTCGTGAGAGTGGTTGTAGCCAGGAAGGCCTTTGTGCGCCCGCTTTATCAATGCCTGCTCACCCGTGTGGCAGGGACTCTATCCCCAGCCTGCGGTTGGCTGGCACCGCAATGTCGATCATCTCGGGCTTTGGCAGGTCGAGCGCGTGCATGATGGCAATGAATTCTTCACGGGATTTTCCTGCAAGCCTCGGATTGATGGCCTTTTCCTGGCCGATGGCGCTGACGCGATAGCCCTGGTAATCATGTCCCGGATAGACCAGCGTTTCGTCCTGCAAGGTGAAGAGCTTTTGAGTGATGCTGTCGTAGAGCGTGCCGGCATCGCCACCCTGGAAATCGGTCCGTCCGCAGCCGTTGATCAGCAAGGAATCCCCAGTGAATACACGGCCATCCACCAGGTAACTGACGCTGCCCGCCGTGTGACCCGGGGTCGCGAGCACGTGGATGATGTGGTGCCCCAGGCTGAGCTGGTCCCCATGCTGCAGTTGCAGGTCTGCAGGCAAGGCATTGCAACGGCTGCCAATGCCCGTGAGCGTATTGGTTTCCTGCCGCAGCAGGCCGCTGGCCGTAATATGGTCGGCATGCACGTGGGTTTCCAGGGAGTATTTCAGCACCAGGCCATATTGTTCCAGCAATGTAAGGTAGTGCTGGAACCCTGAATCCACAGGATCGATCAGCAATGCTTCCTTGCTGGATTCATCGCCGAGCAGGTAGGTATAAGTGGAGGATTCCTGGTCAAACAGTTGCCTGAATATCATTGAGGTTCCTTTCTTGATTGTTATCGGTTGATCCTCGAGGCAAATATTTCAACTCAAACTGATACTGTAGGAGACAACGGTTTGCCGGACTATGTTCCTGGCTGGCATCCGTCTCATCAGCTTTTTACGTAGCCGCACCAAAAATTTTTCCAGCGTTATGGCAGGCTGCGGAAACATATCGTAAAAGGAATGAAATGTTGTCTCAGTCCTACAAATAAGCCGCTTTCCAGATAGTTAGGTTCCTTCCGAATTCTGGATATCCCGCGTCGCATCAGATTGAATCGAAAGACCAAATAGCCGAACAGTAACGAAAAATATGTTATGGTAAAAAAGTCATCATTCATTTCACACCCGAGGTGAACCCCCATCATCAATCAGCGTTAAGGATTTTTAATGATTTTCAAGGAAAGACTTATCCATGCCGCCATATTCGATATGGACGGCACCATGTTCGATACCGAACGTCTCCGATTCACCACCATCAAGCAAGCTTCCGCCGAGCTATTCGGCGAAACCATCAGCGACGAAATCCTCATTGGATCCCTGGGCCTGAGCGCCAAGAAGGCGGAAGAGCTCGCCAAGAGCCGCTATGGCGAGGGGTATCCATATGCCGCGATCCGCAAGCGCGCGGACGAGCTGGAGCTGGCGCACGTGCGCAAGCATGGCGTGCCGGTCAAGCCGGGGCTGTATGAAATCCTCGAGCGCCTCAAGCGCAACGGCCTGTTGATGGCGGTGGCCACTTCAAGCCGCCGTGCGATTGCCGAGGAGTACCTGATCAACGCCAACGTCATGAAGTATTTCGACATCACGGTCTGCGGCGACGAGGTAAAGCAGGGCAAACCGCATCCTGAGATATTCCGCACCGCGGCCAAGGAGCTGAATTGCCTGCCCGAGCATTGCCTGATGTTCGAGGATTCGGAAAACGGCCTGCGTTCCGCCTCGGGAGCCGGCGGCCTGCCGATATTGATCAAGGATATCAAGGAGCCTCGGCCCGAGATCAAGCAGCTGGCCTACCAGGCTTACGACCGCATGCCGGATTTCCTTGCCGACCTGGTCAGGTTTACGCCCAACCTGCCCAAGCCAAAATTGACGGATGCGTTCCCGCAAACCATCAACAACATGCGTGCCGGCATCCATGGCTTCGGCGCCATGGGCGGCGGTTACCTGGCGCAGATATTCTCGCATTGGGACGGCTATACCCGGCCTTATGAAATCATCGGCGCTAGCAACAATACGACCCTGCGCAGCCTGGTCAATGCATTCGGCAAGTACGACGTGCACTACAGCAACCTGGCTTTCCGCCAGACCATAGACCGCATCCGCTTGATCGACATGGCGGACGAGGCGGCAGTGTGCGAGATGTATGCGGTTTCGGAAATCGTCGGCCTGTGCCTGCCGGAATCGGCCATCAAGCAGCAGGCGGCGATGATAGCCAAGGGGCTGATCGTACGCTACCAGAACGGGGCGGGCTCATTGACCATCCTGGTCGTACTCAACAAGCTGAGCGGGGCGGCATTTGTCCGGCGGCAAGTGAGGGAAGCCATGCTGCGCATGCTGGAGGGGCCGCAGGCAGAGCAGATCATGGAAATGGCGTACTTTACAGAAACGGTCGTCAACCGCATGGTGTCAAAAATACCGAAAGAAATTCTCTTGAAGCAGGCCAGGATTAATTTCGCTAGTTTTGAAAAGCACACCCAGCAAAAGGCATTGGTGCCTGGCGGTAGTGCAGCACCTATGCACCAGGAGTCCGTCCTTCTGGCCGAGCCGGGGCTGGGCAAGATCGTGAGCCAGTTGCGGCATGCCTCGCACCTCAACCGGGCATTGGACCAACTGGGGGTCACCCTGTTTGAAAGCGGTCCCGACATGGTGCTCTACGCCAAGAAGGGCGGCAAGATACTGGAACGCCTGCGCCAGGTGCAGACCGTGGAAAATATCGCCGAGATCCAGGCGATCAAGAACCGGCTCCTGAACGGCACGCACGCCATCATTGCCTGGTATGCCAGCCTGCTGGGCTACCAGACCATCGGGCAAGGCATGGGCGACGAGCGCGTCGTCATGCTGGTGAAACGCCTGGTGAACAACGAGATCAAGCCCGCCATGCTGCAGGAAAACCCGGCACTGGCGGAATACATCAACACTTCGTTCGTCAACAGCTTCATCGCGCGCTGCAAGGCTTCGTTCAAGGACCCGTGCCGCCGCATCGGGCGCGACCCTCTGCGCAAGCTGCAACGCAAGGAGCGCATCATGGGCAGCATCGAGCTGGCTGCGCGCCATGGCATTCCAACCCCTATGCTGGAGTTCGGCGCTGCGCTGGGCATTTTGTATTCGTTGCGCCTCATTACGCCCGAGGACAAGGAATGCCAGCGCATCAAGGCCTTGTTCGAGACGAACGCTTCCGTTGCCGATGTGCTGGCCTTCAGCGGCGACTACCACGGCAAGCCCTACCAAGGCCTGGATCCGCAACAGGATGCGGCATTGATCGAGCGTATCGCCGAGCATCTGCGGCAGTTGACCAATCCTGCCTCGGCCCACTGGCAATGGCCGCTGAGCTATAACTACGCGGAGGAGCTGGCGTCCTGATCTCCAGCCGATATCAAGGAGGCCCCGCCTCCTGTGGTATATTTGGCATTACCTTACAGGAGGAAACACAGGAAGATGACGCTTACCACCAAGACCATCAGCGACCAGTTCAGCAGTTGTCCGCAATTGACAGTCGACCAAGTGGCAGAGGCCTCTGCCGCCGGCTTCAAGACCATCATCAACAATCGCCCGGATGGCGAGGGTGGCGCCGAACAGCCCAGCAGCGAGGAAATCCGCCAGGCTGCCGAAGCCAATGGCCTCCAGTACGTGCATATTCCTGTGGTGCCCGGCCAGTTGACTTATGCCCAGGTGGACGAGCTGGCCGGACTGCTACCCAGCCTGCCGACGCCGATCCTGGGGTTTTGCAAGCTTGGGACGCGCGCGGTCAATATCTATCAGCAGGCGTTGGCCAAGCATGAGCAGCAAGAGTGAACAATAAGTAAGCTGGAACACTAAAAAAACGGCATCCCTGGATGCCGTTTCTATTTTTAATGTGACAAAGTTTCTAACCTGCTGCCTGTTTGAGTTGTTCCAGGATGGCAGGGTTGTCCAGCGTGGAAATATCCGAGGTGATTTCCTCTCCCTTGGCGAGGGAGCGCAGCAGGCGGCGCATGATCTTGCCCGAGCGGGTCTTGGGCAGGTTCTCGCCGAAACGGATTTCATCCGGCTTGGCGATCGGGCCGATTTCCTTGCCGACCCAATCGCGCAACTGTGCCGCGATGGCCTTGGCGGCATCGCCTTCAGGGCGCTCGCCCTTGAGCACCACGTAGGCTATGATCGACTCGCCCTTGATGTCGTGAGGCTTGCCTACAATCGCGGCTTCGGCGACCAGCGGATTGGCGACCAGCGCGGACTCGATTTCCATGGTGCCCAGGCGGTGGCCGGAGACGTTGAGCACGTCGTCGATGCGGCCCATGATCCAGAAATAGCCGTCCTCGTCGCGGTGAGCGGAATCGCCGGCCAGGTACAGTCCCTTAAGCTCCTCAGGGAAATAGGCTTTCCTGAAGCGTTCTGGGTTGCCCCAGATGTTGCGGATCATGGAGGGCCAGGGCTTTTTCACCACCAGCAGGCCGCCGCCGGTGCCTTCGATATGCTTGCCGTCCTCTTCGACGATATCCATGATGATGCCGGGCAGGGGGCGGGTGCAGGAGCCGGGCTTGAGATCAATGGCGCCGGGCAGCGGGGCGATCATGTGCGAGCCGGTCTCGGTCTGCCACCAGGTATCGGCGATCGGGCAGCGCTCCTTGCCGACCACCTTGTGGTACCACATCCAGGCCTCGGGATTGATCGGCTCGCCCACGGTGCCAAGCAGACGCAGGCTGGAGAGGTCGTACTTGTTCGGCAACTCGCCGCCTAGCTTGATCAGCGAGCGGATGGCAGTGGGCGCGGTGTAGAAAATGCTGACCTTGTGGCGCTCTATCATCTGCCAGAAGCGGCCCGCATCAGGATAGGTGGGTACCCCCTCGAACACCACTTGGGTACTGCCGAGCGCCAAGGGGCCGTAGGCGACATAGCTGTGGCCGGTGATCCAGCCCACGTCTGCAGTGCACCAGAAGATATCCGTGGCTTTGTGGTCGAACACCCATTTCATGCTCATGATGGCGCCGAGCAGGTAGCCCCCGGTGGAGTGCTGGACGCCCTTGGGCGTGCCAGTGGAGCCGGAAGTGTAAAGAATGAACAGCGGGTGCTCGGCATCCACCCAGGTAGGTTCGCAATAGTCGCTCTCGGATGCTTCGACTTCATGCCACCATAAGTCGCGTTGCGGGTTCCAGGCAATATCCACGCCTGTGCGCTTGTAGACGATGACTTTCTCGACGGCTTCGCAGCCGCCCAGGGCCAATGCTTCGTCAACCGCCGGCTTGAGCGCTACCGGCTTGCCGCCACGTACGCCGCCATCGGCAGTGATGACCAGCTTGGCGCCGACATCGACGATGCGTTCGTGCAGGCTCTTGGCGGAGAAGCCGCCGAATACTACGGAGTGGATGGCGCCGATACGGGCGCAGGCCTGCATGGCGACGATGGCTTCTATGCTCATCGGCAGATAGATGATGACGCGGTCGCCTTTGCCGATCCCTTGCTTTTTCAAGGCATTGGCGAAGCGGCATACGCGCTGGTGCAGCTCTTTGTAGCTAATGTTCGCGACGTCGCCATTGTCCGCTTCGAAGATCAAGGCGATCTTGTTGGCGCGTTTTTCCAGGTGGCGGTCTATACAGTTGTAGGAGGCATTGAGCTTGCCGTCGGCAAACCAGCGATAGAACGGAGCATCTGACTCGTCCAGCACGTCGTTGAACGGGGTCTGCCAGGTGATTTCCTGCCGGGCAAGATCGGCCCAGAAGCCGGTGTAATCCTGCTCAGCCGCATCGCACAAGGCCTGGTAGCCTGATAAACCCGACACGGTGGCGGCTTGGCGGAATGCTTCATGCGGCGCGAAAACGCGCGTTTCCGTCAGCACGGATTCAATGGACGACATAAATGCTCCTTCAAAACTCTATAATGAGGCGATGCTATCGGTGCCAAGGCACCCGTAACGTTAGGAAACGAATTATAACATTTCATTTACAATTTCAAGATGCGCACACTATCACAGATTTTGCAGACAGATACAGACTTATCGCAGGATGAACAATATTTGCTGCATGCCGCCAAATGCAGCCCGTTCATCGCCCGGCTGGTCAATAGCGATGCCGGGCTGATGCCGGAGCTGGATGCAACTTTGCACCAGGCATGGACAGCCGCGGAAATGCAGGTATGGCTGGATAGCCAGGACGTGGTGGACGATGCCAGTCTCAAGCGCGCATTGCGCAAGCTGCGTCAGCGCGTCATGCTGCGCCTGATCGTGCGCGACCTCAACGGCCTCGGGGGACTGGACGAAGTGATGAGGGTGGTGAGCGCATTGGCGGAGATCAGCCTGCAATTCGCCTTGTTTCACATCACGCCCTGGCTGGAAGCGCAATATGGCGAACCTGTCGGCGAGGAAAGCGGCGAGCGCCAACATTTCACTGTGGTGGGCATGGGAAAGCTGGGCGGGCACGAACTCAACGTCTCTTCGGACATCGACCTCATCTTCGCGTTTGCCGAGGATGGCGAAACCAACGGCGCCAAGTCTATCGGCAATGTCGAATTCTTCACGCGGCTGGCCAAGCGCCTGATCGCAGCGATTGACGAGATCACCGAGGATGGCTTTGTCTTCCGCGTCGACATGCGGTTGCGGCCTTATGGCTCGGAAGGGCCGCTGGCTTGCAGCTTTGCCATGCTGGAAGAGTACTACCAGAACCAAGGACGTGAATGGGAGCGTTATGCCTGGATCAAGGGCCGGGTGGTCGCGGGGCCGGACCAAGGCTTGAGCGAATTGTTGCGCCCGTTCGTATTCCGTAAGTATCTCGATTTCGGCGCGTTTTCCTCCATGCGCGATCTCAAGGTGCAGATACAGCGCGACGTCAACCGGCGCGACATGCACGACAACATCAAGCTGGGGCGCGGCGGCATCCGCGAGGTGGAATTCATCGCCCAGGTATTCCAGTTGATCCGCGGCGGCCGCGATGCCAGCCTGCAGATCAAGCCTACCTTGTCGGTGTTGCGCCTACTGGAGGAAAAAGGCCTGCTGCCTGCGAGTGCGGTAGAGGAATTGAAACAGGCCTATATTTTCCTGCGCAACCTGGAACACAGGCTGCAATACCTCGAGGACACGCAAACCCAGGATTTGCCGGTAAACGAGGAAAGCCGTCAACGCATCGCGCTGGGCATGGGTTACGAGGAGTGGAGCGCTTTCCTCAAGGTGCTCGAGCAGCACCGCAGCGTGGTGCAGCGGCATTTCGAGGAAGTGTTCAGCGACCCGGCGGAGGAGCGATCCGAGCAAGAAGTGCCGCTACAGCGCGAAGCGGCCCTGTGGCGGCGGATGGTCGAGGGCGAGGAGGCGATCGAGGCCATGGCGCAGCTCAATTACCAGGAGCCGGCCGAGACCCTGCGCAAGCTGCTCAGTCTGCACGACAGCCCGCGCTACAAGCAATTGCCTGAACTCAGCCGGCAGCGTTTCGATACCCTGATTCCGCTGGCGATCAAGGAGGCGGCGCAGGAACCCAATCCGGACCAGGCGCTGATCCGGGTCGCCGACCTGCTGGACAGCATCTGTCGCCGGGCGAGCTACCTTGCGCTGCTGGCTGAATATCCCTCGGCGCTGACGCTGGTGACGCGCATTGTCAGCGCCAGCCCCTGGCTTGCGCAGTACCTGACCCAGCACCCTATACTGCTGGACGAATTGCTCGATACGCGCAACCTCTATGCCGCGCCCGATTTTGCCGCCATGCATGCGGACCTGGAGCAGCGGGTGAGGCTGCTCTCCGGCGACGTGGAGCGGCAAATGGATGAAATGCGGCATTTCAAGCATGCCGCCGTGTTCCGCTTCGCTGCCAAGGACGTGGCGGGAGAGCTTGTGCTGGAGACGTTATCGGACTACCTGAGCGCGCTGGCTGACATCATATTGGACGTGGCCATCAAGGCCATCTGGCCCAGCCTGCGCCACCGTCACCGCGAAGATCCCCTGTTTGCCGTCATCGGCTATGGCAAGCTGGGCGGCAAGGAGCTGGGCTACGCTTCCGACCTGGATATCATCTTCCTTTACGACGATGAAGCGCCCGAGGCCGGTGAGGTGTATGCCAAGCTTGGGCAGCGCGTCAACACCTGGCTCAGCAGTATGACCCCGGCCGGTACCCTCTATGAAACCGACATGCAGTTGCGCCCTGACGGGGCAAGCGGGCTGCTGGTGAGCTCGGTGCAGGCGTTCGAAACCTACCAGCAGGAAAAGGCCTGGGTCTGGGAGCACCAGGCGCTGACGCGGGCCAGGTTTTGCGCAGGCAGCCAGGAGATCGGCGCCACCTTCGAGCGCATCCGCGAAAGCGTGTTGCGCCAGCCTCGCGACAAGCAGGCACTCGCGGCCGAAGTAGTGGCGATGCGGCAGAAGATGCACCAGGCCCATCCCAACCATGGCGAATTGTTCGACTTGAAGCATGACCGCGGCGGGATTGTGGATGTCGAGTTTATCGTGCAATACCTGGTGTTGGCGCATGCGCAGCAATATCCGGAACTGACGCGCAACTTGGGCAATATCGCATTGCTCGACATCCTGGGCGGTCTGGGCCTGGTGGATGCGGCGCTGGCGCACGAAGTGGCGCAGGCATACCGCGATTACCGGCGCCGCCAGCATGCCATCCGGCTGCAGGGAGACCAGAAGGCGCGCGTGCCGCTGGCAAAGGTGGAGCAGGAAGCGTCAGCCGTGCGGCGCTTGTGGCAACAGGTGTTTGGCGAGGAGGGCGGCTAGCGGGCTAGGTGCCTAGTTGTTTAGAGCGACTGACAAAACTCGGCTAGGCGCTCTGTCACAGACAGTACAAGCGATACGGCAACGACGGCAGGAAAGTGTTGTTAACTGCTCTTAGTCCACGCGCGCCTGGCTATGCGCGATTACCCGCATGAAGCGGGAAAGCACGTCGGGGTCGGTCTTGACGCCTTCTTCCGAAGCCAGGATGCCGATGATCTCGCGGTGCGAGCGCGCCCGATGGTAGGGCCGCGTCGTCGCCATCGCGTCATAGGCATCGGCGATGAGCATGATGCGGGAAGCGAGCGGAATATCGTCACCGGACAAGCCGTCCGGGTAGCCGCTGCCGTCGAAGCATTCGTGGTGATGGCGGATGATGTTGGCGACTTGATGCGCCTGGGGGTGCAGGGTATTGCGGAACAGGCGCTCGCCCTTCACGGGGTGCATCTTCATGATGCGCCATTCTTCGGCGGTCAACGGCCCGGGCTTGAGCAGGACGCTGTCCGGAATGCCGATCTTGCCGATGTCGTGAAACCTCGCGCCCACGGCAATCAGGTCAAGTTCTTTCTGGCTCAATCCGCATGCCACGCCAATCTCGTGCGCAAGCAGCGAGACCCGGTCGCAATGCTGGTGAGTATAGGCATCCCGCTCATCCAGGGCGATAAACAGCGCCTGTGTGGATTCCGCAAGATAAGACTCGAAAGAGGAGGGAGCGACAGCGGTTGATGCACTATGTGCCAAAACCGGTGCCCTGAGAGCTCGTTGCAGGTAGTGCTACTATCAATCTAAATCCGTTTGAAGCTAAATATTACGTAACCTAAGTACCAGGCGCGTACATTAACATAGGCCTCTATTGATTGAAATAGCTGAATTCAGCAGGCGGGATTCTTGTCGATGATGGATTGCAGGCTCTTGCCGGCTTTCTGCGCGGCAAACGGGGCGTGGTATTCGATATCGTAAATCATCCATTGGCCGTTTTCCTTGCGTAGGATGACCTCGTCATCCCAGCGCTGCACCTTGCCGTCTTTTTCCAGGCTGAAATGGACGGTCGACTGGCGCCCGAACTGGTTCGGGATGCTCGGCTCGATAGTAAAGCTGGTAAAGCCGGCATCGTTGGAAGTGAACAAGTCGCCGTTGGACCATGGCGTGACCTTGTCCCTGGTCCGGCAGCGGTGTTGCTCGCGCAGCGAGATATAGAAAATGCGGTGCAATTTCGGGATGAAATGCTGCGAAATCGCATCGAGCTGCTGCATATTCGGCAAGCCCACTACCTTGTCGTTTTTCTGCAAGGCGGCATAGTCGTCGAAAAAACGTATTGCCGCTTCCCGTGCCTCGTCCTTTTCCGATTTTGCCGCATTGACCGGTAAAGTGCTCAGCAAGCTGAGGCCCAGTGCAATGGAGAGAAAATGCCTGATCATGTGCGCGACTCCGGTGAATGCTGCGGCTATGGGATAAATTGGCGCATTAGAGCATGCTGTGAAAAGCGCAGGCAAGCCCTAATCGGGGCTTGCTGCTAGATCAGGAAAAAATCCGTACCGCGCCTCATTAATTTGCTGACGACGATGACGTCACGCGCCAGACGGTATTGCCCACGTCGTCAGCTACCAGCAATGCGCCTTTCTGGTCCACCAGCACCCCTACCGGGCGGCCTTGCGCCTCGCCTTTCTCGTTCAGGAAGCCGGTGAGCACGTCGACAGGATAGTCGGAGGGTTTGCCGTCGGCAAAGGGCACGAACAACACCTTGTAGCCGCTGCTCGGCTTGCGGTTCCACGAACCGTGCTGTCCGACGAACATGCCGTTGGCAAACTGTTCAGGCAGCTTGTTGCCTTTGGCCGAGGCCAAGCCCAGTGAGGCCGTATGCGGGCCTAGCGCATAGTCGGGGGCAATGGCCTGGGCGACCAGTTCCGGCTTTTGCGGCTGTACGCGCACGTCGACATGGTCGCCATAATAGCTGTATGGCCAGCCATAGAAGCCCCCCTCCTGCACCGAGGTGATGTAGTCCGGCACCAGGTCGCTGCCGATTTCGTCCCGCTCGTTGACAGCAGTCCACAGCGCGCCGCTATCCGGTTCCCAGGCCAGGCCGTTGGGGTTGCGCAGGCCCGAGGCGAAAATGCGGTGCTCGCCCGTCTTGGCATCCACTTCCCAGATGGCGGCGCGGCCTTGTTCAATTTCCATGCCGTTTTCCCCGACATTGCTATTGGAGCCGACAGTGACATACAGCTTGCTGCCATCCTGGCTGGCGATCAGGTTCTTGGTCCAATGGTGGTTGCGCGGCAGGCCTGGCAGGTCGACCAGCTTGGTGGGCGGCGCGCTGATTTCGGTAGCCCCCTCCTGGTAGGGGAAGGTCACCACGGCATCTGCATTGGCAACATAAAAGGTATTGCCGATCAACGCCATGCCGAAGGGCGAGTGCAGGCCCTTGAGGAAGGCCGAGCGTTGGTCGGCCACCCCGTCGCCGTCCGTATCACGCAGCAATGTGATGCGGTTGGCGCTCGGGGCGCCGGCGCCAGCGCGCGCCATGAACTTCCCAGCAAACCAGCCGCGCAGGCTGAAGCTGCCTTCTTCCTTGGGAGGACTGTTGGTTTCCGCGACCAGAATATCGCCGTTGGGCAATTGGTAGAGCCAGCGGGGGTGGTCTAGGCCCTTGGCGAATGCATTGACCGCTGTGCCTTCCGTAGGCGTAGGCGCGGCCCCCTCGGCCCAGCCTACCGCTGTGGCGACATGCACTGTGGGGATTAGGCTGTTGCTGGGTTCCGGCAGTTCGGGCTTGGTGCCGGTGCCGGCGGAGACAGGCAGCTTGGCAACATCGCCGCAGGCAGCGAGGGATAGTGTAATCAAGGCAGGAAGCAATATTTGATGCATGATGATTGTCCTTTATGGCATCCGGGTCGGGGGCGGTCATGCTCTATAATGAGCGCTAGGTTTATTTTGATTCTGCAGTTTAATGACGCATCCCGCATCAAGAAAGTTCTGATTTGAGCACATCCTCCCTCGCTGATACGCTTGTCCTCTGGCAGGAGGGCGAACAATCCCGCCAGGCGCTGTGGCGATCTGAAAACCATAGCAAGCCGCCGGCGCGGGTGCAAGTGGCGGATGACAGCATCAAGGCGGACCATGCCTACCGCTTGGCTTGCGAGGGTACGGCACTGCTGTGGCGAGGGGATTTCCAGAATGCCCGCCAACTGCTGCAGGCAATGGCGAGGCGGGTGGACCGCAAGCCTGCCAAGACTTCAGTCCAGCCCGTGGAAGCATTCAACCTGCACCGGCAAGCGCAGGCGCAGCGTGCGCGCGTGCTGGGCATGCTGCTGGTGGAGCTGGGCTTGGACTACACCATCGCCTTGCGGCGTGCACCCGACGTGAGAGAGGCTTGCTTGCAGGCTTATGGCGATGCCGGGCAACCTTCCGTGGTATCGCTGCGCGAACTGCACGGCGTGATCGGCGCATACGAATGGCGCAAGAAGGGCGTGGAGGTGGCAGCGCTGGGCGCGCGGATTCACCCGCATTACGGCGTGTTTTCGCCGGTGCGCGGCGAATATGTCGACCTGGTGGCCCAGGCACCGTTGCCGGATAACGCCCTGGCTTTCGATATCGGCACCGGCAGCGGCGTGCTGGCGGCGGTGCTGGCGAAGCGGGGCGTGCGGAAAGTCATTGCCACCGACCAGGACGCGCGGGCCCTGGCTTGTGCGCGTGAGAATATGCAAAGGCTGGGCCTGGAGGCGCAGGTGGAAGTGATGGAGTGCAACCTGTTCCCGCCAGGCAAGGCCCTGCTGATCGTCTGCAATCCGCCCTGGATACCGGCAAAGGCCAATGCTGCCATCGAGTATGCGATTTATGATCCTGCCAGTGCGATGCTCAAAGGATTCCTTAATGGCGCCTCGGCCCACCTGGCGCCTGGCGGGGAAGCCTGGCTGATCCTGTCCGATATTGCCGAGCACCTGGGGTTGCGCACCCGGGAGCAGCTATTGGCAATGGTTGAAGAGGCCGGACTCAAGGTGATCGAGAAACTGGATATACGGCCGCGGCATGGCCGTGCCAGCGACCAGGCCGATCCGCTGCACCGGGCAAGGTCGGCCGAGGTCACGTCATTGTGGCGGCTCGCTGCGGTTTAGGCGGCTGCTTGCGGCTGGTCTGCATTTTCTATCGGTCCATCAACTGCTGGAGCCTGCTTGTCGAAGCTGCCCTGTAGCTTATCGAACGCGAGCAGGGCTTTGGTCAATTGCTGGTTGAAACGCCGCGTTTCCGCTAGCTTGAGCAGGTCGTCGCCCCCCGATTCCTGGCCCTGGCGTTCGTGCAGCACATCCTGGAAAATGAGCTGTTTTTTTTGCTGGCGCTCGCGTACGAATTGCCGGTAGGCACGGCGCAACGCCGCCTGGTCAGGCGGCAACGGACTGCTGCTCAATGCCTGCCAGTAAGGGATTTCCAGTTCGAAAGCAGTCCGGTCTTGATCCAGGTGCCGCGCCAGGCTGGGCAGCAATTGCAGCGCCATGGAAAGGCGCAGCTGGTTCTGTACGAGCTGGTTGAGCAACTCGGCCTCTTCTGCCGACATGCTTTGCTGGGCAAGCTGCGCAATGTAGTGATGCAGGTTTTGCAGGATCTGCTTGTTATCTTCCAGCAGCTGGCTGTCCAGTTCGTGCCGTTGCCCCATCATCAGCGCCAGGCGCGCGATCAATTGTCCGGCGCGCATGCCTTCCAGGCTCACGGCTTTGATCGCAAGGCTGGGGATTGCCAAACTGGATTGATCCAGGCTGAACGATCCCAGATGGGTAGGCGTCTTGAACTTGGTTTCCAGCCAGCGTAGCAGCGGGGGCGTCAACGGGTACATGAGCACCACGCCCAAGGCATTGAACATGGTATGGAACAAGGCGAGGATGAATTGCGGCTGGGTGTCGTTGAATATCAGCTGGGCAATTTCCTGGATGCCCCAGAGCAGCGGTTTGAGCAGCAGCAGGGCCACGATCGCGGTGAGCACGTTGAACAGCACGTGCAGGCTGGCAACGCGCTTGGCGGTTGCAGTGGCTGCCAAGGTCGCCAATAGTGCAGTCGATGTCGTGCCGACATTGGAGCCGATGACCACGGCAGCCCCGATCTCCAGCGGTACGGCGCCGGTCGATACCGCGGTGACGACGAGGGCGATGACCGCCAATGACGCCTGCATGACCACCGTGAGCAAAATGCCCGCCAGCATGGAAAGCAGGATGCCCCAGACGCCCAGGCTGGTGAGGTAGGCGAAGTCGACATTGACAAAGGCAGAGTCGAAGCTGGCCTTGAGGTAGCCCAGCCCGAGAAACAACAGCGCGAAGCCGGTAAACGCCTCCCCGATGCCTTGCCGGCGGGTTTGCTTGCTGAACAGCTTGAGCATGACGGCAATGCCGAGGATGGGTAGCGCCAAGTCGTCCAGCTTGATGCTGCCGCCGACGACTGCCACCAGCCATGCGCTCAGCGAACTGCCCAGGTTGCTGCCGTAAATGACAAAGGCCGCGGCGGACAGCGAGAGGATGTTGGCATTGGCGAAGCCGATGGTCGCCACCGTAATCGCGGTGGAGGACTGTACCGCGAGCGTACTCGCGCCGCCGATGAAAATGCCTTGTAGCGGCGTGCCGGTCCAGCGTTGCAATAGTTGCATGAAGCTGGGGCCTGCCGCAGTTTTCAGGCCGCGCGTCATCCAGTCTATGCCCAGCAGCATGAGGCCGATCGCCCCCAGGCCCATGAAGAGATCAGACCACATTAAATTGTTGATGCCTCTGTATGCAGGGAAAACATTAGTTTAACCCGAAGTGATGTCGTGCCTGCCCTTAGCTGAAGTTACTAAAGATGCATTCTGGAAGATGGGGATGGAAATGAAAAAGGAGAATGCCGATCGGCATTCTCCCTGGGTGTGATTGGCAAATGGCTTACTTGCCGACCTTCAATTTGCCGCCTGTGCCCAGGCCGCCTTCAACTTCCTGTGCCTTGTAGTGGCGCAGTGAAACTACCATTTTGTTGTAGGCATCCACGAATGCGGCGACAGTCGCCTTGCCTTCGGGCGTGCGGGAGAAGCCGCCGAGGCTGCCTGCTGCGCCGCCGCCAAAGGCGCCGAGCGCGGCACCATAATTAGTGGCGGTGGCATTGCCTTCCGCAATGCCGATTTGCACGGAAGAACGGATATCGTATAAAGACAATGTCACGACAGATACCTTGGATTCCAGGGAGCCAGCCAATGTGCCTATGCCGTTGCCGATCAGACTGCCCAAGGCGCCTGCGATTTTACCGGTGGAGTCGTTGTCGATGATGATCGCTGGTTCAAGGAAGTAGTCGGCAGCTACGCGCTGGCCTTTTTGCTGGTTGGATCCAGCACGGAATTCGCCGGAGTTGCGTTGCTTGTCGGTGATGGCGGAGATGCGGCCGTCAGTGCGGCTGTTGCCGATAGCGGTGATCACGAAGCAGTTCGACTGCTGCACCGCCAAGCGCAACAAGGGCTCGATGCTGGTGACCTTGGTGGCGGAACCGAAAGTGCTAAACCATTCCTTGTCGCGGCCGTCATCCATGGCAATCGTGCCAAGGGGAGACTTGCAGCGCTCCAGGTTGGAGTTTGCGTCGGCACTGGTGCTGCCAGCCGCTGCGCCGGAAGCTGCAGTCGGCGATGAACCAGTGGACAGCATACCGCCCAGGCCGGGGCCATCGGTGCTGACGCAGCCAGCCAGTGTCAATGGCAGCAACACCATTGCCAGGTTAAGTTTTTTCTTGAACATGCTCATTCTCGCTAAGGTTGGGGGTTGAGGTAATTGTTGGCGTATCAATAAAAATACCAGGAAGATCCGCGCCAATAGCTGCGGTAGGTATAGCCGCTATGCCAATATCCGTACCAGTAAGGCCGGTAAAGATTCAGCCACCTGCGGTATTCCACTTCATTTTTCTTGGCTTCCTGTGCTTGTTTCAGCAACGTTTGCGCTTCCTGGTTGCCCTTGCCTGCGGCCATACTCAGCCAGGATTCAGCCTCGGCAGGGTCTGAGCCCATCTCTTCCAGGCCCATCAGGTAGAAGCGGCCGACTGCCAGCTGGGCATCGACGTCGCCACGCTCTGCGGCATGGCGCATCCAGGTCAGTGCTTGATATGAGTTGCGGATGATGCCATCGCCACGGAAATACCGCAATCCAAGATCAAAAGCTGCGCGCGGGTCTTTCTCTGCCAGCGCGGTGAGTTGCTCGATCTTCTGCTTTTCTTCTGGCGAGATGGAGGATTCAGGGATGAAGGTGGATTCGCTGCGCGGACGGTCTGAACAGCCTTGCTCATCGCAGATACGGACAGTTTGCTTGTTCGGGTTGGACGCGCAAGCGGACAGGTTGACTAATATAGTCAGAAATATAAGAAAATTTTTCATTGGTGTTTGAGTTATTCTTTTTTTAAATCAACGCACTCATGACATGCTTATTTCCCAATAATTAAGCATGAACTTATATTGATTCTATAGCGGTAGATCGAATGGGAGCAAGTCTAGATTTTCACCTCACTGTCGAGGTGATTATCCCAAGATTTTTAGGAGAGGAGAGAAAAGCGCTACTGCATATGCTGCAGTAGCGCTTGAGTAGCCGATTAGGCTTGCTTGCGGCGGCGTGCTGCGAAACCTACAGCACCCAGACCCAGCATGAGCATCGCGTAGCTGGATGGTTCAGGCACGGCGGCAACTTGGTCAACCTGGAAAGCCAGGAGTTGGGAGTAGCCGATGCCGAAATTGATGGTGTAGGAAGTCACGGTTTCGCCAAGGCTGGAGAGGTCCCAGCTGTATTGGTAGTAGTCGGCAGCCCATTGGGTATCGACGAAGCTTACCAATGTACCGGCAATGTTCTGGTCGCCGCCGTTATAGCTTAATGTAAAGCTGATATCGCCACCGCCCATTTGGGAGCTAAAGTCGTTGAGGATGCCTTGGAACACTAGAGAGGTAGCGCTGCTGTCCACGGTCGTGTCGGTGAAAGTGAAGGTGGATGGACCGCCATAAAGGCCGGCGCCAGCAGGGTAGTGGCTGCCGGAAGTGCGGGTGAGTACGGCGTCGCCGGAACCGGCGACATTGCCCAGGGTACCGGCAACCAACTGGTCTGTGGTCAATGGATCGGCATTGCCGTCAGCATCCAGGCGGTTACGGTTGAGCTGGTTCCAGCCGTCAAAGGATACGGAGCCGTCCACATCTACAAAGCTATCGAAGGTTGCATTCGCTTGAGCCAGGGTTGCCACTGCGAGCAGGCTTGCACCGACGACGGTGCGAACAGATGTCATGTTCATTTTGTTAGTTTCCTTAGTGTTGAGAATTATCAACCGGATTTTCCCAATGAAAATCCGGATATCTTCGCTAGCTGTCTTGCAATGAGCACAAGCTGGGCCGGCGAGTTCCTATCTGGTATACAAATAAGAATGATTTGTATTATGTTTATTTTTAATAATATGTCAACACAATTTACCTTTGGTTGATCGATACAGAGGTTTTTCCTTTTCCCTGTCATCCTCAAGCCTTGTAGAACGTTGGGTTCGTGATGCGTATATTCTCTTCTCTCGTTAGCCTTTCCCTGTGCCTTGTTCCCACTGCTTCGGCATTTGCGGCAGATACGCTGCAAACGCTCATGGATGACGACCGCCAATGGGCAAGCCCGCGCAAGGATTACTACAACCAGGGCTATAGCCGCCTCGGCCAGATCAATCGCCACAATGTTTCGCGCCTGAAGCTGGCATGGAGCTTTTCCACCGGTGTGCAACGCGGGCACGAAGGGGCACCCTTGGTGGTGGGGAACGTGATGTATGTGCATACGGCGTTTCCCAATAATGTCTATGCGCTGGATCTGGATCATGACCGGAAGATTCTCTGGGCCTATTTCCCCAAGCAATCCAGCGATATCGAGGCCATCCTCTGCTGCGACAATGTGAGCCGTGGCTTGGCGTATGGCGACGGCAAGATATTACTGCAGCAGAACGACGGCCTGTTGTTGGCACTGGATGGCCGCGACGGCCACAAGGTATGGGAAGCGCGGGTGAACGACCCCAAAATCGGCGCCACCAATACCAATGCGCCTTATGTCTTCAGGGACAAGGTGCTGACGGGTTGCAGCGGCGGCGAGTTCGGCGTGCGTTGCTTTCTTGCGGCCTACGCGTTGCAGGACGGCCAATTGCAATGGAAAGCCTACAGCACCGGGCCGGATAGCGACGTGTTGATCGGGCCGGACTTCAATGCCGAGAACCCGCATTACAATGCGCTCTCAGCCTACGAGGACATAGCCGGCGGCAACAGGGAGGGCGGCTCGTTCCGCGCTTTGCCAAGGGAAAAACTGAAGTTTCCCGAGACTGATCTGGGGGTCAAAACCTGGCTCAAGCCGCAGGCGGCCGCCAATGGCTGGCAACATGGCGGGGGGCCGGTCTGGGGATGGTTTTCCTATGATCCCAAGCTCAACCTGGTCTACTACGGCACGGGCAATCCCTCGGTATGGAACCCGGATATCCGGCCCGGGGACAATAAATGGGCCATGACGCTCTTTGCACGCGACCTGGATACTGGCATGGCGAGGTGGGGCTACCAACTGACGCCCCATGACGAATGGGATTACGACAGCGTCAACGAACTGATCCTCTGGGATCGCGGCGGGCAAAAACTGGCGACGCATTTCGACCGCAACGGCTTTGCCTATACCCTGGACCGCCGGAGCGGAAAATTGCTGTCGGCGGAGAAAATGCATCCCTTCGTCAACTGGGCGGCCAGCATCGACCTGCAGACCGGGATACCGCTCAAGGATGGCCGTTACTCCACGCATGAGGACCAGGAAACCGCGGCAATCTGCCCGTCCGCGATCGGGGTCAAGAATATTCAGCCTGCGGCATATTCCCCGAAAAACGGCTGGTTTTATGTGCCGATGAACCACCTGTGCATGACTTACGAGGCCGTGGAGGCCAAGTATGTCGCCGGCCAGCCGTGGGCCGGCGCGAGCCTGACCATGCAGCCGGGACCGGACGGCGACATGGGCGCCTTCATGGCCTGGGATGCGCGCAAGGCTAAGCCGGCTTGGTATAACCGCGAAAAATTCGCGGTGTGGAGCGGGGCGTTGGCAACCGCCGGGCAACTGGTGTTCTATGGCACGCTGGACCGATGGTTCAAGGCCTTGGATGCACGCAATGGCAAGGAGTTATGGCGCTTCCAGGTCGGCTCGGGCATCGTGGGCAACCCCATGACCTACCAGCATCGCGGTAAGCAATACGTCGCGGTTTTCTCAGGCATCGGCGGCTGGGCCGGGGTTGCGCTCAATCAGGGCTTGAGCGGCGATAGCGATGGGGCGGGCACTGCGGGTGCGTTCCGGGAGCTCGGCCGCTACAATGCCGCCCCAGGGAGCGGTGCGCTGAACGTATTCGCGCTATAGCTTATCGGCGCGCCATACGCTATTGCCACGCGAGCTCAAGTTCGCGCTGGTTATCGGAAAAGTCCAGGCCACCGACAGTGATGGCGAGAGTGGCGGCACGAATATCGCCATCGATGACGAAGTCGATCAGCGCATCCTTGGTTTCATCCCGCGCCACCAGTTCATTGAGCATGTTGCTGGGCTTGATGCGCATGTCGCCGATGATCAGCCGAAATGAATCGCTCCAGAAATTCAGTCCGCCGGACGCGCTGGTCCAGGCGCGGATATTGAGCCGAAGGCGCTGTTGATTGGACGGTTCAGGCGTGGCCGTCGCGGAAAGAACAATGTAGCGGAACTGATAGCCGGTGCCGCTATCCATCTGCACGCTGTTGCCATCGGGAAGCTGGATATTCGCAGCATCTGCTGTTACCGGCACCGGGCGGGAAGACGCAGGTTGCGCCCTTTCCGCCCGCTGGCTCGCAGTGGGTGAGGGCGGGACTTGTAATGTCGCTGCCGGCTCCGGCTTGCCAAACCATCCAGTTTGCTGCAATGCCACCACCAGGCCTGTCAATGCCGTGACGATGCCGGCAATCGTCGTCAGTATCCCGGGGATGGTTTGCCACCAGCTGCCTGTCTTGTTTTCATTCATTGCTAAGCTCCTAGGCGAAGACTGCAGTGCCGGCAGACAAGCGCTGCCTGAATTCAGCCAGCATCTGGCGTTCGGGAAGGTTCAAGGCCCATACGGGCCTGAGCTGGAAATGCGGCTGGTCGACGATGGTCTTCCAGTTGCCGCCCCATTCCAACCCCAGTTCCTCGCCGAGTACACCTACGGCCTTGTATTTTGGGGAGTCTCCCAAGTAGCGGTTGCCTTCGAACACGCCGATGTCGAATGCGATACCGAAATTGTGATTGGAATAGCCGCCGCGCGCATTGGTGACGATATTGCCGGCCGAAGTCCGGCCCTGGGCATAAAGCGCATCCTGTTCCGCATAGGTGCGCAGTCCGCTGATGATACGGATGCGGATACCCGCATTGGCGGCCTTTTCAACCAAGGCGCGAGTCAGCGGTTTGACTTCGGGTAATAAGGTGGCGATGTGCTTTTCGCTTTGCGGGTCGGCGATATCGGGGACCGGAGGCGCAGTGAGGGGTTCTCGTGTCACCAATTGACGATAAATCGCTCCCCAGGTTTCCGGGCCTGCCTTGCCATCTGCCTGCACGCCAAGCGCCTTCTGCACTGACTTGATCATCTCGTCCATCGTCATGATGCGCTCCCTGATGTCTTTGCTTCACATCATAGGGCAGAAATGAAGATATGGGTATATCTTTAAATGGTGCTGGCAATGCAGGTCGATGGGGTGCAATCTGCCATGTTCAGGAGGACGTGCTCAGCAGCGCTTTGACGAATCCGCCAATGCCGCTGAGCTTGCTGCCGTATTCCAGTATGGCGGGCAGCCGTGATTTCTTCTGTGATTTCAGTTCTTCCAGGTGGTTTTCTGCAATGTGGCGGCCGATGTTGCCGATAATCGCGCGGATTTTTTCGCGCGCTTGCTCCAGCGGTTGTCCCTGCCATTCCGGGCCAAAAGCCTGTTCTTCCCAGCAATGGTCCAGGATGCGGTAGAGCGTGGCGAGGTTGCCAATCACATATTCCGATGCCGCGTTGAAGCTCAGGCTGTCATCCGCCAGCCGCGCCTGGTTTTGCAGATGGCGGAACAGCAATGGCGTTTTCAGGTGAAAGCGCATCTGGCCTTTTTCCACGCTTTCCACATGGTAGTCCACGCTTGCCAGCGCATCGAGCAATTGCGACCAGGCCTCGGCCTCCGTCAACTGGCCGAACTTGATCGCGGCGCTTTCCAGCAGGCTCTTGGCGCGGGATTCGCGGATGCGGAACACGGAGCTGAGGCGGAATGTGTCGGCGGTCTGCACTGCCTGGGCATATTCCCATAGCAGTAAGGCGTCAAAGTCGTTTTTTGCCATGCCGCCCAGGCCGTGGGTCGTGACGTATTCCTGCCAAATGCGGTCGAAGAGGTCGATTTTCTGCTGGTCGGTGAGGGGCATGCCGGTTGGGTTTCCTTCTACGATCTAGCATGCATCATCGCCCGATTGCCTGGCTATTTCAACTCCCTCAGCCGGCCGTTTTCCAGCAGCAGGCGGATGCTGGCTTTCTTGCTGGGGAAGTTGACCGCATCATCGGAGAGGTTTTCCATAATCGGCATGGTGAACAGCACGCCGCCTTGCTTGGCCCGGCCTGTCACCTTTGCTTGCAGGCCGACAATGCTGCGCCAGCCGCCGGCGCCAATCGGAATGACGTCGAGCAGGCTGTAATAGGGCTTGTCTGCCGCCTCGTCGCTGCTGAAAGCCGCGAGATACTGGCGGAAATTATTGCCGCCGCCGAACCCCTCCACCGTGAACACCGCCAATGTCGTGGTTTCCTGGCCATGCCTGGACAATACCTGCGTTTGCGTGGCCCCCGGGTAGCCGACGGCAAACCCGTCGCTGAGCAAGGCTGCCAGGCGCTCGACCTGTGCCGTAAGCGCCTTGGGCGTGGCCGCCCAGGCTTGGCTGGCAACGAGGCAGCATATGGCGACCATCCACCTTAGTCTTTGTATCATGAGGCCAGCCTACTTTCCCAGCCGCGCCAGGGCGCGGTCATGCAACCGGGACAGCAGCAACAGGGCAAAAGCTCCGCCCAATAGCGCAAACGCCATATCGGATTGCGTATCCCATTCATCGCCTTGCGTGCCGAGGAACTCGTCCGCACCTTGTCCCATGATCAACGCCGCGGCCCATTCGATCAGCTCATAGGCGGCGCTGATCGCAAGCACGACGCTTAACACCAGGAATATCAGCATCTTTTTTCCGCGCACATAAGCGCCGCGCAGCAGGATTTCCCGCACGGCAATCGCAGGCACGAAGCCCTGCATGAAATGCCCGATCTTGTCATAAGGGTTGCGTTCCAGGCCCAGCCATTGCGCCATCTCGAAACCCAGCGGAACGCGCGCATAGCTGTAGGCGCCGCCCATGACCAACACCAATGCGTGCAGGAAGATCAAGCCGTAGAGCAGCATGGTCAGCGGATAGCGGCGGTAGCTTGCCCACAATAAAGGCAGCACGATCAGTACGGGCAGCACTTCCATTAGCCAGGTGAGCCGATCGTAGGGACGAATGCCGGAGGCCGCCAAGGCTGCAAGCAGGAGCAGGCTGCCAAGCTGCAGCCAATGAAGTCGTATATGGCTCAATCTTGGTCAGGCTTGTTGAATAAGGAAAACACAATCCCGAGGGCAATGCCCACCACGGCGCCCAGCAATAGGTTGTCCAGCGTCAGGCCGGTAATTGTCCCCAGGATGGTTGCGAGACTGAGGTTGAAGATGTCTTTGTATTTGTTCGGCATGGCGGGATTATAGGCCTTAAACACAAGCTGCAAAACCCGGTCATGCCATGATTGGATTTCCATCAAGTCGGCAACTTGCTCACAGGATACCCAGCGCCTTGAAGCTTGCCTTGCCCAGTTCAATCCGTTTGCCGTCGATGACGTCGTGGAACACGAACGTGCCGTCCATATTGGCGTTTTTGAATAGTTCAGCAACTCTAGGGCTGTCTTCTATCTCCCCGCCATTGCGCAGAACTACGGGGCAGGATTTCGTTGGTGTCATTTCTGAGTCTCTAATGCCCGCGTGTGAAGCCGCGCCACGAAAGTGGCATCGGCTTGAATGAGTGCTTAGGCTTCATGTTGAGACCGATGGAATGCCACAAGTGCATTTGCATGACCGTGCCCGATCTTATGCTGTTCCTTGAGAAAGGCGACTTGCTCCATGTGCTTCTTGTCCTTGAGAGAGTCGAGAAGCTTGAACCAGTGAGTGACGGGCTTCCCATAGGTTTTCTCAATGGATGGGAAGTAAGAAGCCGGGCCTTTAGGTATGTTGTCAGGTGCCATGTGTCTCTCCATGATTCAGGAGCCGAATCTCCTGTTGGTTATATCGACCGCCAGTTTTTAATATTGTGATCACACTTTCCAGCATGAAAAGTATTGATTCAGGGTGTGTCGCTTACCTGGCTGCCACCAGTCAGTGCAATACCGCCGGAAGTACCGCCGCCGTCATTGCTGCCGCCGCCTTTACTACCGCCAGGCCCGCCGCTTCGTTTACTACTGTTAGCGCCTGTAGCAACGCGTACCGGCCCTTGGCTGGGGACTGTGATATCGGCTGGAATTGGCGTTAAATCCAGGGACTGACGAATGAAATTACGCAATGAGACCACCAGTGCGGCGGTTTCGATACTTTTCCCCGCTACCATATCGTTGGCAGCCTGCGTTGCCAGCCGGACCTGCTCTTCCGTGCCCAGTAAAATAACATCCGACAGTGCCGTTTCAACGGCATCGCGGATACGCCTGCGGCGCTCGGAAGCTGTGGCAATGGCGCTCAAATCATCTGCGGCATCAACAGACTGCCGCAAATCGCGTAAATGCGCAGGATCAACCGCCAGCTCACCAGTAAAGGAACCGCCCAGCACTTTGTAGGCTGAGATAAGTACCTTTAATCGTTCGTTGATTTGGCGGTTTTCACGCTCGCGCCGGCGCTGAAAGGTCTGCATGAAAATAAGGCGGATGCCGACCATTATCACAGACATCAGCACCAGGATCAGCAATGTCGTCAGAATTGCCGAGCCAGAACTAAAATCAAGCAAGTTTCGCATACATCACCTATCGCATATGGCATAGAACCGCGTATTCCCCGCACTGCTGACATGAACAGCGGCATCAACGCGCAAATTAAACTTAACCGGCAAACTGCGATACGGCAAGCAGTCCAGAGCCTGCCAAACAACTTTAGCGGAGCAGAAGGGCAACGCTATCGCCTGGACTGTTTGCAATACATCTTCAAACTGGCGAACCAAAATGGGTAACTCAGCTTGCATTCCACCCGTAGCTAAGCAGTTTAGTTTACGGCCAACGTTTGCGGTTGGCAGTTTGTTAATTGCAGTCAACGGAACGAGTCGACACAATCGTCTGGGTCTTAGTGACAATAATTGAATGAGCTATCTACAACGCCTGAATTAAGCCGCGCCGCGAAGCGGCGTCGGCTTGAATGAATTGTTAGGCACCACTTAGCCAGATCTCAGTGCCGACAGGAACATCCTGCGCAGACAAGGTGGTGAACACGCATGCCCAACGATGTTCTTTGGGTGGAGGCGTCTGAAAGTGATACTGGATGAGCAGTTGCGCATGTATCTGCGAACCGTCAGGTCTGCGAAGCTCAACGTGCGGTTTAGCAGGCCCAAGAAAGTCTTCGGCTAGCGGGCCTGGAACCACGACCAGCCCATGGCCAGTAATCTGGAACATATCTTCGACGGTCATCAGAAGCTTGGGCATGGTGCCTAACTTTTGAATTAAGGGGCGCCGTTAGGCGTCCCGCTTGAATGATGGGTTAGCATTTATTGATTATTAGCCTTTAGATTTTTACGCTTTAGAACGCGGTCTATGATGAACCATAAAATAAGGGGCAATATTGCATTGCCAATTAGCCTAGGAATATCTTGAATGTTTGGATTTATTGTAAATAGCTGAGCAATTTTAGCTGACCAAAAATCTTCTGTATTTGTTGTAACTGGCAACATCACACTGCTTAACCATATCCAAAGCCAAATTATCATGTTGATGATTCTTGAGGTTGGTTTTTGATTCATCGTTTGCTCCCTAGTTTTTATTTGAACTGCTAACGTCTGAATTAAGCTGCGCCACGAAGTGGCGTCGGCTTGAATGAATTGTTAGGTGCGCTGCCTATCATGCTCTTGGACGGCTGCGACGTATTGTTCCCAATACCCCTGACGAACATCATTGGCCGCTGTAGTTGCCAACTGACCCATGAGATCTACAGGGAATTCGGCCATCTTGGCATCAATAACACTGATCAGTTCTACCGTGTATTCGTAGCCGTTGGCGGGCTTTCCATCAAGAAATGCGCGGACGCGAATTAAGCCTCCGTCTTGAGCACTGCGGATTTCGTAGGTCTTGCCATTGTGTTCGAAGGTTTCGAAGATCGACATAACTCTCCTTGCGCACCTAACGTAAAGTAGCCATCCTATTTGACGCTTTATTTTCCGTCAAATGGGTTTTTGGGTTGATGATATTTAATTTAATGTATAGTGTAATCATTAAGTTAGTATTTTTTTAGTGCGGCCTAAATTTTAAAAATGCATCCGTCAAATAACTCATCACCAAAACTGCTCGATCAAGTACGGGGGAAAATCCGCCTCAAGCATTACAGCATCCGCACCGAGCAGGCTTATGTTGACTGGATTAAACGGTACATTTTGCATTTTGGCAAGCGGCACCCGAGGGAACTGGGTGCTGCCGAGGTTGAGCAGTTTTTAACTTACCTTGCAGTTGAGGGCAAGGTATCTGCCTCAACGCAGAATCAGGCGAAAAGTGCATTGTTGTTTTTGTATAAAGAGGTGCTGCAGATCAAGTTGACATGGCTGGATAAGGTGGAGCGTGCAAAAGCGCCCAGGCGATTGCCGGTTGTACTGGCGGTTGAGGAGGTTCAGCAGATATTGGCGCGCTTGAGCGGGACCCATCATCTGGTTGTCAGTTTGTTGTATGGCACGGGGATGCGGATTTTGGAGGTGTTGCGCTTGCGAGTGAAGGACGTGGATTTTGCCCGTGGCGAGATTCTGATTCGGGACGGCAAGGGATTTAAAGACCGGGTGACGATGTTGCCACAGATATTGGTGAAACCTTTGCGGGAGCATTTGAAGCAGGTGAAGGTATTGCACGAGCAGGATTTGTCGGCAGGACATGGTGCGGTATATCTGCCTTATGCATTGCAACGCAAGTATCCGAATGCAAACCGGGAATGGGGATGGCAATATGTGTTTCCTTCTGCGCGGTTATCGACTGATCCGCGGGATGGTGAGGCAGGGCAAGCAAGGCGCCACCACGTGCGGGACCAGGCGATTCAGCGTGCGGTTAGACAGGCTGTGGTGGATGCCGGTATCGCCAAGCATGCGACACCGCATACGTTTCGCCATAGTTTCGCCACTCATTTGCTTGAGAGTGGTTACGATATCCGTACTGTGCAGGAACTGTTGGGTCACAGCGATGTTTCGACAACAATGATGTATACCCATGTATTGAACAAGGGCGCGCGCGGGGTGAGCAGTCCATTGGATAATTTACTATGAGCTTGCGTGTCAGATTCAATCTCCTCATTACCACTCTGCTGCTGATGCTGATGGTGGCGGTGGGCTATGTGGTGATCAAGGGCATGCGCATTTCCACGGAGGAGAGCGTGGAGGCGGCGACGCGGGTGACGGTGCAGTTGCTCGATACCGTCATCATCAATTCGCGGCAGAACCCGGAGTGGGGCTATACGCATGACGTGATGCATACCTTTCTGCAATCACTGGGGCACGTGCGCAGCAGCGAGATTTTCCTCTACAACGCGCAGGGCGAGCTGATGTACCAGTCGCCGCCATCCACTTATCGCGCCAATGAAACCCCGCCGCGCTGGTTCGCCCGCATGGTGGAACCCGAGCCGGAGGTGGTGTCGCGCCGCATCCGTTTCGGCATGCTGGTGGTGGCGTCCGATGCGGCAGGGGCGATCCGCGAATCCTGGGCTTCGTTCCAGAACCTGCTCTGGATCGAGACCGGGTTCTTCTTCGTGCTCAACGCCTTGATTTACTGGATGCTGGGGCGCTGGCTCAGGCCCGCCAACGATATCCTCAAGGCAATTTCCGCGGTGGAGCAGGGCAACCTGGACGTTAGGCTGCCCAGGTTCAAGGTGCCTGAATTTTCACGCATTGCGCAGAATTTCAACCTAATGGGCGAGTCGTTGCGCGAGCGCACCGAGGAAAACCGCCGTCTCGCGCTGATCGTGCAGCAGAGCGCGGATGCGATCATGATTCATGACCTCAACGGCAATATTTCGTTCTGGAACCCCGCAGCGCAACGCATGTTCGGCTATGCGCCGGTCGACATCATCGGCAGGTCTGCCGAACTGCTGATGCCGCCTAACCACGAGAGCGAGCTGGAGCGCAACATGGCGAACATGTTGGCGAACGGCCTGGTGGAGCATTACGATACGCAGCGGGTGGCGCGCGACGGCAAGTTGCTCGATGTATCGCTTTCCGCCGCGCCGTTGATGGACCCGAAAACCGGGGAGGTGATCGGCGAGATTTGCAGCATGCGCGACATCACCGAGCGCAAGCTGGCGGAGGAAACTGCGCGCAAGCTGGAGGAAAACCGCCAGTTGACGCACCTGATCCAGCGCCATATCGAGGACGAGCGCCGCAGCCTGGCACGCGAGCTGCACGACGAGCTCGGGCAGTACGTCACCGCGATCAAGACCTTTGCCGTGGCGATCGCGAACAAGACCAGGCAGGATATGCCGAGCATAGAAAGCAGCGCGCAAACCATCGTCTCGGCAGCCAACCACATTTACGACGGCATGCATAACATCATCCGCCATCTGCGCCCCGGCTCGCTGGACAACCTCGGTTTGTCTGAAGCCTTGCGCGATGCCGTCGCCGATTGGCAGGCGCAGAACCCGAACGTGAAATTCAATCTGCAGTTGCACGGCAAGCTGGACCTGCTGGGGGAAAGCTTGAACATCAACCTCTATCGCATCGTGCAGGAATCCGTCACCAATGCCTTGCGCCATGCGCAGGCCGACCGTATCGATATCAGCCTTTCGCGCCATGAAAATGGTACTCTCACACTTTTGATCAAGGACAATGGCATCGGCATGAATATGTGCAATGTGGACCAAAGCCGCCATTTCGGACTGCTGGGGATGCGGGAGCGCACTCAGGCCCTGTATGGCAGTTTCAGCATTGATTCCCTGCCGGGCCAGGGTTCCGCCATATCGGTGACGATTCCGGAGAGAGTAGTGTCATGAGTGCAGCAATCAAGGTGATGCTGGTGGATGACCATGCCGTGGTGCGCATGGGGTTCAAGCTGCTGCTTGAGTCGGACCAGGCGATCCAGGTGATTGCCGAAGCGGAGAGCGGCGAGCAGGCCATCAAACTGTACCAGGAACATCAGCCGGACGTGGTGGTGATGGATATCACCATGCCTGGCATAGGCGGGCTGGAGGCGATAGACCGCATCCGGGCCAAGGATGAGCATGCGCGCGTCCTGGTGCTGTCCGCGCATGAGGATTCCGTGCATCCCAAGCGCGTGCTGAATGCGGGCGCGATGGGCTACTTGACCAAGCGCAGCGCGGCCGAGGAGCTGATCAAGGCGATCCATACGGTGGCGGGCGGCAAGATGTATCTTGAGGCCAATGTGGCCCAGCAGATGGCGATCCAGCAGATTTCAGGGCAGCAGAATCCCGTGGATATCCTCTCCGACCGCGAGTTCGAGGTGTTCATGGCCTTGGCCAAGGGCAAGACCACCAACGAAATCGCCGACACCTTATCCCTGTCGCCGCGTACTGTCGGCACGCATCTCTACAATATCAAGCAGAAGCTCAATGCCAATAATTCGGCCGAGATCGCCCTGATCGCGATGCGGTCCGGCTTGATCGACCCTTGAGGATTCAGCGCTGGTTGACAGCAGGGTGGCCCGAGGCCTGCTTGAAGGCGCGTTGCGGCTGCATGAGGTAGCGCGCAATGTTCAGGTCGTTCTGCCCGGATATCTCCACCAGCAACTCCTGGCCGCTGCTGATGCGGCCAAGTTCGGGAGGCACCAGGAAGGTGATTGGCGATTGCGGCGAGGCGATGGACGCGCCTACCGCCATCTGCCATTGGGCAAAATCTTGTAGATGCGATATATCGTTGCCGCGCAGCCTGGCTTGTTCCAGGACGGCGGCTTTCTCTTCTCCCACCAGCATGCTCCAGACCTCGACCACAACGAGGTCGCTCGCAGTCATGGCCTGGCCCTCGTTTTTTGATGTGCCGGTTGCATGCTCAGGCAAGGGTTCTGCAAAAGGCTTGATCTCGGTAAAGCCTGCATTGAGGAATGCACTCCAGTATTCGTCCAGTTGCGGCGTCTTTGAAACTGCGTGGCTGGCGCCGCCATGGCCGGGAATGGCAGCTGTCATGTTGGATTCGTTACCGGGAGAGGAAGTGGAGGGGTCTTTCAGCAAATATGCGTCGTAGGCATTGGAAGTCGCCTGGTCCGCAGCGCGCATCAGCAGGGATGAGGCCACTTGCTGCGCGATGGGCCCGCCCATGCAGCCTGCCAGCATCAAGCTTAGCAGCGCGTTGCATGCAATGCCGGCAATATGGCGGGAAGGCGAGGGGTTCATTTCATCTTCTACGGACGCATCGGGCTAAAGTTTAACCTTTATTTGGCTTGGGTGTCTTTATTCGGTTTGGGCGTCGCGCATACGCTGATGATGCCGCTGAGGATGATCAGGCCGACAGCGAGCCAGCGGTCCGAGGACAGTGTCTCGTTCCAGATCAGGATGCCAAACAGGCTGGCCAGTACTACTGTGGTATAGGCTAGGCTGCCGACCACGAGCGGGCTGCCGGTACGGTAGGCGCGTGTCAGGGCAAGCTGGGCGATGGTGGCCGATACGCCCAGCCCCAGCAGCAGCGGCAGGTCCGGCCAGTCCAGCGGCGTGAAACGATAGAACAGCATCCATAAACCGCCGCCTATGGTGCAGACCAGGGTGAAGTAAAACACCGTGCGCCAGTCCGGCTCGCCTGCACGGCCAAGCTGAGTAACATGGACGTATACGATCCCCGCCATCGCGCCCGAGAGCAGGCCGATGGCGCCCGCGATCAGCTCATCCATGTGCAGGCTGGGCTTGAGCAACAAGGCGACGCCGACGAAGCCAAGCACTACGGCAAGCAGCAGGATCTTGCGCGGTTTTTCGTGCAGCATGAACGGCAGGGCCATCGCCAGGAACAAGGGCGAGGTGTAATTGAGCGTGATGGCGGTGGCGAGCGGCAATTCGCTGATGGCGAAGAAAAAGCAGATCAGCGAGGCGAAGCCGAGAATCGCGCGCTTCATGTGCGTGTTGACGAGCCGGGTCTTGAGCGAAACGCGACGGTAGCGCGCGACGAAGATGATGAACAGCAGGCCGAAGAGCGAGCGGTAGAACACCAGTTCCGCGCTGCTGAATTTTGCCGCCCCCAGCTTGACCAGAACGCCCATGATGGCAAAAAAGAAGGCGGCAACCAGCATCCACAGGCTGCCGAGTCTGGGCAGGTTCAAGGTTCGTCTTTCCGGCCTGGCGTGCAGGCCCAAATATTAAGCAGGCAATATGCTTGCCTGGAGATGGTTATTTCAGGTGCGGGTCCAGTTGCTTGTGCAGCCAAGCATGGAAGTGCTGCATGCCGGTTTCCATCGGGTGCTGGTAGGGGCCGCGCTCATCGATGCCTTGGGCGGCCAGCGCATGGCGGCCGTCATGCATGCGCTGGCAGATTTCCATGTCTTCCACGGCGGTCTCGGTATACGCCGCCTGTTGCGCTGCGATGAATTCTTCCTCGAACAGGGCGATATCCTCGGGGTAATAGAACTCGACTACATTGGTGCAGGCGTCCGGTCCGCGCGGAATGATGTTGGAGACCACCAGCGTGTTCGGGTACCACTCGATCATGAGGAATGGGTAGTACACCATCCAGATCGCGCCATACTTGGGCGGCTGCTGCTTGTTGTAGCGCAGCACTTCATTGTGCCAGTTGTCGTATATCAAGGAGCCGGATTTTTGTAGGGCCTTGTGCACGCCCACTGTCTGCACGCTGTACCAGTCGCCGAACTCCCAGTTGAGGTCCTCGCAATCGACGAAGTGGCCGAGGCCGGGATGGAAAGGGCCGACATGGTAGTCTTCCAGGTAGACCTCGATGAAGGTTTTCCAGTTGAATTTGTATTCATCCACCATCACGCGGTTGAGCATATAGCCGGTGAAGTCGAAGTCCTGTTTGCAACCTAATTTTTGCAAATCCTGCGCAATATCGCGCTTGCTGTCGAAAAGCAGGCCTTGCCAGTTCTTCAGCGAAGATTTATTGAGGTTGAGGCAGGGGTTTTCCTTGAAGTGGGGCGCGCCCAGCAGCTGGCCGCGGGTATCGTAGGTCCAGCGGTGCAAGGGGCAGATGATGTTCTTGGTCTTGCCGCTGCCCTTGAGCATGAGTGCCTGCCGGTGGCGGCAGACATTGCTGATCAGCTCGATGCCGTTTTCGTTGCGGACCAGCGCCTTGGCATTGTTCATCCATGATAGGGCGTGGTAGTTGCCGACTTCGGGAACCATGAGCTCGTGCCCGATGTAATGGGGCGAGTGGGCGAACAGATGCTGCTGTTCAAGGGCGTAAACGGCAGGGTCCGTGTACCAGGAAACCGGCAACTGGGTGCCGGATTGCGCATCATGGCCCTGATCGGGCATCTTGGTAACTGTGGCTAGCGACACCATATAATGCAGGGTTGTGAGTAAATATCTTGAATTCGAGCGAACATTAGATTCTGCCTTAAACCCAAGGATTTTGAAACCCGGTTTGCATCACTGCCTGTGGTTTAATGCATAAATCCTCTTGCCTAATTCTTGCCTAAATCCGGGATTTGCGCTACTCTCGAGCCCTTGAAGCAAAATGTTTAAATAGCTTAAAAGTTTGGCAAAGTCCGGCGTAGTGGCAGGTTTTGGCCGGGTTTCCATTTGTAGAATTCGACGGTGACCTCATGAAGACTGTAGTGCGCAAGGTAGCAACTGGTATTGCTCTGCTGGCAGCCATCCGACTGCTGAAAAAGCGCGCGCTCGACCGCTGAGGGTGCCGCATGATGCTGTAAACGGCGGCTGGTGCCGCCGTTTTTGTTTTTGAGCTTAAGCTTGTATCCAAACGTAGAGGCTAGATACTGCAATGTCCGAACATTTGATGAATACCTACGCCCGTCAGCCTGTCACCTTCACTAAGGGAGAAGGCGCCTGGCTCTGGGATACCGAGGGCAAGCGTTACCTGGACGCATTGGCCGGGATCGCGGTCAATGGCCTGGGCCATGCGCATCCTCGCCTGGTGGCCGCCATTAGCGAGCAGGCCGGTCGCTTGATCCATGTCTCGAATGTCTACGGCATTGCCGAGCAGTCCAGGCTTGCGGACAGGTTATGCGAGGTTTCCGGCATGGACAAGGTGTTTGTCTGTAATTCCGGTTGCGAGGCCAATGAGGCCGCCATCAAGCTTGCACGACTCTATGGGCACAACAAGGGCATAGAAAATCCTGAAATCATCGTCATGGAGCGCGCATTCCATGGCCGTACCCTGGCAACGCTTTCCGCCACGGGCAACCGCAAGACCCAGGCCGGTTTCGAGCCGTTGGTGAGCGGCTTCATCCGCGTGCCGTTCGATGACCTCGATGCCGTGCGCCAGGTGGCGCGGCACAACAAGAACGTTGTCGCCATCCTGCTCGAGCCTATCCAGGGCGAGGGCGGCATCAATGTGCCGCGTGACTCGGCGGCGTATTTCAAGGGCTTGCGCGAGATTTGCGATACCCATGGCTGGCTGCTGATGCTGGACGAAGTGCAAAGCGGCGTGGCGCGTACCGGCACCTGGTTTGCATTCCAGCACACCGATGTAGTGCCCGACGTCATGACCCTGGCGAAGGGGCTGGGCTCGGGCGTGCCCATCGGCGCCTGTCTGGCACATGGCCCGGCGGCGGAAGTGTTTACCTATGGCAAGCACGGCTCTACTTTCGGCGGCAACCCGCTGGCCTGCAGCGCTGCGTTGGCGACGCTGGACATCATCGAGTCCGACGGCCTGCTCGCGCATGCCGAGCAACTGGGCAATTACATACGCGAGGCTTTTGCTGCCAGCCTGCAAGACGTGGTCGGCGTGAGCGTGATCCGCAATGCAGGCCTGATGATCGGCATAGAGCTGGACCGCCCGTGTGCGGAACTGGTCAAGCAGGCGCTGGAAGCAGGCTTGCTGATCAATGTGACGGCAGAAAAAGTGATCCGCCTGTTGCCGCCGCTCGTCATGAGCGAGCAGGAAGCGCAGCAAGTGGTGGATATCCTGGCACCTTTAATCAAGAAGTTTTTGGCTTGATCGTGGGAATATAAACGTTATGGCAATCAAACATTTCTTGCAGTTCAACGACCTGAATGCGGACGAGCTGGCGCATATTTTCGACCGCACGCGCTGGATCAAGGAGCAGTTCAAGGCCTACCAGCAATACTGGCCGCTGACCGATCGTACCCTGGTGATGATTTTCGAGAAGGCCAGCACGCGCACGCGCCTGTCGTTCGAGGCCGGCATGCAGCAGTTGGGCGGCTCCGCCATCTACCTCAACACGCGCGATTCCCAACTGGGGCGCGGCGAGCCGGTAGAGGATGCGGCGCAAGTCATCTCGCGCATGAGCGACATCGTCATGATCCGTACCTTCGAGCAGGAGATCATCGAACGCTTTGCCGCGAATTCGCGCGTGCCGGTCATCAACGGCCTGACCAATGAATACCATCCCTGCCAGATCCTGGCCGATATCTTCACCTATATCGAGCATCGCGGCTCGATCAAGGGCAAGACCGTGGCCTGGATCGGCGATTCGAACAACGTCTGCAACACCTGGCTGCAGGCGGCCGAAGTGTTGGATTTCAATGTGCATGTATCGACGCCGCCGGGATATGAAGTCGAGCCGGAACGCGCCAACCTCTATGGCACCGACCATTACGAAGAATTCACCGACCCGATGGAGGCCGCGCGCGGTGCTGACCTCGTCACTACCGATGTTTGGACTTCGATGGGCTTCGAGGCGGAGAACGAAGAGCGCCGCCGCGACTTCCACGACTGGCAGGTAGATGCCGACATGATGCGTGTCGCGGGTAAGGACGCCTTGTTCATGCACTGCCTGCCCGCGCACCGCGGCGAAGAGGTCGAGGCCGCCGTGATCGACGGCCCGCAGTCCGTGGTGTGGGAAGAGGCCGAGAACCGGCTGCACGTGCAGAAGGCCTTGATGGAGTATTTGCTGTTGGGCAAGGTGCAAGCGTAAACCTGGGTTGAACTGGATTTAATCGAGAAAGAAATAGCGAAATGAGTGATGTGAAGAAAGTCGTGCTGGCCTATTCCGGCGGCCTGGATACCTCCGTGATCCTGAAGTGGCTGCAGGACACCTACCAGTGCGAGGTGGTGACCTTTACCGCGGATATCGGCCAGGGCGAAGAGCTGGAGCCTGCGCGCGAAAAGGCCAAGAAATTCGGCGTCAAGGAAATCTATATCGACGACCTGCGCGAGGAGTTCGTGCGCGACTTCGTGTTCCCAATGTTCCGCGCCAACACCGTGTATGAAGGTGAATACCTGCTGGGCACTTCCATCGCCCGTCCGTTGATTGCCAAGCGCTTGATCGAGATCGCCAATGAAACCGGCGCCGATGCCATTTCTCACGGCGCTACCGGCAAGGGCAACGACCAGGTGCGTTTCGAGCTGGGCGCCTATGCGCTCAAGCCCGGCGTCAAGGTCATCGCGCCATGGCGCGAATGGGATTTGCTTAGCCGCGAAAAGCTGCTGGCCTATGCCGAGCAGCATGGCATCCCGGTAGAGATGAAGCACCGCCAGGGCGGCAGTCCGTACAGCATGGACGCCAACCTGCTGCATATTTCCTACGAAGGCCGTCACCTGGAAAACCCGGCTGCGGAAGCCGAGGAAGATATGTGGCGCTGGACGGTATCGCCCGAGAGCGCGCCGGACGAAGCCGAATACCTGGAGATTGAATATCGCAACGGCGACCCCATCTCATTGAATGGCAAGGCATTGAAGCCGCACGAACTGCTGGCAGAGTTGAACCGCCTTGGCGGCAAGCATGGCATCGGCCGTCTTGACCTGGTGGAAAACCGCTATGTCGGTATGAAGTCGCGCGGCTGTTACGAAACCCCGGGCGGCACTATCCTGCTCAAGGCGCACCGCGCGATCGAGTCCATTACCCTCGACCGCGAAGTGGCGCACCTGAAGGACGACCTGATGCCGCGCTATGCGAGCATGATCTACAACGGCTACTGGTGGAGTCCTGAGCGCGTTGCTCTGCAAACGTTAATCGACCATACCCAGCAGACCGTCAATGGCTGGGTCAAGCTCAAGCTGTATAAGGGCAACGTGATCGTGACCGGCCGCGATTCCAAGACCGATTCGCTGTTCGATCCGAACATCGCGACCTTCGAGGACGATGCAGGCGCCTACGACCACCGCGATGCAGGCGGCTTCATCAAGCTGAATGCCTTGCGCATGCGCATCGCAGCCAACCTGCGCAACAACAAGCAGTAACCAACTAATTTTAGGAGAAGCGTCGTGGCCCAGTTCGACAATGTGAGCGTCAAGAAAAAAGCCAATGTGTATTTCGACGGCAAGTGCGTCAGCCATACCGTGCTGTTCCCAAACGGCACCCGGGCGACCGTGGGCGTGATTTTCCCCGGCACGCTGACCTTCAATACCGGTTCTCCCGAGCTGATGGAAATCAACAGTGGCGCCTGCAAGGTACGCCTCAATGGCGAAAGCGATTGGAAGACGTATGGCGCGGGCGAGAAATTCACTGTGCCGGGCAACTCCAGCTTCGACATTGAAGTGACGGAAACGCTGGATTATGTCTGTCATTTCGAATAAGTGTTGCAGCACTGGTATTTGTTGAGTATTTAAATCGCTGCCTCACGTCGGGCTTACCGGCATGCAGCGTTGAATTTGGATGAGGATGGATAACGATGCCTTCATTTGATATTTCTTCTGAAGTCGATATGGTCGCATTGAAGAATGCGGTGGATGTTGCTGGTCGCCAGATCACCAACCGCTACGACTTCAAGGGCACCAGCGCGAGTGTCGAGCTGAACGAAAAGGATAGCCTGATCACCTTGCATGGCGACTCGGATTTCCAGCTCGACCAGATCAAGGCCATTCTGCTGCCCGCGATGGAAAAGAAGGAAGCAGACAGCGCCAAGCGCCTGGATCACCAGGACGTGCAGAAGATTTCCGGCAACAAGGTCAAGCAGGTGCTCAAGATCAAGGCTGGCATCGATGCCGAGCTGGCGAAGAAAGTCGTTAAGCTGCTCAAGGACAGCGGGCTCAAGGTGCAAGCCAGCATCCAGGGCGACGAGGTACGCGTGACCGGCGCCAAGCGCGATGTGTTGCAGGAGGCGATCGCCTTCGTCAGGAAGTCCATCACGGATTTCCCGTTGCAGTTCGGCAACTTCCGCGATTGAACGGCCGGATTCAACCATAAACCGTCTCGTGACGTTAAACGGACTGTATCAGCAGGATTAGAAAGATCGTATGTCAGCCAAAACGCTTTACGACAAATTGTTTGATTCCCACGTGGTGCGTGAGGAAAACGGTGCCGCGTTGATCTATATCGACCGCCACCTGGTGCATGAGGTGACCAGCCCCCAGGCGTTCGAAGGCCTGAAGATGGCCGGCCGCAAGCTATGGCGCATCAGTTCCGTGCTGGCGGTGCCTGACCACAACGTGCCGACCACCGACCGCAGCCAGGGCATTGCCGACCCGATCTCGCGCCTGCAGGTGGAAACGCTGGACCAGAACTGCAACGATTTCGGCGTGACCGAGTTCAGGATGGGCGATGCGCGCCAGGGCATCGTGCATGTCATGGGGCCGGAGCAGGGCGCGACCTTGCCCGGCATGACCGTGGTCTGCGGCGACTCCCATACCAGCACCCACGGCGCGTTTGGCGCGTTGGCGCACGGCATCGGCACTTCAGAAGTCGAGCATGTGATGGCGACCCAGTGCCTGGTGCAGAAGAAATCCAAGGCCATGCAGGTGCGCGTGGAAGGCCAGCTTGGCCCCGGCGTCACCGCCAAGGACATTGCATTGGCGATCATCGGCAAGATCGGCACCGCGGGCGGCACCGGCTATGCGATCGAGTTCGCAGGCTCGGCGATTCGCGGCCTGAGCATGGAAGGGCGCATGACATTGTGCAACATGGCGATCGAGGCGGGCGCGCGCGCCGGCATGGTGGCCGTGGACGACATCACCATCGATTACGTCAAGGGCCGTCCTTATGCGCCCAAGCCGGAGCAATGGGATGCCGCAGTGGCCTATTGGCGCACCTTGCATAGCGACGAGGGCGCCAAGTTCGATGCCCTGGTAGAACTCAAGGCTGAAGAAATCGAGCCGCAGGTCACCTGGGGCACTTCTCCCGAAATGGTGACGGCGGTCAACGGCATCGTGCCAGACCCCACTAAGGAAAACGACCCGACCAAGCGCAGCGGCATGGAGCGCGCCTTGCAGTACATGGGCTTGCAGGCCAATACCCCGATCTCGGAAATCCCGATCGACAAGGTGTTCATCGGCTCCTGCACCAATTCCCGCATCGAGGACTTGCGCGCCGCCGCGGCTGTGGCCAAGGGCAAGCACGTCGCACCCAACGTCAAGCTGGCGATGGTAGTGCCGGGTTCCGGCCTGGTCAAGGCGCAGGCGGAGCAGGAAGGCCTGGACAGGATTTTCAAGGAAGCCGGTTTCGAATGGCGTGAGCCCGGCTGCTCCATGTGTTTGGCGATGAATGCCGATCGTCTGGAGCCGGGCGAGCGTTGCGCCTCCACCTCGAACCGCAATTTCGAGGGACGTCAGGGCGCAGGCGGCCGTACCCACCTCGTCAGTCCTGAAATGGCGGCTGCCGCGGCGGTGACCGGGCATTTCGTCGACGTGCGCCAATTGCTGAATTGAACCCGGCCATGCGACAAGTGTTCATGATGGCGGCCATGGCATTGCTGGCGATGGCCCTGGCCGCATGCAATACCATCAACGGCATGGGCAAGGACATCGAAAAGGCCGGCGAAGCCATACAGAAATCAACCAAGTAACGAATCGTTTATTGGATCAATATGCAAGCATTTACCCAGTTGAATGGATTGGTGGCCCCCTTGGATCGCGCCAATGTCGATACCGACGCCATCATCCCCAAGCAATTCCTGAAGTCGATCAAGCGCGCGGGCTTCGGCCCCAACGCCTTCGATGAATGGCGCTATCTGGACCAGGGCGAGCCGGGCATGGACAACAGCAAGCGGCCGTTGAATCCTGACTTCCCGCTCAACTATCCGCGCTATCAGGGCGCCAGCGTCCTGCTGACGCGCGAGAATTTCGGCTGCGGCTCCAGCCGCGAGCATGCGCCGTGGGCGCTGCTCGATTATGGCTTCCGCGCCATCATCGCCCCGAGCTTCGCCGACATCTTCTTCAACAACTGCTTCAAGAACGGTATCCTGCCGATTGTCCTCGATGCGAAAATCGTCGATAGCCTGTTCAAGGAAGTCGAGCCCAACGAGGGTTATCACTTGTTGGTCGACCTGCAGACGCAAACCGTGCAGACGCCCGGCGGCAAAAGCTATGCTTTCGAGATAGACCCGTTCCGCAAGCATTGCCTATTGAACGGTCTCGACGATATCGGCCTGACCTTGCAGCACGTGTCCGACATCAAGGCGTTTGAAGCCAAGCACAAGGCCGCGCAGCCCTGGCTGTTCAATTAACCATGATCCATGCTGCCCGCCATAGGGCGCGGCATGGATTGCTCCTGTTCAAATCAATTCAATATCTGGGAACACGTTTATGAAGATTGCGGTATTGCCGGGCGACGGCATCGGTCCTGAAATCGTGGCGCAAGCCGTCAAGGTGCTGAAAGCGCTTGATCTCGACCTGGAGTTGCAGGAAGCGCCGATCGGCGGCGCAGGTTACGAAGCGGCCGGCGACCCGTTGCCCGAGGCGACGCTCAAGCTCGCCAAGGAGGCCGATGCCGTCCTGCTTGGCGCGGTGGGCGACTGGAAATACGATACCCTGCCGCGCGACAAGCGTCCCGAGCGCGGCCTGCTGCGTATCCGCAAGGAACTCAACCTGTTCGCCAACCTGCGTCCCGCCTTGTTGTATCCCGAGTTGGCTTCGGCATCCACACTGAAGCCGGAAGTGGTTTCCGGCCTGGATATCATGATCGTGCGCGAACTGACCGGCGACATCTATTTCGGCCAGCCGCGCGGCATTTCCACGCTGGACAACGGCGAGCGCGAAGGCGTCAACACCATGCGCTACAGCGAATCCGAAATCCGCCGCATCGCGCATGTGGCGTTCGGCATCGCGCAGAAACGCAACAAGAAAGTCTGTTCCGTGGACAAGGCCAATGTGCTGGAAACCACCGAACTCTGGCGTCAGGTGATGATCGAGGTGGCGAAGGAATATCCCGAAGTCGAGCTCAGCCACATGTATGTCGATAATGCCGCGATGCAGTTGATCCGCGCGCCCAAGCAGTTCGACGTGATGGTCACCGGTAACATTTTCGGCGATATCCTCTCGGACGAAGCTTCCATGTTGACAGGCTCCATCGGCATGCTGCCTTCCGCATCGCTGGACCAGGACAACAAGGGCATGTACGAGCCTAGCCACGGTTCCGCTCCCGACATTGCCGGCAAGGATATCGCCAACCCGCTGGCGACCATCCTTTCCGCAGCCATGATGCTGCGCTACACCTTCAACGACGAGGCCAATGCCAGCCGTGTGGAAAATGCGGTGAAGAAGGCTCTGGAGCAGGGATACCGCACAGCGGATATCTGGACCGAGGGCACCAGCAAGGTCAAGTGCAGCGAAATGGGCGATGCGGTTGTAGCGGCGCTATAATCGTAAGCTAGATGCAACGATAGGCCTGTGCAAGGCCATTTAACCAGGAAGAGATGATGTTCAAAGTAGGGTTTGTCGGCTGGCGGGGCATGGTGGGTTCCGTGCTCATGCAGCGCATGATGGCGGAAGGCGACTTCAAGGATATCGAGCCCATATTCTTCACTACTTCGCAGACTGGCGGCGCAGGCCCTGCGATCGGCCGCGATACGCCTCCGCTCAAGGATGCGAAGTCGCTTGCCGAACTCAAGGCGATGGATATCATCGTTTCCTGCCAGGGCGGCGACTATACCAGCGATATCTTCCCCAAGCTGCGCGCCGAAGGCTGGCAAGGCCACTGGATCGATGCCGCCTCCACGCTGCGCATGGAAAAGGATGCGGTGGTCATCCTGGACCCCGTCAACCTGGACGTAATCAAGCAGGCATTGTCGGCAGGCGGGCGCAATTGGATTGGCGGCAACTGTACCGTCTCCCTGATGCTGATGGCCTTGAATGGGCTGTTCAAGGCCGACCTGGTCGAGTGGGCGACTGCCATGACCTACCAGGCTGCTTCCGGCGCTGGCGCGCAGAACATGCGCGAACTCATCAAGCAGATGGGTGTGGTGCATGCCGGTGTCGCATCCGAGTTGCAAGATCCATCCTCAGCCATTCTGGATATAGACCGCAAGGTGGCGGATACCCTGCGCAGCGCTGAATTGCCGGTCGACCATTTCGGCGTTCCGCTTGCCGGTAGCCTGATCCCTTGGATAGACAAGGACTTGGGCAACGGCCAAAGCAAGGAAGAATGGAAAGGCATGGCGGAAACCAACAAGATCCTGGGACGCGAGGCCGATCCTATCGTGATCGATGGATTATGCGTGCGGATTGGCGCGATGCGCTGCCACTCCCAGGCCTTGACTATCAAGTTGAAGCAAGATGTGCCGTTGGATGAGATAGCCGATATGTTGGCAGAAGCCAACCCATGGGCCGAAGTCGTGCCCAACGAGCGCGATGCGACCATGAAGCGCTTGAGCCCCGCAGCGGTGACCGGCACCTTGCAGACCCCGGTTGGGCGCTTGCGCAAGATGGGCATGGGCGGCGACTATCTCTCCGCCTTCACCGTGGGCGACCAGTTGTTATGGGGCGCCGCAGAGCCGTTGCGCCGCATGCTGCGCATTCTGGTGGAAGCCTGATTGCGTTGTCCGCGCCCTTGCGATATTGATCCTGGGGGATGCAGCCGCCCTGTGCTGCCTGGGCTGGCATTGAGAATGTAAAGTTATGTATTAGCTTGAAACGGTAACTAATTGATGTTAGCTTAATAATGCTATTTAAAAGTTGATAAGGGTGGAATAGTGCATAAGTCCAAACTAAAGGGGGTCGCACTTGCCATGTTGTTGGCGTTTGCGCCAATGGTGGGCGAGGCTGCAGGCCTGGGCCGCTTGACCGTGACATCCGGACTTGGTGAGCCGCTTTCTGCTGAAATTGAACTTCTCTCCACTACGCCGGATGAACTGGCGACGTTGACGGCCGGCATCGCACCACAGGAAGCCTACAATGTCCAGGGCGTGGAGCGCACCGCAATCCACAATGCCATCAAGGTCGATGTGAGCAAGCGTGCCGATGGCGCCCCGGTACTCAAGCTCACGTCGTCGCAGGCCATCAGCGACCCTTTCCTGGATATGCTGATTCAGGTCGATTGGGCAACCGGCCGCTTGCTGCGCGAATACACCGTATTGCTCGACCCGCCCGGCTACAACAACCAGGCGCAGGTCTACAATGGCGTGCAACTGCCGCCGAGCGCGGCGCCTGCCATGCCCGCACCTGCCGCTACGCCAGCACAGACTCCTCCTCCCGCCAGTACAGCTACCCAACGCCCACCGGCGCCGACTCAAACCCCGGCAAGAGCCGCTCCCGAGCCAGTTGCCCCAGCACAAAGCTCCGCATCGCAAAGCTATACCACCGCCAGCGGGGATACCTTGAGCGCGATTGCGCGAGAGCACCAGGTGCAGGGAGTCAGCCTTGACCAGATGCTGGTCGGCCTGTACCGCGCCAACGAGGATGCCTTTGCCGGCAAGAACATGAACCGCCTGAAGGTGGGGCAGATATTGCGCGTGCCGAGCGCAAGCGAGCTGCAACAACTCACACCTGCCGAGGCAACGCGGGAGGTCAGGGTACAGACCGCTGATTGGAACGCATATCGCAACCGCCTGGCTGACTTGGCTGCCGAGTCGGCGCCTTCAACGGATGGCGGAGCGCAGCAGTCTGCATCCGGACGCATTTCCTCTCCAGCGACTGACCGTGCTGCGCCGCCTGCAGACGCTTCCCGTGACGTGGTCAGGCTTTCCAGCAACAATGCCAGCCAGGCGCAATTGAACGCCATTCAGGAAGAGCTTACTGCCAAGGACAAGAGCCTGAAGGAAGCGGCCGAGCGTGCTGCGATGCTCGAGAAGCAAATCGCCGACATGCAGAAGCTGCTGGCAATCAAGAACCAGGCGTTGGCTAACCTGCAGAATGGCGACGCGCCTCCCGCCAAGCCTGAGGAGACTCTTGCACCTCCTCCTGTAGAAACGCCAGAGCCCCAGCCTGAACCTGAAACCGCTGCACCTGCGGCAGAGCCTTCCGCACAGGAGCCAGCCACTGATGCAGCACCGGCAGGCGACGAAGCGGAACCTGTGAAGCCGGAACCTCAACCGGCGCCTGCGCCAGTTCCTGCAGTGGCGGAAGAGCCCAGCTTGTTTGATGAACTGGTCGGCGATGATCCATTGCCGCTTGCGCTGGCTGCCGGCGGCATCGTCTTGTTGCTCGGCGGCTGGCTATACATGCGCAACAAACGCAAGCGCGAGCTGGACAGTTTCGAGAGGGGAATCCAGACGGCCGGCGGGCTCAAGCCCAATACCGTGTTCGGCAACACTACCGGCGCCACCGTCAATACAGGGGATACCTCCTTCCTCAACGACTTCTCCCAGAATACTGGGGGCATGATCGATACGCACGACGTCGACCCTATCGCCGAGGCGGAAGTCTACATGGCCTATGGGCGTGATGCCCAGGCAGAGGAAATCCTCAAGGATGCGATCGTCAAGGAGCCCCAGCGTCATGAGTTGCATCTCAAATTGCTGGAAATTTATGCAGCGCGTAACGATACCTCGGCATTCGAAACTGTCGCGGGCGAAATCTATACCACGCTGGGCGCGGCCGATCCCATCTGGAGCAAGGTTGCCGCGATGGGGCGCAAGCTGGAGCCGGACAATCCCTTGTATTCGGAAGACAACATAGCTGAGCGGCCTGCATCATTGCCCGCTCAGGAGACGCCTCAAGCCGGCAAGCCCGAACAGCAAGCCGCACAGGATCATCAGGCGGCATTCACCAGTGCTGCGCTTGCAGGTGCTGCCGTCGCAACTGGCGCTAGTCTGCTGGGTGAAAAAGACGCACAAGACTCTGTCGTTGACGATGCGCCTTTTGCCGGGGCGGACGATAGTCAGGCGGAAGAGCGTGATTTGCCGGCGCTTGACTTCGATCTGGATGCCGCGTCGCTGGAAAGCGCCAAGGACGCGGATGCAGATGCCGCCGAACAGCATGCGGGCAACAGCATGGACTTCAGCTTGGACCTGCCGGAGCCGCCGGCAAAGAACAGCTTGCAACTGGATATCGCAGAACTTGATGCCGCAATCCCGGACTTTGACTTGCCGGAGTTGCCTGGCAATGAAACGGATGAGGATGCGGTAACCGAACCGGATGCCGATGCCGTGCCTGAGTTCTTCATTCCCGAGTTGGATGATGCGGATAGCCAGCAGCAGCCGGTAGATTCGCCGTTGCAAACTCCTGATGTCGACCTTGGCTTGCCTGAGATTGCATTGCCGGAAATCGAACTTCCCAATCCTGCAGCCGAAAGCACTGCAGAGGGCGAAGATTTGCAGGACGATGGTCTGCCAGATATCGATTTTGATCTGCCGGAAATCAGTTTCGCTGAAGAGCCGGCCTCAAAAGAGGCCGAAACAGAAGCGGGCGGCGACTTGTCTGAGTTGCTGGGCAATGGTCCGGATGTTCCTGAGTCGACTCTTGAAGTTGATGGGCCGCAGGATGATGCGGCTCCCAGCTTCGATTTTGCCGAGATAGACCTGGATAGTGACGAGCTGAATAGCGGCGTTAGCGCAACAGCGGCGCCGAGCCAGAAGGAAGAGATCGTATTGCCTGATTTCGATCTGGATATCGAGGAGGACGAACCTTCCCAGGCTACCACAGCGGATATCGATCTTTCCGGCATCAGCCTGGATGTCGCAGGTGATTCGACAGAGGCAGAAAGTCTTGCTCCAGACGGCGAGGTTGAAGAGTCAGCCGATGTGGACACCAAGCTGGATTTGGTGACTGCTTATATGGACATGGGGGACAACGAAGGCGCACGCGAATTGCTCGAGGAGATACTGAAGGAGGGCGGCCCGAGGCAGAAGCAGAAAGCCCAGTCTATCCTGGATAGCCTCGCTTGAGAGCGGGCTAGCCTTGAATGCAGAGCCGGCATTGCCCGGCTTTTTTATTGGCCACGTTGATTTTAACGATCATGGCAGGCAAGGGTAGAATAGTGCGATGAACGAGTATCTTGAGCAGGGCGGAAGCGTATGAGGCTGGCATTGGGTATCGAGTATGACGGCGCCGGCTTTTGTGGCTGGCAGAGCCAGCCCAACGGGCTTGCCGTGCAGGATGCCCTGGAGTCTGCATTGTCGCAGCTGGCCGGCCACGAGGTGCGGGTCTCCGCTGCCGGGCGTACTGATACCGGGGTTCACGCCCTGTCCCAGGTCGTGCATTTCGATACGGTGGCTGTGCGGCCGCAAAATGCCTGGGTGCGTGGCGTGAACACCAGGCTGCCAAGAGGCGTGCGCGTTTTATGGGCGAATGAAGTGGATGCGCGTTTTCATGCCCGGTTCGATGCCTACCAGCGCAGTTACCAATACTGGCTCATCAACCAGCCAGTGGCCCCAGCGGTGATGGCGGGAAAGGCGGGGTGGTTTCATCAGCCGCTCGACCTGCAGGCGATGCAGGAAGCCATGGCCTATTTGCAGGGGCAGCATGATTTCAGCGCGTTCCGTGCGGCGGAATGCCAGGCGAAGTCGCCCGTCAAGACCATGCACCGTGCCTCGGTCAACGCCTTTGGCAGCAGCCTGGTATTCGATTTTTGCGCCAATGCCTTCCTGCACCACCAGGTGCGCAACATGGTGGGGGCGCTGGTGTATATCGGCAAAGGAAAATATCCTCCAGCGTTCATGGCGGAGTTGCTCGCAGCACAGGACCGTACGCTTTCCCCTCCCACTTTTTCGCCCGACGGGCTGTACCTGACCGGAGTGGGCTATGATGCCCGCTGGGGATTGCCTGGCACTGAGCGCAAATTGCAGCTCGGCATTGCCTGAGATGAATCAGGATTTTTGTGACAGGGGGCCGGCTTTGAGGTACCCTAGCGCCTTTCAATGACAGGTGCTTTTTTGAGTTTGAGAACCCGTGTCAAAATTTGCGGGATCACCCGCGTCGAGGATGCGCTAGCTGCCGTGGAGCATGGCTGTGATGCCATCGGGCTGGTGTTTTACCGGCCTAGCCCCAGGAGTATCGATCTGCAGCGGGCTGAGGAAATCGCGGCTGCGCTGCCGCCTTTCGTCAGTATCGTCGGATTGTTCGTTGATGCTGAGCCAAGAGAAATAGAAGCGGTGCTCGCCAAAGTCAGGCTTGATCTATTGCAGTTTCACGGCGATGAGACTCCCGATGCTTGCCGGGTTTACAGCGTGCCTTATATGAAGGCGGTCCGCGTCCGGAACGATACAAATTTGCTACAATACGCCACTCAATACCATGATGCCCACGCGCTGTTGCTGGATGCTTATTTGCCAGGCGTGGCAGGCGGCACAGGGCAGGTGTTTGACTGGAACCTGGTCCCGCGTCAAATGCCAGTTCCCATCGTGCTTGCGGGCGGACTGAGCCCCGATAACGTGACAGCGGCCATCCGCCAGGTGCGGCCTTATGCGGTGGATGTCAGTGGCGGTGTCGAACAAACCAAAGGAATCAAGGATGCGGGCAAGATTGCCGCGTTCATGCAAGGAGTACAGAATGCAGCTTTATGACATGCCGGATCAGCGTGGCCATTTTGGCCCTTATGGCGGTATTTTTGTGGCCGAGACGTTGGTCGAGGCGCTGGAAGAGTTGCGCGTCATGTATGAGCGCTATCGGCATGATCCTGAGTTCCTTGCCGAGTTCGCCTATGACCTCAAGCATTTTGTCGGGCGTCCCAGCCCGGTTTACTATGCCGAACGCCTGACGCAGAAGGCCGGTGGCGCGAGGATTTACCTCAAGCGCGAGGACTTGAACCACACCGGCGCTCACAAGGTGAACAACACGATCGGCCAGGCGTTGCTCGCCAAGCGCATGGGCAAGCCGCGCGTGATTGCCGAGACCGGCGCAGGGCAGCATGGCGTGGCCACTGCTACGATTGCAGCCCGTCTGGGCCTAGAATGCGTGGTGTATATGGGCGCTGAGGACGTCAAGCGCCAGGCGCCGAACGTGTTCCGCATGAAATTGCTGGGCGCCACGGTGGTGCCGGTGGAAAGCGGCTCCAAGACCCTCAAGGACGCGCTCAATGAAGCGATGCGGGATTGGGTCACCAATATTTCCGATACGTTCTACATTATCGGTACGGTGGCAGGCCCTCATCCTTATCCCATGATGGTGCGCGACTTCCAGGCGGTGATCGGCATCGAAGCCAAGCAGCAGATGCAGGAAATGATCGGCCGCCAGCCGGATGCGGTGATCGCCTGTGTCGGCGGCGGCTCCAACGCCATGGGTATTTTCTATCCCTACATCGATGTGGAAGGGGTGCGCCTGATCGGTGTCGAAGCCGCCGGTCACGGCATCGAAACCGGCAAGCATGCCGCGCCTTTGACCGCCAACAGTCCTGCCGGCGTGCTGCACGGCAACCGTACCTACCTGATGCAGGATGAGAACGGCCAGATCATCGAGACGCATTCTGTTTCGGCCGGGCTGGATTATCCTGGCGTCGGCCCCGAGCATGCATGGCTCAAGGACATCAAGCGTGCCGAATATGTCGCCATCACGGACGACGAGGCCATGGAGGCGTTCCATACCTTGTGCCGTACCGAAGGCATCATTCCTGCGCTGGAATCCAGCCATGCCCTGGCCTATGCGATGAAGCTCGCAGCGACCATGTCGCCTGATCAGGCATTGCTGGTCAACCTATCCGGACGCGGCGACAAGGATATCAACACCGTAGCCAGCCTGGCTGGCATCACCCTGTAAGCTGGTTTTTCACATGTCTCGTATTCAAGCAACTTTTGCGGCGCTCAAGTCGCAAGGCAAGAAAGCCCTGATTCCCTACATCACTGCGGGCGATCCCCATCCCAAGCATACCGTGGCGTTGATGCATGCCCTGGTGCAGTCGGGTTCCGACATCATCGAGCTGGGCGTGCCATTTTCCGATCCCATGGCGGATGGCCCGGTCATCCAGCGTGCAACCGAGCGCGCCTTGGCGCACAAGGTCGGCCTCGGGGATGTGCTGGAGATGGTGCGTGAATTCCGCCAGACCGATGACAAGACACCGATCGTCTTGATGGGGTATGCCAATCCCATAGAGGCCATGGGGCAGGCCAAGTTTGCCGAGCGTGCCCATGCGGCGGGTGTGGATGGCGTGCTGACGGTGGATTATCCGCCAGAGGAGTGCCAGGATTTTGTCGAGCTGCTGAAAACACAGCAGCTCGACCCGATATTCCTGTTGTCGCCCACCTCCGAAAGCAGCCGCGTCGACATGATCGTGCACCAGGCTGCAGGCTTTGTTTATTATGTCTCGCTCAAGGGCGTCACCGGCTCCAAGAATCTGGATATTGTCGAAGTCGGGGGGAAGGTGAAGGCGATCCGCGGCCAGACGGACCTACCCATCGGCGTTGGCTTTGGCGTGCGTGATGCCGCCACGGCAAAGGCGGTGGCCGAAGTGGCCGATGCCGTGGTGATCGGCAGCCGCATGATTCAGGAAATTGAAAATTCCAGTGAAGATGATTTGTTGAGCAATGTGGTGAAGTTGACGCAGAGCATGCGCGCTGCCATTGACGATACCAAGCGTTAATCAATGAGGGCGAGCAGGCCCGCCTGCTTGACCGAATGAAAGCAATTGAAAGTAGAGGGCTGGCGATCATGGCTGGCCGCTTCATTTCTGAATAAAGGATAAACCATGAGCTGGTTGCAAAAACTTCTGCCTCCAAAGATCAACCGCCCGGCGGGCAATAGCCGCAAGACCGTGCCGGAGGGGTTGTGGAGCAAATGCCCTTCATGCGAATCAGTGCTGTATCGCACTGATCTGGAAAGCAATGCCGAGGTTTGCCCCAAGTGTTCCTACCATAACCGCATCTCTGCGCGTACGCGGTTGAATTTCCTGCTCGATGAAGAGGGGCGCTCGGAAATCGGCGTGGAAGTGCAGCCGGTCGATCCGCTCAAGTTCAAGGACAGCAAGCGTTATGTCGACCGCTTGAAAGCTACCCAGACAGAGATAGATGAAACCGATTCGCTGATCGTGATGCAAGGCAGCATCAAGACGGTAGGGGTGGTGGCTGCCGCATTCGAGTTCAAGTTCATGGGCGGCTCCATGGGCTCGGTGGTGGGCGAGCGGTTCGCGCGCGGCGTGCAGGCGGCGATTGACAACAATATCCCGTTCATTTGCGTATCGGCCAGCGGCGGCGCGCGTATGCAGGAGGGCTTGTTCTCCCTGATGCAAATGGCCAAGACCAGCGCTGCGCTGACCAAGCTGAGCAAGGCCGGCCTGCCCTATATCTCGGTATTGACCGATCCTACCATGGGCGGGGTGTCGGCAAGTTTTGCCATGCTGGGCGACGTGATCATTGCCGAGCCGCAAGCGTTGATCGGCTTTGCCGGTCCGCGCGTGATTGAACAGACTGTCCGCGAGACCCTGCCGGAAGGGTTCCAGCGCTCCGAATTCCTATTGGAGCATGGCGCAATCGACATGATTGTCGACAGGCGTGAAATGCGCGACAAATTGGCGACCCTGATGACCAGCTTTATGCGTATTCCTGCAAGCGCGGCGTAACTTATTCAATCTCCTGTGACATCCTTCTTTCCTGCCACTCGTGACTTAGCGGGCTGGCTTGCTTACATTGAGGCTTTGCACCCGGCCTCCATCGAGATGGGGCTGGAGCGCGTCGAGCTGGTCCGCCAGCGCCTGGGGCTGCATCCGCAATTCCCCATCGTGATCGTGGCGGGCACCAATGGCAAAGGCTCGACCTGCGCCATGCTGGAAAGCATTTACCAGGCAGCCGGCTACAAGGTCGGCTGCTACACGTCCCCGCATTTTGTACGCTATAACGAGCGCGTGCGCATCGGCGGGATCGAGGCTGAGGATGCCGTGCTGGTCGAGGCTTTTGAGGCGATAGAGCAGGCGCGCCATGAAACCGCATTGACCTATTTCGAATTCGGCACCTTGGCTGCCGTCTGGAGCATGGTGAAAGCGAATGTCGATGTGGCGATACTGGAGGTCGGCCTGGGCGGCCGCCTGGATGCCGTCAATGTGTTTTCGCCGGTATGCAGTATCGTCACCAGCGTGGACCTGGACCATATGGATTTCCTCGGCAATGACCGCGAGTGCATAGGGCGGGAGAAGGCGGGGGTGTTCCGCAGCGGCATCCCGGCAATATGCGGCGATGTCCGTCCGCCGTTGTCGCTCCAGGCCCATGCGGCCGAGATAGGGGCCGATCTGCTTTTGATCGGCAGAGAGTTCCGCTTCCAGCCGCAAGCGACTGGTTGGCTTTACCGCTCGCCTACCCATGAATACCTGTTGCCATTGCCGGCCTTGGCGGGCGAGTTCCAGCTCAATAACGCGGCTTGCGTCGTCAATGCCGTCGATGCTTTGCGGGAAATATTGCCCGCGACGCCGGAGCACATGCGGCAAGGATTGCAGAGCGTTGCCCTCAACGGCCGCTTCCAACTGTGCCGCCAGCAGCCGCAAGTGATCCTGGATGTGGCCCATAATCCGCATGCCGCCTGGGCGCTGGCTTCTAATCTCGCACAGCATCCAGTTGCCGGACGCACCTTGGCGGTGTTTTCCATGCTGGCCGATAAGGATATTCCGGGAGTGGTGCGGGCAGTCGCGCCCCATATCGATGCCTGGCATATCGCCAAGGTGGCGCATGGCCGGGGGGCCGGCGCAGCGCAACTGCGCGAATGCGTGCTGGCCCAGGCGGCATCCAGCCCGGTATCCATCCATGCCGATGTGAGCACTGCTTACCGGCAAGCCTGTAATGATGCAGGCGAAAATGATAGAATTATCGTCTTTGGTTCGTTCTTCACTGTGGCCGATATCATGCGCGAGCTTGCCATATCCGGTTCTGCAGAGATAGCGGCGCACTGACTCAACAAGGATAGTAGGATTTTTGATGGCATCTGACCAGTCGAGTGATCAGGAACTTCAGTTCAAGAAACGTGCGCGCAGGCGCCTGGTAGGAGCCATCGCATTGGTGCTGCTGATGGTCACCATCCTGCCGATGGTGCTGGATGACCGCAGCAGCAAGACCCTGCCGCAGGAAATCGCGATCAACATTCCCAGCCAGGACGGCCCTGAGTTCACCTCCAAGGTGGCTCCCCAAGGAGAGCCTGTAGAGGAGGTCGTCTCCGAACCTGTATTGTCCGTGCCGGAATCACCGGATACCGAACCTGATTTTGAAGCAGCCCCCGTTCAGCCTGCGCCCAAGCAAGAGCCCGTAAAGAAGGAAGCTGCCAAGCCTGAAGCGAAGCCCGTTGCTCCAAAAGTCGAGACTCCCAAGGCGGAAGCTCCAAAAGCTGAACCAGCAAAGCAAAAGCCCGCCGATGCCAAGCCCGCCGCTACAGGCAGCTTCTTAGTGCAGATCGGCGTATTTTCCGACCCGATCAACGTCAAGAATTTGCAGGATAAGCTATCAGGCCAGGGCCTGAAGTCGCATACCGAAGTCATCGCCACTGCCAGCGGCGACAAAACCCGTCTGCGCGTCGGGCCGTTCGCCAGCCGTGAAGCTGCCGAGCAGGCGTTGGGCAAGGTCAAGGCGGCCGGTTTGTCCGGAATGGTTATCAGCAATAAATAGCAATGACCGGCTTTGACTATGCAGTGCTGGTGATCATGGGCGTTTCCGTCCTGCTCAGCATGATGCGTGGGTTTGTGCGCGAGGTGCTGGCGCTGGCGGCATGGGCAATTGCATTCGTGGTAGCCAAGCTTTATACCGTGGAAGTGTCGACGATGCTGCCCGATTCCATCCCTGCGGAAGAATTGAAATTCCTTGCGGCCTTTTTAATTTTGTTTTTGTCCACATTATTGGTGTGTAGCCTGCTGGCGATCGCGATTGCGCAAATATTCAAGACCATAGGTCTGAGTGCTCTCGATAGGGGGCTGGGCGGCCTCTTCGGGTTCGCCCGCGGGCTGCTGATCGTCCTGACGCTGGTGCTGTTGGGTGGCCTGACCTCGCTGCCGCAAGATCCGCGTTGGCGTAACGCGATGTTCAGCGCGCCGCTGGAGGCAATGGTCATCGGCATCCTGCCCTGGTTTCCGCAGGATATTGCAAAACATATTAAATACGACTAGATTGAGGCCAAAGGCTTGTCTAGTTATTCCAGATTTTCGTTTCTAATCTAAGGCATATTGCTCATGTGTGGAATTATCGGTGTAGTCGGTAAAAACCCAGTCAACCAGCTGCTTTACGATGGGCTGCTGGTCTTGCAGCATCGGGGTCAGGATGCTGCAGGGATTGTTACCTGTGATGGCAATACCTTCTTCATGCATAAAAACAATGGCCTGGTTCAGGACGTGTTCCGGACCCGGCATATGCGCAGCCTGATCGGCAACGCGGGCATCGCCCATGTGCGCTATCCCACTGCCGGCTCCTCGTCAGCAGCGGAAGCCCAGCCTTTCTACGTGAACTCCCCGTTCGGCATCGTACTGGGTCATAACGGCAACCTGACCAATTCCGCACAGCTCAAGCAAGAGATGTTCAGGCAGGACTTGCGTCACATCAATACCAATTCCGATTCCGAAGTGCTGCTGAATGTGCTTGCGCACGAGATCGAGACCTCATCGCACAACGCGGTCCTCAATACCGACATGATTTTCGAGGCCGTGGCCGGCGTGCACAAGCGCTGCCGCGGCGCTTATGCCGTAGTGGCCATGATCGCGAATTTTGGCTTGCTGGCATTCCGCGATCCGCATGGCATCCGCCCCCTGGTCATCGGCAAGAACGAATCCGAGCAGGGCATCGAGTATATTGTCGCTTCCGAAAGTGTGGCGCTGGACGTCCTAGGCTTCACCCTGGTGCGCGATGTCGAGCCGGGAGAGGCGATTTTCATCGACCTAGATGGCAATTTCTTCTCGCGCCAATGTGCCGAGGCGCCGCAGCTATCTCCTTGCATTTTCGAATATGTCTATCTGGCCCGCCCCGACTCCGTGATCGACAACGTTTCCGTCTACCAGACCCGTTTGCATATGGGCGAAAGCCTAGCCGACAAGATTGCACGGGAGTGGAAGCACTTGAAGATCGACGTGGTGATCCCGATTCCGGATACCAGCCGCCCGAGCGCGCTGGAGCTGGCGAACAAGCTCAACCTGACCTATCGCGAAGGCTTCATCAAGAACCGCTACATCGGCCGCACCTTCATCATGCCCGGGCAGGCCTTGCGCAAGAAGTCGGTACGCCAGAAGCTCAACCCCATCGGCATGGAGTTCCAAGGCAAGAACGTGCTGTTGGTGGACGACTCCATCGTGCGGGGCACCACTTCCCAGCAGATCGTGCAGATGGCGCGTGATGCCGGGGCGAGCAAGGTGTTCTTCGCCTCTGCTGCGCCTCCGGTGCGTTATCCCAACGTCTATGGCATCGATATGCCTTCGCGTAGCGAGCTGTTGGCCACCGGGCGTACGGATGAGGAAATCTGCGCGGAAATCGGTGCAGACGCCTTGATCTACCAGGACCTGGATGCCTTGATCAGCGCCGTGCAGAAGAGCAACCCCGACATCGAGGTATTCGATTGCTCCTGTTTTGACGGCAAGTACATCACCGGTGATATCGACGAAGCCTACCTGGCGCGTGCGGAAACGGTGCGGGGCGACGGTGCCGCGCAGAAGCGCCCGGCCAACTCGATCACCCAGCTTGACCTCAACCTGGTCGGGGCCGAAGAGGAGGAGCTGGTATAGTTGACGACGGGCCCTGGCGGGACTAATATCAACCCATGCGCCGATTTGAGGAGAAGTAGCACTCAGCTTGCGGGCGCAATATAAATACTGCTAAAGCGAGTTGATATTGAAAAACCCGTTTTAGCCCAGGCGCTACAGCGGGTTTTTTTATGCCCGTCCTTTTTGTCATTGAGCCCGGTAGCGGGCGGGAAGGTAAGATGTATGAGTCAGCATGAATGGCATGCAGAAACATTGAGCGTGCGTGCAGGTAGCGAGCACACGCCATTCGGGGAAAACTCCGAGGCCATGTTCCTGACATCCAGTTTCGTATTCGAAAATGCCGCACAGGCCGCCGCGCGCTTTGGCGGCCAGGAGCCGGGCAATATCTATTCGCGCTTCACCAATCCCACCGTCAGCATGTTCCAGAACAAGCTGGCGGCGCTGGAAGGGGCGGAATTTTGCGTGGCGACTTCTTCCGGCATGTCGGCCATCCTTGCGTGCGTCATGGGCGTGTGTTCCGCTGGCGATCATGTGATTGCCTCTCGCAGCATCTTCGGCACATCGGTGCAATTGTTCAGCAACATCCTCAAGCGCTGGGGGCTGGAAACCACCTTCGTCCAGCTTTCCGACCCGGAGGCATGGAAAGCGGCGGTCAAGCCCAATACCAAGCTGTTCTTCCTGGAGACGCCTTCCAACCCGCTGACCGAAATCTGCGATATCGCAGCGGTGGCCGAAATTGCGCACAAGGCCGGAGCGTTGCTTGCCGTGGATAATTGCTTTTGCACGCCCGCATTGCAGAAGCCCCTGGAGCTTGGTGCTGATATCGTGGTGCATTCCGCCACCAAGTACATCGACGGGCAGGGGCGCTGCCTGGGCGGCGCGGTATTGGGCCGCAAGGATGTGCTGGAGCCGGTCTACGGCTTCCTGCGCACGGCTGGCCCCACCATGAGCGCGTTCAATGCCTGGGTGTTCCTCAAGGGGCTGGAGACCTTGCACGTGCGCATGGAGGCCCATGCGCGCAATGCTTTGGCATTGGCACAATGGCTGGAGCAGCAGCCGCGCGTCGAACGCGTGTACTATCCTGGATTGCCGTCCCATCCGCAATACGAGCTGGCACAGAAGCAACAGAAGAGCGGCGGCGCCATCGTGTCGTTCGACGTCAAGGGCGGCCAGCCTGCGGCCTGGCACTTGATCGACGCCACCAAGATGATCTCGATCACGGCGAACCTCGGGGACGCGAAAAGCACGATTACGCATCCGGCCACGACCACCCACAGCCGCGTCAGCCCCGAAGCCAGGGCGGCGGCGGGTGTCGGCGACGGCCTGGTGCGCATTGCCGTCGGCCTGGAACATATCGACGACCTCAAGGCCGACCTCGCCTGGCTCAGCAGCCAGGATTGAAACCAGGCACTATTGCAGCGTAAGCCTGTCATAATGACAGTGCATGAATCGTTTGATCAGATCAGAAGGAGAACAATATGAGCTTGAAAGATGAATACGTAGAAAAACTGAAAGCACAGCTCGACGAGTGGAGTGCGGATATCGACGTGCTGGAAGCCAAGGTGCGCAAGGCCGATGCTGAGCTGCGCGTCAAATACGATGAGCAGATTGCCAGCTTGAAGGAAAAGCGCGAAGAGGCCAAGGTGAAGCTGGGCGAAATCCAGGCCTCGGCAGGAGAAGCCTGGAAGGAGCTTAAGAAGGGCAGCGACGAGGCATGGGAAGCCATCAAGCATGCCATTGCCGAGGCACGCAAGAAATTCAACGAATAAACCATAATCCAGATGCTTGACCACAGGCGAGGAGGCCGCGATGAAAACATCGATAATTGTTGGCGTGTTGCTGATCGTATTAGGCGCTGCAGCGTTGGTTTACAAGGGTTTCAGCTTTACCACGGAGGAAACGGTGGCGCAGATCGGGCCGTTGAAGGCAACCGCCGAGGTTGAGAACGATGTGGCGATTCCCGAAGTGCTGGGCATCGTCGCGATTGTGGCAGGAATTGCAGTCGTAGCCTTGGGTGCGCGCAAAAAATAGCCGCAGGCAAAAAGTAGTTTGCTTCATGCTGTAGGCAATAAAAAACGGGACATCGAGTCCCGTTTTTTATTGCGCCGTCCTGCTGAATTTACAGTGCGGAGGCGTTTTCTGCCAGGTACTTGGCAACGCCTTCAGGGGAAGCGTTCATGCCGGCCTTGCCTTTCTTCCAGCCTGCTGGGCAGACTTCGCCATGCTCTTCGAAGAACTGCAGGGCATCCACCATGCGCAACATTTCATCAATGTCGCGGCCCAACGGCAGGTCGTTTACCACCTGGTGCACGACAACGCCTTCCTTGTTGATGAGGAAGGAGCCGCGGTAGGCGACGCCGCCGTCAGATTCGACGTCGTAAGCCTTGGCGATCTCGTGACGGATGTCCGCTACCAATGGATAGCCGACCTTGCCAATGCCGCCCTTGTCCACCGGCGTGTTCTTCCAGGCCAGGTGGCTGAAGTGGGAGTCGATGGAAACGCCAATGACTTCGACGCCGCGCGACTTGAAATCTTCCAGGCGGTGATCGAAGGCGATCAGTTCGGAAGGGCAGACGAAAGTGAAGTCCAGCGGGTAAAAGAAGATAACGGCAGGCTTGCCCTTGATGTGTTGGGAAAGGTTGAAGTCTTCCTTGATGGAATTGTCACCCAGTACTGCGGCTGCAGTGAAATCGGGAGCTGGTTTGCCAACTAAAACGGCCATATGCTTTCTCCTTTTATCGTTAAGTTGTTCGAAACGCGTTAGCCTAAAGCAACTCCGGGTAAATTTCTAATTAATTTTTGCAATCGCCGGGATGGATGCCAAGGTCGCGATTGAGCCTGCTGGCGGCGCCAAGCCTGAAATCCTCTGCAGGATCAAGGACTAAATCCCGGCATGCTTTGCCGGGCGTATCGTGCTAGAATCCATGGCTTTAAGCCATTTTAAAGCCGATAGCCAATAATGGATCAGTTCGCCAAAGAAACCCTCCCTATCAGCCTCGAAGACGAAATGCGTCGCTCCTATCTCGATTACGCGATGAGCGTGATCGTGGGGCGCGCGTTGCCGGATGTGCGTGACGGCCTGAAGCCCGTGCATCGCCGTGTCCTTTTTGCGATGCATGAGCTCAGCAACGACTGGAACAGGCCTTACAAGAAGTCTGCCCGTATTGTCGGCGACGTCATCGGTAAATACCACCCGCACGGCGATACCGCGGTATACGACACCATCGTCCGTATGGCGCAGGATTTCTCGTTGCGCTATATGCTGGTGGACGGCCAGGGCAACTTCGGTTCGGTGGACGGCGATAATGCCGCCGCGATGCGGTATACCGAAATCCGCATGGCGCGCATCGCGCACGAACTGCTGGCCGACATCGACAAGGAAACGGTTGATTTCGGGCCTAACTACGACGGTTCCGAGCACGAACCGCTCATCATGCCGGCGCGTATCCCGAACCTGCTCATCAACGGCAGTTCCGGCATTGCGGTCGGCATGGCGACCAATATCCCGCCGCACAACCTCAACGAGGTGATTGCAGGCTGTCTGGCGCTGCTCAAGAACCCGGAAACCACGGTGGATGAATTGATCGAGATCATCCCGGCGCCCGACTTCCCGACCGCCGGCATCATTTACGGCACGGTAGGCGTGAGGGAAGGCTACCGCACTGGCCGTGGACGCGTCGTCATGCGCGGCCGCACCCACGTAGAAGACCTGGAAAAGGGCAACCGCCAGGCCTTGATCGTGGATGAGCTGCCGTACCAGGTCAACAAGAAGACCTTTGTCGAGAAGATCGCCGAGCTGGTCAACGAGAAGAAGATCGAGGGTATTTCCGACCTGCGTGACGAGTCCGACAAGTCGGGCATGCGCGTCGTGATCGAGCTCAAGCGCGGCGAAGTCCCTGAGGTGGTGCTCAACAATCTCTACAAGCAGACCCAGCTGCAGGACACTTTCGGCATGAACATGGTGGCGCTGCTGGACGGCCAGCCGCGCCTGCTCAACCTCAAGCAGATGCTGGAAGCCTTCCTGCGCCACCGCCGCGAAGTGGTGACGCGCCGTACCGTCTACGAATTGCGCAAGGCGCGCGAGCGCGGCCATGTGCTCGAAGGCCTGGCAGTTGCATTGGCCAACGTGGACGAGATGATCGCCCTGATCAAGGCCGCACCGACGCCGCCTGAAGCCAAGCGCGAACTGATGGCGCGCACCTGGAACTCGCCCGTGGTCGAAGAAATGCTCAAGCGCGCGGCCATGGAGGCTTCGCGTCCTGAAGGCCTGTCCGTCGATTTCGGCCTGACCCCGAACGGCTACAGATTGTCCGACGTGCAGGCGCAGGAAATCCTGCAGATGCGCCTGCAACGCTTGACCGGCCTGGAGCAGGACAAGATCGTCAACGAGTACAAGGAGGTCATGGATATCATTGCCGACTTGCTTGATATCCTCGCCAAATCGGAGCGTGTGACGCAAATCATTGTGGAAGAGCTGGCAGCCATCCTCAACCAGTTCGGCGACAAGCGCCGCAGCGAGATTGTGCACAACGCGCAGGACCTTTCGCTGGAAGACCTGATTACGCCGCAGGACGTGGTGGTGACGCTTTCGCATACCGGGTATGTTAAGTCGCAGCCGCTGGAAGAATATCGCGCGCAACGCCGCGGCGGCCGCGGCAAGCAGGCTGCTGCTACCAAGGAAGACGATTTCATCGACAAGATGTTCGTGGCGAATACGCACGACTACATTCTGTGCTTCTCCAGCCGCGGCCGCGTCTACTGGCTCAAGGTCTACGAAGTGCCGCAAGGCAGCCGCGTCAGCCGCGGCAAGCCGATCGTCAACCTGTTCCCGCTGGAAGAGGGAGAGAAGATCAATGCCATCCTGCCGGTCAAGGAGTTCGACGAGAACCACTTCGTCTTCATGGCGACCGCCAAGGGTACTGTCAAGAAGACTGCGCTCACCGAGTTCTCCAATCCGCGCCGCTCGGGCATCATTGCGTTGAACCTGGACGACGGCGATTACCTGATCGGGGCTGAAGTCACCAACGGCGTGAACGACATCGTCCTCGTTTCCAACGGCGGCAAGGCGGTCTGGTTCGATGAAGAGGACGTGCGCGCGATGGGCCGTGCCGCGCGCGGCGTGCGCGGCATGAAGCTGCAAGCCAAGCAGCAGGTGATTTCGCTATTGATTGCGGATGACGACAAGCAAACGGTATTGGTAGCCACTGAAAATGGCTACGGCAAGCGCACCGTCCTGGCTGATTTCCGTCATTCCGGCCGCGGCACGCAAGGCGTGAAAGCGATTGCCACCAGCGAACGTAACGGCGTGGTGGTAGGCGCGCGCCTGGTGAACGACGATGACGAGATCATGCTGATCACAACAGGCGGCGTGCTGATCCGCACCCGTGTCAAGGAAATCCGCGAGCTGGGCCGTGCGACCCAGGGCGTGACCTTGATCAACCTGGGCGAAGGCGAGAAGCTTTCCGGCCTGGAAAAGGTCGTGGAAACGGATGACGACACCGAAACTGCCGATGAATAGAGCCAAGTAGGGTATTGATGACGCAAATCTATAATTTTTCTGCAGGTCCCGCAGTGCTTCCCAAGGAGGTATTGCAACAAGCCAGCGAGGAAATGCTGGACTGGCATGGCTCGGGCATGTCCGTGATGGAAATGAGCCATCGCGGCAAGGAGTTCATCAGCATTGCGCAAGAGGCGGAGGCCGACTTGCGAGAACTGATGGGGATTCCAGCCAACTACAAGGTGTTGTTCCTGCAGGGTGGGGCGCATGCGCAGTTTTCCATGATTCCCATGAACCTGCTGCGCGGCAAGAAGACAGCGGATTATCTGGATACCGGCATCTGGGCGCAGAAGGCGATAGAGGAGGCATCCAGGTATTGCGAGGTCAATATCGTGGCTTCCGCTGCCGGGCAGCAATACCGGCAGGTGCCGCAACAGTCGCAATGGAAACTGAACCCTGACGCTGCGTTCCTGCATTACACATCCAACGAAACGATAGGCGGCCTTGAAATGTTCTGGACGCCGCGAGTGGACGATGTGCCCCTGGTGGTGGATATGTCCTCGCATATTCTTTCCCGTCCCGTGGACGTGAGCCAATACGGCCTGATCTACGCGGGCGCCCAGAAGAACATCGGCCCGGCCGGGTTGACCATCGTGATCGTTCGCGAAGACCTCATCGGCGAGACCCTCCCCGGAACGCCGACCATGTTCGATTACAAGGTGCATGCGGATAACGAGTCGATGTACAACACGCCGCCGACCTACGGCATCTATATCGCAGGCTTGGTGTTCAAGTGGTTGAAGGCCAAGGGCGGCCTGGCGGCCATCGAGAAGCTTAATATCGAGAAATCGGCCTTGCTGTACGATTATCTCGACAGCACGGATTTCTACAATTCGCCGATCGCACTGGAAAACCGCTCGCGCATGAACATTCCATTTACGCTCAAGGATAGCGCCCAGGATGCGGAATTCCTCAAGCAGGCGCAAGCCCGCGGCTTGTTGCAGCTCAAAGGCCACCGCTTGCTCGGCGGCATGCGCGCTTCCATCTACAACGCCATGCCGTTGGCCGGTGTGCAGGCATTGGTCGGCTTCATGCAGGATTTCGAGCGCGCTCACGGTTAAGAGAGGTCTGCATGAGTGATATCCTAAAAGGTTGCCGCGACCAGATCGATGCGATTGACGAGCAACTGCTGAAACTGATCAACGCGCGGGCCGCCCTGGCGCGCGAAATCGGCGCGCTCAAGGGCGAGGGGCCGGTCTACCGCCCCGAACGCGAGGCCCAGGTGTTGCGCCGCCTGCTTGAGAAGAATACCGGACCGCTGTCTGCAGAAGCGGTGACCGGGATTTTCCGCAGCGTCATGTCCAATTGCCGCGCATTGGAGCGCGAGCTCTCCGTGGCCTTCCTTGGTCCGCAAGGCACCTTCAGCGAGGAGGCGGCCAACAAGCAGTTTGGCGGATTGAGTTCTCCCAAACCGTGTATTTCCATCGATGAAGTATTTCGCATGGTGGAGTCCGGCGGCGCGGATTATGCCGTCGTGCCAGTGGAAAATTCCACCGAAGGCGCGGTGGGACGCACCCTGGACCTTTTGACCACCACCAGTCTGCACATCTGTGGCGAAATCACCTTGCCGATCCATCATTGCCTATTGCGCAGCAAGCAGACCGACGGGGAAATCAAGCGGGTCTATTCCCATGCCCAGTCCCTTGGGCAATGCCATGAATGGCTCAATCTCAACCTGGGCGGAGTCGAGCGAGTCAGCACCGGCAGCAATGCCCAGGCTGCGGAGCTGGCAAAGCAGGATCCATTTGCGGTGGCGATCGCCAGCCAACGCGCAGCCGAGATATTCGACTTGGCCGTCCTGGCTGAGAATATTGAAGACGATCCCAAGAACGTGACGCGTTTCCTTATCCTCTCCACGCACGAGGTCGACCCCTCGGGCAAGGACAAGACTTCCTTGTTGCTGGCAGCCAAGAATGTGCCCGGTGCCGTGGTCGGCTTGCTTGCGCCGCTGGCCCAGCATGGCGTGGACATGAGCAAGTTCGAGTCGCGTCCTTCCAAGCTGGGGATATGGGAATATGTGTTCTTTGTGGATATCGAGGGGCATTATCAGGACCCCAAGGTGGCCAAGGCATTGCATGAGCTTGAACAGCGTGCTTCCTTGCTCAAGGTGCTTGGTTCTTACCCTGTTGCCGTAATATGATGCGGGTGTGCCAGATGCAATGTCTGGCGCGGAATTAGCGCAAGCTGCATGATAGTATTTCGTTGCCTCGTTCGGGAAGTTTGAGGCGGGTAGTGCGTGCTTGCGAATTATCGGGGAAATGATCTGTTGTTGAAGGGGGAGTATGCCGATTAGCCAGAACTTGTTATGGTCTGCTTCGCTACGCAAATGGACGCTGAGTTTCGAGAATGAGCGCCTGGAAGCGCTTTATCAATTGCACGCCATTTCCAGTTTGCGCAGGCATTCACGCTTGGCCCTGGTGATCGGGGCCGTCATGACCATGCTCTACGGCTTGCTGGACCCATTATTCGTCAAGCCGGATGCCTTTGTCCATGTCTGGTATATCCGTACCATGGCGGTAATGCTGTTTTTCGCGGTGTTCTGGCTTTCATTCTATCGACATTTCCTGAAATACAACCAGTTGTTCCTCGCCATCGTCGCCTTGTTCAGCGGCCTGGGACTATTAGCCCAGGTGAGCTACATGCCCGTGGCCGCCATCAATTTCTACTACACCGGCTTGGTGGTCATGGTGTTCTGGACCTATACCTTCTCGGGGCTGCGATTTTTCAACTCGACCCTGGTCGGCATTGTGTTGTTCTTGGTGTTCAACATCATGTTTCTGTTTTTGAGATCGCTGCCGCCATTGCAGGTACTGATTTATGACGTATTCATCCTCTCCGCGAATATTGTCGGCGGCTTCGCTAGCTATGTGTCTGAAAAGCAGAGCCGGGAATTGTTTTTGCGCGAGAAGGATCTGGACAACGAGCGCCAGCGCCAGCAGGAGCGTGCGTTGCATGACCGCCTGACCGGCTTGCCCAACCGTGAGTTGCTGCTTGACCGCATCGAGCAGGCGATCAATTACTCTTCACGTAACAACCAGGTATGTGCCGGCTTGTTCATTGACCTGGACAAATTCAAGCCGATCAACGATACCTACGGCCACCTCATCGGCGACATCGTGCTGAAAGAGGTGGCGACGCGCCTGAAATATACCATGCGCGAGGCGGACACCCTGGCGCGGCTGGGCGGCGACGAGTTCTTCGTGTTGGCACGCGATATCGGCAATGCGGAAGCCGCCGATATTCTGGCCGAGAAATTGAAACGGCAGTTCCTGGCGCCGATCATTCTCGATGGCTTGCCGCCGATCCGCGACCTGTCCGCCAGCATCGGCATCTGCGTCTTCCCGTACCGGGATGTGTCGGCGGTAGACGTCATCAGGCGCGCGGACCATGCCATGTATGACGCCAAGCGCGAGGGCAGGCGCGAATCAAGCTACGCTTGAACGCCCGTGTTCGAATTCAATACCATGTTCAAAGGAAACCTATCGTGACCAGGCTGTGCGACCTCGCGCCGTCCAATATTCGCGCGATTGCGCCTTACCAGCCGGGCAAGCCGATTACCGAGCTTGCACGGGAAATGGGGCTCAAGCCGGAGGCCATTATCAAGCTGGCTTCCAATGAAAATCCATTGGGCGTCAGCCCCAAGGCTTATGAAGCCATGCAGGAGGCGCTGGAGGATATCGCACGCTATCCTGACGGCAATAGCTTTGCCCTGCGCGACTGCGTATGCCGCAAATTCAAGCTGCAGCCGGATCAACTGGTATTCGGCAACGGCTCCAACGACATCCTTGAGCTTGCCGCCCGTGCGTTCCTAACGCCTGGCACTGAAGCGGTATACGCCCAGCATGCGTTCGCTGTCTATGCCTTGGTGACGCAGGCCACGGGGGCGGTCGGCATCAGCGTGCCTGCCCGGGATTTCGGCCACGACCTGGATGCCATGCTGGCGGCAATCACGGACAAGACCCGTATCGTCTTCATTGCCAATCCCAATAATCCGACCGGCACCTTGCTTGGCAAGCAAGCCTTGCGCGATTTTCTCGCCAAGGTGCCCAAACAGGTATTGGTGGTACTGGATGAGGCTTATGACGAATATCTTGCCGCCGATCTCAAGTCCGAGGCATTTTCCTGGTTGGCTGAGTTCGATAACCTGCTGATTTCCAGGACCTTGTCCAAGGCATATGGCTTGGCAGGCCTGCGCGTCGGATTTGGCGTTACCTCGCCCGTGGTTGCGGATTTGATGAACAGGGTGCGCCAGCCCTTCAATGTCAATAGCGTTGCCCAGGCGGCGGCGGTGGCCGCATTGGAGGACGATGAATTTGTCGAGCGCAGTTATGCGCTGAACCAGGCCGGCATGGTGCAGGTCACGCAAGGCTTGGTCCGGCTCGGCTTGAGCTATGTTCCTTCGTATGGCAACTTCGTCAGCTTCCACGTGATGCAGGCCGGGGAGGTGTATCAGCAACTGCTCAAGCACGGCGTGATCGTTCGGCCGGTTGCGGCGTATGAAATGCCGGACTACCTGCGGGTAAGCATCGGCTTGCACGCGGAAAATGCGCGTTTCCTCGAAGTGCTTGAACACATATTGAAAACACGCGCTTAATTCCCCATCGTCAGGCCTCGCAAGAGGCCTGATTGCTTTCCGGCCCTTAGGCTTGGTTCTCCCTGTGACTCATGATAATCATGAGATGACTTTCGGTGTTTTCGCACTGTTTCCTGAGGCGTCCTCATTGCACAATGCACTCACGTTGTTGCTAGGCGTTTTTGCCCGGCGGCAGCGATATAAATCAATTCAATTTAAAGGAGAGTATTATGTGGACCAAGCCAGAAGTTACTGAAATGCGTTTCGGTTTTGAAGTTACTATGTACGTTTGCAATCGCTAAGCGAGTCGATTGTAAATGACGCGATCGCCGGGAACCGAGGTTCCCGGCAGTTCATCAGCAAAAATCGAATTCTATAAAAAGGCTGATATGCATATTCATGTTTTAGGATCGGCAGCAGGCGGTGGTTTCCCGCAGTGGAACTGCAATTGCCCGAATTGCGACGGCCTGCGCAAAGGCACGATCAAGGCAAAAAAACGCACGCAGTCTTCCATCTGCGTCAGCGCCGACGGCATTAACTGGGTGCTGTTCAACACTTCTCCAGATATTCTGCAGCAAATCCAGGAATTTGCTCCATTGCAGCCTGGCCGTGCGATCCGCGATAGCGGGATCGTGGGCATCGTGCTGATAGACGCGCAGATCGACCATACGACGGGCCTGCTGATGTTGCGTGAGGGTCAGGTCAAGCGCGAGATTTACTGTACCGACATGGTGTACCAGGACCTGACCACCGGTAACCCCTTGCTCAACATTCTCGGCCATTATTGCGGCGTGAACCGCCACGACATCCCGATCGACGGCAAAAACAGCTTCAGCGTGGAAAATGCGCCCGGCTTGCGTTTTACCGCTGTCGCCCTGAAAAGTGCTGCGCCGCCGTATTCGCCGCATCGTAACGATCCGCATCCAGGCGACACCATTGGCGTGCTGATCGAAGACCTCAACAACGGCAAGAAAGCTTTCTATGCGCCAGGCCTGGGCGAGATCGAGCCTCACCTGCCAGCCCTGATGGAGCAGGCGGACTGCATCATGGTGGACGGCACGTTCTGGACCAATACCGAAATGATCGATATGGGCCTGATGACCAAGAAGGCACGCGACATCGGCCATAACCCGCAGTCGGGCCCAGGCGGCATGATCGAGGTGCTGGATGCTTACCCCAATGCGCGCCGTGTGTTGATCCATATCAACAACACCAACCCGATTCTGCGCGAGGATTCCGCAGAGCGTGCAGAATTGACAAAACATGGTATCGAGGTCGCCTATGACGGCCTGGACATTATTCTCTAGGAGAAGGACATGAACGCACCTGTGATAGGCAACACTCCCTGGACACGCGAAGAGTTTGAGCAGCAATTGCGCGACAAGGGCAGGGGATACCATATCTACCATCCGTTCCACGTGATGATGTACGAAGGTAAGCTCACGCGCGAGCAATTGCAATGCTGGGTCGCCAACCGCTTCTATTACCAGATCAGCATTCCGCAGAAAGACGCGGCCATCATGTCCAACTGCCCGGACAAGGAAATCCGCAAGGGCTGGATCCAGCGCATTATCGACCATGACGGAGATGCAAATAACGTCGGCGGCATCGAGGCATGGATACAGCTCGGCCAGGCAGTCGGCCTGAGCCGCGAAGACGTGACTTCCCTCAAGTTCGTCGCGCCCGGCGTAAGGTTTGCCGTGGATGCCTATGTTAATTTTGCCAAGCAACGGCCATGGCAGGAGTCGGTATGTTCCTCCCTGACCGAACTGTTTGCGCCACATATCCATCAACAGCGCATCAGCTCCTGGCCCAGCATGTATCCCTGGGTCAAGGAAGAAGGGCTGGTCTATTTCAAGAAGCGCCTGACCGAAGCCAGGCGCGATGTCGAGCAAGGGCTGGCCGTGACCCTGGATTACTTCAGCCAGAGCCGTGAGTTGCAGGAAAAGGCGCTGGATATCCTGCAATTCAAGCTGGATGTGCTATGGGTCATCGCTGATGCCATCATGCTCGCCTCAACCAACATCAAGGTAGAACAGAATGTCGACTATCTCAGACAACCACGATAAGGCGGATAACGCCAGCGTCGTCTCCGCAGGCGACGTCTATGCCATTGCGCGCCATTACCGTTTCCAATGGGAAGAAGCGCAGCAATGCTACGTGCTGCTGTTTCCCGAGGGCATGATCAAGCTCAACGGCGGGGCGGGCGAAGTCATCAAGCGCGTGGACGGCCAGCGCAGCGTCGCTGACATTGTGGCCGATGTGCAGGCCGCCTTTCCCGGCGTGGCGGATATCGAGGCCGATGTGATCGCCATGCTTGACCTCGCGCTGGAAAAGGCCTGGCTGGAGAAACGTAATTAGCGGCCTGTGGCAGGCGCATTGCGGAAGGAGCAGAAAACATGAGTACACCGGTTCAACAAAACAACGGCGTTGCCGCCTCCAAGACCAACACCCAACCCTTGTGGCTGCTGGCCGAGGTGACATATCGCTGCCCCTTGCATTGCGCCTTCTGCTATAACCCTACCGATTACGACAAGCACACAAAGAACGAGCTGAGCACCGAGCAATGGATACAAGCCCTGCGCGATGCGCGCAAGCTTGGCGCATTGCAATTAGGTATCTCCGGCGGTGAGCCGCTCTTGCGAGACGATATTGAGGAGATTATTGCCGAGGCCAGCAGCCTTGGGTATTACACCAACCTCATTACCTCCGGCGTCGGCCTCACGGAAAAGCGCATCAGCGCCTTCAAGGCGGGCGGGCTGGACCATATCCAGCTTTCCATGCACGACATCACCGAGGAAATCAACAACTTCATCACCGGCACCCGCACCTTCGAGTTGAAGAAAAAAGTGGCGGCCATGATCAAGGAACATGGCTATCCCATGGTGCTCAACGTCGTGATCCACCGCTTCAACATCAAGCACGTCAAGGAAATCCTCGAAATGGCGGAAGCGCTGGGGGCGGACTTCGTCGAACTGGCGAATACCCAGTATTACGGCTGGTCCCTGGTCAACCGCAGCCAGCTTATGCCGACCAAGGAGCAGATCGACGAGGCCGAGGCCATCACCAATGCCTTCCGTGAAAAAGTCGGCAACAAAATGAAGATATTCTTCGTGGTGCCGGACTACTTCTCCAACCGTCCAAAGAAATGCATGAACGGCTGGGGCGAAGTGTTCATGATCGTCACGGCCAATGGCGACGTGCTGCCATGCCACTCGGCGCGCGTATTACCCAACATGAGCTTCCCCAACGTCAAGGCCAACGGCCTGAAATGGGTGTGGGAAGAGTCGCCCGCATTTAATAAATACCGCGGCGATGACTGGATGAAAGAACCCTGCCGCAGCTGCCCGGAAAAAGAGAAAGACCTCGGAGGCTGCCGTTGCCAGGCCTTCCTGCTCTCAGGCGATGCCGAGGCGGCTGACCCCGTTTGCACCAAGTCGCCGCACCGGCACTTGATCGACGAAGCCATCGCCAATGCGCAAAAGCCTTACCTGCAGGCGCAGCCCATCCTCTTCCGCAACGACAAGAACTCGCGCAAGCTGATCGAAGGTGAGAATAGGGAGTTGGTGGAAGAATTCCACGCATTGCCTTAATTAATGAAAAAGGGGAGCGACGGCTCCCCTTTCTATTTCAGCCTTAGAGGCTTAGTGCGAAAGATGCAAACCGCACTCGCGATTTTCTTCGCCCTTGGTCGGGTCGAAGTAGTCGAAGTTGTTCGGCAAGTTGTGTGCAGTCAGGTATTGATACAGGTCTTTTGAGGTCCAGTGCAATAAAGGCGCGACCTTGATCAAGCCGTCCGGGTTGATGCTGACCGGGTCCATTTGGGCGCGTACTGCGGTATCGGTGGCGCGGAGGGCGGTGAACCAGACTTCAGGTGCGGTTTCACGCAGGGCGCGTGCGAAGGGTTCCAGTTTGACTTCTTCCGTAAACGCGGCGTGGCGCGGGTCATCAAGTGCCGGAACGGGGCCGTCAACGGCCTCCTGGTGGGCGCGGGAGCGCCTGGGCAGGTAGATGCTCAGGTTGAGTTTGAGCTGGTTCGTGACTTCATCGGCAAAGCGGTAGGTGGCCTCGGTGTTGTAGCCGCTGTCCATCCAGATCACGGGAGTGTCAGGCCGGATTTTGGCGACCATGTGCAGGATGACGGCCTCGAAAGGGCGGAAGTTGGTCGTGACGATGGCTTTCTTGTTCAGGCCTAGCGCCCATTCCACCAGTTTTTCCGCGTCGCGTCCCAATTCTGCGTTGATTTTTGCCAAGTCCAGTTGCATGCTTTACTCCGTATTGATGGATCGACTAAAGTCGACATAAGGTAAGTGACTTATTGTAACAAAGCGCCGCTCCGATTACATTGGCACTAGCCTGGTTGCAGGCTATCCATTATTGGCCGTATGGGGAATGTTGGAGCGGCTTATAAAAAAATCAAACGCTTAGTCTATGGAGGTAAGGGATGTTCAGTGCGCTGCTGCAAAACCAGATCCAGAAGAGTTTGACCAGCTTGCCCGTATCCGTGAGCTGGAACGGCGAATTACTCGCAGGCGATGCGGATGCCAAGGTATCGATCCTGGTGAACGATGCCAAAGTCCTGGCCGTGCTGGCCAAGCCGACCTTGGGCGGGCTTGCGCGCGCTTATGTCGAAGGCTGGATGGATTTGCTGGGCAGCGCGAAGGATATCTTGTCGCTGGGCCAGGCCTATTGCGGGGTAGATGCGAGCAACGATGCCGAGACGCGCAAGGATTGGCGGTGGTGGCGCCACACCCGCAGCCGCGACCGCCGCAATATCACTTACCACTATGATGTTTCCAATGATTTCTACGGGTTGTGGCTGGATCGGCGGCGGGTCTATTCCTGCGCTTATTTCGCCGATGGCGACGAAAGCCTGGACCTGGCCCAGGAAAAAAAGCTCGACCATATCTGCCGCAAGCTGATGCTGAAGCCGGGGGAGCGCTTCCTCGATATCGGTTGCGGCTGGGGCGGCCTGGTGATGCATGCCGTCGAGCATTACGGCGTGAAGGCGGTAGGCATTACCTTGTCCGACAACCAGCATGCCCACGTGCAGCGCCTGATAGAGGAGCGCGGCTGGCAGGATAGGCTGGAGGTCAGGCTCATGGACTACCGCGACCTGCCTGCGCACGAGACGTTCGACAAGATTGCCAGCGTCGGCATGTTCGAGCATGTCGGCCGCAAGAACCTCCGGCTGTATTTCGACAAGATCTACAGCCTGCTGAATACCGGCGGGCTGGTCATGAACCACGGCATCACCTCGGTGGCGGTGAAGAGCAGCGGGCTGGGCAACGGCATTGCCGAGTTCATCGATGAGTATGTCTTTCCCGGCGGCGAGCTGACGCATGTGTCCAACGTGCTGGCGGAGCTGTCCCTTTCCGGCCTCGAGCCGCTGGATGCGGAAAACCTGCGTCCGCATTACGGCAAGACGCTGTGGGAATGGGTGGAGCGCCTGGAGCAGCATCGCGAGCAGGCATTGTCCATGATCGGCGAGAGCAAATACCGCATCTGGCGCATCTATATGGCCGGGTCGGCGTTCGCGTTCGATCACAATTGGCTGGCCTTGTTCCAGGTCGTCGCCGGCAAGCCCGATGCGCAAGGCATGCTGGATTATCCATACAACCGTAGCCATATTTACCGTTAGGCGATATTCTTGAGGCTTTTGCCGGGCTGGCCCTGGCAGGGCTTACCGGAACATGCGTCATTCCATTTTGCTGGTGTACGTGCTTGCAGGCCTGACGGCGCTGGCACCGTTCGCGATCGATACCTACCTGCCTGCCTTTCCCCTGCTGGAGCGCGATCTTGGCGCTTCCACGGTGGAAATCCAGCATAGCCTTACCCTGTACCTGCTGCCTTATGCGCTGATGACGCTGTTCCACGGCGCCATCAGCGATGCGGTAGGCCGCATCACGACCATACGCTGGGGGCTGGGCATCTTCATCCTCGCTTCGATAGGCTGCATGCTGGCGCCCAATGTGGAGACCTTGTGGGCCATGCGGATTCTGCAGGGGCTCTCGGCCGGGGCAGGCAATGTGGTGGCGCGCGCCATGGTGCGCGATCTTTTCCAGGGAGTGGAGGCGCAGCGCGTCATGGCGACGGTGCAAATGCTATTCGGCATTGCCCCGGCGGTGGCGCCTATCATCGGCGGTTGGCTGCTTGGTATCCATTGGCAGGCAATCTTCGGCTTCCTCGCGCTGTATGCGGTATTGATCGCGCTTGCGGCATCGAGGTATCTGCCCGAGACCATGCCGAAGGAAAAGCGTACGCCGTTGTCGGTGGCGAACGTATGCCGCAATTACCAGGCAATTTTCAGCCATCGTGAATTCAGCTTGCTGGTGTTGGCAATCGGGGCGAATTTCTCGGCATTCTTTCTCTATGTGCTGGCGAGCCCGGTATTCCTCATCCATCACCTGGGCCTGAGCTCGCAGCAGTTCTCCTGGATGTTCACTCCCACGGTTTGCGGCACGGTGCTGGGGTCATGGCTTGCCAAGCGCGCGGCGGGCAAGTATGGCGCACGGCAGATATTGCGCTTTGCCTATGCCTGGATGGCTGCCATGGCGGTGCTGAACCTTGCAGCCAGCTTGTTGCCTTTTACCCACGCCGCGTTGAATATCCTGCCGGTCGCCCTGTTCAATATCGGGCTTGCGCTCGCGATGCCCTTGCTTTCGATCAGCGCGCTGGACTGCCATCCGCGCATCCGCGGTACGGCAGCGTCCGGGCAGGCGTTCATGCAAATGCTGCTGTCGACGGTTTCCGCCGGACTGGTGGCTCCCCTGGTCTGGCATCATCCGGCAGGGCTGGCCTTGGCGATGTTTGGCTATTTGCTGCTAGGCTGGCTCGCCGTCAGGCGCACCGGGCTGTTCAGACATGCGCATGCCGGGCAAGGATTGCCCGAGCAATAAAGGCGCCAGCCCTTTATAATAGCGAACTTGACTGGCCGTACTGTGGTAGGTACTGGCTTCAACCGCATTCAACCAGGCAGCCTTGCTGCCAAGAACTCGAGAGGTTTTCATGGTAATCAAACCCCGCGTGCGCGGCTTTATTTGTGTCACGGCACACCCCACTGGCTGCGAAGCCAACGTCAAGCAGCAGATCGACTACGTCAAGGCGCAAGGCGCCTTCAATGGCCCCAAGCGCGTGTTGGTGATCGGCGCATCCACCGGCTATGGCCTGGCAGCGCGCATCAGTGCCGCATTCGCAAGCGGCGCCGCGACAGTAGGCGTGTTCCTGGAGCGGGCAGGCGAGGGCAGTAAGCCGGGGTCGGCGGGCTGGTACAACTCCGCTGCATTCCATAAGTTTGCGGAAGCGGAAGGGCTGTATGCCAGCAGCGTGAATGGGGATGCGTTCTCCGATGCCGTGAAGCAGCAGACCATAGACATCATCAAGCGCGACCTCGGACAGGTCGATCTCGTGGTCTACAGCCTCGCCGCGCCGCGCCGCACCCATCCCAAGACCGGCCATGTCTACAACTCCACCCTCAAGCCCATAGGCAAGACCCTGCACCAGCGTGGCCTGGATACCGACAAGGAAGTGGTGAAGGAAAACGTGATCGAGCCTGCCAGCGACGAAGAAATTGCCAATACCGTCGCCGTGATGGGCGGTGAGGACTGGCAGATGTGGATAGAGGCGCTGGACCAGGCGGGCGTGCTGGCCGATGGCGCCAAGACCACGGCCTTTACCTACCTGGGCGAGAAGATCACGCACGATATTTACTGGAACGGCACCATAGGCGCGGCCAAGAAGGACCTGGACCAGCGTGTTCTGAAGATTCGCGAGCAACTGGCTGCCAAGGGCGGCGATGCGCGTGTTGCAGTGCTCAAGGCGCTGGTTACCCAGGCCAGTTCCGCGATCCCGATGATGCCGCTCTATCTTTCCCTGTTGTTCAAGGCGATGAAGAAGGCAGGCACGCACGAAGGCTGTATCGAGCAGGTTGACGGCCTGTACCGCGACAGCCTATACAACGGCACACCGATTGTGGACGAAGAAGGCCGCTTGCGTGCCGACTACAAGGAGCTTGCGCCCGAAATACAGGAAGAAGTGGCTGCCTTGTGGGATAAAGTCACTGATGAAAACCTGTATGAGTTGACTGATTTCTCAGGCTATAAATCAGACTTCCTGCGCCTGTTCGGCTTTGGCGTGGAAGGCGTGGATTATGAGGCCGACGTGAATCCTGAAGTCCCGATTCGGAACCTGGCCCAGGTTTAAAGATCCAGGTGTAAAAACTATGCCCAATAAAAAAGCCCACACATGCGGGCTTTTTTATTGGGCTGAAAAGTGCGAATTGACTATTCAACCAACAGGTCGCGCTTGCCAGGCGTGCCGTTATTGGCATCGGCATCGGGCAGCGGGGCCTTGCGTGCGGTAATAGCCGGCCAGATTTGCGACAGGCGGGCATTCAGTTCGATGAATTCCTGCTGGTCTTCAGGCACGTCATCCTCGGAGAAGATGGCTTCAGCAGGGCATTCCGCTACGCACAAGGTGCAGTCTATGCATTCATCCGGATTGATTGCCAGGAAGTTGGGGCCTTCAACAAAGCAATCCACCGGGCAAACATCGACGCAGTCGGTATATTTGCACTGGATGCAGTTCTCGGTTACTACGTATGCCATTTATATTCCTCTATGGGTCTTAGCACTACTTAATATAATGCTGGGATTATAAGCGATATTAAATACGGTATTTATTGATTTTAGTAATAAGGCTGTTTGGTTTTGCCGATATAAATCAAGCCTGTACCATCCCTGCGCCAACAGTGTTGTTGGTCGCTTCATCGATAATAATGAACGAGCCGGTGGCGCGGTTGACATCATAGGGATCGACCATCAACGGTTGCGCGAGCTTGAAGCTGATGCTGGCGATATCGTTCATGTTCAGACTGCCCTCGGCTGCCAGTCTCTCGGTGGTGTTGACATCGATCTTGTACTCGATGCTGCCCACCTTGGCTTTGGATTCGCGCGTGGTATGGCGGATGATGTAGGTGCGGGCGGGCGAAAGCGGGGTTTCTGAAAGCCAGCACACCATGGCATTCAACTGCTTGACCGGGGCAGGTGCTTCAGCCTTTTTCACGATCATGTCGCCGCGGGAAATATCAATCTCGTCCTCGAGCAGGATGGTGATGGATTGCTCGGTGATGGCATGCCGCAACGTCACGTCGCCAAGCTGGATCGCCTTGACGCGGGAATTCAAGCCGGATGGCAGCACGGTGACTTCGTCGCCCACGGCAATGTCGCCGGACTCGACGCGGCCCATGAATCCACGGAAATCATGCAGCTCGGGATCGTCGGAAGCGTGCGGGCGGCAGACGAACTGCACGGGGAAGCGGAAGGACTCGGTGCGTTCGGAGTGGGCCGGCGGGGCCGATTCCAGCAGCTCCAGCACCGTAGGGCCCTGGTACCAGGGCATGGCTTCGCCGCGATCCACGATCATGTCGCCGTTGAGCGCGGACATGGGCACGAAGTGGATATCACGTCCGTTGCGCTGCAGGCCGATCTGCTCGGCGAATTCCAGGTAGGTAGCGCGGATGCGCTCGAATTCGGATTGCGAATAATCCACCAGGTCCATCTTGTTGATCGCGACCACGATATGCGGGATGCCCACCAATTGCGCCAGATAAGAGTGACGGCGCGTCTGGGTCAGCACGCCCTTGCGCGCATCGATGAGGATGATGGCGAGGTTGGCGGTGGAAGCGGCTGTGACCATATTGCGCGTGTATTGTTCGTGGCCGGGGGCATCGGCGATGATGTACTTGCGGGTGCCGGTGCTGAAGTAGCGGTAGGCGACATCGATGGTGATGCCTTGTTCGCGTTCTGCCTGCAGGCCGTCGGTCAGCAGTGAGAGGTCGACGGATTCCATGCCGCGCTTTTGCGAGGTGCGCTCGATCTGGGTCAGGGTGTCCGCCAGGATGGTCTTGGTGTCGTACAGCAGGCGGCCGATCAATGTGCTCTTGCCGTCGTCCACGCTACCGCAGGTCATGAAGCGCAACAGGCTGTCGTTGTGCGCAGGTAGATTTTCTAGTTTGGACATCTTCAGTACTCTTTAAACTTGTCGCTATTCAGCTGGTTGGTTGGTCGGCTGATGAATCTGGCCGTCATCTGCAGTGCGTAGTGGCCTAGAAATAGCCTTCCTTCTTGCGTTGCTCCATGGAGGCGTCCGAGGTCTGGTCGTCCAGGCGCGTGGCGCCGCGTTCGGTGATGGTGGTGGTCGCGGTTTCCAGCACGATCTTGCCCAGGGAGTCGGCATCGCTAGGCACCGGCGCCGTGCACGTGATGTCGCCGACGGTGCGGAAGCGCACCTGCATGCTGATGACTTCTTCGCCTGCCTTGGGATGGTTGATGACCTCGCCGCTGGTAAGCGGCACATTGACAGGGAAAATCGCCCCATTGCGCATCACGACATCGCGGTTGTGCGCGAAGTAGATACTGGGCAGGCCGAGTTGCTCGCGTTCGATGTATTGCCAGACGTCCATTTCCGTCCAGTTAGAAATCGGGAAGGCGCGGATGTTCTCGCCCTTGTGGGTACGGGCATTGTAGAGGTTCCACAATTCCGGGCGCTGGTTCTTCGGGTCCCATTGGCCGAACTCGTCGCGGAAGCTCATGATGCGTTCCTTGGCGCGGGCCTTTTCCTCGTCACGGCGTGCGCCTCCGATGCAGCAATCGAAGCCGAACTCTTCAATCGCTTCCAGCAGGGTGACTGACTGGTGCTTGTTGCGGGACTCGTCCGGCGATTTCAGCACCACGCTGCCGCGCTTGATGGAGTCTTCAACCGAGCGCACGATCAGGCGCTCGCCGAGCTCGGCGGCACGCTGGTCGCGGAAGTTGATCACTTCCTGGTAGTTGTGGCCGGTGTCGATATGCATGAGCGGGAACGGAAAGCGGCCCGGGCGGAACGCCTTTTCTGCCAGGCGCAGTATGCATAGCGAATCCTTGCCGCCGGAAAACAGCAGCACGGGGTTGGAGCATTGGCCTGCCACTTCGCGCAGGATATGGATCGCTTCCGCTTCAAGCCAGTCGAGGTGGGAGAGGGTGGATTGGGTCAAGGTCGTCATATCGATTTTGTGCTGAAACTGTTGCTGTCTGTCAGCTCACATCTCCAGTTAGGATTCCTAAAACAAAACTACAACTTGCAAAGCCAGGCTGGCGTAGTCGTGGTGGCCAGCCGGCATACGGATTTACTGCGCAGTGGGTTGCCGGTTCACGCGGCGCCAGACGGGCAGTTGCTCGTCAACGGCGCCTTGGTAGGGCTGGCTGAAGTCCTGCAGGCTAGCCAAGGCGTCTTCCGCGGAGCGGTCGGCGCGGATCAGGTAGCTGTTGAAGCCGCAGCGCTTGAGGAAGAACAACTGGTCACGCAGCACATCGCCGAAAGCGCGCAGGATGTTCTTGTAATGGTAGCGCGTGCGCAGCAGGTTGCCGATCGAGAAGATGCGGCCGTCGGCGAAGCGCTCCACATGCACGGCGATCAAGGGCAGGCTGTTGATGTCCTCGACCGAGCCGACCAGGTCTTCCAGCAGCTCATGGGTGTCGAGCCAGACGCCCAGCTCGCCGGCGGCATGGCGTGCCGCGAGTTCGGCCTTGCGTTCGCGCCATACGGCCAAGGGCACCAGTATCTTGCCAGTGGCTGGGATTTCGGTATTGGCGATCTGCTCGGCGGTGTGGCTGGCTTCGCCCGTGAGCTTGAACAGCACCACCTTGCCGGCCTGTTTCTTGACGACTTCTTCGCCGGCGGGCATGGTGACCAATGCCCATTCGTCCTCGACGATGGCGTTGTTCAGGATCAGGTTGGACTGATGATCAGGCATGTGCTACTTCCTTTTTCTTCTCGCCATAAACATGCGTCTTGAACGGGGCAACGCCAATGCGCCGCACCGTATCGATGAAGCGTTCCTCCGGAGTGCGCTCGCGCACATAGACATCGATCAGCTTCTGGATGACGCCGGGCATTTCTTCAGCCGCGAACGACGGGCCGAGAACAGTGCCCAGGCTGGCATCGTTGCCTTGCTTGCCGCCCAGCGTGACCTGGTACCACTCGGAACCGTCCTTGTCCACGCCCAGAATGCCGATATGGCCCACATGGTGGTGGCCGCAGGCATTCATGCAACCCGAGATGTTCAGCTCGAGTTCGCCGATGTCGTAAACGTAGTCCAGATTGTCGAATTGCATCTGGATGGCTTCGGCAATCGGGATGCTCTTGGCATTCGCCAAGGCGCAGAAGTCGCCGCCGGGGCAGCAAATGATGTCCGTCAGCAAGCCGATATTGGCGGTAGCGAGGCCTGCTGCGCGCGCTTTCTCCCACAGCGGGAAAAGGTCGGACAGCTTGACGTCGGCCAGGATCAGGTTCTGCTCGTGAGAGGGGCGTACCTCGCCGAAACTGTATTCGTCGGCAAAGTCCGCGACGATATGCATTTGCTCGGAGGTAATGTCGCCAGGCGGATTGCCATGCGTCTTGAGCGACAAGGTCACGGCGCGATAGCCGGGCTGTTTGTGCGCATGGGTGTTGCGCTTGACCCAGGCAGCGAATGCGGGGTTGCTCGCGACTGCGCTATCAAAGCTGGCATCGTGTTCCGGCAGCGTTTCGTACGGCATTTGGGTGAAATACTTGCTCACGCGGGCGAGTTCGGACTCGGTGATAGTATTCGGGCTGTCCTTGAGGTACTGCCATTCCTCTTCCACCTGGCGGCGGAACTCCTCGATGCCCAGCGCCTTGACCAGGATCTTGATACGCGCCTTGTAGGCATTGTCGCGGCGGCCGTGCAGGTTGTAGACGCGGATAATGGCTTCGCAATAGGTCAATACATGCTGCCATTCCAGATGTTCGCGCACGACGGAGCCCAGGATGGGGGTACGTCCCAGACCGCCGCCTACCCAGACGCGGACTGCCATCTTGTCTTCCTGGTCGCGATAGAACTCCAGGCCGATATCGTGGGCCTGGATCAAGGCGCGATCCTGCTTGGTGCCCGAAACCGCAATCTTGAACTTGCGCGGCAGCAGGGCGAATTCAGGGTGGAACGTGCTCCATTGGCGGGCGATTTCGGCGATGGCGCGCGGGTCGACCACTTCATCGGGGGCAACGCCGGCGAACTGGTCGGTGGTGATGTTGCGGATGCAATTGCCGGAAGTCTGGATGGCGTGCATTTGCACGGTGGCGAGCTCTGCCAGGATATCGGGCACGTCTTCCAACTGGGGCCAGTTCAATTGCAGGTTTTGACGGGTGCTGAAGTGGCCATAGCCGCGGTCATAGCGCTTGGCAATGTCGCCAAGCTTGCGCAGTTGCCTGGAGGAGAGCATTCCGTAAGGGACTGCGATACGCAGCATGGGGGCATGACGCTGGATGTACAAGCCGTTTTGCAGGCGCAGCGGACGGAACTCCTCGTCGGTCAGCTCACCCGCGAGAAAGCGGCGAGTCTGGTCACGGTACTGTTTGACGCGCTCGTCTACGATGGCCTGGTCAATTTCGTCGTATTTATACATGAGCTCACTTTATGCTAGAACAAATTTCAAACCGATCAGCAAGAGGATCAATGCCAGGATCGGGCGTAATACTTTTTCCGGAATTTTGGCACTCAAATGGCTACCAATCCAGATGCCTGGCAGCGAGCCGATCAGCAGGCTGCCGAGCAATACAAAATCCACGTGACCCAGCGTCCAATGCCCGATGCCTGCGATCGCAGTCAGCGGAATGGCGTGGGCGAGGTCGGTGCCCACGACTTTCAAGGTGCTCATCTTCGGGTAGAGCAGGAGGATGGCAATCGTGCCCAGCGCCCCCGCGCCTACTGAAGATAATGTCACCAGCGCTCCTAGTACGGCGCCAGTCAAGATAGTGGCAGCGACTTGTGTCGTGCCCGTGAAGCGACCGGTGCTGATGGCGCCTTGCTCGATTTCACGCTGCTTGTTGCGCATGATGACACTGCGGACCAGCAGAGCACATGCGGTTAAAATCAATGCAATACCCAGGGCATAAGTAATCAACCCGCCGATTTCCTTGCCCACGGCCATCAAGTGCTTGATGACGTAAATCGTGATGACCGATACCGGCAAGCTGCCAGCCGACAGCAACCCGACGACCTTCCAGTCCACAGACTTGTGAGTGCCATGATGCACCCAAACGCCGCCTGTCTTGGTTAGTGCCGCAAACAGCAAGTCGGTTCCAACTGCCACTACTGGCTTGAAGCCAAACAGGAATACCAGCAGAGGGGTCATCAACGAGCCGCCTCCCACTCCGGTAATGCCAACAAGAAAACCTACGGCAAAGCCGGAGAGAATGTATCCTATGTCCATGAATTGATTGTTGTTTTTATCTGGGACGTCTGGTTGTCCAGTTAAAAAACCATGCCAGAAAAAGCCTTACATTATAACAGGTTAATTAAAATTTTTCATAGTATGTTATTCTATGCATATGTGATTTTGTTATAAAACCAAGGCTGAATAAACACATGAAAATACATCAATTGCGGTACATTCGCGAAGTCGCCCGCCAGGGCTTGAGTGTATCCCTTGCGGCTGATGCCTTGCATACTTCCCAGCCGGGGGTAAGCAAGCAGATCCAGCTGCTTGAGGACGAGTTGAGCCTGCAGATATTCAAGCGCAATGGCAAGAGGCTGATCGGGGTTACGGAGCCGGGCCAAATTATACTGCAGTTGGCTGAACGCGTCATGATGGAGATGGACAACATCAAGCGCGTCGGCGATGAGTTTTCACATGAGGATTCCGGCACGCTGACCATCGCCACCACCCATACCCAGGCGCGCTATCGCCTGCCTGCGGCGGTGAAGGAGTTCATGCAGCGCTACCCCAAGGTCAAGCTGACCATCCACCAGGGCAATCCCACGCAAGTGGCTGAGCAGGTGCAGAAGGGGGAGGCCGATATCGGCATCGCAACCGAGTCCATCAGCAGCTTCACCGACCTGCTTTGCCTGCCTTGCTACCAATGGAACCGTTGCCTCGTGATGCCGCAGGGCCACCCCTTGCTGGCCGAACAGCCCATCACACTCGAGAAAATCACGCGCTACCCCTTGATCACCTACGATTTCGCCTTCACTGGCGGCTCCTTGGTGAGCAAGGTGTTCGAGAAGGCGGGCCTGAACCCGAACGTGGTATTGACCGCGATTGATGCCGATGTGATCAAGACCTACGTCAACCTAGGCCTGGGCATTGGCCTGCTTGCCAACATGGCGTACGACCCGCAGCGCGACAGCCACCTGGCCATGCTGGACGTGAGCGACCTGTTCCCGCCCAGCACGACTTATATCGGCTTGCGCCGCGACGCCTACCTGCGCGGGTATTCTTATGCATTCATCGAGCTGCTGGCGCCGCATTATCCTCGCAAGGCGGTAGAGGCCGAATTGAAGACCGGCTACAACGCGGCGGCGGAACAATAAACGTTCATGCGGTGATTGCCGAGGTTGCCGCCGTGCATTTCTGGTATTGTTGAGCATCTGTTCAATTGATAGTTTTTTGAGGTTGTATGACACCGACTCCTTTAGCTAAAAGCGCGGATTTCCTCTACCTGCTGCCTAAAATGGCCAACCGCCACGGCTTGGTGGCAGGCGCGACGGGGACCGGCAAGACGGTAACGCTGCAGAGCATCGCTGAAAGCTTTTCACGCATGGGCGTGCCGGTGTTCATGGCCGACGTCAAAGGCGACTTGGCCGGCATCAGCCAGATCGGCGGCGGCAACGCCAAGATCGATGCGCGCGTCGCCCAGCTCGGCCTGAACGATTTCAGCTTGGCCGCCTGCCCGGTGACCTTGTGGGACGTCTTTGGCAAGCAAGGCCACCCGATCAGGACCACCATCGCCGAGATGGGGCCGTTGCTGCTGGGGCGCATGCTCAACCTCAATGACGTGCAGTCCGGCGTGCTGACCGCCGTATTCAAGATTGCCGACGACCAGGGCTGGCTGCTGCTTGACCTCAAGGATTTGCGCGCCATGATCCAGCACGCATCCGAAAATGCCGCCCAATACAGCGCGCAATACGGCAATATCTCCAGCGCCAGCGTGGGAGCGATCCAGCGCGCATTGCTGCAGCTCGAGCACGAGGGGGCGGACCAGCTTTTCGGCGAGCCGGCCTTGAACCTCGACGACATGATCCAGACCGACCAGAAAGGCTGGGGCATCGTGAACGTGCTGGCAGCCGATACCCTGTATAACTCGCCCAGGGTGTATGCGACCTTGTTGCTGTGGCTGTTGTCCGAGCTGTTCGAGAAACTGCCGGAAGTAGGGGACCTGGAAAAACCCAAGCTGGCATTCTTCTTCGACGAGGCGCACCTGTTGTTCAATGATGCGCCCAAGTCCCTGCTCGACAAGATCGAGCAAGTCGTGCGCCTGATCCGCTCCAAAGGCGTGGGCGTGTATTTCGTCAGCCAGAACCCGCTCGATATTCCCGATGTCGTGCTCGGCCAACTGGGCAACCGCGTGCAGCACGCATTGCGCGCATTCACGCCGCGCGACCAGAAGGCGGTCAAGGCCGCGGCCGAAACCTTCCGCGCCAATCCCGCGGTGAAGGTCAGCGAGGTCATCACCGAGCTTGCCGTGGGCGAGGCATTGGTGTCATTCCTCGACGAGCACGGCCGCCCGACCCCGGTGGAGCGTGCGTTCATCTGCCCTCCGGGCAGCCGTATCGGTGCCATAACGCCGGTCGAGCGCGAGCAGCTCATCAAGAGCTCCATCGTATACGGCCATTATGAGAACAGCATAGACCGCGAGTCCGCCTATGAAATCCTCAAGGGCCGGGCCACGGAAACGCCCACTGAACAGCAGGAGGCCGACAAGGGCTTCGATTGGGGCGACTTGTTCGGCGGCAATGCAGAAAAGTCCGGCAAACCGTCCAGCCGCCAGGGCGTGCTGGAAACCGCCGCCAAGAGCGCCGCGCGTGCAATCGGCTCCGAGTTGGGGCGGCAGATATTGCGCGGGGTATTGGGTTCCATTCTCGGGGGCAAGCGCCGCAAGTAACCGGCGGGATTAAGTATTCAGTGGTAAAGGTCGGGTAGTTTGCAGATCATCGTACAGCCAGGTCAGGCAGAACAGACCATCAATAAATCCCGTTTTTTCGCGATCGCGGAGTATTGCGCGGATGAGCGCGCCGTCGGCATGTCGCTGCGCCGCCTGGCGGCAGCGCACCAAAGCGCACATCATCTCGCCTATGCGTTCCGTCTCAAGACCCCACAGGGTATCGTCCAGCGCTTCAGCGACGCAGGCGAGCCGTCCGGCACTGCGGGCAAGCCTGTGCTGCAATTCCTAGAAGGCCGCGACCTCATCAACGTCTGCGTCGGCGTGATTCGCTATTACGGCGGCATCAACCTCGGCACCGGCGGCCTCGTCCGCGCCTATGGCGGCACTGCGAAGATGGCGCTGGACGCCGCGCAGATTGGGCCTTTCGTCGAGATGCAGAAAATTCGGATTGAGCTTGATTACAAGCAGTTGGATATCTTCACTCGGGAAATTGCCAAAATGAATGGCGAAATCCTGGACAAGACATTCGCTGAATATGTGACGGTCATTGCGACCGTGCCGGCAAGCGAGATTCCGGACTTGCAGCAGAAATACGGATAGTTGTGGTGTTGGGAATGCAATCTATGTGGCGCATATTTTTAATATTGTGTGCTGCATTAACGTGGTTGGCGGTATCTGTGCTCTGATGCTTAAGTTGTTAAGCCGTGCCACGAAGCAGCATCGGCTTGAATGAATTGTGAGAACCCAACTCAGTGCGTCTCAAAAGAGTTCCATTGATGCGTGTCCAACTCAAGAGCGCAATACGGCTCGAAGACGTACAGCTCAAGCGGATTCTCGATAGCGATGGCAGCGACCTTCAACGAGCGTAAATAGGCTTGGGCCTCAGCGAAAGACGTTCCAAACAGTGGGTCTTGCATTGCCTCCGATCGGGTTAGGTTGGCAATAGCTCTGTCCGGGTGTCTGGCCATGGCGATGCGGAACGCTAAGCTCGCGTCAAAGTGAGTTTTGCCGAAGACATGCTGCCGAAGTCGCCCGATCACACCACGCGAAATACCAACGTAGATTGGTGCGTCTGCTTCAAGAAGCACATAGCAGCCAGAGAAGTCCTGGGGAATGCCAAATTCTTTGATTAGCGTGCCGGGGCCGATTCCGGGTCTTGCAAATAGATCCATGTTGCGCGGATCCGCTAAGGCGACGTGCATTCTGGCCATGTGCGCCGGAAGCGTAGTTGTGGCCAGCTCTTGGAAGGTGTGAGGGCACTCGTGTAGTGGCATTGGGAGCTAACTAATATTTAGATAGCCGCATCGTATTTGATGAGGTAAAGCTAAGTCAATCTACTCTCCAATGATTCAAATAACATCAATCTACATATGATGATTTAGGCCGACTAAAATTTTGCAGATCAATATATTGATAATGCTCACTGGCATTAATAGGTATCGTATCGTAATCTGATTATCATCAGCCAATACAGCCTCAGAATTCATTCATAAAATAACCCCGCATATTCAACTGAATATGCGGGGTTATTCATTGGCTACCTGCTAAGAATGTCAGACGAGGTAGGGTTATTGCGCCGGTGCTGGTTCCGCGACGAAAATCTCCACGCGGCGGTTCTTGGCACGGTTGGCTGGAGTGTCGTTGGCAACCAAGGGTTCGTGCGAGCCACGGCCGTCAATGGTGAAGCGGCTGGCGGCGATGCCGCGCGCGGTGAGGTAGTCGCGAGTGTTGGCAGCGCGGTTCACGGACAATGGGTTGTTGATGGAATCGGAACCGGTGTTGTCGGTGTGGCCGATGATGGTGACCAGGGTGCTGGGGTTGTTTTTCAGGGTGGTGGCGAAGTTGTCCAGCACAGCACGGAAATTAGGCTGGATATCGGCCTTGCCGGAGGCGAAGGAGATGTCGCTGGGGATGTTCAGCTTGAGCTGGTTGTCTTCGGTCTGGGAGACTTGCACGCCAGTGCCTTGCGTGGCTTCCTCCATCTGGCGTTTCTGCTCTTCCATGCGTTTGGACCAGACGTTGCCGGCGATGGCGCCCGCGCCTGCGCCGACGGCGGCGCCAATGGCAGCGCCTTTGCCCTTGCCCGCAATCGCGCCTATCACTGCGCCGGTGCCGGCGCCGATAGCGGCGCCCTTGGCGGTGCCTTTCTGCGTTTCAGACATATTGGCGCAGCCGCCCAGCGCGAGAGCGGCCATCATGGCGCCGACAGTGAGTTTTGTTTTCATGATTTTCCTTTATTGTTAGGTGACGCAACGGGTTTTTTGAGTAGCTTAAATGACCATAAGTTCGTTGCAAACATTGTTTACAATTGTTAATGATCGGCCATGCATGAAAAAGCCCGGCCAATGGCGCGGGCTTTGTTTGATGCCGCAGTCGCGCGGAAAAATTTATTGCTTGAATACGAGGATTTCACCCTTGCCGTCGTTGGCGATGTCGCCGGCATAGCGCTGCACGCGGTTCTGGCTGATCGCGGCGAACTTGCTCGGCAGGTTGCGGAACGACTTGAACATCAGGCTGAGGAAGGGCAGGGTGTGGGTGCCGCAGTCCTGCAGGGTAGCGTGCAGCTTGGGCTCCTGCTTCAGCAGCAGTGTGCCGCGGCGCATGCCATAGCCCACGTATTCGCCGACGCTGCCCAGCACGCCGATGGTGCCTGCCAGCATGCGCGAGGCGAGGTATGATCCGGCGTTGCCCTCGATGAGGATGATGCCGCGGCGCATCTGGTCGCCTGCGCGCTCGCCGACGTTGCCGCTGATGAGGACGATGCCGCCTTTCATGCCCTTGCGGTCGCCGGGCAGCGCTGCGGCGAGGAAGTCGCCTACATTGCCCTTGACCTCGATCAGGCCGCCCGCCAGTCCGCTGGCAAGGAAGGCGTCGGCATCGCCGTTGAGCACGATGTGGCCGTTGCGCATCTGCAGGCCGAGATAGGAGCCTGCTCCGCCGTTGACGGTGATGCGGCCAGACTTCATCTGACTGCCGATGAAGTCCAGCTTGCCGTTGGCGTTGTTGAAGACGATGTCTGCGGTATCGTCGCCTGAAATGTCGAACAGGCTGTCCGCGCGCAGTTTCTCGCGGCCGCTATCAAGCAGGATGGCGCCGATGTCCGCCAGGCTCTTGCCTGCCAGGTTGTCGGGGGTGAGCGGGGACAGGTCGACCCGTTGCTGCAATGTTGTCTTGAGAGTGAAGGTCAAAGCGCTCATGCCATGATCTCCCTTAGTTTGAAGTGGTAGGGTCCGAGTTTGCCGCCGTAGTTGCCGGCGGAGATGCGCTTGATGCCGTTCTTGGCGCCGAGTGCGCATGCGGCGGCGATGCCTGCGCGCATGGCGACGCGGATGTCGGGGTCGGTGAGGCCGTCGATCACGATTTCCATCACTGATTCGATCTCGGGCGAAAGCTCGGTCTTGGTGATGCCCTTGAGCGTGGGGCAGAACGCATCGTTGGTCGATGCGATCAATGCCTTGTACTTGGAGCCGACCTTGGACCCGGAGCGTACCACGCCGCCGGGGAACGGCATGATGACGTTGGGCACCTTGCTCATGGCGTCGATCGCGGCTTCGCATGCGGCGAGCGCTTGCGGCTGGGATTCCGCCAGGATCAGGAAGTTGCCGCCGCCGACGGAGCGGATCATGCCGGTGCTTTCCTCGGTGAGGAATTCGCCGTCCATCACTGGTACGCGCCAGTAGCGCTTGCCGTTGAACACCTTGGAGATCTGGAAGCCGTCGCCGAAGAAGCGCAGGTTCTTGCCGAGATTGATCTTGGTAATTTCAGGATAGCCGTCGTCTATGCCCGAGAATGCCGCCGCGGTAGGGCAGGTCAGCACGCATTGGCCCATGCGGGTTTCGAGTTGCTTGATCAATACCGCGCTACTCATCGCGAACATGAGGATGGAGACGCCGGGGCGGCCGTCCGGGGTTTCTTCCGGGGTGAGCTCGCGCTCGATGCCTGCTTCCACGCCGCAGGCGATCACCGAGGTGGCGAAGCCGGTCATGGCGCGCGCTGCGTTGTAGGCCCAGCGCAGGTTCTGCGCGGTGATGATGACACGGGTGCCGCGCATGCCGAAGGCTTCGGCAAAAGTGTCGTCTATGGTTACGCCGTTGATAATCATTATGCTGTCTTCTCCCTGCGACCCTTGGCTTCCTGAACAATCACCTTGCCGCGGCCGCCGTCTTCAAGCTCGGCGGCGTTGACCTTGTAGTTTTCCATGTTCATGGTGTGATAGCGGTCGAAATATTGCTTGAGATCCTTTTCAATGCTGCGGTCGAAGTCCGGCTTGACCGTATGCGTGCTGCCCCAGGTGACTTTGACCACCTGGCCGTCCCTGACCACCAGTTCGCCGTCCTTGAACACATAGTCGGGTTTGGAGAACATGGCTTCGCGGTCCGGGTTGTCGGTGTAGACCGTGATGTCGGCGGCACCGCCGACGCCGAGATGGCCGCGGTCGTGCAGGCCGACCAGCTTGGCTGCCCCAGCACGCGTCATGACGGCGATTTCGTAGAGGCTGTATTCGCGGTCGATCGATGTCAGCGTGCTCATGGCCTGGGCATCCAGGTTGAGCTTGGTGAACATATCGTTGCGGAAGCTCTTGTCCATCAGCAGGCGGATCAGGTGCGGGTAGCTGGTGAAAGGCGCGCCGTTCGGGTGGTCGGTGGTAAGGAAGATGCGCCATGGGTCTTCCGTCAGCAGGAAGATTTCCAGGCCGATCGCCCATTGCAAGGCGTTGACGAAGTTTTGGTCCTTGTACTTGAACGGCACTACGCCGCAGCCGGAATCGCACTCGATATCCATGAGCACGGCTTTGTTCGGGTGCGCATGGCCGGAGTTGGCATACTGGCGCATGGTGTCGCCGGAGGCTGTGACGGTCTGGCCGAACAGGATCTGGCCGACGTCTGCGGAGACGTTCTTGTGCTTGTTCAATGCTTCGGCAACGGCGGCAGCGCCAGACGAGAACTTGCGGTCGCCCTCGGTGCCGTAGCTGTGGAACTGGATATGGGTGAGGTGGACCGGGTAGCCTTCCACCGCACCCATGGTCTTGAGCGTGGTTTCCATGTTGCCGGGTACGCCGAGGTTGTTGCCGTGCACGTGCAGCGGGTGGGCAATGCCCAGTTCGTAGACGGCGCGCGTCAGCGCTTGCAGCACTTCGCGCGGCGTCACCTGGTAATACACGTTCTCCTCGTCCAGGTTCAGTGCGCGCTGGTTGAACTTGAAGGCGTTGATGCCGCCCGGGTTCACCACCTTGATGCCGATGGCCTGCGTCGCGTGCAGTATCCACGCGACGTAGTCATTGATCGCGTTCTGGTCCTTCTTGGCGGCGAGCATGCGCAGGAAGTAGTCGTCGCTGCCGAGCATGGCGTAGCCGCCCTTGTCCAGGATGGGGATGTCGCACATTTCCAGGTGCGACTGGCGCGCATTGACCGGGGAGAGCGCCGGCTCGAAGCCTGCGGTGTAGCCCATTTCCGCGTAGCGGTAGCCGGTGTTCAATGTCGAGGGGGCCGCATGGCCGCAACCGGCGCGGCAGGCGGCCGTATGCGTGGTGGCGGAGCTGCGGTGGTCCTCGGGCAGCATCAGGCGGGCGATATTGACCTTGCCGCCGCCGATGTGGGTATGCATGTCGATCGCGCCCGCCATGACCACCTTGCCGCGCAGGTCGTATTCCTGGTCTATGGTGTCGTTGTCGCCGGGACGGTCGATGATGCGGCCGTCGCGGACGTAGATGTCCATGACCTTGCCGTCGATCTGGTGCGCAGGGTCGTAGACCCGGCCACCTGTCAGTTTAATCAGCATGTTTCTGGTTCCTTGACTTGCTTAAGCGGCCTTGAGTGCGAACTCTATGGCAGAGAGCACGTCGGCGAGTGTGGGCAGGCTGGTGTCGCGCAGTTTGCGCAATGGCAACGTTACCGAGCTGTCGCTGCGGAATTGTGCGCCGTTGGCTTCCAGGCCGGGAATCGCGATCGGGATGAACACCTCAGGCGCTTGCTCGAACTGCATGGCGGAATGGCCGATGACTATAGTGGGCGCCTTGCTCTTGGGCGGTACGCGCTCCGGCTTGAAGCTGTTGATCCAGACCAGTACGTCGGCTTCGCCCTCAGCCAGCAAGCGCGCGGTGTCGTAGTGGTAGGGGTCGTAGTCTGGGTAGCCGCGGCGGTAGGAGTTGCGGAACGGATAGCCGCTGATCCAGGTGCTGACGTTGTAGGCCGTCACGTCGCCGTCGTTGCCGCTCAGTGGCAAGCCGGCGCTGCGCGTGGTCTTGTTCAGCTCCTGCACCACGCCGACGATGTTCTGGATGGAAAGCTCGGCATGCGGGAAATCCAGTGCGCTGCCGGTCCAGGCGAGCACGCTGTACTTGGCTGCCTTGAGGCGATCTGCGAGTTTTTCCAGCGACTCGCGGGCGATGCCGGCGACATTGTCCGCTTTGAGCGGCTTGCCGGCGACGATCGCGCGCAATGCGGCCAACACCTCAGGCACGCGGTCAAGGTCGCAAGGCAGCACGTCGGGTTGCTTGCCGTTCGGCGAAACGCCCGGCGCGGTATTGAGGTCGCGGCCGCCCAGATAGACGATTTCGCGGTCGGCGGTGTTCTCGGTGAACATCGCCTCCTTGTTCCAGATCACGCGCTCGAAAAAACGCGGGAAATAGCTGACGATATCGGTGCCGATCACGACCAGCAGGTCCACGCGGTTCTTCACTTCGCTCAGTGTGGTGACGAACCAGCCGGAATTCTGCATGACCAGGATGTTCTTCATCGAGCTCTTGGAATTCATGTGGTCGATGGTGGCGCCGGAGGTTTCGGCGAGGTTCATGACTGCACGCATGCCGTAGACGTCTGTCGCCAGGCCGGACAGCAAAGGGTGCTTCGCGCCGCGCAACAGGCCGCTTGCCTTCTCGATGGCGGCTTCCAGCGTGGCTGCCTGACCATTGATGGCGGGAGTGGCGTTGCTGGAAGGTTGTTCGAAGAAGGCTTTGCTTTGGGGACAGTGCGGAGACTGCAGTGATAAGTTGCCGTTGGCATCCCGCGAGAGCGTGAGATCGTCGCTCAATAGCCCGTCGGCAGGATAGGGCACAGCTTCCAGCGATGCCGCCGGAAATTGGGTTGATTGCGTCATGTTCTCCATCCGAAAACTGGTTAGTTTTTCAAGGTTCGTGCCTCGGTCAGGCACGCTGCAAGATTATACCCCTTGATCTTGCCCGAAAACAGCTTCAAGCGCGACCATGCCGTTTTGTGCCAACAAACTTTATCTTGAGGGAGGAGAATAAAAATCTTACTCGAACTTTTTAAACTGTATAAGGCTGGGCTACAATAACGGATTATTGGCATCACAAGTGCCGGTTTCTCGCAAGCTGAAGGAATTCATCATCAATAAGCAGGGCGTCAGTGTTGTTACCACGGCACGATTGCACATGGGGTTTTTTGATCTCAACGGTAATTTGGGTCGCAAGTTCGGAAGTATCGGCGTATCGTTGGATCAACCGGCGACCTCCCTGCGCGCTTTTCCCGCACATGATATTAAGGTGGAGGGCCCCGGCGCCAAGCGCGGGCTGAAAATCGCCACTTCCATTGCCGACGCGCTGCAGTTGTCCCAGGGTGTGCATATCCAGATCGAGAGCGCAATTCCGCAACATGCCGGGCTGGGCTCCGGAACTCAGATGTCGCTCGCCATCGGCAGCGCAATCAACCAATTATTCAATCTTGGCCTGAACCTGCGTGATATTGCAGTGCTCACCTCGCGCGGCGCGCGCTCAGGTATCGGGCTGGGTACGTTTGCCCAAGGCGGCGTGATCGTCGATGGCGGCCGCGGCGAGGGCACGGATGTGCCACCCATCATCGCCCGCGCCGAATTTCCTGAGCACTGGCGCATCATCCTCATGTTCGACCGCAGCCATACTGGAGTGCATGGCGCGGAGGAGCGTGAAGCGTTCCGCCGTTTGCCGGAGTTTCCCGCCGATAGCGCGGCGGCGTTGTGCCGGCACCTGCTGATGCAGGCTTTGCCCGCACTGGCCGAACAGGATCTGCCCGCTTTCGGGCAGGCGATACGCGAGCTGCAATGGCGCACCGGCGACCATTTTGCCCCGGCCCAGGGCGGGCGATATGCCAGCCCCGTGATTTCAAGGATATTGACGCAATTGGAAACCGACGGCATCGATTGCGTCGGCCAAAGCTCATGGGGGCCTACAGGTTTCGCCGTCTGTGCCGATGAAACAGATGCACGAGTGCTGTTGGAAGCGCTAGAATCCCGATATTCCCATATTTCTGAAGTGGAATTTTTGTTGTGCAGAGGGATCAATTCTGGCGCGCAGATCAGTTCATGCTCGATAGAATAGTGTCTTGAAGATTTTTGGAACCATCAGGTTTTTGAAACAATGGCAACAGCCATTATTTACTTAACGTAAAGTACCGCATTAATGAGGGCAAGCGAAATGGAAGGGATCAAATTGGAAAAGCCTTATGTACTACACTTTATTACGCCATCGAAGAATGCCAGTCCGTTCGACGTGAACATGGCGTACGATGCGGGCTACGATGCAATTGCGCAATACACCAACGTGCAGCTGGATGAAGTGACCGGCCTTGTGCAGGATGCCATTTTCTCGCGCGGTCCTCGCGGCGTATGGCGTACCGGCATGCTGATCGGCGGCCGCGATGTGGATCTGGCAATGGATATGCTGGAAACCGCCAAGAAATCCATGGTGCCGCCTTTTGAAATCTCCGTGTTTGCCGACCCGTCCGGCGCATTCACTACGTCTGCCGCAATGATGGCGCGTGTAGAGCAGTTGCTGATCAAGAATTTCGGCGGCACTCTCGAAGGCCGCAAGGTGAGCGTATTCGGCGCGACCGGCCCGGTGGGCGGCTGCACTGCCGTGATCGCCTCCAAGTATGGCGCAACCGTGCAGATGGTGGCACACAAGACCATGGCGGATGTCGAAGAGAAGGCTGCCGCCTACAACAAGCGTTACGGCACCAGCATTGTCTGTGTCGACGGCAGCAACGACGAATTGAAGACGCAGATTCTGGCGAGTACCGACATTGCGCTTTGCTGCGCGGCGGCAGGCGTGCGCGTGCTGACCATCGAGCAGATGAAGAAGTCCAAGACCCTGAAGGTGGTGGCCGATGTGAATGCCGTGCCGCCGACCGGCGCGGAAGGCGTAGGCGTGATGGCCGATGGCGTGCTGATCGAAGGCACGGAAATCTACGGCGTGGGCGCCTTGGCGATCGGCAATATCAAGTACCAGACGCAGCAGCGCCTGTTCAAGCGCATGCTGGAAGGTCAAAGCCATGTCTACATCGACTTCATGACCGCGTTTGAACTTGCACGCAAAGACCTCGTGTAATCACGCTGAATAACAAGATCGCGATCGTGGCGGCAAATGTCCGCCCTTATGTCGTTGCAGCCTCGGCAGCAGGATTCCAAGTCCTGGCTGCCGATGTTTTTGGTGACGAGGATACCTTGCTTGCCTGCGACCGGCATTTGCTGCTGGACTATGACAGCCGAGGATTCTCTGCCGACGCCGTGAGGGATTGCCTCCTGCCCGCGATTGAGGAGTTCGGCGCCAGCCGCTTGCTGTACGGCAGCGGTTTTGAAGCCCAGCCAGCCTTGATTGCCGAGCTTGCTTCGCAGGTAGACTTGGTTGGCAACTCTGCGGAAACCGTGGCCGCCTGCAAGGATGCACGCCGTTTTTTCCAGGCATGCGTCCAGCACCGCATCCCGGTGCCGGAAACTTGTTTTGATCAGCCACCGGCTCAATTCCTGTCAGGTGCTGAGGTGTCACAATGGTTGAGCAAGAGGCATGGCGGTTGCGGCGGCATGCATATTGTCCCGGCTGGATTGTCGACGGTGGGAGATGAAAACTATTTTCAGCGCAAGGTCGATGGACAGCCGTTTTCCTTGCTGTTTCTTGCGCATGGGGGCAGTATTCAACCGCTGGGTTTCCAGCGGCAGTTATTGTCTCCTCTGGATTCCCTGCCATACCGTTATGGCGGCCTCGCCGGTCCCGTAGTACTGGCTGAGGCTGTTGCAAAGGAACTGATACGCGCTGCCGGGCGCCTTGCCGAAGCATTCGGTTTGCGCGGCTTGAACAGCCTGGATGTGGTCGTGGACGGCGAGCAGTTCTGGGTGCTGGAAGTCAACCCGAGGTTGAGTTCTAGCCTGGGGCTGTACCCAATCGAAATGCAGGCCGAGTGGCTGGTTTGCCATATATCGGGACAGCCTGCCAGTTTCACGTCATCTGAGCGAATCCAAGCAACGGCGAATCTGGTATTCTACGCTCCTTTCGATATCCGCATTCCGGGCGGCTTCTCATGGCCGGAATGGACGATGGACAAGCCTTTGGCCGGCAGCACCATTGCGCGGAACATGCCCTTGTGCAGCATTGAAGCCGAGGCCGACAATGCGCAGGATGCCGAAGCGCTGGCAAGAACACGAATGACATTATTGAGCGCTATGCTCCAACCATATTTCAACCCTTGATAGATAAATTAGGAGAACTCCATGTCCGAGGCTGTGATCGATACCAGTTATTGGCCAAGCGTTAATCAACTCACCAATCCGTTGGTCAAGCACTTGGTGGATAATGCCAAGACCTTGCGCCTGCTGGTGGAAAAGCTGCCCAGCGGAGTTACCGTCATCGATGCGGGCATCAAGGCCGAGGGCGGCCTGGAAGCCGGGCGCCTGATTGCTGAAATCTGCATGGGCGGCCTCGGGCATGTCAACCTGCATTCTTCCAGCACTTTCCCGCACTGGCCCTGGACGCTGTCCGTGCATTCCAACAATCCCGTGCTTTCTTGCCTGGGCAGCCAGTATGCCGGCTGGAGCCTTTCCCATGAAAAGTTCTTCTCTCTCGGTTCCGGCCCGGGCCGTGCGCTGGCTGGCCGTGAAGAGCTTTATAAGGAGCTGGGCTACAAGGACAGCGCCGATGCCGCAGTGCTGGTGCTCGAAAGCGACAAGGTGCCGCCGCAGGAGGTGGTCGAGAAGGTTGCGCGCGATACCGGCGTCAAGGCGGAGAACCTGACCTTCATCCTGACCCCGACCCGCAGCCTGGCCGGCACCGTGCAGATCGTGGCGCGCGTGCTGGAAGTGGCCTTGCACAAGATCCATACCTTGCACTTCCCGCTGGAGCACGTGGTCGATGGCGCGGCGAGCGCGCCGTTGCCGCCGCCGGCACCTGATTTCCTCATCGGCATGGGCCGTACCAACGATGCCATCCTGTTCGGCGGGCATGCGCATATCTTCGTCAAGGGCAGCGACGAGGCGGCAGCGAAGCTGGCTAAGGAATTGCCAAGCAGCGCCTCCCGCGACTACGGCCGTCCGTTCGCCGAGGTGTTCAAGGCGGTCAACATGGATTTCTACAAGATCGACCCCTTGTTGTTCAGTCCGGCCGCAGTGACGGTGACAGCCATCGAATCGGGCAAGAGCTTCATCGGCGGCAAGCTGGATGCGGCCCTGTTGGATCAGTCGTTCGGCTATAGCGCATAGTGGATCACCGTATTCCGGTTTTCACCGATGATCCCGGCTGGCATGGCAAGCGCCTCAAGGAGGCGTTTGCCGCGCGTGGATACGAGGCGGTATTCGTCTCCCTCAAGGACTGTGCGCTCAATCTTGGCCTTGGTGCCAACCAGCCGGCAGTCCTGATCCCGGGGTTTGAGGACGCCCTGCCAAAGGGAGTGTTCGTGCGCGGCGTGCCGGGCGGAACATTGCAGCGCGTGATTGCACGGCTCGATATCCTGCATGCGCTCAAGCTGCTGGGCGTGGTGGTCTATAACGACGGCCATGCGGTGGAGCGCACCGTCGACAAGGCCATGACCAGCTTCCTGCTGCACCTGAACCAGGTGCCGACGCCGCAAACCTGGGTTTGCGAGTCGCGCTACCAGGCGCAGGAAATCTACCTCAGGGAAACAATGGCCGGCCGGCAATTGGTGCTCAAGCCGTTGTTTGGCTCGCAAGGGCAGGGCATACGCAAGCTCACGCATGAAACCGCCTTCCCCATCCCCATGGAGCAATATGTGGACGGCCTGTACTACCTGCAGGCCTATGTGGACAGCGGCGAGGGCGCCTGGCATGACCACCGGGTGTTCGTTATCAAGGGCAAGGCGGTTGCCGCCATGATCCGTCATGGCAGCCACTGGGTGAATAACGTGGCCCAGGGCGGCCGTTGCGAGGCGGTTGCGGCCGAGGGCGAGCTGGTCCAGCTGGCGGAGGCCGCTGCCAGGGCGGTCGATGTGGACTATTGCGGCGTGGATATCATCCGGGACGGTGCCGGCAAGCTTTACGTGCTGGAAGTCAACAGCATCCCGGCATGGAAGGGCCTGCAAGGGGCAACCGGCCTGAATATCGGGCAGCTCCTGGTCGACGATTTCCTCTCCCGCATCCATACGCAACCTGCCTTGACGGCCGTCTCATGAACGGTTCCCAGCTTGCCGAAGCCTTCCGTGCGGCATGCATGGCGGAGCTGACCAGCCTCAAGCCGGGCAATGTACATATCTTTGCCGACGGACACGGCATGGTGGTGCAGGAGTTCATTCGCAGCGCCGATGCCGTAGCCGGCGTGATTGCACAGCCAGGGCTTTCGGTGGGGCAGCGCATCCTGGCTTCGGTGGAAGCAACCTGGAACGTCGTGGATTGCAATACCAACCTTGGCATCGTGTTGTTGTCCGCGCCCTTGATCCATGCCGCCTTGTCTGATGCGAAAGGTTCGCTGCGCCAGCGGTTGCTGCAGGTACTGGCGCAATTGGATGTCTGTGATGCCGAGCTTGCGTTCAAGGCCATCGTCCGCGCTTCCCCAGGAGGCTTGGGCGAGGCTGGCGAGCATGACGTGCGCGAAGCGCCGAGCATTACCTTGCTTGAGGCAATGCAGGCTTCTGCCGGGCGGGATCGTATCGCCTGGCAGTATGCGCACGGATTCGAAGATGTGTTTGGCGTCGGCCTGGATGCGTATACGCAGGCGATGGGGAGATGGCAGAACGCTGCCTGGGCGACAACGGCGCTTTATTTGACGCTGTTAAGCCGCTTTCCTGATAGCCACATCCAGCGCAAGTACGGCCGGTTGCAGGCGGAAGACGTCAGCCGCCAGGCAGGCGTGCACCTGAATGCGTTGCTGTCGCACGAAAATCCCAAGCTTTACCAGCGGGCGTTGCTCCGGTTCGATGCCGAACTGAAGGAGCGGGAGCTGAATCCAGGAACCAGCGCAGACCTGACTGTCGCGACCTTGCTGGCGTATGCGCTGTCGAGACGCGACGCTCTATAGTTATGAATAAAATTCAGTTATACTAGCCCGATTCCTTTGGCGGGGTCTGGGCCTATTCCTGGCTGAACAGCCTCCCAGTCGGGCAAGCAAGTTTTCAAGCGTAATATTTCTGTATTTTCTCAAGGAGGAGCAATATGGCTAATTTATTCGATCAACTTAAGGAATTCACGACGATTGTAGCGGATACCGGCGATGTGGAAGCGATCAAGAGCGTTAAGCCTTACGATGCAACCACCAACCCATCCCTGCTGCTGAAGGCAAGTACCATTCCTCAATATGCTCCACTGATCGATGAAGCAATCGCCTACGCCAAGTCCCAGAGCAGCGACAAGGCACAACAAATCGAAGACGCTGCCGACAAGCTGGCCGTATTGATCGGTCAAGAAATTCTCAAGCATATCCCTGGCAAGATCTCCACCGAAGTGGACGCACGCCTGTCCTTCGACACCGATGCGATGGTGCAAAAGGGCCGCAAGCTGATCAAGCTGTACGCTGATGCCGGCATTTCCAAGGATCGCGTACTGATCAAGCTGGCTTCCACCTGGGAAGGCATCAAGGCTGGTGAAATCCTCGAGAAGGAAGGCATCAACTGCAACCTGACACTGTTGTTCAGCTTTGCCCAGGCGCGTGCCTGTGCTGAAGCTGGCGTGTTCCTGATTTCCCCGTTCGTTGGCCGTATCCTCGACTGGTACAAGGCCAAGACCGGTGAAACCTACACTGCTGAAACCGATCCAGGCGTTTTGTCCGTACGCCGCATTTATGCTTACTACAAGGAGCATGGCTACAAGACCGTGGTGATGGGCGCTTCCTTCCGCAATACCGGTGAAATCATTGCGCTGGCTGGTTGCGACCGCCTGACTGTTTCTCCCAACCTGTTGGAAGAGCTGAAGGCGACAGAAGGCAACCTGCCACGCGTGCTGGTGGATAACGGCGCTACCAAGCAGCGTCCTGCCTTGTTGACAGAAAAAGAGTTCCGCTTCGAGCAGAACGAAGATGCCATGGCGACAGAAAAGCTGGCTGAAGGCATCCGCGGTTTCGTGGTTGACCAAAACAAGCTGGAAAAGGCATTGGCCGAAAAGCTGTAATGACTTCAATCGCCTGCGTGTCAATGCCTCATTAACGTTGACACGCGGCGCTCTTGGCGATTACCATTGCCGTTCCGCTTTTGTATAAAAAGTAGTTTTTATTTTCAGTAGTACTCAATTTGTAACCCTTTTGGAGGAAGTATCGTGGCATTGACACAAATGGCATTAGATTCACTGGATTTCGACGCAACCGTTGCGCTGGCTGAAAAGGTAGCTCCACACGTTGACATTCTCGAAATCGGTACACCATGTATCAAGCACAACGGTATCAAGTTGCTGGAAACTCTGCGCGCAAAGTTCCCTAACAACAAGATCCTGGTTGACCTGAAGACCATGGATGCTGGTTTCTACGAAGCTGAGCCTTTCTACAAGGCTGGTGCTGACATCGCTACTGTTCTGGGTGTAGCTGATCTGGGTACTATCAAGGGTGTGATTGACGCTGCTAACAAGTACGGCAAGAAGGCTCAAGTCGACCTGATCAACGTAGCTGACAAGGCTGCTCGTACTAAGGAAGTTGCTAAGCTGGGCGCGCACATCATCGGCGTTCACACTGGCCTGGACCAACAAGCTGCCGGTCAAACTCCATTCGCTGACCTGTCGACTGTTACCGGTCTGAACCTGGGTCTGGAAGTTTCCGTTGCTGGTGGTGTTAAGCCAGCTACCGTTAAGCAAGTTAAGGACGCTGGTGCTACCATCATCGTTGCTGGCGCTGCTATCTACGGTGCTGCTGATCCAGCTGCTGCTGCTGCTGAAATCACTGGTCTGGCTAAGTAATCTTTCGCTTAAGCCAAGCTAAAAAAAATCCACCATACATAGCTCTTCCGAGCTAAGTTGGTGGATTTTTTATTATGGCCTTTTAGAGTTTCATCATCGTTTAATTAAGGTGAATGCTATGAATAAATATCAAGAGCTCGTGGTCAGCAAACTGACCAATGTAATCAACAATACAGCAGAAGGCTATGATGACAAGATTCTGAGCCTGGTTGATGCTGCCGGCCGTACTTTTATCGGCGGCGCTGGCCGTTCCCTGCTGGTTTCCCGTTTCTTCGCCATGCGCCTGGTGCATGCCGGTTATCAAGTGAGCATGGTGGGCGAGGTTGTCACGCCAAGCATCCAGGCTGGCGATCTCTTCATCGTGATCTCCGGTTCCGGCAGCACGGAAACCTTGATGCCTCTGGTCAAGAAGGCCAAGAGCCAAGGCGCCAAGATCATCGTGATCTCCATGAAGGCCCAGTCTCCGATGGCGGAGCTGGCTGACCTGGTGGTGCCGGTCGGCGGCAACGATGCACATGCATTCGATAAGACGCACGGCCTGCCTATGGGCACCATTTTCGAGCTGTCCACGCTTTGGTTCCTGGAAGCCACAATTGCCAAGCTGGTAGACCAAAAGGGCCTGACAGAAGAGGGCATGCGCGCGATCCACGCCAACCTCGAATAAGCCCTCGGTTTTAATAACCAAGGTGAGACCCGGACGCCCCACAAGGCCTCCGGGTTTTTTATTGCTTAATTTTCAATCTTGTGTGAACTTCTATTTAAAGTATCACACTAACTCGCCGTTACCATGCATATGCTCATGCTCATCATGGTGAGTAGACCGGGGACAAGCCCGATGTTAATTTTGTATGGAAGCAAATTATTTATGTGGCAATTCACATAGTTTTCATAAACTATGTATAATATTTGCAAATTTTCAAGCTTGACGTTAAACAGACGTAAGGCAGTTAGATGGCATAGCTAACCCGGCAATGTCGACGTGTTTCTACGGAAACTTTATATTGGAGAATGAAATGGCAGTTATTGATCGCGTTTTAGTAGGTGAAGCTCTTGTTATTGACAATCGTCCTGACGGCAGCGGCCTGGACCTGCTGAACGTAGCTCACATCGATCTGATTATTGGGCCTCGCGGTAGCGCTGCAGAAGACGCTTTCTGCCGCACTTTGACCGACCAGAAGGAAGGCGTAAACGGCCTGTTGGCTATCGTGGCTCCTAACCTGATGGTGAAGCCTGCTACCGTGATGTTCAACAAGGTCACCATCAAGAACGGCAAGCAAGCTGTTCAGATGTTCGGCCCTGCACAACGCGGTATCGCGATGGCTGTGATGGATTGTGTTGCCGACGGCACCATTCCAGAAGAAGAAGCTGATGACGTATTCATCTCCGTAGGCGTATTCATCGACAGCCGTGCTGATATCGATGAGCGTATCCAAGAGTGGAACTACCAAGCTACCAAGCAAGCGATCAAGAACGCTGTTGCGCGTGAGCCTAAGGTAGCTGACGTACTGAAGAGCTACAAGGAATCTGCTCACCCATTCCAAGCTAAGTAATCCTCTAGCGTGGAAGATCCGATATCGCCATCATGATATCGGAACACAGAACGAACGCCCTGATATTCCGGTATCAGGGCGTTTTGCTTTATGAAGCGAGCAAGGTGCGCAATGCGCTTTTATCCAGGCTACCGTTGTGCAACGCGCTGGCGATCAGTGCGCCCTTGATGCCTTTTCCACCCAGTAATTGCAAATCGCCCAAGTGGCGAATGCCGCCGGCAGCATAGATGCAGTGCCCGGGATACCGGGAGTGGAAGCGAGTCAGTTTGTCCATGTCAGGGCCATTGTGGCTGCCGACGTGCGGCAGGCTCATGACGATCACGTCCTGGGGCCATGATGTACTGTTGTGCAATAGCTCGGGAGGCCCTTGATACCCGGCCGCGGTGAAGTCCAGCGACAGGATATGCCGGCTCGCACATGCCTGGGCAAGCTGGTGCCAAGTGGCTAGGTCAGGAATGCTTTCAGTGCCAAGCACCGGACGCAGGCGGGCATGCTTCCAATGCTGGATATCCGCGACGGAGCTGATGCCTGCATCAATCCAGATTTCTAGGTCGGGATGTTGGGAAAGCAATGTGTCGATTAGGTTGCGATGGTGGCCGCGGCCTTGTATCGCGTCCAAATCGGCAATGTAGAGGATAGGGAATGGGTATAATCCCAGCAATGCTTGAACAATCTCCGAAGCTTCGCTGCCGTGGCAAAGATTGGAAACAATCGGCTGGTAATGCGCGCGGTCGCCCTTGCGTGCATGGACCACGGCGCCATTCATCAGATCAATCACGGGTATGACTTGCACAAGCGCTCCTTTTTCTTTGTCCCAGTCACCGGCTGCAATGCGTATCCTGGTGTGTGAATATCTCACAGCGGGAGGATTATACCGCGAGCCCATTCCAGCATCGCTGGCGCAGGAGGCTCTCCTGATGCGGGATGCCATGCTGGGCGCCATGAGTGGCGTTCCTGGTGTGGAAATCCTTTCGGCGCACGATGCGCGCTTGCCGTTGCCGGAGCATGTATCACGGTGTCATGTGTTGAATGAGGATGATGTGCCCTGGCAAGTGTGGACGTCACTGATTGCCGAGGCAGACCTGGTATGGCTGGTAGCACCGGAAAGTGCCGGCGCTTTATTGCAATTGACGGAATTGGCCGAGGCCTCAGGCAAGGCGTTGCTTTCAAGCGGGGGCGAGTCGGTCAGGGTGGCCGGCAGCAAGTGGCTGACCTACCAACAATTGCATTCTGCTGGTGTGCCTGTCGTGGAAACCATGCGGGTTCCGCATCGTCCTGGTTCAGGAAGTGCCTGGGTGGCCAAACCGGATGATGGAGTGAGCTGCGAGGGCGCCAGATATTTCCGGGATGTACATGCGTTGGAACATTGGCTGCGGCATGCGCCGGCGGATCATATCGTGCAGCCTTATGTGCAAGGGCAGCCGGCCAGCCTGACCATGCTCTGCCGTGACGGGGAGGCCTGGTTATTGACATGCAATCAACAATTGATTGAGTTCGAGCAGGGAAAAATATGTTATCGCGGCGGAGTGGTGAACGGCGCTGCCGGGCATTGGGTAAGTTTTGACCGGCTTGCCTGCCAGGTTGCCGCGGCCATGCCGGGTTTGTTCGGTTATGTGGGCGTGGACTTGATCATCGGCAACGATGGCCGGTTGCATGTCCTGGAGGTGAATCCGCGCCTGACCACTTCTTTTGCCGGGCTTCACGCTGCGATCCACTATAACCCGGCGCGGTTGCTATTGGACTTGTTTTATAATGAGGCCTTCAAGCTGCCGGCTGGATTGCAGCGCAACCGAATTGAAATCAATCTGAATGAGTGAAACAACCCCTTCCTTCCAACAGTATCTCGGTTGGGACATTGGTGGCGCCAATCTGAAAGCGGCCTTGGTTCGCGCAGATGGCGTTGCCGTCAAGGTAGTGCAGGTGTCATGCCCTTTATGGCAAGGCCTGGATCAATTGGATGCCGCGTTGAATGCGGCATTTGCCCAATTGGGCGCGCCTCAAGGCATTCGCCATAGCGTGACGATGACGGGGGAGCTGGCGGATATTTTTCCTGACCGGCCCAGCGGCGTATGGGAAATCGCGTCGCGGGCGCATGCCAGGCTGGGCGGGGAGGTGTTGTTCTTTGCCGGCGCCAACGGCTTTGTGCCATTGGCGCAGGTGCAGGCGAACGCCAATGCGATTGCGTCGGCCAATTGGCTGGCAAGTGCGGCTTTTGTCGCACGCAAGCTGAAGCAAGGCCTGTTCATCGATATCGGCAGCACCACAGCGGATTTTGTCCTGCTTCAGGACGGCCGCCCCGCCAATCTCGGGCTGACCGATGCGGAGCGCATGCAGCATGAGGAGCTGGTCTACACCGGCGTGGCGCGTACCTCCCTTATGGCGTTGGCTTCCCGCATTCCGTTCGCCGGGCAATGGCACAATGTGGCGGCTGAGCATTTTGCGACAACGGCCGATGTCTACCGGCTGACTGGCGAGCTCGACGCGGCAGAGGATATGGCAGCGACGGCGGATGGCACCGGGAAAAGCATCGAGGAAACCAGCAGGCGTCTCGCAAGAATGGTGGGGAGGGATGCCGGCGATGCCGACAAGGCCGCTTGGTTGCATTTGGCGCAGGCGTTCAAGCAGCAGCAGCTGGCCTTGTTGCGTCACGCGACCTTGCGCAATCTTTCCCGCAATTTGATTCGTCCTGGAACGCCGTTCATCGGCGCAGGGGCCGGGACATTCCTGGTGCGCGAGCTGGCGCAGCAGTTAGGCCATGAGTTCATCGCGGTCAGCTCCTTGCTGAAGGCCGAGTCGGATCCGGTCAGGAATTGGGCAGGCGTTTGCCTGCCTGCCTATGCCGTCGCCAATCTGGGTATTCCTGCATCTGGAACGGAGGCAGCATGCTGAGGCGCGAGCTTCCCTATCTGGCCGATAGCTCCTCCTTGTTCGCGAGAATAACGCAGCGGCCTTGGGCCATTTACCTGGATAGCGGGCGACCCGGCAACGAATACGGGCGCTATGACATCATGGTCGCCGATCCTGTCGTGACGTTCACCACGCGTGGCGGTTCGACCGAAGTGCGCGACCGTCAGGGCGTGCACGAATCCAATGAAGACCCATTCCTGTTGTTGAAGCAGGCATTGCAACAGTATCCGCGCTTGCAGTCGGACCTGCCGTTTACCGGCGGGGCAGTCGGGTATTTCGGTTATGACCTGGCGCGCAGTATTGAATCCTTGCCCAACCGGGCTCAGGATGGCGAGCACATTCCCGAAATGATGGTTGGCATTTACGATTGGGCCGTCATTGTCGATCACCGCAAGCAGCAAACCTGGCTGGTGTGCTGTGCGATCGTCGAAGAACGCAAGGCCGGTTGGGAATCGTTATGCGCATTGTTTGAAGGTGCTGCTAGCCAGCAGGATGCCCCCGGCTTTGCCGTCGATACGCCGGTACGTTCCAATTTTGACGTTGCCGCTTATCAGCATGCCTTTGAATGTATCCAGCGTTATATCCATGAGGGCGATTGCTACCAGGTGAACCTGGCGCAGCGCTTTAGCGCCGGTGCCAGCGGTGATGCATGGCAGGCATACCAATATTTGCGTGAAATCGGCCCGGCGCCTTTTATGGCCTTCATGAACCTGCCCGGTGTGCAGGTGCTGTCGGATTCGCCAGAGCGTTTCCTGCAAGTCAGCGGACGCCATGTCGAAACCCGTCCGATCAAAGGCACCCGTCCACGGTCAGCCGATGCCGGCGAAGACGCACGCCAGGCGGATGACCTGAAAAGCAGCCTCAAGGACAGGGCAGAGAATCTCATGATCGTCGATTTGTTGCGCAACGATATCGGCAAGAGCTGCGCCACCGGTTCCGTCAGGGCCGACCGCCTGTTTGTGCTCGAAAGCTATGCCAACGTGCACCATCTGGTCAGCACCGTGACGGGAAAGCTGGCTGACCAATATGAGGCGGTCGACCTGCTGCGCGGCGCATTTCCCGGCGGTTCCATCACCGGGGCGCCCAAGCTCAGGGCCATGGAAATCATCGAGGAGCTGGAGCCGCATCGGCGTGGCGTCTATTGTGGCGCCATCGGTTACATCGGGTTTGACGGCAATATGGATACCAATATTGCTATCCGCACGGCGGTTTATTCGCACGGGGAAATCCGCTTCTGGGCTGGAGGTGGTATCGTAGCGGATTCGGAAGCGGATAAAGAATATCGCGAAACCTGGGACAAGGCATCAACCATGCTAAAACTCGTTGAACATTTTCGGGGTGACCAAGATGTGGGTAATTAAACTGGGAGGCAGTCTTCTAGGCTCGTCCGAGCTCAATCTCTGGCTGGATGTCGTGGCGCGCCATGGGGACGGCAAGGTGCTGATCGTGCCCGGAGGAGGTATTTTTGCCGATGCTGTGCGCGATGCCCAGATCAGCAGCGGCATCGATGACGCGACCGCGCACCGCATGGCAGTCATGGCGATGGACCAATATGGGGTCCTGATGACCGGCTTGAGCCCGCGTTTGGTCACCGCCAAGAGCGAGCTGGAAATCGCCGAACGCGGCTGGCAGCACCGCGGTATCGTCTGGCTGCCCAGCGACATGATCTGTGCCGATGAGACCATTCCCATGAATTGGGGAATTACTTCCGACAGCTTGGCTGCCTATCTTGCGGCCAAGCTCAATGCCGAACACCTGATTCTCGTAAAATCCTCGCGTCCTGACGCGGACCAGCAGGTTTCGCTGGAAAAGCTGACCAAGGAAGGGTTCGTCGACGACGCCTTCGGCGACCACATTGCCGGGCGGGCGTTCAACACCTGGGTGGTCGGGCGCCAGGATTGCGTGGCATTCAACGACGGCTTTAGCGAAGAGGAACTGACGCGGGTAGGCTTGCCGGTGCGTTGTTCCTGGAATTGAAGGAGGACATATGGGCGAAACGGAAGGTACTTACAGCGAAGCGGAAATCCAGGCCAGGATTGCGGCGGAGTTGCCGCACTGGTATTACGAGGATGGCTGGATACGCCGCAAATACAAGACCAGCGGCTGGAAGGCGACCCTGATGGTGGTCAATACCGTCGGGCATCTTGCCGAAGCGGCCTGGCATCATCCCGACCTGACGGTGTCCTATGCGTTCGTCATCGTCAAGCTGTGCACCCATAGCGCCAAGGGCATTACCGACAAGGACTGGGAACTGGCGCATAAGATAGAATCCGTGATCCAGTGGCAGCCGGCCAAGGAGCAAGGCGCGCTGGAAGGCACTCCTAATGACGATGCCCGCTTCAAATACATCAAGTACGACGACTGATACTTAGTTTCCAGTCTCCACGCATATATAAGACGGCCAGGATGTTTATCCTGGCCGTTTTTTTTGCCCAGCCCTTAAAGAAACCGGGAGTGTTGCCGATAGATAAATTGTAATTATCATATTTTTCATATTTACTGTATTTATCAAAATGTGTATGCTGTGCTTCAGCTGCGATTGAAAATCGCCCGGCATAACTTGAACGAGTAGTCGAGAAGGAGACAAACATGTTTGCAACGATGAAACAGTGGCTGGTGAATCTTTACCTGGATGAAGAGGGCGCAAGCGGCATTGAATATGCCTTGATTGCAGCTATGGTGGCGGTGGTGATCGCAGGGTTATCCGATGGAGTCAGAGCATCGGTTCAGACTATTTTTGAGAGTATTAGAGATGCTCTTGCAGCAGCAGGAACTTAATTAATGCTAACGCTGCTCTGTATCTGGGCGGGATTGCTGGCTTTTTATGATTTTTCCCAAAGGCGCATTCCCAATCTGCTCAGCTTGGGGGCATTCGTTATTGGCTGTATCTATATGGTAGTAACAGGAGAGGTTTTCTACTACGGCCAGCCCATATCCTCTGCCTTTTGGGGCTTGGCCGTTTCTTTTCTTCTGACGATTCCCGGATATGCCACCAAAACATTGGGCGGCGGGGACGTGAAACTGCTGGCGGCGATTGCTGTACTGTGCGGCGTGAAGGTGGTGGTGGCGAGTTTCGTGCTGGCATCGCTAGGCGTTCTGGCGGCATTGGTAATCTGGTGGCAGTTGAGCCCGCAATTGAGTACTTCAGGCTGGGTGTCGGTGAGCAGGGAAAGCAACAAGCGGCGTTATATCCCTTTCGGTGCTGCGCTGGCATTGGCGATGGGCGTTGTCATCCTGTTTCCGGAAATATGGGGGATGGAATCATGGCATCTATGAAGCACATATCAAGTAGGCGTATATCCAGGCATCGGCAATCCGGCGCTGCGGCGATCGAGTTCGCCTTGTTGTTCATGCTGTTCTTCACCTTGTTCTATGCATTGGTGACGTACGCCATCCTGTTCCTGTTGCAGTCGTCTTTCGTCTTTGCCGCATCGGAAGGCGCGCGGGCGGCCATCGCCGTGGATCCGATGGCTTATAGCAGCAGTGCCCAGTATGCCAATGAAGGTATTGCCTCACGGGTCAGGCATACGGTAGGCAATGCGTTGACCTGGCTGCCGGAGAGCGTGCGGGAGCACGTGCTGGGCGCCGGCAACAGCAAGGTGGTGGTGGATGTGGCCGGAAACAGCTTGAGCGTGCGGGTGGTGTATTCCAATTACAACGACAACCCGGTCATCCCCATCCTGACCATTCCCGGCTATGGGCCCATGCTGCCCATGCCACTGGATTTACAAGGTAATGCCAGGATAAATCTCGTCTGACCTGGCATTACCGCTGATTACAACAGCGGAACATCATAATAATGAGCGGAAATGCATTAAGGATTACAGCAATCCTTCTATTCATCGGGGCGGTATTGATAGGCTGGTATGGCATCAGGGCGGGGCGTCAGCCCGAGGTGCATGCGCCGGCTCCAGCGCCAGCGGTGCGCTACTCCCAAGTGGTTGCACGCCAGGATATCCCGGCCGGGCATGTATTGCTCCCGGAGCACCTGGCGCTGAAGGAAAGTGAAAGCCAGAACCCATTGGCTTTCACCGCTACTGCAGACTTGGTCGGGCGCATGGTGGAAAGCGGCGTGGAGAAAGATGCGCCTGTGCTGTCCACCCACTTCGCGCAGCGAGGCCCGGCCGCGCAATTGCTCAAGCATGGCGAGCGCGGCGTTGCCATCAAGGTCGACGAAGTCGTCGGCGTAGGCGGGTTTATCCAGCCTGGCGACCATGTCGACGTACTGGTGTATATCAATAGCAGCAACGGCATGACCACGGATAGCTCCGCGCAGTCCATCCTCAAGGATGTGCGCGTGATCAGTTACGGCGAAGCTCTGCAGCAGAATGTCTCCTCCTCAAGTGTCTCCCCCGGGCCTGCTTCGCTACTTGCCGATAGTGGTACCGGCAAGCAGCAAGCGTTGAGCGGACATTCTGCTGTCATCGCCGTCAAGGAAGAGGATGTCTCCCGCCTGATGCTGGCGGCCAGCGGCGGTACTTTGCGCCTGTCCCTGCGTGGCGCCAGCCCGGATTCACCAAGCAAATCCAGCGATTTGGTACGGTTGTCGGAAATTACCGGGTTGCAGCAACAAATCAGGGCTCCTGCCGTGCCCAGGCCTGTAAAAACATTGCCAGCAAAGAAACAAGCCGGGGTGGTCAATGTCGTTGTCCACTCCGGCGACAAGACGGAAACGATCAGTTTCAAAGGACAATAAATGGCTGCATTCAATTCACGGGGAAAATTGGCCTGCATGATAGGGGCGGGCTTGTTCTCGCTCGGGCAATGGGTCTGGGCCGAGGAAATTCTGGTCGGCATGGGGCAGCAAAAGTTGTACGAGCACACGGTTGCGTTGCAGCGCGTCGCCGTGGCCAACCCGGAAGTGCTGGCGGTCACGCTGACCAGCCCCAAGACCATGATGATCGTGCCCAAGGCAGTCGGCGCCACTGAAATCAGCCTGTGGGACAGCCAGGCGGCTCAGCCCAGCCGGGTGTTGCAAGTCAGCGTGTCGCCTTCGCTGACGCTTGAGAACCAGGGCTTGAAGGCGGCTGATGTGGAGGATTTGCATATCGAGGCTGCGGGAAACGGCGTCGCCCTGACCGGAGAGGCGCGGTCGCTCGAAGAGCATGCCAGGGCGCTGGAATCCTTGCAGAAAGACCGCAAGGGGGCGCTGGATGTAGCAAGCAGCGAGTTTGAAAGCCACGTGCAGATCGACATCAAGGTGGTGGAGGTCAGTAGGCAGAATATGATGCGTTTTGGTTTTTTCCTTGGGCAAAGTAATGTTGGGCGCGGGGATAAGTCTGGGTTTGCAATCAGTGCTCCAAATAATTTGAGTGGTGTTACTAACAGCAATCATATGAATAGGAATCAATTTCCTGATGCCAGTGCATCTGATATTGATACAAGAAATCTTGAAAGAGGCTTCAACTTTGCAAGTGGTTCAGGCTTTTTCCCAATTCTCAATGCATTCAATTTAGCTCTTGGTAATAAAGGCTCAGGCCTCCTTGGTACCTTAAGTGTTCTGGAAGGCAACGGCTTTGCTTATACGCTTGCCGAGCCGTCGCTGTCCGCCATCTCGGGCCAGACCGCCACCTTTCTCGCCGGGGGCGAGTTCCCGGTGCCGATCCGTACCGGCGGCGGGTCTGATAGCGCCATCACGATCCGTTACAAGGAATACGGCGTCAGGCTGATGCTGACGCCCACCATCCTCAGCAGCGAGCGGATTTTCCTCAAGGTGGCGCCGGAAGTCAGCGAGCTGGATTTCGCCAATGCGGTCCAGACCGGCGGCGTGGCGGTGCCCGGCCTCAAGGTCAGGCGCACGGAGACCAGCGTATCGCTGGGCAACGGCGAGAGCTTCGTGATCAGCGGCATGGTGAGCCGCAATACCGTCAACAACATAGACAAGATGCCCTGGCTGGGCAATATCCCGATTATCGGGGCTTTTTTCAGCTCCAAGCGTTTTGACCGCGAGGACAAGGAGTTGCTGATGGTCGTGACGCCCCGCCTGGTGCGCCCGATTGCGCGCAACGCCGCACTGCCGGCGTTACCGGGGGACGAACTCAGGCACTACAAACCGTCATTCAGCGAGTTTTTCCTCTCGCGTGACGCCTATCCGAAACCAAGCTCAACAGGGATGTCACGCTAATGCACGATAGCCGGAACTACATTGTGGTCAGCAATGGTGACGAATGCATACGCTGGCTCAGGAATATCTCCGACCATTCCAGCAAGTTCATCTTCGTGGAAGAACAGGATACCCGCAAGGTGATGCAATTGGTCGATGCCGTCGATATCAATGCCGTGCTGCTGCATATGCGCTCGCAGGATTTCCGGCAGGAAGTGGCATTGTCGCCGGCATTCCTGCAAGAGGTCGCCTTCATCGAGGAGATCAGTTCCACCCGGCCCGATCTGCCGGTGCTTGCCCTGGCGGATACGACGGATGAGCAATTGCTGTTGACGATCATGCGCGCCGGGGCCAGGGATTTCATTCGCATCGGCAGCAAGGAAAACGAGCTGCTTGCCATCCTGGGGCGGTATAGCTTGCGCAATGCCATCCGGCGCGAGCAATCGGCCCCGCAACAGGCATCGGGCCGGATTACGGCCATCATCAATGCGCGGCCCAGCCCTGATTCGGCCATGCTGGCGATCCATTTGGCCCAGGCGATGCAGGAAACGGAATCGACGCTGCTGGTCGACTTGGGCATCCCGCATGCGGACAGCCTGTTGTTCATGGGCGTGCAGGGGAAATACAGTTTTGTGGATGTGATGCGCAACCTGGCAAGAGTGGATGCAACCCTGATCGACACCGGGTTCGCCCGGCACCGGTCCGGGTTGACCGTGCTCTCCATGCCGGACGATCCGGAAGATGATTTCGAGATTTCCCCTGCGGATATCTATACGGTATTGCGCACATTGAGGAAGCATTTCTCGCAGGTGGTGATCAACCTCGGCGGCGTGACGCGCGTGGATTTCCTGCAATTGCTGCTGTCCGCGGTGGACCGCACTATTCTCGTCGCAGAGCAGAGCGTGCCGAGCTGCAAGCGCAATTACGAATTGTTGCGCGCCTTGCGCGCGCAGAACCTGGAACTGCAGAACACTGGCCTGGTGCTGGATCATTACCTTCCGCGCCTGCTGCCGGATGCCGACAACATTGCCAGTTCATTCGATTTGCCGCTGTTGGGCATGCTGCCTCCTGCAGGCATGATCCGCCTTTCTTCGGTCAATACCGGCGACAGCATATTGGAGTTGAGCCCAAAGAGCCTGTATGCCGTAAGGGTCCGCGAGATTGCGCAGGCACTGCAGGAGAGCAGGGAAAATCCTTCCCATAAGCAGGGCCTGGTGGCTAGCCTGCAGCGTATGTTCGGCGAGTGGCATTTCTCCAGGTCCAAGTTGCTGTCATGAGGCTCTCCGAATACAGGTTCGACCTCAAGGCGGCGGAGCAGTCGCAAGACACCAAGCTCCTGCTGCACAGCTATCTGATCGCTGAGATTGAGCAGGATCGCGCCGACTTGGCCAATATGTCGCGCCAGCAGATGTTTACCTACGTCAATAGCAAGGTCTACCGCTATGTGGCCGAGAAGCAGCTGGTGGTGAGCGCCTACGACCTGGAAAAGCTCACCGAGGAAATGGTGGATGAATTGGCGGGGTTCGGCCCGCTGGAAACGCTGATCAGGGACGACAGCATTAACGACATTCTTGTCAATGGCGCCCGGGATATCTTCGTCGAGCGCAAGGGCAAGCTCGAGAAGAGCCAGCTGCGTTTCATTGATGACGAGCACGTACTGCGCGTCATACGCCGCATCCTGTCGCCATTGGGCCGCCGGGTGGACGAGGCCAGCCCAACCGTGGACGCGCGCCTGCCGGACGGCAGCCGCTTGAATGTGATTATCCCGCCGTTGGCCTTGAACGGGCCTTGCATGTCCATCCGCAAGTTCCGCAAGACGCCCATCCTCGGCAACGACCTTCTGGCCTACGGCACCTTGAACTCGCAAATGCTGAGTTTCCTGACCAATGCCGCCCAGCGCCGCGTCAATACCATCATCAGCGGCGGCACGGGCGCCGGCAAGACCACCATGCTCAATTTCATGAGCCGTTCCATTCCCTCCGGCGAGCGCATCGTCACCATCGAGGACGCGGCCGAACTGAGGCTGGAGCATGACCATGTGGTGCGCCTGGAAACCCGCCCGCACAATCTCGACGGGGTAGGAGAGGTGTCCGCGCACGACCTGGTGCGCAACGCCCTGCGCATGCGGCCGGACCGCATCATCCTGGGCGAGGTGCGCAGCAGGGAGGTGATGGATATGCTGCAGGCCATGAACACCGGCCACGAGGGCTGCATGAGCACCGTGCATGCCAATAACCCGACCGATGCCTTGCTGCGCCTGGAGACCCTGGCGGGGCTGGCCGGATTCCAAGGGGCCGAAGCCACCTTGCGCAAGATGATTGCAGCAGCGATTGAGCTGATCGTGCAGGTCACCCGCATGCCGGACGGCAGGCGTCGCATCACCTCGATTGTCGAAGTGGTGGGAATTCGCGACGAGCGTTTCGTCACCAACGAATTGTTCAGCTACAACCTGGAGCTGGAGCAGTTTGCCAGCCTGCCGGTTACTCCCAGCAACCCCAAGCTCCGCGGCGCGCTTGCCTTCAGTTAGGAGGAGTCATGAATAGATGGATATTGCTGTCGTTTTGCATCATGTTGCTGGTGCTGGGCCTGTTGTTATGGTCCGCAAGCAGACAGAAGCAGCTCCAGGCGAAGGCGCGGGTCAATTTCGAGCAGGCGTTGCCTGATTTCGGCAAGATAGAAAGCCTGCTGCCCGGGCGCGATGAAAGCTGGGTATCGCGCACCAGGCTGCGCTTCTCCGTCGTGTACGGCTTTGAACTGGCTTCCTGGCATATCGCGGCATTCGCGGCCGCGCTATTGATCCTGTTTGCGTTCGGCAATGCCTATATGCAGGTGTGGCAAGCCATGCTGTGCGTCTTGATGCTGACCATCCTCTTGCTGGTGGTGATTCCCTATATCCGGTTGCGGCGGCGCCAGCGTACGATCGTGTCGCAAATCCCGCTGTTCGTCGATCAGGTTTCACGGGCGCTCTCCACAGGCAAGAGCGTGGAGGGGGCCGTACGCGGCGTGACCGAGGATATGCAGATGCCACTGCGCGCGGTGCTGGAGCGGGTGGTGCGCGCGACCGACCTCGGCGCCAGTTTCGCCGACGCCATGCAAAAGGCTGCGGAACTCCATCATATCAAGGAGCTCGGGCTGATTGCCTTGGCCATCCGCATCAGCAGCAATTACGGGAGCTCGCCACAGGAACTGCTCAAGAGCATTGTGCAGATGATACGCCAGCAAGAACAGGCGCAGCGCGAGTTGGCGGCCATGACGGGGGAAACCAAGATTACCGCCTGGGTGCTGTCGCTGACGCCTTTGTTGATCGTCGCCTATATGTTTGCAGCCAATCCCGGCTACATCGACATGATGCTGAACGACCCGTCTGGCGCAATGATCTTCAAGGCGGCGCTGATCATGCAGGCTGTGGGCATCCTGATTTTCTGGCGCATGATGAAGAGTATCTAGGGACGAACATGAATGCCTGGGTAATGATCAGTGTGTTGGGCTTGTTCGCAGGCAGCGTGCTGCTGCTGATAGCGGAATTCTCGAAACGCGCCCGCCATGACATTCATGCCCGATTCGACGAGGTGTTTGGCCGCAAGCGCGGGATCTACCTGCCGTCGCCCAAGCGGGGCATCGAGCGGGTCATCGAGCGACTTTCCATCCTACCCTCAAGCAAGGACCGGGAAATTCTTAAGCTCCTAGTGCAGGCCGGGTACAGGGGCAAGGCACGTATCGTGCTAAATGCCACCATCCGCCTTGGGCCTGTCCTGACGGCGGTCCTCATCCTGTTGATCAACCTGGTGCAGGGGCAAGACCTGTTTCGCTGCCTGGCATTCGCCCTGTTCGGATTTGCCTTTTTCTATGTCGGTATCCGCTATCTGCTGCGTTGGCTGGCTGCACGCCGGCGCAAGCTGATCAGCAAAGAAATCACCACCTTCCTGCATATGCTGGTCATGCTGTTCGACTCAGGCCTTTCCCTCGAACATTCGCTGCGCATCATGGTGGAGCAAGCAAGCAATATCATGCCTAATCTGGCCCAGGAGCTTGAGCGTGTTCTGGCTCGGATCAGAGCCGGGCAGGATCAGGGCGAGGCATTGACGAGCATGAGCCAGATGCTGGATATCCCTGAACTGAGCGAAGCGGTAGCCATGTTGAAGCAAGTAGCCCAGCAGGGGGGAAGTGTGCGCGATTCCATCATGCGCTATGCCGCGTTGATCGAGGAGCGGCAGTTTTCACGGCTGCGTGAGCGTGTCAGCAAGCTGTCGGCCAAGATGACGATCGTGATGATGATCTTCATGTTCCCGGCATTGATGATATTCATTGCCGGTCCTGGCTTCATCGGCCTGGGCAAGGCATTGAGCGGACAGGGGTAGGAAATGAGAAAATCTCGATGGATCGGTGTACTGTGCGCGATCGGCTTTTCCTTGGCGGCACTGCCTGGATTGGCCGACGGCAAGGAGCAGAAAAACGGCAAACAGGGCTGCGCGGAAACCACCCAGGAGGACAGGACGCAACTGGAAATGATCGCCAAGGTGCTTGCCGAAGGCAAGGCCTATGCCGCGTTGGCATTCCTGGATGCGGCCAAGCTCGACTCGCCTGCGGCCCGCTTGTACCGCGCCAATGCCTTGCGCCAGACGGCGCAGTTCGAACAGGCAGGCGAACTGTACCAACAGCTGCTTGGCAGTTGCGTCGGCGGCTTGGCGTACCAGGGGCTGGGCTTGCTGGCGGAAATGCAGGAGCAGCATGAAACGGCGATCGGTTTTCTCAAGTCCGCAAGCAGGATGCTGCCGGTGGACAGCAAGATCAGGGGGGATTACGGCTATGCGTTGATGATGTATGGCGACCATCAGTCGGCCCTGAGCGAGCTGCTTACTGCGATCGAGCTGGACGGCAATAACCGGCTGGCCATCCATAACCTCGTCATGCTGATGTACAAGACAGGCCAGGATGAACGCGCCGCCCAGCTTGCACGCGACTTCGACATTACGGAACAACACCTGCAGGGGATCCGCCAGGCCAGCGGCTTGCCTGCATTCAAGGTCAATCAGCGCCAGCAATTCTCATCGGGTAGCTGCTACGGCAACACCCAGCTTTGCACTGGCATCCTGAGTCCGCAACTGGAGGTAGTGCAATGATGATGAAACGAAAAATGATAGCCCTGTTGTCCATAAGCCTGTTCTCTGCGGGCGCTTTTGCAGAAGCCGGCAGCAATCAGGCGCAAGAACAGCAAGTTAACCCTTCCTCCCAGGCCGAAAGGTGGTTGGAGTTGCAGCGGGAAGGCAGCCAGGCATCGCTGAACAAGCAATACCTGTCGGGGCCTGCCATGGAGAACATCCACAAGCGCTATCTCGAAAGCTTCACGCGCCCGATTCCCGAACGGTTTGATCCGGGCCAGTTCAACCGCCAATGATGCAGTCCATGCGTAAAACAAGTAAAAAAAACCAGCAAGGCGCCATCGGCCTGTTCGGCGTGCTGACGCTCATGATGGCCGTGCTGTTCGTGGCAGTGGCAGTGGATAGCGGCCGCATGTGGATGGAAAAACGTAAACTCCAGAACATTGCGGACATGGCGGCCATCGCAGCCGGGGGGCAGGTGGGCGGGTGCATGCAAAATAATACCGATGTCTACAGAATGGCGGCGCAGGGCGCGGCGATGGCAAATGGCTACCAAGGGAGCCTGCTTGCTGCGCCAAACGTAGTGGAGCTAGGCGGTTACAGCACCGATGAAGGAGGGGTGCGTACCTTCGTCGCTAATGGGGAGCGGCGTGCCGTGCATGTCCTGGCGACGCAGGAAGTGCCTTCCAGCTTGTTTGCCGGAGGGATTTTCAACCAGCGGATTGTGTTACAGGCGGAGGCGGTTGCCGCTGTGCGTGCTCCGGTTGCGGCATTACGGGCTGGTTCTACAGCAATTGCTATTGATACGGCTGAATCTGCGTTGTTGAACTCCTTGCTAGGAAGAGTGTTGCAAACCACTGTTCAATTAAGTGCTGCGGATTATCGGGGGTTGGCAAATGCAAATATTACTTTGCTTGATTTAGTCAAGGCAGATCCAACTATTGGCTCGGTAAGTGAGTTGCTGGGATTAAATAATATGACGATTGGCCGACTAATGGCCTTAACTCTAAATGTGGCAAATGAAGGGAATAATAGCCTTGGGTCTGTTGTCGATGTATTGGGGAAATTGCAGTCCTCAAACAATCCTAATCAATTCAGACTCGGTGATGTTATTCATATCACCAATCCAGATTCTAATGCAGGTGCGGCGATTGGTTTAAATCTGCTTTCACTTATTCAATCAGCAGCCTTTGTTGCCAATGGAAATAATTTTATTGACTTGCCATTGGGAATTAATTTGCTTGGACTTACCAGTATAAGTAGCAGAATACGCATCATTGAACCGCCACAATTGGTTATTGGACCGCCTGCAGGAGGAATTAACCAAGTTGCCTGTGCTGTAGTAAGAACTGCCCAGCTACGTGTTGAAACTAGTGTAACTGCTAATGTTCTTTTGGTCGCGGGAGTTGATCTGAAACTTAACTTGGAGGTGGCTCAGGGACGTGCTGAATTAATGGAGATTAGCTCAGAAAATAATCGAACTAGTGTCGTTGTCAATGCTTATCCGGGATTGGCTGCATTAACGTTGACAAATAATCAAGATAGCGGCCCAGCAGAAATTACCTTGTTGGCAGGTAGTATTCCTCTGGCCAAGATCGGCCTCAAGGCACCAATAGCGCAAGCAGCACCTAGTACGATGACATTTGAGGTCGGGCATCCGGTATCTTCCAATCTGCCAATGGTCAAGAACAGTTATAGTGGTGTTGGCAATAGTCTTGCTGGATTCGCAAACACTGGTAGCTTGGATATTAAGGTTTTAGGCCTGAATCTTGGATTACTTGATTCTGTAGTCACTGGGCTTGTTGTACCTTTATTAGCCGTAGTCACTAGTTCTGTACTTGATCCGCTACTCAAGCTCCTTGGTATTAACACGGCTGGAATTACTATCATTCTTGATGATGTGAATTCCGGCAGTTCACAAGGCTTGATACGATAAGAATAGGATGATTATGGCGTTGCCAGCTTGAGCCCAATAATGCCAATAATGATGAGCGTGACGCTGGCCAGGCGAATGGCGCTGGTCGGTTCGTCAAACAGGAAAATCCCCATGATCACAGTACCCACGGCCCCAATTCCCACCCAGACGGCGTAGGCGGTTCCCATGGGCAGCGAGCGCATCGCCAGGCTCAACAGCACTACGCTGAGCACCATGGCGATGATGGTGCCGACGCTGGGCCAGAAGCGCGTGAAGCCGTGACTGTATTTGAGGCCCACTGCCCAGACGACTTCGAGCAGGCCTGCGATGAAGAGGGTAAGCCAATCCATGGAAAATCCTAATTATGTGATGCGCTGCCTCAATGGCGGCAGTTGTTGTCCTTGAATGGGCCCTTGACCTGCGTCCAGCCCTGGCCGGGCGAGGATTGCAGGCAAACCAGCTTGCCGTCCAGCTTGCTTTGCCAGAGGTACCAGGGAGCAGGGGCCGCAGCCAGCGGGGCTGACCACAGCAAAGCCAGCAACATCCATTGTTTCGCCGATTTCATGCGGCTATTCTACAGAGAATCCTGGCAGTTAGGCCATAGGCTCTTGCATTCGAGATGGCTGTTTTTCGAAGCGTCCCAGGTGCAGCATGATGGCCGGCATGATGAGCAGGTTGAGCACGGTGGAGGTCACCAGGCCGCCGACGATGATGGTGGCCATGGGGCCTTCGATCTCGCGGCCGGGTTCGCCGCTGCCGATGGCCAGCGGCAGCAACCCCAGGCCTGTGACGAGCGCCGTCATCAGGATGGAAGGCAGCCGCTCCGATGCGCCGCGTATGGCTGTTTCCAGGTTCCATTCGAGCCCCTCGTGGTCGACCAGGTGTTGGTAGTGCGAGATCAGCATGATGGAGTTGCGTAAGGTGATGCCAAACAGGGTCACGAACCCGACCATGGAGCCTATCGATATCCAGCCTCCCGCCATGACGGCGGCAAAGATGCCGCCGATCAATGCGAACGGCAGGTTGAAAAAGGTCAGCGTCAGGTTGCGCAGGTTGCCGAGCGCAATGTAGAGCAACAGGAATATCCCGCCAAATGCCAGCAGGGAGTGCGCGACGAGCTTCCGGTTTGCCTGGCTGCCGGCCTGGGCTTCGCCGCTGAATGCGAGATAGTTGCCGGGCGAAAGGGCCACCTCGGCATTGATCTTGTGCCGTGCTCGCTCGTAAAAGGCATGGATGTCGCCTTCCTTGACGTTGGCCGTGACGGTCTGGATGCGTTTTGCTCCCTGGTGCAATATCTTGGACTGGCCGTTTTCCTGGCGGATATCCGCCACATCCTTGAGTTGGAGCATGCGGCCCTCGATGTTGCGCAATGGCAGCTTGCCCACTTGCTGGATATTCTGCCGCGCCTCGGGCGCAAGCACCACGGCCACGCCGATGACGCGGTTGCCATGGTAGACCTGGTTCACCGGCATGCTTTCGTAGGCGATGCGGATGGTATCCAGCACATCGCTGGGATGCAGTCCGAATTGCAGCAATTTCTCCGGCAGCAGCCTGATCACCAACTGGGGCGTCCCGGGAGGAGACTGGATCATCACGTCTGTTGCCCCCGGGGTGTCGGCCAATGCTGCCGCCACCGCCGCCGCATCGCGGTTGAGACCGTCGAGGTCGCGTCCGTAAATATTGACCACCAAGGCGGCGGCATAGCCGGAAATGGTTTCTTCTATGCGCTCGGTGAGAAAGGTGTTGATGGCGAAATTGACGCCGACGAACCCTGGATAGCCCGGCCCGTCGTCGTCCATGCCGGACAGTTTTTCACGGATGTCTTCGAGGATGCGGCTTTGCTCTGCGCCGGATAGCGCGCCTATCTCGATCTCGAACTCGCTGTAATGGGTGCCGAAGGTGTCCGCGGCGTTCGGCGCGCGGCCCACCCATTGGGCTACCGAACGCACTCCCTCGATGCTCTGCAGCACTTCTGTCACCTTCTTTCCGATGCGCAGGGATTCTTGCTCAGAAGTGCCGGGCACGGCTGTCATGTGCATGATGTAGTGGCCTTCATGCAGGCTGGGGATGAACTGGGTCTTGAATAGCGGCAACGTGGTGAGGCCCAAGGCAATCAGCATCAAGGTGACGCCGATCAGGATTTTGTAATGCTGCTCTATGTTGCGCAGGCAGCGCACATAGTGTCGCTTAATCAGGCGGATGATGGGGGAGTCCTCCGTTTTCAGGTTGGCGGACTTGCCGAGCAGCAGATAGCAAAGCGCGGGCGTCACGGTTAGCGCAATGACCAGCGACGCCATGATGGCCACGATGTAGGCCAGCCCGAGCGGCGCAAACAGCTTGCCGGCCACCCCGCCGATGGTGAGCAAGGGCAGGAATACCAGCGCCACGATGAACGTGGCATAGACCACCGAGCTGCGTACTTCCATGGAAGCCTGGAATACGACTTGATGCAACGGCGCAGGCGCTGGCAGCAGACGGTTTTCACGAATGCGGCGGAAGATGTTTTCCGAGTCGATGATGGCGTCGTCCACCACCTCGCCGAGCGCAATCGCCAAGCCACCCAGCACCATGATGTTGAGGCCGATGCCAAATTGCTGCAATACCAGGATGGCGGCAAGGAGAGAGAGGGGGATGGCGGTGGCGGAAATAAACGCGGCCCGCACATTGAAGAGAAACAGGAACAGGATGCCGATGACGAGGGCGGAGCCGATCAGGATATCGGTCTGCACGCTGTCGATGGCGGTTTCGATGAAGTTGGCCGGGCGGAACAATTCAGGATGAAGCGTGACTTCGCGGGCATCCAGCACGGGGGCGAGTTCGGCGAGGGCAGCTTCGACCGCCTGGGTGACGCCTTTGGTATTGGCCCCCAGTTGCGATTGTATCGACAGGTATATCCCGGTCTTGCCGTTGATGGCGGCCGCGCTGATAGACGGCACGGCTCCCTCGACGACCTTGCCGATATCGCTGATGCGCAACGTCTGTCCGGAAGCATGCAGCAGGGCGGTGTGTGCCAGTTGCTGCGGGTTCAGGGCCTGACCCTCGGTGTTGATGATGATGCGCTGGTTATTGTTCTCGATGAAGCCTGCGCCGCGGATGGCCGTGCTGCGGCTGACCGCATCCACGACTTGCTGCAGCGACACGTTGTAGCGCACCAGCTTGGCAGGATCGACCTGGACCTGGAACTGGCGGACTTCTCCTCCGAACACATTGACATCCGCGACGCCCTGCACGGCCATCAAGTGCGGTTTGACCGTCCAATCCACCAATGTGCGCAACTCGCTGAGACTCCTGATATCCGAAGTCAGGCCGATGCCCAACACCGTGCTGGCAGAGGAGGTCAATGGCGTGATGTTGGGGACAATCCCCGCGGGTAAAGTGCTGTTGAGCGTGGCAAGCCGTTCGGCCACCACCTGGCGGTTGCGGTAAATGTCTGTGGATTCGTCAAAGATCACCGTAATGACGGACAGCCCGGGAATGGATTGCGAGCGTATGCTGGCGATGCCGACAGTGCCGGCAATGCCATTTTCCAGTGGCTGAGTGACCAGAGACTCGACGAGCTCGGCCGAGAGGCCGGGGGCCTCGGTCTGGATGATCAGCTGGGTGGGGGCGAACTCGGGGAAGACATCGAGATGGCTATGCACTGTCTTGTATATGCCATAAATCACCAGCATGAGCGCCAGTGCCATCATCACGCCGCTATGGCGGATGGAAAAACGGATCAGGGCCGACATCATGGTGGCATCAGCTCCTAATCGTCATTCTCGTTGGTGATCTGGTACTTGAGCTCTTCCGAGAGCAGAAGCTGGGCGCCGTTGGTGACGATGGTATCGCCGGGCTTGAACTTGTCGCGGTTGAACCAGCCGTTATCGCTTTCAATATCCGTGTTGATGGGTTCGCGGACGAATTTGTCGGCATCGTGCTTGCGGTACACCCATGCCTTGCCTCCATACCAGACGACCGCCTGTTGCGGTATCACCACGCCGGTCATCATATTGGCGGTATCAAGCTCCCGCGTGCCAAGGCGCATGCCCGCCCGCAGGCTGGTGGCGGGCGCGGTGTAGAAATAGGTTTTGCCTTGCAGCACCGGATCGGCTTGCGGGGATAGGGCAAGCAAATGCGCCGTGACCGGAGGAATGCCGCTGCCTACCGGGGTCACGCGCAAAGTCGCGGTGGGTTCGGCCTGTTGTGGGGGCAGGACAATGCGCAGCAACACCTGCCTGTATTCGAGCAGGGCGTTGATTTCTGCGCTGGGCTTGGGCTCCAGCATGCCCAGCCCCAAGCGTTCGCCCCATTGTTGGCGCGCGGTGTAACGCAGGTTTTCCAGTGCCGCTTCATGCGCCTGCAGCTTGGCAAGGTCGCTTTTGTACAGGGCTTCCGCTGCTACCAGCATACGGTCGGAGATATTGCGGTCATGCTGGTTGAGCAGCGACAGGCGCTCATAGTCGTTCTTGCTGTTGCTCAAGGATGCCTGGGCAACCGCCAGGTCGCCCAAGGCATTCATGTATTGGGTGCGCAAGCTCAATAGCCCATCGAGGCTGAGCACGTTGCCCAGGCCTTCCAGCATGGGCTGATACTTGGTCATGTTGAGGATTGCGGTGCGGATATCGCTTTGCTGCTGGGTTTCCGCGCTCAATACGATAGTGCTGATGCCTGCCTCGGTCTGGACGCGTTGCGGGCTTTCGATTTCTTCCTCTTCATTGAACGCCTCGAACTCGTCCTTGCTGAACAGCACCAGCAACCAGAGCAGCACCACGATCATGCAAGCCTGGACGATGATGACGGCGACAGCTTTTTTATTCATGACTTGGCTTTCTGAAACGATTGGCGCTGGATAGTGGAATGGCGGGAAGGCGCTGTAACCTGGTCAAGGTTTTCCAGCGGCAGTTGCATACTGTCCTCAAGCGCTGCCGCGGCACGTTGCACCTGGTATTCGGCAGCAAGGAGCCGCTGCTTGGCCAACACATTCTCCAGCTGGTAAGTGAACAGCTCGAGGCGGTCGGCAAAGCCGTGCTCGAATCGCAGGCTGGCTTGTTGGGCCTGGGTTTGCTGGGCTTCGTACAAGCCGCGGGCTTGCTCAAGCGCCAGCAGCGCGGAGCGGTACCGGCTTCTGGCGCTGTCCATGGAGGCGATGACGCGCGCTTGCAGCGCCTCGAACTGCGCTGCTTCCGCTTCGCGCAGCGCCTTGGCTTCGGCGATCTGCCCCTGGTTGCGGTGCAGCACGTTCAGAAGGCTGCTGATGCCCAGCGACCAGATATGGAATCCCTCTTCATAGTTGTAAGCGGGCGCCAGGCTGATATCGGGATATTGCCGGGCGATTTCCAGGCGCAGGCGCGCCTCGCTTGCCGCGTAGTTTGCAAGGCCTGCCCGGATATCCACGCGATTGAGCAGGGCGGCGTCTTGCGCGGCGGGGTTAAGGGCATTGGTGATGTCGATATCGCGCCGCATCCCGAGCAATTGGTCGGTGGCATGCAGCTTCAACTGGAGCTGGTCGAACTTATCCAGCGGAAGGCCGGCATTGCTGGCAAGCTGGGTCTTGAGCTCATCGATGCGTCCCTGCTCTTCGACCAAGGTCTGTTGCGCCTTCTGCCATTGCAGTCTGGCATTGCTCAGCTCCACGCTTGAAATCATGCCGGCCTGCAAGCGTAGCGTGAGCATGGAAACGATCTCGTCGCGCAGCTGCGCCTCTTGCTTGAGCATGGACAGGTTCTGGTGCGCGGCATTGAACTCTATCCAGCTTGAAAGCAGGCGGTAGCGCAGGTTCCAGGTGGTCTGGGCGATATTGAGGCGCGCGCTTTCGGAAAGGTTGGACGCCATGTCGATCCTGGCCTGGCGCTTGCCGGCCGTTTCCACCGGGATGCTGAAACTCAGGCTGTAGACCTCGGGAACCTCGGGCTCGTTGCGGCGACCGGCGCCGATTGAAACGCTGGGATTGGGACGTTGCGCCGCAGTGGTGATGGCGGCCATGGCGCGGCTCAGCTGGGCGCGGGCAACATCGAGGTCGGGGTGGAAATACAGCGTGCAGAATATCAGCTCCTGCCACCCCCATTGCTCAGGCCGGCTGGCATAGCCCTCCTCATGCAAATAGGCGAGAAAGCCGCTATCTTCCGTATCGTGCGCCCGTAACGAGACATGCCCGTGGGCTGCCGCGAGCAGGTGCGCCTGGTATTGCTGATAGCCGCATCCCGTTGCCAGCAAGCTGCACAGGGTCATCGTAGTCCATAGTCCGGGCGGTCGTTTTATTGTTTTCATTGCGCCGCCATTGTTCACTCCACGTGCGATGGTACAACCTGCAGTGCTTGACGGCAATGTTGTCAATGCAAAGCGTACCTATTGCTGCTGATAAAGATGCAGCTTGTTGGAAACGCATCAGAACATTTCGCTGCCGCTGCAATTGTAGGGATGAACTATCTATAGTTTGTCGTAATTCAACTTAGTATTGATGTTAGGTAAACATTGAGAGAATAGTTTGCAAGGAAAAGTGCTGGCAAAAGGCAAGCTGGTGGGAATCTATGAATCTCCCAAAGAGTAATAACGCTAGCCTGCAATAATGGCCTGGACTGAGTTCAAGGCATCTTGCAGTGTTTCTTCGGAGAGGGTGTTGATGCTGCTTGCCAGTAGCTCGGCAGCCTCTTCAGTGCCTGACGGCAGGTCATGGCTGTCCAACTCGGCAATCAAGCCTGCCGCTGCACCGGCAACTTTCAACAATGCTTGGCGCTCCCGCATGAGGATTTCAAGCTCGGCACGTAACATATTGATTTCATCTTGATTGATAGTGCTTTGCATAATTGACTTTCTTGGTGCGTGAACGTGTCGATATTGGCTAGGTTGGGATGATGTGTCAAACAGACGGGCCGGTATTAATTTATACCGGCCTTTTTGTACGGCTGGCTTCGGCCTTTCATGTCAGCTTCGGCATACATAGGCCGATAAGCATTTTATCACTTTTCAGAGCATCCCTTCCGAGTATCGAAGAATCCCGACGCCATATTTTGTGGGGAGTAGCTGATTGATAAACTATTGAGGTTAAGTCATTCTTACATCCAAATAAGCTGTAATGCATTGAAAATGCTAGCTAGAGCAGGCACATTCTCCTTCTCAGCAGTAAATCCTGAGGAAGGAAAGATGGATACTCAATACTACAAAGATCACAGCGTGCAAGTCGTCTTTAAAGCGGTGGATGATATTGGATTCATGTGGCTGGCCTTGGTTGATGGCAGATTTGTTGGCCCTCCAGATCAACAAAAGTTTATTTACGAGACGCCGGAAGAAGCGAAAGATGCAGGTTGGCAATATGCAGCTTCCTACATCAACGGTCTTGAAAAAGCGGTTTAGTAAAAAGGAATGCAGTCATGATTTCCATCGTGAAAGCAGTTAGGTTTGGAAGCGGCGGGCAAGATGTCACTCATGTGGAGTGGGGCGTGATTGATGAGCATGATCCACGAGAATGGGTTGAGCAACCGCAATTGGCAAGGGCTATTGACGTGGTGAAAGCCATCAAGAATGGCCAAACCGTTCGTCCATTGTTCGAGATCAATGGATTATTGATGATTGGCGAACCGCTACTGGTTAAAATGCTGCCAGATGGTCACGAAACCATTGAAATGCATCAGCCATACAACGAACGCACCTTGATGGATATTCCTAAGATCTAATTATTGCTGCTCCTCCAAAGAGGACAATTAGAGCGGGAATATGTTAATACACAAATGACTACACATTTTAGTTTGAATTCAAACTACATTCCTGTAAGTCATTGGTGCGAAAGGAGAGACTCGAACTCTCACGCCTCGCGGCGCTGGAACCTAAATCCAGTGCGTCTACCAATTCCGCCACTTTCGCTTACCATTTCGATAGTGTTGGGGCTTAGCCAAGCATCTACGAAGGGAACGGATTATAACGTAGTTTTTAGCGTGTAGGTAATCAGTAATGGTTTTCTGTGGAGCTTAGATTCTAGGCGATGCAGCATTCTCGGCTTGTAGTGTTTGTATTTTTAGAAACCTATGCCCCAATGCCGTCAATTTCAGCATAGGCACCTTTTCAATTTGCCAGGGATGTTCGCGAGACGTGCTGGTAATAAACCATGGTTGCTTGATGAGGCCTTGCTTATGGGCATATTGCAAACAGACGACCGCGACCTGGAATCTAACCATATCTTGTTGAGTTGTAGGTGTTAATGTGGTTTCCCCATTTTCTATTCTCAATAAAGTTTCCAGAAGCATATCCATGGCTATTCTCTCATTGGTAATCTTTAAAACGCTCGATATCTGAGGGTTGCAAATGGTCATTCGTCTGAATGTACGGCGTTTTTTCAATAGCATTGCAATTGAACGATCAATTTCCAGAGCATGTTATCAATAGTAGGGGAGATTGCTCAGGCTCTGCTATCAGTAGAATTGCCGAGCTTGTGTCGGATTATTCCGACTGTAGAAGATATGGAAGTTGCTAGCCATGTATCGCTAGGCAGGTAGTTAAAGGTCTTTGATTGCGTTTAGGCAGCTATTGTTTAAATACTACGAGAATTTTTGCTAGTCCATAAAACGACAGAATGATGGAATTGTCTTAGACCTGTCACCGCTTTAGTGGGACAATGCCTGCTTATGAATTTACAGTTTTGGTCTAGGGAAGTGCTGAAAGGTAATATTTTAGATGTAGAAACAAAAAAGCACCGCCTGAAATTCAGTAACGGTGCGCTTTTTGATCAATCATTTGGTGCCAGAAGAAAACCAGAATAGTCATCCAGGCTAATCTGATCTAATCCAAAAATATCCTCGTAAAATCCTTTTATAATAGGGTGTTGTAGAAAATACTGTGCAACGCCATCCAAAATAGTCCAACACAATCCAGAAAGTTTTTGGTATATTTTTCGGTATAGAAATTTCGGTAGTACCCGAACGCTATGCCTAAACTCGCCAAAGGTCTAACAATCAAGCAGATTGATGCTGCCAAGCCAGGAAAGACGCTGGCTGATGGGCGTGGTTTGTCATTGGTTATTGATGCTGGTGGAAATAAGCGCTGGGTGTTTCGCTATACGCGCCCTGACGGTCGTAGGAACTGGATCGGCCTCGGCTCATATCCTGAAACCTCTTTGCCTGTGGCTAGAGCACTTGCCCAGGATCAGCGAGAGAGGCTTGCTGCTGGGGTTGATCCTGCTATCGCAAAGAAAGAAGCCAAGCAGCAACTCAAAGTCAGCGTCCGGGGAACATTCAAGTCAGTGGGTGAGGAGTGGCATGCCCATAAATCGAAAGGCTGGGCCTCAGAGACGGCGCGAAAGGCTAGGGAGGTACTAGATGATTACCTTTACCCTAAAATTGGCCCTAGAGCGATTTCTGAGCTTTCCAGCGCTGATGTCAAACCTGTGCTGCTGTATATCCATGAGCGCGGTCCGAGATTGGCCGTGAAAGCCAGGCAATACGTGAATCAGATTGTTGACTATGCCATTCAGGAAGGCTTGCGTGAGGATGGCAAGCTGCTATCCCTGAAGGGTGTGCTGCCGAAGACAGAGAGGGCGCATTACGCGGCAGTGACCAAGACTAACGACTTGCCCAGCATGTTGGACAAGATCAACGGTATCGATTCTCACAAAATGCGGGTTGCAGTGCAGACCTTGCTATATACCGCTTCACGCCCTGGGGTAGTGGCGGGCATGCTCAAATCAGAACTGGATCTGCAAGCAGGGGAGTGGCACGTATCAGCCAAGCGCATGAAAACAGGCAATGACCATATCACCCCCTTACCCAGGCAGCTAATCCCATTGCTGCAAGAAGCTATTGCCTACAGTGGCAATTCCCCGTTTGTGTTCCCTGGTGAGCGTGACCCAATGGGCAAGCACCTGAACCGGGATAGCATCAGCAAGGCACTGCGAGAGGCTGGCTTGCGTGGTGTGACAGTTTCCCATGGCTTCAGGGCGACATTCAGAACGATTGCTCGTGAGCGCTTGAGGATTGATCCTGACGTGCTGGAGGCCCAAATAGCCCATGCCAAGAAGGATGAGATACAGGCAGCCTATGATCGCGCGCAATTCCTCGAAGAGCGCCACCAGATTATTCAGCGATGGGCAGATTACATTGATGCGGTACAGAGTGGGGCAAAAGTAATCCCTTTGAAAACAGCTTGAGACAGTAGTGTTTCAGATTGAGAGATATTGAAATGTGTAACGTATCAGAGTACAGTTTTAGATGATTAAATCTTTCCGGCATAAAGGGCTGCAAGACTTTTTTGAGAGTGGCAGCAAGAAAGGCATCAGGCCAGATCATGCCGCCAGGCTATCACGGCAATTGAGGCGCTTGGACGAAGCAAAGGCTGCTGCTGATATGAATGTGCCTGGCTGGGGGCTTCATCCCCTTGCAGGCGGTTTACATGGGCATTACGCGGTATCGGTGAATGGCAATTGGCGCATGACCTTTACCTTTGAAGGCGAGCATGCCGTGCTGGTGGATTATCAGGACTATCACTAAAAGGATTTTGGATCATGAGCAGAATGTTTAACCCACCTCACCCAGGGGAAACCTTACGGGAAGATATCTTGCCCGCTTTGGGGCTGACAGTGACAGAGGCAGCGGAGCAGCTAGGGGTTGCCAGGCCATCCCTTTCGCGCGTGCTGAATGGCCGTGCTGCCATCTCCCCTGAAATGGCGCTCAGGCTCGAACAATGGCTGGGCGTGGAGAATGGAGGCAGGGCCGATCTGTGGCTGGCTGAACAGGCCTCTTATGACCTGTGGCAGGCCAGGAGATCGTTCAAGCCCAAGATCAAGCCTGCAATAGCAGCAGCAAAGAGCAACACCGCTGCCTGACGGTATCAGGCATTAGCGGGAAGGCTGGTTAACTGTGAGAGGTCCACCAGCCAACCCTCACCACAACGCAATACTGCAAAGGAGTATCACGCTATGGCTGGCGCCGATTCTAACATTGTCACAGCAATCAGGCCTTCATCATCTCTAAATTCCCAAGATGCTTTAGATAAAGCTCAAATTAAGATTGAGCATATCAAGGGAACGCTAGATTGCTTGTACACCTTGACTTGCAAAACTTCTGATCAAGGTTTGAATCGCCCCCACTTTCCTAGACAGCTCAAGAGCCTCAAACTATGGAAGTTGAGGAGACATCATGAGCAAGCAACAACGTTACACCGAAGAATTCAAACAGGCCGCCGTCAAGCAAGTCACTGAA